>JANQWK010000044.1:86736-99454 GCA_030729925.1 Saprospiraceae bacterium
GAAGCCACCTTAAGGTGCCTTCCACCTGATTACCCTTATTAATTCCCCGAACTGCTGAAAAGTAACCTTTCAGGTCTGCCTTTTTGAAATTTTTTCCGAAGGAGGCGCCAGCCTTGCTTTAAATCCGAAAAACAAACCCTTCGGATACCTTGCTCAGGTATTTTTCCTGGTCAAATTTGTACAAAAACGAGCCTTTTCGGGAGGACTCCATGTCCTTCTCTTCCAAGCGCACGAGGATGTCAAGGGTATGGATTTTTTTGGTAAAGTTGCGTTTGTCCAGGGGGCGACACAAAATCGCCTCGTATAGTTTTTGCAGGTGGCGCATGGTAAATTTGTCAGGAAGTAACTCAAAACCAATAGGTTGTATTGAGGTCTTGTACTGTAGCCTGCGCATCGCCTGCTGTACCATTTCGCGGTGGTCGAAGATGAGTTCGGGCAACTCCGACAAATTGAACCAGCAGGCATCATGCTTGTCTGTGATGGCACTGCCGTGGTCAGATACATTAATCAGGGCATAATAGGTAACTGAAACGGTTCGGTCGGCCGGATCCCGGAGCGGATCGCTAAACACGCTGAACTGTTCCATATAGATATGATGTAGTCCCGTGAGTTGAAACAGAACCCGCTCGGCTGCCTGATCGAGGTGTTCGTTTTTGTGCAAAAATCCCCCCATGAGCGACCAATGTCCTTTCATGGGTTCGAAGTTTCTTTTGATCAGCAAGATCTGCAATTCCTCCAGGTTGGGGTCGAAACCAAAAATGATGCAATCCACCGCTAGGTAGGCCTTATCTGCCACATCATAACTGGGTTTTAGGATCATACAACAAAGCTTTTGCTTTAAAGGTAAAAAATGTCTGCTTTTGCCTGAAGTATTGTGAGAAGGAAATAATTTTACCGAAGGTTTGAGGGCATCCTACCCAAATCAGCACAAAAAACTAAACGATCAAATATGCAAAACTTTGGAGTTATTTTTGACATGGATGGTACGATGGTTGATAATATGATGACACATCATAGGGCCTGGCAGCGCAAATTGGCAGATTTGGGTCTGGAGTTGAGCCTGGAAGAGGTAAAAGAAAAGATCCACGGCGTGAATGAAGAAATTCTGGAGCGTTTGTTTGGCGATAGGCTTTCCCCCGCAGCGCGCAAGCAGATTTCCCATGAAAAGGAAGCCGTGTACAGGGAGGTGTTTTTGCCGGAATTGCGACTGGTAGAGGGACTGGATGTCCTGCTGGATCAAATGGCCCACGCGAAAATCCCCATGGCTATAGGTACCGCGGCTCCCGCCGAAAACGTGGATTTTGTGCTGGATCACCTGCAATTGCGGCCCTACTATCAGGAGGTGATCCACGCAGGCATGGTGGAGCGCGGCAAACCCGATCCGGAGGTTTTTCACAAAGCCGCTGCGGGTCTTGGACTGCGGGCACAACAATGTGTGGTATTTGAAGACAGCATCACCGGTGCCGAAACGGCGTTACGAGCAGGTAGCCCCTGTGTGGTCATCACTACTACCCACACGCAGGAGGAGTTTTCCCATTTTCCTCATATCTTGGGTTGCTTCCCCGACTTTAAAACCATCACCCTGGATTGGATTCGGGAAAAAATAATTACTCATTCAAATTTTTCCAGCTTATGAAAAATCGGATTGTATTTTCCCTGCTGATGGGAGCTTTTGTTTGCTTACGGGTAGGAGCCCAGCCTTTGCCAGATAGGATTATCCAGTACAACGAGGACGAGGCCATTCTGAGGCGTTTTTATACGGTCGAGGGAGCCGAAGAGACGATTGCGCGCATGCTGGCACTGACCGAGGCGTATCAACAGGAGCTGGAGACACTGGATTATGCCGGCCTGTCCCTCGACGAACAAGTGGACTACCAGCTTTTTTTGCGCAATTTGAAGGAAGACCGCCGATTGCAGGAGCAGCTCCGCGAAGATATGGCTGCTGCCCGCGAGTGGTACGCGTTTGCACCGGAACTGGAAGTGATGATTGCCGTTAAGCGAAGGGGACAGCAACCCGATGCACAGGAAACCGCCCGGCGGATGTCGGCCATTCAGACAAGCATCGCCCAGCTTAGCGCTCAGGTGGAAAACGGTCCCGCTATCAATGCTGCACAAGTAAGACCTACCCTGCAATACCTCAAAGATATCAGGGATGCCCTGGCAGAGGTGCAGGCTTTTTACCACGATTACGACCCCGCTTATACCTGGTGGACGGCCAAGCCCTATGAGGAGCTGACCGCAGCACTGGATGCCTATGCGAAGTTGCTCGACAGCAAGCAAGAAGTCCAGAGCAACCAAAAACGCGATGCCTCGGGTATCGTAGGCGTGCCCATCGGCGATGCAGAAATCCGCAAGCAGCTGGCATTTGAGATGATTCCCTATACGCCCGACGAACTGATCGCGATCGCCGAGCGGGAGTTTGCCTGGTGCGACCAGGAAATGCTCAAGGCTTCGCGAGAAATGGGCTTTGGCGACGATTGGCACAGGGCCTTGGAGGCAGTCAAAGAAACCTACGTGGCCCCGGGCGAACAACCAGCTGTAATTGACCGCCTGTACAACGAATCTATTGATTTCATCAAGGCCCGTGACCTGCTCAGCATCCCCCCGTTGGCAGAGGAAACCTGGCGCATGTCCATGATGTCGGCTGAACGCCAAAAAGTGTCTCCTTTTTTTCTGGGTGGCGAGCGGATCATCATTTCTTATCCTACCTCTACCATGACCCACGAAGAAAAACTCATGAGCATGCGCGGCAATAATCCCCACTTCTCCAGAGCAACCGTGCAGCACGAACTCATACCCGGACACGGTCTGCAAGCCTTTATGAGCCGGCGTTACAAAACGTACCGCGACTTTAGTACTCCCTTTTGGGGAGAAGGCTGGGCCTTGTACTGGGAGCGTCTGCTCTGGGATCAGGGTTTTCCCGAGACCCCGGAAGACAAAATCGGGATGCTGTTTTGGCGCATGCACCGCTGTGCCCGCATCATTTTTTCGCTCAAATACCACCAGGGAGAATGGACACCTCAACAATGCATTGACTTCCTGGTAGATCGGGTAGGACACGAACGGGCCAATGCAGAGGGCGAAGTGCGGCGTTCCTTTACCGGAGGGTATGGTCCCTTATACCAACTCGCCTACATGATCGGCGGACTCCAATTTGAGGCCCTCAAAAAAGAAATGGTGGACACTGGCAAAATGACCCACAAGGAATTTCACGATGCCATCCTTCGGGAAAACCGCATGCCGGTTGAAATGGTCAGGGCACTCATCACCGGCGAGGCGCCGGATAAAAATTTTACTTCCAGCTGGCGATTTTATGATGTTCGCCCCTGATCAGGTCGGCATTTATTGTTGGATATCATAATAATCCAATTAAATTGGCGTATCTTAAGCGAGAATTACACACCAAATTTTCGCTTAAGATGCGCCAGTTAAAAATCACCAACAAAATCACCGCCAGGGAAAGCATAGCCCTGGACAAGTACCTGGGCGAAATCGGTAAGATTCCTATGCTGACTACGGAGGAAGAAACGAACCTGGCTGAGCGGATCCGGGAGGGTGACGAAGAAGCCCTGGAAAAATTTATCCGCGCGAACCTCCGGTTTGTGGTTTCTGTAGCCAAACAGTATCAAAATCAAGGACTTTCACTGAGCGACCTCATCAACGAAGGCAACGTAGGGCTGATGAAAGCTGCCAGAAGGTTTGATGCAACCAAAGGCTTTAAGTTTATCTCCTACGCAGTATGGTGGATCCGGCAGTCTATCTTGCAGGCCATCGTCGAATACTCCCGTATGGTTCGCCTTCCGGTCAACAAATCGAGTTCGTACAACAAAATCAATGAGGCGTTCCAGGCCTTTGTGCAGGAGTTCGAGCGCGATCCTTCTCATGAAGAACTGGCTGATCTTCTTGAAATTACTCCTAAAGAAGTGGCCAATATGCTCCGAGGCAATATCCGGCACGTTTCCGTGGATGCGCCGATAGGGGGGGAAGAAGATGAATTCACCATGCTGGATCTGATTTCAGGCGATTCCAATCTGCACCCGGACGAACTCCTGATGGAGGAATCCCTCAAAGCAGAAGTCCAGCAGGGGCTGTCCATCCTGGCACCCCGGGAGGTGGAAGTCTTATCGGCATATTACGGATTGAACGGTTACCAGCCCCTCAACCTGGAGGAAATTGGCGAAAAGTACAACCTCACCCGGGAGCGGGTCCGGCAAATCAAGGAAAGAGCTATCCGCAGACTCCGGAAATCGTACAACCGCAACCAACTGAAGTCTTACCTGGGTTAATGCTTCCGCCAATTTTTTTGTATTTTTGGCAAAAAAAGAAATGGCCGCAGTATTGATCCTGACTTTTCTGAGTATCGCCGTAACAGGGGGGATTTTGTACCTGGTATTTAGCCTTTTGTCCGGACACAATCCCGGCAAGCGAAAGGTTCAGGATGATCTGGACAGGATGAAAAAAGAATTGGATCCTTATGTCAAAGACTTGGTTCCTATTCATAAAGAAGAACTGGAGCTGTTTTCGCTGAGCCAGATTCACCAGTTGTCCAGGCGTAAAACCCGCACGGCAAGAGGGGTATATACCACCATTTTTCACGAGCCTATCCTGGCCTACAGCTACAAACGATACCTGTCCAAGAAATTGAATGCGGTGATGTATGCACGCACGTCCCATCATGAATTTGCTTTTCGGATCAAAGATGGGGAGGTGCGGGTAGTGATTGACAACCAGCTGGTGGGGGTGATCAAAAACAACGAGGCACTCTACAGCGCGAAAGACAACCGCATGATTGCTCGGATTGGCAGGGATCAGGAAGCTTATCTTCCTGTTTTTGTCCACAATCGCGAGGTGGCTCAGGTAGCCCGCGCACCCAAGGTGGCAGCGGAAAAATTGCTGAGTACCCGGGCTTTTTCTCTGGTCAAGGGTGATCTCAACAAAGAGGAAGAACAACTCTTGCTGTCTTTGTCTATCCTGGAGCTGGTCAACCGCGAAGTTGTACCGCGACAATGATACCAGGAATTGAACAATACCGGAAATTCCCTGTTATTCCTTACATTTGTTTTTGCAAGTAAAGTACATCATGGATATCTCCAAAAAAATACATCTGATCATCTACCGCTTTCGCGAAAAAGGCCTGGAGGTGTTTTTGCTGAATGGTGCAGAAGATGAGTTGAAATTGCCCACAGAGTCGCGGGAAGAACTTTCCGGACGAACTAAGTTCTTCGATGAAGATAAGTTGATCGAACTGGATCCTGTGCACCAGGAAGGTGGCAGGGAAGACGAAGCCTGGGCGATTGAGGGCGACTGGCACGAGATTCCCTCGCTCAAAGCGATGTTGTACGAAGATGCCAAGTCCATTGGGGAAAAGCTGGAAGACTTGGAAACGGGAAGTTATGTTATGGTGAAGGAGGCCTTCAAAAAGGTCATGCCCCAGCAGTATAAGTTCCTGAAAGAGCTTAAGGACATTCTCACCGATCGCAATTCTGTAAAGGATCTTTGATTTTACCGGGAAGTGTTTTCGCTTTCGTACAACTGACTTCTACAAAAAGCCATATAATCTGCCACGATTAAGCGACAACTTTCGCTTTTACCGATCAATCGTTCCTTTTCTGCCGGATCGAGGGTGCTTTTTGCAATGCTATCCGGCAAGTTTTCGCTGAGCACAAGAAAAAACGACCTTTGTGACTCCAAACTCAAGGTCACTTTGTCTTCCGGAAAATAATTGAGGTTTTCTTTTGCGCCCGCATAATAAGCGGGGAGGGTGTCCAGCACAGGGCTAATTTGTTGCAGCCTATTGTTCAGCTCGAGGGTAGTATCGGTCAGCAATTGCGACAGGGATGTGCCCAGATCATAAAAGGCAGGATTTTTGCGATATGGTCGGAGAGCGGTCTCTTTGGCTGTCATGAGCGACAAAAGCTCGTGGTACCGGGTTTTTTGTCGGGATTTTAGCCGGGAGGTATCCACCAGTTCGACCAGTGAAATGCCGTAAGCCAAAAACTCCAGATCTGCTTTCAATTGACTGGATGGATACACCAAAGGCGGTTCCTCTGAAAAACGGATTTCCCACTGTCTCGTCAAATTTCGGTCTAAGCGGTTAAACAACGACCGTTCTTTTTCGCAGCCCAGCAGGAGCAATACCACGAAGGACAACATGCCTATTTTTTTCATTGGGGTAGCATTTGGGCGTTGAGGGTCTGCTTGGCAAGGCCAAGTACCAGATCCAGCATTTCCTGGATATCCAGGTCGGTCGTATCAATAATCACGGCATCTGTTGCAGGTTTGAGCGGACTCATGGACCTTCCGGAATCTATTTGGTCGCGTTGGGAAAGGTTGGACAGTACTTCCTCGAAAGTAACCTTGGTGCCTTGTTGCTGCAATTCCAGGTGTCTGCGCCGGGCGCGGATATCCAGATTGGCTTGTAAAAAAACCTTCAGCGCTGCATGTGGAAACACGACGGTACCAATATCTCTGCCATCCATGACCACCCCACAACTGCTTCCGATGCGGCGCTGCTGCGCTACCAGAAAATGCCGTACCTGAGGCAGTGCAGCAACTTCGCTGACCTTACCTGCCACTTCCATGCTGCGTATATCCTGCGACACATCCCTGCCATTGAGAAAGGTGTGGTTTTCGCCCTTTACCGCAGCAAAATGAATATCAATCCCATTAAGGGCATGCTCAATGGCTGTCGGATCGTCAATGGGAATACCATTTCGGAGGAAAAACAGGGTAACGGCGCGGTACATGGCGCCGGTATCTATATAGGTATAATCCAATTGTTTAGCCAAAGCTTTGGCCAAGGTACTTTTTCCGCAGGACGAACCACCGTCAATTGCGATCACGATAGGAGGTGCAGCAACTTTCATGTTGCAAAGGTAAGTAAGATTACTTCAATTGTTCCAATACCTGTTCCCACAAATATTCAAATGGAATCACTTCCTGGCAGGACAGCGGATAACTATACTGGAAAGTTCTGATTTTCAGGCCTTCGAGGTACTTTTCGGCATTTTTGAGCGCATTGCGCTGAAAATTGGCTTTTGCGACCTGTTGGAGGAGTCGGACAAACTGAACGATCCTGAAATCCTCTTCACTTTTGAGGTATTTGCCACTGAAATCCCTCAATTGATCTATTAACTCCTGTGCTTTCAGGAGACTATTTTTTTCCAGCAAGAGCAGTACTTTCAGGATGAGCCAGACGGCAGTGCTGTGCCTGTGATCTTTGTGGTAACTGATGGCCTCCTCGGGAAACGGCTGTGCCGAGGAAAGGGTTTTCCCTTTTTGCAGGATAGCCGGAAAATCCTGGCTCTGGCGCTGTGCCACATAGGCCAGATAATATTCAAAAATTTTCCATTTCTCCTTGTGGTTCAGGACGTATTTTTTGAACCTGGGATGTTGGGTGGTTTTTTCCGCGATAGCGGCAGCCTGAATATACTGAGCAGTGTGCATGGCAAGCAGGAAATAAAACTCCATAAACAGAAACCAGCTTTCGCTGCCTTCCGAAAAAGCCGATAAATACTTTTCTACGGCTGCTTTACCCAGTTTGTAATCCCGCAGATGCAGCATAGCAGCCATCTTGTGGATATAGAAGCGCAGGACTTTGTCCTCCGGAAAAAAACCGGTCTGTCCTTCAATATACCTTTCTGCCTCATTGCATAGATCAAGTGCAGCCTGAAACTCAGCTTTCGCCTCCAGTAAAACAATCGCAGCAAGGTAGCGGTGGTATTTGATCAGCAGGGAGTCGTGGCGATCGGCAAGGTCGGTCAAATCTTGAAGACTTTCTTTAGGATCAAAATCTTCACCGGCATGAATGGCATTGGTACAGCGCAAAAACAAAGCCTCGGCGCGAATCTCTGCTTGCAGGAGCGCACTGTAGGTTTCGATCAGTTCATGGAACAGGGCGAAGTCGCTTGGCTTGCCGGCGGCTGCCGAAAAATCCCGGAGCACGCGTGCGCAATTGACGATCAGATCCGAAAACTTAAACTGCAGAGCCGTCTGGAGGGTTTGTCGGGCGAGCGCCTCGGCCGCGAGTACCGCCTGATTTGACATCAGGATGGAGATCAGCGCCCAGTCTTTACTGCAAGAAAAATAAGCCCTGTCGTAGTCGGATACCCCAGGCTGATCCGGATCCACAAAAAATAAAGTATTGAGCAGCCTTCGGCGAAAACGGGATTTCAGTTGGCGGTATCGGGTATCTGTGGGACTGCTTTGGTATAGCAACGCAGCTGCTTCCCGGTCGTTTTTTAATTTTCGGGCGACCAGCGCGTCGTAAAAAATCGTAAACTTATTGCTTTTCTGGTTCAAATAACTGGCATCAAAAACATCAATGCGCTTTACTTTCTTTTGGGTCAGAATTTTCGCAATCTCGATCAGATGTTTCATGTGCAGCAGCTTTTTTCGGATAGAGGAGGGATGGAATAAACCTGGTCGCTCAAAACGAAATCAGGTTTTCTGCCTGACAGCAAAAAACCTGATCGCAACCCAATTACAGCAACACAGGATCAGTACTCGTCCTCGTTGAAGAGGAAGTCATCTTTTCTTGGGTAGTCAGGCCAGATATCCTCAATGCCATCGTAAATCTCTCCTTCGTCCTCGATCTGCTGTAGGTTTTCAATCACTTCCAGCGGAGCACCCGACCGAATGGCATAATCAATCAGCTCGTCTCTGGTAGCCGGCCATGGGGCGTCTTCCAGATGGTAAGCAAGTTCTAATGTCCAATACATAGGCTTAAATGTTGTTAATTGAGTAGTGCAACAATGATACCCGATTTTGATGTTCTACGGTATTTCCCTTAAAAAATAATTGGCTTTTGGGTTTCAACCCGTGTAAGAGATTGATTAACAAGTGGTTGTTTGTCTTTTGGTCTTTTATATTTCGCTCAATCGCAAAAATAGATGTTTTTTTTATTTTCCAGTAAAAATAGTTGCTTTTGGGATTCTTTTTTTTTGGAAAAAGGGTGTAAAGAATTGGAATTAGGGTTTTCCGGGTTGAAATTGGATAACCTCGAATGCTTGTTCGCGGTAGTCTTCCGGGATAATGCCAATTTGGCTGTTGTTTTCGGGGCCGGTAGGATCGCAGATAAAGTATTTTTTTCCTTTCCACCGCACAAAATCGCCGCCTATTTCGGGTGCAGCGATCCCGATGCTCAAGTGGTCGGGCCAGGCGATAGCGATCATGGGAGCGGGGATGAGGTTTTTGGCGATTTGTAAAAAGAGGGCTACCCGATCTTCGCAATCGGATGCGGGGTACAGTAGGGTCTCTTCTGCGGTCATGGGTTTATTGGATCCAAACTGATCTATATCCTCTGCATAGACAAAGGCAGATCGGGTGAAGCTGGCCAGTATGCTAATTTTTTCCCGCAGGGGTTTGTCTTTCAGTTCCTGTTCGATCTGAGCGATCAGGGTATTTTGGGTGAATGCTGAAGTTGGAATATGGAGATAGGCGGCTTCTTCGAGGAGGGGAAAGCGGGCCATGATGTCGGCTGGCAGGGCATCTATTTGGCCTGACCATTCGATGGGGTTTCCTTCGAAAGAAAAGCGGAAATTTTGAGTAATGGGCTTGGGCGGCAGGAGGGGCCATTGCTCCAACTCAAACGAAAAATTTTTGGGCTGGGGTTGATCTATATAAACGGGCCAGTAGAATTGGCTGTCTTTTGTATCGGGATGGACGATTGCGCTGACATTCACGTACCTTTTTTGTTGTTCTTCGAGGTAGGGGACTTCAAACAGCAACGACTGGGTGCCGAGGTACAAAGATACCTTGGACTCGAAATACGCCAATCGGGCATCGTAGCCGCAGCGGGTGAGTACAAACCAGTTGAGTACTGCAATTTGTGCGGGAGTAGCCTTTGGAAAGGCATGGGCGTGGGTGGCGTGAACGAGAAGAAAAAACAACCAGTCGTTCAGTTGCCTTTCGGTTTTGAATTGCTGCAGGTGTTGGATAAATGCCTCTGGCTGGGTGTTGTCCAGCAAATGAAAAGCAGCATAAAGATTCGGAGCAGTCCAGGACTTTTGCGAAATCGGGGGCTTGTAGTGGTCTGGCAGGGAAATAACAAAGTGATCAGAAAAAAACGGAACGCGCAAGGGACGTTCGGGAGGGGGACTCAGCCACAGCAGGCAAAAAAAGAGGAATTGGGGCATGGCACAAAAATATACAACCCCAACGCAAAAAGCGCCGGGGTTGTTTTTTTAAGTGCTCACAAAATCAGCATGGCATCGCCGTAGCTGAAGAAGCGGTATTCATTTTTGATGGCCTCGTTGTAGGCCTCCATGATAAGATCGTAACCTCCGAAAGCAGCGATCATGATGACGAGGCTGGACTTGGGCAGGTGGAAATTCGTTACCATAGCATTGGCGATATGGAAATCGTAGGGCGGATAGATAAACTTATTGGTCCATCCCGTAGCTTGTTTCAGGTAGCCCTCCGCCGAAACGGCGGACTCAATAGACCTGACGCTGGTGGTACCAATAGCGCAGATCTTGTGCTTGTTTTCCTTCGCTTTATTGACCACCTCCACAGAGCGTGGTGGGATACTGAAATACTCCGCATCCATTTTGTGTTTGGAAAGATCCTCCACATCAATCGAGCGAAAAGTACCCAGGCCGATGTGCAGGGTGAGTTCCGCGAATTCAACTCCTTTGATTTCCAGGCGTTTGAGTAACTCCTTGCTAAAGTGCAATCCGGCAGTAGGGGCAGCCACGGCACCGATTTCCTTGGCGTAAACAGTTTGATAACGCTCCTTGTCCAAGTCTTCCGAAGGTCGGGTAATATACTTGGGCAGTGGCGTATTGCCGAGGTAGTTCAACTCCTTAAGGAACTCATCATCGGTTCCTTCGAACAGAAACCGGATCGTACGCCCTCTGGAGGTTGTATTGTCCACCACTTCTGCCACCAGGATATCGTTGTCGTGGTCATCGCTGAAATAGAGTTTGTTGCCTACTCGGATCTTCCTCGCCGGATCTACCAGGACATCCCAAAGTCGTGCCTCGTTGTTGAGTTCGCGCAGCAAGAACACCTCGATCTTGGCACCTGTTTTTTCCTTTCTGCCGTACAACCGTGCGGGAAATACTTTGGTATTATTAAAAATCATGACATCATTTTCATCGAAATAATCGAGGATGTCTTTAAAAATCTTGTGTTCAATTTTGCCGGAATCTCGGTGTACGACCATCAGTCGGGATTCATCCCTTTGGTCAGAGGGATACTGGGCAATCAGCTTTTTAGGTAAATCGAATCCGAAATTTGACAGTTTTGTCCTCATGCAATTGTATTTTCTCAAATGGATCGCAAAGATAACAATTTACCCTACATTCGGGTTCCCTGAAGTTCGATGTGGGGAAACATAAGTAATTTTGAAGATAAAAACAGGTATTTGATCTATCGGATTTCGGGAGGCGGGCGATTTATCTGTACTTTTGGGGTTGAAAAAATAAGCATCTATGATGGCACATATCAGGATATTTTGGGAAGCAACCGTTATGGCAATGCAGCAATTGACGGGCAACAAGCTCCGGAGTTTTCTTTCGCTGCTGGGAATCAGTATTGGCATTTTCTGCATCATTGGCATTTTGTCGGCGGTGGATTCGCTCAAAGATTATATCCAGGGTAACCTCAATAAGTTGGGCAATGATGTGATCTATGTACAGAAGTGGCCTTTCGTGGATATGGGGGGCAACTGGTGGGACTGGATCAAGCGTCCTTATCCGGAATTTTCTGAGTACGAGGCCATCAAGGAAAAATCCTGGACGGCGGATATGGTGTCTTTTCACATTGATGTGGGTATGAAGACGGCCAAGTACCAGTCGAACAGTGTGGAGGGCGTATTTTTGGTAGCGAGTACGGTGGAGTTTGCGACCATTTTTAACATGGATATCGAGCAGGGGCGTTTTTTCTCGTCCTCTGAATCCCAATTTGGGGCGAATGTGATCGTGTTGGGAGCCAACGTGGCGGAATCTTTATTTGGGAGTATTGATCCACTGGGCAAGGACATCAAGATGATGGGAAAAAAATACACGGTGATCGGGGTGTTGAAAAAGGAGGGAGAAGATCCTTTCAATCCGCTGCAATTTGACGATGCGGCTTTTGTGTCGGTCAACAGTGCCCGCAGCATGATTAGTTTGAAGTCAAATCAGTTTTGGAGCTCGAGTATTTCGGTGAAGGCGAGGGACGGCATAGACGTGCGTCAGGTCAAAGACGAGCTGACGGGTATTGTGCGGGCGCACCGAAAGTTGAAGCCCAAGCAGGAGGACAACTTCGCGCTCAATGAAATCTCGATGTTGGCGAGTGTACTCGGGAGCTTTTTTGTGACGCTCAATATTTTGGGGTTTGTGATTGGCTTTTTTGCCCTTCTGGTGGGGGGCGTGAGTGTAGCCAATATCATGTTTGTATCGGTAAAGGAGCGTACGGCTATTATCGGGATAAAAAAATCTATCGGAGCCAAGAAAGAGGCCATTCTGCTTGAGTTTCTCATTGAAGCCATTGTGCTGTGTATGGTGGGGGGAGTAATTGGTCTGGGCTTGATTTTTATCATTCTGACCGGGCTTACGGCGGCTCTGGACTTCGATTTGCATTTGTCTGTTTTGAACATCGTACTGGGGCTTAGTGCCTCTATTTTGGTGGGTCTGATATCCGGATTCGTACCTGCCCTTCAAGCATCCAACCTGGATCCGGTAGAGGCCATGCGCCGCAAGTAGAGACGCAAGATCTTGCGTCTATTAATGTA
>JANQWK010000044.1:99554-103617 GCA_030729925.1 Saprospiraceae bacterium
AGACGGCAATAATTTAAATTTGTAAAATTATTATACAATTATTGCCGTCTTTACAAACCAATGGTATAATTTTGGCGCTGTTCGGGTTTTAGCCTCTCAACTCAGAAATCAAAACATAACAAGGCGGTATATTGGCCAGATTGGCAATAGTTAGGCATGAATGGAACTGGCTTAGGTTTATCTTTGGTGCTTAAAAATTGCTTCGAATTGGCTTCTGGAATAATTAAGCTTCGATCTTGGCGTTTAAAGTTTCTGTTTGAAAAGATTTCCGTACCAAATCAAAAGCGCGTGCAATTGTTTACTTTGCTCCATTCAAAAGTTTTTTCCATGAACAGACTCCTGTCATTGGTTTTTCTGCTGGGTTTTGGCTTTGAGCTTCAGGCGCAGCAACTGTCTTTGTTTACCCAGTACCGGGAAAATACCACGGTTATCAATCCTGCTGCTTTGGAGAGCGATTTTCTGGGATTCGGTCAGAACATTTCTTTGGGTGCTTCTTATCGCATGCAGTGGGTAGGATTGGAAAACGGCCCTCGGACCCAAGTGATAAGGGGGACTTATTTTAATCCGGATATGCGCGGTGTGGCGCTGATGGCAGGGGGGCATATCATCAATGATCAGACAGGGCCTACCGGTTTTATGGGGATGTACGGACGTATTGCGGGGGTGGTGTCCAATGACCCGGAGTACAGTGGATTTGTAGCAGGTTTGAGTTTTGGGATGGCACAGTTCAGGCTGAAGTCGTCCGATATTACCTTGCGCGACCAGGATGATGTCCTGGGAAGCAACAACCAGACAAAATTGTACCCGGATGTGGGTTTGGGGATCTATTATTACACGACCCTCAACCGCTCCGGCGATTACGTATATGGCGGGTTATCCATCCCACAGGTTTTTGGATTGGACCTGACCTTCCAGGATGAAAACGGCGAGTATGCCACGCGTAGGGTTCAGCACTTTTATGGGCTTTTTGGGATGTACAAGTTTTTTGACAATGACAGCTTTATTGAGCCTTCTGTTTGGGTCAAACGGGTGGCAGGGGCACCTTTGAGCGTGGATGTCAACCTCCGCTACCAGCTTCCTGTGCCGATGTGGGTTGGAGCGGGAGCCTCCAGCGGCAAAGCCATTCACCTGGAAACGGGGGTATTGTTGAGCGACTATACCGGCTTTTCCAATACCTTGAGGGTAGGATACGGATTTGACTATTCTTTCAATACTTTTGGTCCCACGGCAGGAACTACCCATGAGATCAATCTCACGTTTTCCCTTGACCGGTAATATTGATGGTGCACTAAATTATTTTCCCATACACATAAAGTTTTATGAAAAGAATATTATTTGCCATTGTTGGGCTGCTCACTGCTTTACAGGTATCTGCTCAGATCGGTGCGGCTTTGACCATCAACCTGGAGCGGGTAGGGACAGAAGCACCTTGTACGGGTGATGAGGTTTGTATCAATGTGACCGCAAAGGACTTCACAGATATTGTAGCCCTGCAGTCGTTTTTTACCTGGAACCCTTCCGTGTTGTCGTTCAAGAATTTTGTTCCCGGCAATTTGACCAACCTGAGCAATGCTAATTTCAACCTCAGCAGCCAGGCCAACGGCAGTATTTTTTTGGACTGGAACGGAATTCCCTGCGGGAGTTCGAGCGGACTTACCCTGGGCGACGGGATCGTGTTGTTTCAGCTCTGTTTTACCGCAAAAGGCAGTTATGGCGCTGCGACGACAATAACCATGCCCATTACCGACTTCCCAAATGCGGTAAACTACCCTCGTGCGCTGAAAAATAATACTTGTGCAGCTAATATCAACGTAGGGGTAACAACTAACTCCGAAATTATTTCTACCTGTGTGAATCCTGTGGAAATAATAGCTTCCCATGAGGAAGGTCAGGAAGGCGACCTGGTTTGTGTGGATTACAGTGTGAATGGGTTTGAGAATATTGCCTCTGCTCAGTTTTCGATGAATTGGGATGCGAGTCAGCTGGCCTTTGAAAGTTTGATTGTTCCTACCTCGGTACAAAATCAGATCGGTTTGCAAACCAGTGATTTTGGTTTGCCCTCTCAACCCAATGTGGGGCCGGGGAATCTTACTTTGTCCTGGTTTTTGCTGAGTGGGGATCCAAATTACGTCGGGAAGTCTCTCGACGATGGGACGGTGATGTTTCAGGTTTGCTACCGATTAAAGGGCAGTTGCGAAACGAGCAGTGCGATTACCTTTTCCGATATTCCTACGATCGTGGAGTTTTCCAACTTTCGTACAGATACCCTGGCCGCAGATGGCAGCCGGGTGAATTTTGTTTTTCCATTGTCCACCCTGTCTTTTGTACCGGGTTCGGTCTCTGTAGGCGATTGCGAACCGGATGGTTTGAAAATGACCATGAGCTGCGGAGATCCTGTGAATATTGGGGATGTAATTTGTGTGCCGGTTAAGTCGGACAATTTCAACAACATCTTCGAGATGCGTTACCTGGTGGACTGGAACCCAGAGATCCTGCGCTTTACGGAAGTGAAGATGTTGAATTCAACACTCCCCCTACAAGCGAGTAATTTCGATGCCGCCAATGCCGCGAATGGCATTTTGGGGGTCAATTGGAAGTCTTCTAACACCTCTAAAACAGTCTCCGCCACAGCAACGCTTTATGAGGTGTGTTTCGAGGTGGTGGGATTCGGGGGCAATAGTCCGGTGAGTGTGAAGGGATCCCCTATGGTGGCGCGTCAAACCAACAACGGGGTGAATATCGGGATCGCTCCGCAAAACTGTACCGTGGAGGTCAATGATCCCGGAGAGGTGGGAATTGCGATTTCTTCCGGATCTGGTCAGACCGGAGATGTGGTTTGTCTGGATGTGAGTGTCAATAATTTTAATAGAATACTGGAGTTTGGGTTTCCCATTAACTGGGATGCTGATGAAATAGGTTTCCGCAGCATAGAAAACCTGAACTTTCCGGGGGCTACTGTTGCGGATAATTTTGACCTTAGCCAAAAGGAGTCTGGCTATCTGCGCTTTGACTGGAGCGGTGCCGGCGGAGTGAGTCTGGATCCCGATGCGGTCATATTCCAGGCTTGTTTTGAAATTTTGGGTGGTCCGGCAGAAGAGTGTATAGACGTGTTGATTCTGGATCAACTTTTTCCCGCGGTAGCGGTGAGTGAAACATCAGGCGGCAATAACCTGGGGATCATCAAACAAGAGGGACAAGCTTGCATCCTCTTCCCCAATGGTTTCTACATGCAGCCGGGCAATGTCGAGGGCTACTTGCTGGATACGATATGTGTGCCTTTTGAGGTGAGTTATTTCGAAAATATCAGCCGGGCGGATTTTTCCATTCAATGGGATCCATCTGCGTTATTTTTTGTGGGGGCGAAGGGCAATCCGGTGATTGAGACGAACTCCACGTTTGCGTTTAGCGATAATTCGGCTTTGGTGGGCTTGTTGAATGTGCAATGGGCAAGTTCGGACGGCGCTCCCTTGTCGCTTCCGGCAGACACCATGATGTTTTTCGAGGCTTGTTTTGTGGCTCTGGGGCCTGCTCGGGAATGCTTTGACATCAGTGTTGCAGCATTGCCTGCTCCGGAGGTGGTTCATATAGACGGGGAAGGATCCTTGGTGTCCGAACCCGGACAAGTTTGTATTCGGGATACCATATTTATATTGGAAGAACTGGTGCAACCGGCTTCCTGTGCGGATTCCCGTGATGGGCGGGTAGAATTGTTGTTGTCGGGCGGATTAGATCCTGTCGGGGTATTCTGGAAAACGAGTCCCGAGCAGTTTGGGCCGCGGGCGAGCAACCTTCCCCCCGGCGAGGTGGAAGTGATTATTTTCGACAACGCCAATCCATCGGTGATGGTGAGCCGTAAGATCAATATTCCGGTAGGAGGGCCTACGGTCTCTGCCAATGCCGGGGCTGATAAGGTACTTCCCTGTAACGATCCCGGCGTGGTGCTGAATGGGTCTGTTTCTGCAGGTACGGATTACAGTTACGGTTGGAGTTCCATCTTTAATCCTTCGAATGTCCTGGGCACTTCCAGTTCTTATGTGGCAACCAGTCCGGGAACTTATATCCT
>JANQWK010000045.1 GCA_030729925.1 Saprospiraceae bacterium
TAAAATTATCCGCTTCGGTCGGGCTGAGCGTCAGGTCGGCAGGGGGGCTGATCCATGAGGCTTGTATGGCAGGACTAACCGTAATCGTTTGTGAATGAGAAATCGGCCGACCACACCTATCGGTAAACGACCAGGTAGCTGTTCGGGTTCCGCCGCAAACCGTATAATCATCTACAACCACCGGAACAACAGTTCCGGAAATAGCACAATCGCCTACTACATTATTGGAATAAGAAAGATTTGAAAAACGGTGCGCAAGTGCCTCTGCGTAGGAAAGCGTTGCATTTGAAGGCGGGTTGCTAAAAACCGGCTCCGAGCACACCCCACAAGCCCCCCCGCAATCTATACCAGTTTCGTCTTGGTTTTGAATACCGTCGTTGCAAGTAGGGGGAAGAGTAGGGGTAGTAAAAGAATGGATAATCTGAGAATGGCCATAGCATCCTTCACCATTATCAAAATTAATAAAAACTGGAAACCCCGGATTGGTCAGATCGTCTTTGTCATAATCAAGCGAAACATACCCGTCATCATAACAAAAGCCGTCTCCAAAAGCATCATAAATTTTCAGGGTATATAGTTTACCTCTTTCAAGACAAAATTCAATATTTTCAGTAGCATTAGAGTTTTGATAATAACCTAAATCAGACTCAAATAAAAGTTGAGCAGTTACCCCATCAAACAGGCGGTAATAAAATTCCTCGGGATAGTTATCAAACTTCACCGTCATCACCACCGTCACCCCTGCACAAGTTGGGGCATTTTCAGGGGCAGTAACATTGGAGGGTTTAACCAGGCTTTCAGTTGCGAAAGCCGGTTGCAATGGCACAAATTGGACAAACCATAGCCACAAAACGAGTGTAAAGCTTCCTTTTTTCATAACCTTAATGTTGTTGCATGTATTACTTCAGCAAAAATCCCCCTGGGGATCGTGCGTAAAAATCAGGGTGATTATTGTCGGGAGTAAGGTTGCAAAACAAGGATTATCAAATTCGGAAGAAGTATTGCCAAATCTGGAAAAATGAAGGGATAGCCGAGAAAAAGCGTAGATCAGCTTTACTCTTCTTCCGAATCGAGCAAATTTTGATTGGCTAACTTTTGGAAGGTTTGCGGGGTGACGCCGGTGAGTTCTTTGAACTTGCGCTGAAAACTCGACTGAGTGGTAAAGCCGGATTTCGAGGCTACTACTTTCATGCTCAACCGTGCAGCATCTGTCCGGCGCAAAATTTTCTTCGCCTCGTTGATGCGATAAAAATTGACATAGGCATTGAAGCGTTTTTTGCCCACCAGCCAGACGGCCTGGGAAATGTACTTATCGTTAGTACCCAGCGCAAAAGCGATATCGGATAGTTTCAATCCGGGATTCAGGTAATTTTTGTCCTTGACTACAAACTTCCGGATGGCCAAAAACAAGGGTCTCAGTTGAGCTGCTCGAGGCTCGTCAGCGTCTGGTTCGGACGTTTTTTCCGAAAGGAGAATTTCCTCCTCCTCATCAGACTCATCGAGAGAATCGGTAAGTTCCAAACCCCTTTTCACCAGCGATCTTTGATTCCTTCGAACCATCAGATAGAAATACCCTATCACCAAGGTACTCCCCACAAAAAGCAGGGCGATAACCAACCATAAGGTGATGCGTTTATTTTTTTGCTCAATGGTCTGCTCCAGCATTTGCTCCTTCGCTTCCATTTCTTGGATGCTTTGGATCGCCCTCAAGGCAGCAATTCTTTCCTCCGTTTCGATCGCATATTTTTTTTTCAGAAAATCGCGGTAGCGTTGAAGCCAAATCTCCAACAGGGCTGTCTCCTTTAATTGATTCAGGCAATTCAAAAGCTGGGGATAAAAATCCTCTAGTTTTTGCGTAGCCTCAAACGCAGTGAACAACTCGATGGCATCTATCAGATAATCAGCAGCTTGCCGGTAATTTTGGTTAAAATACTGCTCGTAGTGGGCTAAGGTGCCAAGGCTTGACGCCCGAATCAACTCGCTTTCTGTACTTTCGATGATCCCTAAAAATCGCTGCAAATCAGCTTCAAAGGTGTTGACCCTTTTGGACAGCAGCAAAAAATACATGTAGTCATTATACAGGTTGGCCAACTCCAAAGGGGCATTTAGTGCTGAAATGAGTTGGATAGCAGTCCTAAATTTGTCTATGGCAGCATCGGTCTGATTGGTCGCTCGGTACAACAATGCCTGATTTTGTAGCGTCAACACCGTGTTGAACGTGTCCTGTTGGCTATAAAAATAAGCGTAGGCCTCATCGAGATAGCGGGTGGCCTGGTCAAAGTCTTTAACTTTGGTAAACAGGAGGCCCAGATTGATGTAGGATTGATGAATACTCACAGAGTCGCCTTTGGACAAGGCATATTCCAGCGATTTCAGGTAGGCGTCAATGGCCTCCGGGTAGCGCTCCATAAACTCATAGTCCACCCCGAGGTTGTTCAGGATATCTGCCCGCATCGTGGGAAATACCTGTGGATCAATGTTTTCCAGCGCTTCTTCATAATACTTGGCACTCAACAAGTAATTGCCCTTGTAATATTCGATCACCCCTAAATAATAAAAGCTTTTGCCCAGTAACTCCGTTAGCTGGTTTTGCTGAATTTCGGCGTGCAGGCGATAGGCAAAACTGTCGGCTTCGAGTACGTTGGTAGTTAGCAACCCCCTCAAGGAATCCAATTGCCGGGACAGGGTTTCACTGGCTTTTGCCGGCAATGAAATGAAGTAAAATAGCAAGGAAATGGCGAGAAACCGATGCAGGTGTTTCATTGCAGACAAATATTAGCATTAAATGGAAAACCCCATTTTAACAACAAACAAAGATTCTGGTTTTGAGGAATAGGCAAAACCACATTCCCAATTGGTCAAGGCCACTCCAAAAACTCCTCAGTTAATCCTTGCCAAACAGATAGGCTTGCTCACCTTTTTGAAGTTAAAGGTATTAATAAGGGTAATCAGGTGCAAGGCACCTTAAGGTGGCTTGCACCTGATTCACAAAATAATGATTTTCAAATATTTAATCTATAAATTCTCACAAAAACACCCCAAATTTTCGCCTTTTTTCCCTGAATTCGGAACCTGTGTCTCCTGTCGAAAGTTTTTATCCCCCCGACAAACAAATTCGCGAACGATCTTCCAAAAGGGTTGTTCTCTAAGTATTATTCATTTTCGGATACTTGTTTTTTTTGTAAGCTTCTTGGCATACAGGCTCCCGAAACTCCTTCGGGAGCTTTTTTGTCTGGTATAAAAAGAAACCTTACATTGAACAATTAATTGCAAGTATTGTATATTTAATAGTTTTACTATCATATCCGAGTGTGCCAATGTCGTCAATAACTGCTTTAAGTCCGGTCAGAAGGTTTTTCAAGCTCATGCAGCTGGACAGGCGTGAAATAGGGTACATCTATCTGTACTCTATTTTTGCGGGAGTGATTACGCTGTCTTTGCCGTTGGGTATTCAAGCCATCATAGGGCTTATTTCGGGAGGAGCTATTTCTTCGTCGCTGTTTATTTTGATTGGGGTAGTCAGCATAGGAATAGCGCTGACGGGTAGTCTGACGGTGCTACAGCTGAGTGTGATGGAGACCATACAGCGTCGTATTTTCATCCGATCCTCGTTCGATTTTGCCTGGCGGATCCCGAGATTTGACATGAACGAGATGTTGAAATCCTATCCCCCGGAGCTGGTCAATCGCTTTTTTGATACCCTGACCATCCAAAAGGGAGTACCCAAACTACTGATTGACTTTTCCACAGCTTTGCTCCAAGTAGTTTTTGGTTTGCTGTTGCTATCTTTCTACCATCCGATATTTGTATTTTTTGGATTGGCGCTGTTGCTGCTCCTGTTTCTCATTTTCCGGTTTACCGGCCCCCAGGGTTTGCAGACAAGTTTGGTTGAAAGCAAGTACAAATACGCAGTTGCTCATTGGCTGGAGGAGATTGCACGCACGGTGACGACGTTCAAATTAGAAGTGTACAGCGATTTGCCGATGGAACGCACAGATGAGTTGGCCAGCAAATACCTGGATGCGCGAAAGCAACATTTCCGGATTTTGTTGTTCCAATACCGCATTATCGTGATCTTCAAAACCGTCATAACCGGTGGATTACTGGTGCTGGGCAGTTGGCTGGTGGTCAATAACCAGATCAGTATCGGTCAGTTTGTGGCCGCAGAGATTGTGGTGATCCTGATCATGAATTCTGTGGAGAAGCTGATCCTGAGCATGGATACGATATACGATGTGCTGACGGCTTTGGAGAAAATTGGTCATGTTACCGATATTCCCCTCGAGCGGCGGGGGGGATTGAATTTTTCTGAGGTGGACTCCGGAAAAGGGCTTCAGGTGGATATCCGCAACCTGCATTTTCGGTTCGGCGATTCAGAAACCCCCGCGATCAATAACCTGTCGCTTCAGGTGAACCCGGGTGAACACGTTTGTATTGCCGGTTTCAACGATGCCGGTAAGTCAACCCTGCTGCAACTACTCGCCGGATTGTTTGAAAATTACTCCGGCTCGATTGCTTACAATGGCTTCTCCATGAAAAGTATAGATCCGGCAACCCTGAGGAAGGCGATCGGCAAGTATAGTGTACAGGAGGATATCTTTCAGGGCACGATTTACGAGAATATAGGGCTTGGAATGGCGGAAGTGAACCTCAAGGAAGTGGTTCAGGTAGCCCAAACAATCGGACTGGATCCTTATGTCAAAAAGCTCCCCATGGGCTACAAAACGGAATTGCTCTCCGGCGGACGCAATCTCCCAGAAAGCATCCGCACAAAAATTATCCTGGCACGTAGTTTTGTACTTAGACCCAAACTCCTCCTGCTGGAAGATTTTCTCAATGATTTTCAGATTAATGAAAAAAAGAACATTGCCTGGTGCCTGACCGATAAAGCCAACAACTGGACGCTGATGGCGGTTTCTAACGATCCCTTGTTTGCCGCTTCCTGCGATCGGGTCATTATCATGCAGGACGGTACTATCCGCATGGACGGTACTTTCGAGGAGGTAAAAGCTTCTCCGTATTACGAACAAATATTCACCGGAGCATAAACGCAACAAGATCTTATGTTAAATATCTCGAATAATACGATTACTGCCGAGATTCCGGAAAGCAAGTACAAGTCACTCAAAAAGTTAGACCTTCCAGGAATCCACAAGGGCTTCCGCAGATGGTTTCTCGTGGTTATACTCATTATCCTGATCATGCTTTTCCTACCCTGGACCCAGAACATCCAGTCCAAAGGTAAAGTGACCGCACTGGATCCTTCGCAACGACCCCAAACGATCCACGCAACAATCGCAGGTAGGATAGAGGCCTGGTATGTGCAGGAGGGCGATCTCGTTAGCAAGGGCGATACGATTGTTTTTTTGTCGGAAATCAAGGAAGAATATTTCGACCCCCAATTGGTCAACCGCGCTAACCTGCAAGTGCAGGCGAAGACCTCTTCGGTAAATGCCTACGATGCCAAAATCAATGCCCTGGAGCAACAGGTTGCCGCTATGCGAAACGAACTGATCCTGAAACAGGATCAATTGAGCAACAAAATCCGCCAGGCAGAACTGAAAAAATTGAGCCTGGAGGCTGCTTTGGCTCAGGCTCGGATAGACCTGGATATCGCAGATTATCAGTACCGGCGAACCGATACCCTCTACGCTAAAGGGATCAAATCGCTGACAGACCTGGAAGGCAAAAAACTCAAACAACAGGAGACCGCAGCTAAGTTGGTTAAAGCCGAAAATGAAGCCCTGGAAATAGATAACGAAATAGCCATCAACAGACTGGAACTGCGCAATGTCGTCAATGAGTACCAGTCGAAAATTGCTAAGGCCGAGTCCGACAAGTTCAGTAGCCTCTCCGAACGCCTTCAAGCCGAAGGAGATATTCAAAAACTACAAACCCAAGCGCAAAATTACCAGCTCCGCTCGGGATTCTACTACATCACCGCACCCCAGGATTGCTATATCACCAAGGCGCTGACGCCCGGTATAGGCGAAACCGTCAAAAACGGGGAGGCCATCGTGAGCATCATGCCCGCTAATGCCAACCTCGCGGTCGAATTGTACATTCAACCTATGGATTTACCTTTGATTCAAATAGGGCAGCCGGTCAATTTCATCTTTGATGGTTGGCCGGCCTTTGTTTTCTCCGGGTGGCCCAACCTCTCCCTCGGTACCTTCCAAGGTACCGTTGCCGCTATAGATAACAATACCAACGAGGATGGGTTTTACCGAATTTTGGTCAGCTCCGACGAAACCGAAAAACCCTGGCCGGATGCGCTACGCGTGGGCTCCGGAGCACAGGGCGTTGCCTTTATCAATGATGTACCGCTTTGGTATGAACTCTGGCGACAACTCAACGGGTTCCCACCCGATTTTTATCAGGAAACCCCGGGAGTGAAGTCCTTCAAGACCAAAGCACCCGTCAAATCTGTGGCAAAATAAGCATCTTTGCTCGCGAACCAAAGGCAATTGATCATGAAAAAACCGCTTTTTCTGCTTGGTGTACTCCTGCTACTGACAGGATACACGAAGGCCAGTCCCGATAGTTCCGTGGTGTTTACCCAGGAAGATTACCTGGATATGGTGCGCTCCTTTCATCCGGTAATGGTCCAGGGACAGTTGGTCATGGAAAATGCCAACCTGGCAGTAGGTGCTGCACGCGGCGCTTTCGATCCCAAATGGTATGGACAATTCGATCAGAAAAGCTTCGATGAAAAAGATTATTTCTCCGTGGGCGAGGCCGGGGTTAAACTCCCCACCTGGACAGGTATAGATTTTAAGGTCGCCTACAACTGGTCGGAAGGGGTGTTCCTGAATCCCGAAAACAGCTTGCCGCAAAATGGACAGGCCATTGTAGGACTGGAACTTCCACTGGGACAGGGCCTTTTTATAGATGAGCGAAGAGCAGCCCTGAAACGAGCTAAATTGGCCTCGGAGGCGAGTGATGTGGAGCGCAGACAACTCCAAAATGACTTGCTCCGGGAGGCCCTGGAGGCTTATTGGAACTGGTCTTTTCAGTTTCACCAGCTCAGCGCCTACGCCGAAGCGCTCTCTATGGCCCAGCAACGGTTCGAAGCCATTCGGGAAAGTTATCTACTGGGCGATGTTCCGGCCATGGATACCCTCGAAAGCATTATCCAGGTGCAAAATCGCAACCTGGAGTTCAATCAGGCTACCCTGGAGTTCAAACAGGCCGGAGCGTATTTGTCTGTGTTTTTGTGGTCGGCAGACCAAATCCCCCTGGAACTGCCCGAAACAGTACGGCCACCAGATCTCTCCCCTCCCCTGCAGAAATTAAGCGATGCTGAAATTCAAACTTACCGGGAGAGACTGGAAGCGATTCACCCCGACCTCCGCCTCCTGGATTTTAAAAGCCAAGATCTGGCGATCAAGGAAAGACTTAAACTCGAACAGCTCAAACCCAGCCTCAACCTAACCTACAATTTCCTGGGCAATGGCTTCGATCTGATTGACAACGAGACTACCCGGAACCTGTCCGGGCTTTTCGCCCAAAACTACAAATGGGGCCTTTCTTTTCAGATGCCGATGTTTTTGCGAAAGGAACGCAATGGTCTGAAAATGGTACGGGTAGAAATGGATCAAAATTTCAACAAAATTCGCTTGAAAAACCAAGAACTCGCCGCAAAAGTGGAAGCTTTTGCCCAAGAAGTCAATTTCAAAATTGATCAGGTCAATCAGTTTGCCCAAGTACTCCAAAATAACCGCATCCTGCTGGATATGGAACGCGAAAAGTTTGATATCGGGGAAAGCTCCGTGTTCCTGATCAATTCACGCGAACAAAAGTATATCGAAACCCAAATCAAAAATATCAAAACGATCGTGGAATACGAAAAGGCAAATGTAAAATTGCTTTGGTCCGCCGGAATGTTTAGTTTATAACGACTATTCATCCAAAAACCCAATTATTTTTTTCTAACTTGGGGGGATTTTCCAACGAAAAACCACCCCGAATTGAAAGATTTTGTAGCCCGCTGCCAGTCTTTTACCGATCGAGTTGCCCTCGTTTCCGAGGGAAAACCCTATACTTATGCGGCACTGCTGCACGATTCCAAATACCTGGCACAGTTCCTGCTGGGCGATCAACCGGATCTGCTGGAGGCACGGGTAGCCTTTTTTATTCCTTCTTCCTATGCTTATGTGCAAACCCAATGGGCGATCTGGAGAGCAGGCGGCATTGCCGTTCCGCTTTGTACGAGCCACCCACTGCCTTCCCTGGAATACACCATCCGGGATACCGGCGCACAACTGCTGATTACTACCCGCGCTCATGAGCCGTTTTTGCGCCCGCTAACCCACTCCGGAAGCTTAACTATTTTTTGTCTGGAAGACTTACCCCATGATCTGCCCACTTATCCTCCACTGCCGGAAATCAACTCCGACAGAAAAGCGATGATTCTTTATACCAGCGGTACGACCAACCTGCCCAAAGGGGTGGTCAGCACGCATCGAAATATCCAGGCTCAGATCCAGTCGCTGGTGGATGCTTGGGAGTGGTCGGCCGAAGATCATATCCTGAATGTGCTTCCCCTGCACCACGTGCACGGAATCGTCAATGTGCTGTGTTGTGCGCTCTGGTCAGGCGCATCCTGCACCCTGCTGCCCAAATTTGATCCGCAGGAGGTCTGGGAGCACTTTCAAAATGACACACTCACGCTCTTTATGGCGGTACCGACCATCTACTTCAAACTGATCGCCTATTACGAACAGACTGATGCAGCTACGCGGCAAATTCTCCGTACCAGTTGCGGCAAATTCCGATTGATGGTGTCAGGTTCTGCCGCACTGCCCGTTTCCGTGCTGGAAAAATGGCAAACCCTTTCAGGACATACCCTGCTGGAGCGCTACGGGATGACCGAAATCGGAATGGCCTTGTCCAATCCCTATCGGGGCACCCGAAGAGCGGGTCATGTCGGCCTACCCCTGCCCGGCATCCAGGTGCGATTGGTCAATGAAGCCAATACCCCCGTTGATCCCGGACAGCCCGGCGAAATCCAGGTCAAAGGAGATACCGTTTTTGAAGCCTATTGGCAAAAACCGGAAGCGACAAAGGATAGCTTTACCGAGGATGGCTGGTTCAGAACAGGCGATATCGCGGTACGCGATGAGGATAGCTACAAAATCCTGGGAAGGAATTCCGTGGACATCATCAAATCAGGGGCATACAAGATCTCCGCCCTCGAGATTGAAGAGGTGTTGCGCCAGCATCCCGAGATCCGGGAATGCGGCGTGGTAGGCTTGCCCGATGAAGAATGGGGGGAAATTATCGCCGCAGCACTGGTCGTTCGCCAACCCCTCGATGAATCCGACCTGAAAGCATGGCTCAAAACTCAAATGCCGGCTTACCGGATACCCAGAAAATATATCTACCTCGATGATTTACCCCGGAATGCCCTGGGTAAAGTGACGAAAAATGAATTGAAAGGACAATTTAAATAATCAAGCCATGGACTTTATGACTGCCTTTCCCTATTGGGGCATCATCCTGATCATCGTTGTTAATGCCTGGGTGGTTTCCCGCATGCAATTCGAAATCCGAGACACTGATCCCAACAAACCCTGTGACCCATGCAAGCAGTGATAGACTACATCCTCCAGAATGGCTTTGTGCTGTTTCTGACGACCATTTACACGGCTTTTTGCCTGTATATCGGCTGGTATTTCAAAAAAAAGGCCCAGTCCGGCGTTGGGGAATACTACGTGGCCAAGCGGGAAATCCCGGGATGGGTCGTATCCCTGGCTTTTTTTTCCACGTTTGCCAGTACCAATACCTACATCGGTCAGGCCGGGATGTCTTTCAAATACGGACTTTCCTGGGCCTGGGTGGGTTTGTTCTGGGCTATTTTTTGCGTGATCGCCTGGCTGGTGCTGGGTCCTCACATGCGCAACCAGACGGCCAGACTCAATTCCTTTACCATACCGGATTATTTCCACTTCCGCTATAAAAGTAACCTGGCGCGGTCTATCCGCATCCTCTCTGCGGCTACCATTCTGTTCGCAACGCTCTGGTACATGACGGGTATCGCCAAAGGGTGTGCCCACGTGTTGACCTCCGTCCTGGATGTCCCCTACGCCTGGGGCGCTTTTCTGATCATTTTTGTCACCTGTGCCTACACGATCTGGGGTGGGATGTATAGTGTGTTATGGACAGATGCGATTCAAGGCATCATGATGTTTGCCGTGGCTATCCTGATGCTCCTGCTGCCTTTTATCTTCGTGGGCGGCATAGGGCCCATGATGGAGCGTTTGTCCGATAGCGTGCATGTGGATGCCAAAGGCGCACCGCTGGGCAATGGACTGCTGACCTTTGGATCGCTGGTGTCGTTTCTGTACATTCTGGGTATAGGATTGGCCGTTGGGATGAAACAAATCTCCGAACCCCGTTGTCTGATTCGGTTTTATTCCATCAAGGATACCAAAAGTATGCGTTTTGCGATGATTTGGACCCCCGTTTTCCTGGGGATTTCGCTGGTCTGTGTGATGGGACTGGGTGCCTTGGTGCACGGTATGGCGACCCCCGAAGAAGCCGCCTATCTGGTCAAAAATACCGATGAAGTAATCGGATTCATGCTGGCCAAGTTCGATAGCCCGATCATCAGCGGGATTTGCGTAGCCGGCCTTTTTGCCGCAGGCATGTCCTCCCTGGCCTCCGTGATCCTGATTGTGGGTACCGCTTTTGTCCAGGACATTTGGCACTTGTGGAAGCCGTTGCCGGCAAAAACCATGATCAACCGCACGAAATGGACGATGTTTGTGTATTGTTTGATCGTATTTGTGTTTACCTTGTATCCTCCTGCAGGTATCGTGGAGCTGACCGCCTTCTCAGGCGCTGTGTTCTCTGCCAGTTTTTTTCCCGCTATTTTTGGCGGACTCTACCTGCGCTGGGGCACAGATATGGGAGCTTTGGTGTCCATGATTACCGGAATAGTGGTCAATATCGTCTGGCGTTTCGGTTTCCGGCTGCAATATGAGTCGCTGAAGGATGTACACGAGGTATTCCCTTCTTTTGTGATCGCTTTTGTGGTGTACCTCGTGGTGAGTAAGCTCACCCACCACCGGAAACCCGACGAGGAACATTTAAATATGGTATTTGGGTCATGAAAACTCCTAAATGAATAAAGCTACTGCGCATGAAACAGATGCTATTAGGTTCGCTACTCTCCTCACTGCTCTTTTTTACCGCCTGCCAGCCCGCTGCAGATGATGGCTTACAGCAGCTTCAACAGGAACTCGAAGAGCTGATTGCCGGACAGCCCGGTACCATTGCTGTGGCTTTCCGAGATGTCAACCGTCCGGATGTCCAAGTGCTCATCAACGAAAAAGAGGTATTTCATGCAGCAAGTACCATGAAAACCCCGGTGATGATCGAACTGTACAAAAAAGCAGCCGCCGGAGTGCTGGCTATGGAGGATTCTGTTCTGATCGTGAATGAATTCTACAGCATTGTGGATAGCAGTCGCTACAGCATGGAACTCGGAGAGGATTCGGAGGAGAAGTTGTACGGCCTCATCGGCCAAAAAGCAACGGTGTATGATCTCACTTATGATATGATCATTTACAGCAGCAATTTGGCGACCAATATCCTCATCGGACTGGCCGATGCAAAAGCTGTTACCCAAACGATGCGGGATATGGGAGCCAACGATATCCAAGTGCTCCGAGGCGTAGAGGACGGCAAGGCCTTTCGACAGGGACTCAACAATACAACTACCGCATACGACCTGATGTTGCTTTTTGAACAACTCGGCAAACGAACTGCCGTCAACCCGGAAGCCGATGAGGCGATGATCCGCATTTTGCTGGATCAAAAATTTAATGATGCCATTCCCGCCTTGCTGCCCAAAGAGGTAAAAGTCGCGCACAAAACGGGCTGGATCACGCGCGTAAGGCATGATTCCGGTTTGGTTGTCCTGCCCGACGGCCGGCAATATGCGCTGGTCATTCTGACCAAAGACTGGGAGTCGGACGAGGCCACTACCCAGGTTATGGCTCAGATATCAAAGGCTGTATATGATTATTTTTCAAAATAAATAACCCCGCAAGCACCCCAAACACAAATCCTCCGATGTGCGCCCAATAGGCTACACCGGAACTCTCTGCTGTGGAAACCGCCAGCGAAGCTGTTCCGTCGAGCCATTGCTGCCAAATCCATACCCCCAAAAACAACAGGGCGGGAATGCGGAACACGAAAAAGAAGAACAGTACTTTGATCCGGGAACTCGGAAACATCACCAGATACGCGCCCATAACCGCAGAAATGGAACCACTGGCACCCACCGTTGGAAGAATGCTCCCGGGATTGAAGTAGATGTGTACTGCCTGAGCAATAACCCCTCCCAAAAAGTAAAACAGCAAAAACCGACCACTGCCAATAGTAGCTTCTATATTGTCTGCAAATACCCAGAGAAAAAGCATGTTGCCCAGCAAGTGCATCCAGCCCCCGTGCAAAAACATACTGGTCAGAAGACTGTAGAGCTGCTGCCCCTGGACAACCTCGCTGGGCACTGATCCGTAGTCGAAAACGAAGGTCTCCAGCTCCGGCCCCGGAAGCATGACCTGGTAAATAAAAATGGCCGTGTTCAAGGCAATAAACAAGTAGCTGAACAGCGGGTAATATCCCCCCTTAACCTGATCATCGCCGATGGGAAAGAGCATGAGCGAAAATTTTATCGGTTGAAATAATAAGAAAAGTATTTACATTCTTCTATAATGTAGTCACAAAAATCGGTATTCCTGTATTCTGTTTTTATTTTTTCAAAATAATTGTACGTCATAGGATATTTTTTACCGGAGGTGTAAAAGACCTGTTGCTCGCAAAAAGCCCCCATGAAGGCAGCTCTGGCCGCCAATTCGGGGTTTTTTGCCAGTTTCATGCTGCGGTTGAAAAAATCCTGTGCCTTGCTCAGGTCAAAGTTTTCGATATACCCGAGCGGGGAATTGTATGCAGGGAAAATGTTGCTGCCCCGTGTACTGGCCCAGTCCAAACTGCCGCCATTTCGGTCAAAGTCCATCACTTCCCAAGCGTGGCCAAAATAGGACATGTTGAGCCAGGCGATACCCAACTTGTAGAAAAGACTGGCAGATTGCTCGGGATCGGCCTTGGCATCGTACTCCATGCGGATCAATCTTTCCATGATTTCTCCTTTGTTGAAGGTCGTCACAGAGTCCGGCAGGGGGCAATCTATACAAGGTTTGAGCCGTTCGACAAACGGATTGAAGGCGCCGTAATCGTCCCAACGGGAGCGTTCTATATTTTTCCAGGTTTCCCTGGCGGCTTCCACCTGTCCACGAGCCAGCAGGGCTGAGGCTTTCAGATCGTACAGGTCATTGATGATGGTACTTCCATCGTCTCGGACGACCATCTTTTTTTCCAGAGGAGTAAGCCGGTCTTTGTTACACAATGCAATCAGATCTTCAACAATGGCTAAATCGGGATTCCACTTAAGTGCCCTCAACGGGTAGTGGATGCGGAAAGCCTTTCCGGGGTGTCCGCTTTCGCGGTACAGTCGGGCGAGTTTGTCCTCCAGTAAGGGTTCCAGGTCTGGAAACGCCTCAAAAAGTTCGTCGTTGTACCAACCTGCAATTTCCCTTTCCAGGCTGTCGCTGAGGGTACTGATTTGTTGAATTTCCAGGGCTTTTTGAAGTCCCTGCACCTGCTGGCGGAGTTTGGGATCGCTCAAATCCCCGCTCGCCGCCTCGAGGGTGCGTGCCGCAAAATAGAAGTCGCCCGTAAGCATTTCGAGGTAGCCTTGAGCCATCTGCCACAAACCGGGCTGGGTAACTTTTCCCGCTGTGCTGCAATTTTTCACAAATGCCAGCAACTCGACCGCCCGTTTTCCGGCGATATCCCGGGGCTTGGGGGGAGACTGCCTGTGGATGTGTCGGTCGGACTTCGGCGATACCGACATCAGCTCCTTTTCGAGGCGCTGGAGTTCCCGCACCAGCAGCAACTCCAGATTGGGATTGCCGGGGTCAAGGTCATAAATATGTTGCATTTCTTCCAACAAGCGACTATCGGTTCCATGAGCACGCAGTACATGCAGCCCGGCCCGCTGGCGGTCGTTCAAGCAAAGCGCCAGGCAGGCCTCCCACTCTTCATCGGTAGTGATGCGAAAACTCAGCCAGGCACTCTCCCGCCGGGAAGGGCTATCTTCAAAAATGAGGGAATACAAATAAGAAGCCTCCACATTTTGGCCAAGTCCCATCAGGGCACCGGCCTTATGTCCGAGTATCCAACTGTCCAGAATGCTGGGGTCGGCGTCTATTTTGGGCATCAAATAGTCGTACAACTCCAGGGTCTGTTGGTAATCGCCCATGTAATGCGCCAGGCGGATAATCTGATAGGCATAGCGCAGGCGGATATAATGCGACTCGAGCCGCAGAAACAAAGCCTTCCCCTGGTTGATCAGCTCCTGCATCGCCGGAATGTCCTTGGGCGTATCGTCCCAAAAATCTCTCTCCACCACATGCGGCTGGCAGGCTCGGGCAAAGAGCAAATAATCTATGGTTTCAAGACATTGTTCTTCGTAGATAAATCTCGCAAAAGCGTTTTGCAAAAGCGTAAAGCCGGGTTTGTCCTTTTTTGACAAAACTCCCCGTTTGAGTTCCTGCAATTGGCGGACGGGCGCATGATAGACCAGATAGGCGATATCATCCGTACTGGCCTTTCGGCAGTGTCGCTCGCTCCATTCCTCCACATTGCTCGGTCTTCGGAGATCCGCCTTGCGATAGTAAGCATTTGCAATCGAAGCAAAAGAAACCAGGTAGGGCGCAAACGGCAACTTATCGTCAATCAGGGAGATATCCAAAAAAGAATAGCCTTCGAATTCATCCCCTAAAAAGATGCAACCATTGACGTGTCGGAGTGGCAGGACAAGCAGCAACAAGCTGACGAGCAGCGAAAACCTAAGGTGTCTCGAAAAGCTGGAGGAGAAGTTGGATGGAATCATGGGGAAAGTCTTTTATCGTTTCGGGATCCAGGTGATAGAAAGCCAGATGGAAGCTATCGGGAGCCAGCCGGGGCTTGATCAACGCAGCAACGTCCAAGAGCAAATCCGTCCGGATCCCTTCCAGCCGCAACTGGTCACCTGAGTACAGATAATATCCTTCAAGATACGTACTTTTTTGAACGGTATAGCGATGAGGAGCATCCTTTCGGAAAAAAGTGGTATCGGACAGCGCAGCAGCCTCGAGATTATTGATCAGGCGGATCAGTTTCTCGTCCCGGAACAATACGCCCCAACGAAAAATAGGCAGTGCCAGATCCAGGGGAAGCGGATAATTCGAATAATCGCTCAGGTATTGCTCAGCCGCACTGCGGTTGAGAATCGAATTGCTTGTTGTAAGATCGCTCAAATTACCGATATTGTAAAACATCAGCATGCCGCGATCTACCGGGGGTATCCCTGTTTCTTCCGGAAATTTGGCCTGGTGCAAGCGAATCGTAACGGAAAGTTGGATATTGCGCGTGGTTAAGTTTTTGCGAAGCTGAGCCAAAAAGCGGAAATACGCCTCCCGGGTGCTCCCTGTCCAGTCGCAGTCTATCTGGATTTCTCTTGGAAAAGGCAAAGCACCGGACTGCTCCACCATGCGAAGCATTTTATCCCAGACCCGAGTAGCCAGCTCATCTATTTCCGTCTCCCCTATCCGGGAAAAAACCCGATTGGTAATAAAAACACAGGGAACGTAATCGGTATCAGGGGATAACTGAGCAGGCAGTACCACACTCGCCCGGGGCGTAGGCAAATCCTCCCTGGCATCCAGATCCACATCGAAAAACTTCACATATACCCGCCGCATCTCGTTTTCGCGAAGCCAAACCTGCTCTGTACTATCCGGAGAAAAGACCGTCTTCCAGTGATACACGGCAGGTAGCACGGCCGCAGTGCTATGGTCGCGGTAACAGGCGGCAGCACAAAGCCACAAACACATCACGGAACCTGCCAGCAAAGCCCCCCCGGACCTCATACCAAACCCTCCCGGATCAAGTCGTGCAAATGGATCATCCCTTCATACACGCCTTCGGAAAGTACAATCAACTGGGTAATACTGTGGTTGCGCATCAGCTGAAGCGCCTGTATCGCCATCGCATCCGCCGCGATCGTACGAGGATGGTGGCTCATGATATCGCCTGCCCGCAAATGACTAAAATCGCGGTTTTGGCTCAACATGCGCCGCAAATCGCCATCGGTAATAATCCCGAGCACCTCCTTGTCTGTATTCACGATTGCCGTAGCCCCCAATCGCCGGGAAGTAATTTCGAGGATCACCGTTGGAAGGTCTGCCTCGGGTGACACCGCAGGTCGCTCATTCTGTCGGGAAAGATCCCTCACCCGCAGGTAAAGCTGTTTGCCAAGAGACCCTCCCGGATGGTACTGCGCAAAATCCTTCGGCGAAAAACCCTTCAGTGCCAATAAAGCCGTAGCCAGAGCATCCCCGAGCACCATCTGAGCCGTCGTACTCGCCGTCGGAGCCAAGTTATTGGGATCTGCCTCCCGCGACACCGGAATATACAGCACATGATCGGCAGATTGTGCCAAAAAGGAACTCCGATTACTTACCATCGCTATAATCACATTGCCCAGATTGGCCAGCAAAGGCAACAACACCTTGATCTCGGCCGTCTCCCCACTCTTCGAAATGCACAAAATCACATCCTCCGGCTGAATCATGCCCAAATCTCCATGTATCGCATCTGCAGCGTGCATAAACAAAGCCGGTGTCCCGGTAGAATTAAACGTCGCCACCATTTTTTGCCCCACAATCGCACTCTTCCCAATGCCCGTCACCACCAGGCGACCCCGCGACTCCGCAATCCGAAGCACACAAGCTGTAAACACCCCGTCAATGCAAGTCTGCATATTCATAAGTGTCTCAATTTCAATATCTAATGTTCTTTTCGCAGTTTCCAGTATGATAGATTCGGAATTAAGCATAAAATTTGTTATCTTTGACAGCTCACTTGTGAGAGCCGTATTTTTGTTTTATAAAAAACTGATAAAAAGAGCGTTAAGTATTTGTATTCTTCTAATAGAAGATGGGAATTCAATTCTTGAATAGACCACAAAAATACGCTAAAAATCTAGTCGGAAGCATGAATCCATTAAGAGTTGAGCAAGAATCTTTGCGGGAGGCATTGCACAGGTACTTTGGCTTTGACACCTTCAAAGATAACCAGGGGGCGATTATCACGAGTATTTTGCAGGGGCACGATACTTTTGTAATCATGCCGACGGGTGGGGGCAAGTCGCTGTGTTATCAGCTGCCGGCATTGATGCTGGAAGGTACGGCGATCATCATTTCGCCGTTGATTGCCTTGATGAAGAACCAGGTGGATTCGATCCGCGGGTATAGTCACAGCGACGAGGTGGCGCATTTTCTGAATTCTTCGCTTACGAAGGCGCAGATGAAGCAGGTTCGGCAGGACATTGCGGATGGCAAGACGAAGTTGTTGTTTATCGCTCCGGAGACCTTGACCAAGGACGAGAACATAGAGTTTTTCAAGCAGGTGAATGTATCGTTTGTGGCGGTGGACGAGGCGCATTGCATTTCGGAGTGGGGGCACGATTTCCGGCCGGAATACCGGCGGATCCGGGCCATGCTGGATGCCATCCGGGACGACATCCCGATTATTGCACTCACGGCTACGGCTACGCCCAAGGTGCAGTCTGATATCTTGAAGAATATAGACATGAAGGACTACAACAGTTTTGTGTCGTCTTTCAACCGCGAGAATTTGTATTATGAGGTGCGCCCCAAGGGCAAAAAAGAGCAGACCCTCAAACAGATTTTGCAGCTGATCCGGCAGTTTTCCGGCAAATCGGGTATCATTTATGTGCAGAGCCGCAAAGCGGCGGAAGAGATTGCTCAGGCGCTGCAGGTCAACAATATCAAGGCTGCCCCCTACCATGCGGGACTGGATGCCAAAACCCGAAGCAAGACCCAGGATGATTTTTTGATGGAGGCGGTGGATGTGATTGTGGCGACGATTGCGTTCGGGATGGGAATAGATAAGCCGGATGTGCGTTTTGTGGTGCACTACGACATTCCGAAGAGCATAGAGAATTATTATCAGGAGACGGGGCGAGCCGGTCGCGATGGACTGGAGGGATATTGTGTGGCTTTTTATTCGCACAAGGATATTCATAAGTTGGAAAAATTTCTCCGCGACAAGCCGGTAGCGGAGCGGGAAATGAGCATGCAGTTGATGCAGGAGGTGATGGCTTATGCAGAAACAACAGGCTGTCGCAGGCGATTTTTGCTGCACTATTTTGGGGAGTCCTATGATGATTCGGCTTGTGACAATCGCTGCGACAATTGCAAGTACCCCAAAGAGAAAATAGCGGTCAAGGAGGAGATGCGGATTGCCGTGGAGGCTGCGCTCAGCCTGGAGGAGCACTATCCGGTCAAAACCCTGATAGATTTTGTGATGGGCGTGAGCAACAAAGAGATGGTGGACTTCAAATTTAACCAACGGCCCTTGTTTGGGATCGGAAGCAAGAAGGACGAAATTTTCTGGAATTCCGTTTTCCGGCATGCCATTCTGAATGGGCTGCTCTACAAGGATATCGAGTCGTATGGTTTGCTCAAAATCACCCCTTCCGGGCACGATTTCCTGAAAAAGCCCTGGTCCATCGCTATTCCGCTCAACCACGATTTTAGTCAGGATACGGTTCCCGATACGGAGGCAGAAGTGATGAAGTCGGCTGTCCTGGACGAAACCCTGATGGTATTGCTAAGGGATCTGCGGCGCAAAGAAAGCAAGCGACTGGGTATTCCGCCTTATGTTATTTTTCAGGATCCTTCCCTGGAAGATATGGCTACGCGCTATCCGATCAACATGGAGGATATGGAGAAAATCTCCGGGGTCAGCAAAGGCAAGGCAGAACGCTATGGCCGTCCCTTTGTGCGCATGATCAAAACGTATGTGGAAGAAAATGAAATCGAGCGACCCACCGATTTTGTCGTCAAACAGGTAGCCAATAAATCCCGGATAAAAGTGAATATCATCAAAGGGATAGATAGTCAGACCGATCTGGAGGATCTCGCCGAGGCCAACAGCATGAGTATGGAGGATCTGCTCAAGGAAATGTATGCAATTGTGTCGTCAGGAACCAAACTCAATATTGATTATTACCTGGAGGATAACATGGACGAAAATACCCGGGAGGATATTTTTGACTATTTCCGACATGCAGATACCGATAACCTGGATGTTGCTTACCGCGAACTCAAAGAGGATGATATCTCCATCGAGGAAATCGAATTGGTGCGCATCGCCTTTCTGACCGAATTGGCCAATTGACCCTGTAACTCAATTAAGAATAATATGAAAATCAACATCATAAATGGTCCAAACCTCAACCTGCTGGGCAAGCGGGAGCCGCAAATTTATGGCCAAGAGACTTTCGTGGATTTTTTCGAGCGGTTGTACAAACTTTACCCCCAGCTGGATCTGAATTATTTCCAGAGCAATTCAGAGGGCGTGATTATTGACAAACTTCACGATTTTGGGTTTTCTGCCGATGGCATTATCCTGAACGCGGGAGCTTATTCCCATACATCCATTGCCATAGCCGATGCTATAAAGGCCATTCCCAGCCCGGTCGTGGAGGTGCATATTTCCAATGTGTTTGCCCGCGAGGATTACAGGCACCATTCGATGCTGTCTGCCCATTGCGCCGGAGTGATTGTAGGCTGCGGACTGGAAGGCTACCGACTGGCTATCGAGCTTTTCTTGATGCGCCAGGGAAGCTGAACTAAGGCACAGGGACTACACTGATATCCAGCATTCGCAAATTCTTGCGTTTGCCTATCTTTACTTTTTTGGTTCCCAAGAGTTTGTCTAGAAGCAATGCCGTACCCAGAGAGGAACCGGTCACGATGGCGTCTGACCAGCGGTAATTCGTGTCAGGATCCCCATCCGTAAGCGTGCCGACGACGGCAAAACCAGACCAACCCAATCCAAACCAAAACAGCGAAGTAGAAATGCCTTGCACGAAAGAGCGCTGGAATTTTAAAGCCTGGATATCTTTGATGTTGACGTAGCGGTCTTCCAAGACCAGTAAATTTTGGTCTATCAAAAAATCTTCAATCGTGTGGGTATGCCAGATATCCTGGTTGCGCAACTGGTAACTGATTTCAGCCCCGGGATATATTTTTTTGGCCTTGGGCTTGCCAAAGGTCTCAATTTGCAGAAATTTTTGCCCATAAACGGGCAAGCACAAGCAAAGAAGCACAAATCCTACAAAAAAACGCCGGGTACGGTATTGCATTGCTGAGTCATTTAATCCATTAAACCTTGCCATCCGAATCGTTGGGGGCTGAAGCGGCAACTATCTTTTTCCCCAGGCGATTGAGGGCCTTCGATATTTGAGGCTCCACCGCTGCATATACAGGCAGACTTTTGTCCACATACATAATCATGATGGCATAGCACTGGGTTTCTCCTGCAAGTGCCTGATAAAGCTCATGTTTGTGAAGCCGGTAGGCCTCCCGAATCAGTCGTTTGATCCGGTTGCGATCCACCGCCCTGGGAAATTTTTTTCGCGGAACGCTGATCGCCACCTGTACGGGAAAAACGCTTTGCACGCCTTCCAGCGGCAACCAAATGATCCGAAAAGGATAGTGGTTGAGTGCACGCCCGGAAGTAAACAGACTGCGAATGGCAGTAAAGTTTTTCAGGCGCTCTTCCCTACTGAACGAAAAATCAATTTTCATAACCTGCTATAATCTTGCTCACCTATTTCGTCAAATGGGTATTAAGTAAGGTAATGATCCTTTTTTGTTCCACCAAATTTACTGCCAAAATACGTATGAATGCCATAAAACCACACAAATTGAAAATGAAAGATTGGGATGCAGCCGACCTACCCCGCGAAAAGCTGCTCAACAGCGGTCCGCGCACCCTTACCGATGCCGAACTCCTCGCTATCCTGCTCCGATCGGGCAACCGGGAGGAAACCGCCCTCGATGTAGCCAAAAAGCTAATCCCCCTGATCCGGGAAAATGCCGCTCATTGCCACGCCCGCGACCTGATGCCCTTCAAAGGTATCGGCGAGGCAAAAGCCATTACGATTATTGCCGCTATAGAACTGGGCAGGCGCCTTTCGTCCATACCCCCCAAAGACAATCCGGCAATCCGCTCCAGCCGCGATGCGTACGATGCTATCAAAACCGAACTCGAAGGACTCCCCCACGAGGAATTCTGGATCATCCTCCTCAACCGCGCCCATGCCCCCATCCGCAAACACCGCATTAGCTCCGGCGGAGTGTCCGGCACCGTGGTGGACAGCAAACTGGTTTTTAAGGAGGCCCTCGCATCCCTGGCTTGCAGCCTGATTCTGTGCCACAACCACCCCTCCGGTAACCTGAAACCCAGCCAGGCCGATATCCAACTTACCGAAAAAATACGCAATGCCGCCAAAGTCTTCGATATTCAACTCCTCGATCACCTGATTATCGGCAACCAAGAATATTTTAGTTTTGCCGATGAAGGGCTGTTGTAATTAAGCGCACCTGCCTGACTCCGTAGCTTCTCCCTGATCAAATTTTTTCAAAAAACCCTCCAACAAAGGTTACTTTTTGAAGGGGCAAGGTATTAACAAGGGTAATCTAGGTGGAAGTCACCTTAAGGTGCCTTCCACCTGTGTTTTAAAACTTTGATAATCAATATTTTGATTTTTTTTCACCACACTCAACCACAAGAAACCTTTGAGATCGGAGTCACAACGCTTATCTTTGTGGGCGTTGTAGTCACAAGCACACCCTACAACACCAAAATATATGTCCCAGGCAAAAAATAAGTTCGACTGGTACCTGCTAGGCAGGGTATTGGCGTTAGCGAGGCCATACCGCCTGCTGTTTGTTGCTGCGGGCGTACTCGCGGTCGTCCTGGCGCCCCTGTCTATCCTTAAACCTTACCTGATCAAGGTCATGGTGGACGACTATATTTTTCGGGCCGATCTCGTGGGGCTGGCCAATATAGCGCTGCTCAGTTTGGCGGTGCTGGTGGTAGAGGTATTGCTGCACTATGCATTCCTGTATTCCACGAACTGGCTGGGTCAATCGGTGATCAAAGATTTGCGCCTTTCGGTGTTTGAACACCTGACCCGACTGCGGCTCAGTTATTTCGACCGAACGCCTATCGGGACTTCTACCACGCGTACCATCAATGATATCGAGACGATCAACACGGTTTTTACCGAAGGAGTAATTACCATTGTGGCCGATATTCTCACGGTGATCGCGGTGTTTGCCATCATGCTTTTTACCAGTTGGAAATTGACCCTGATCTGTGTCACGACCTTCCCTTTTCTGATTGTGGCGGGCTATGTGTTTAAGGAAAAAGTGAAGGCGTCTTTCCAGCGGGTGCGGGGTGAAATTGCAAAGATGAATGCTTTTTTGCAAGAGCACATTAGCGGCATGCGCATTATCCAGATATTCAATACTGAAGACCGGGAAATGGAGAAATTTCGGGTCATCAATCGAAGATATACCAAGGCGAACCTGGATTCGATCCTGTATTATGCTGTTTTTTACCCGGTGGTGGAGTTGATCTCCGCTGCTTCGCTGGCGCTGATGATTTGGTATGGTGCAGGAGAGGCCGTCCGGAATGAAGTGACGCTTGGGGCACTTGTGGCTTTCCCCTTGTTCTTGTCTATGCTCTTCCGACCTATCCGGATGCTGGCAGACAAGTTCAATACGCTCCAAATGGGTTTGGTGGCAGCCGAACGGGTATTTTCTCTGTTGGATCAGCGCGATTTCATCGAAAACAAGGGTACTTTCCATCCGGAAAAACTACAGGGGGCGGTTAAATTTGACCAGGTCTGGTTTGCTTACCAGGCTAAGGATTATGTGATCAAAGACCTGAGTTTTTCGATCCGGCCCGGCGAGACGCTGGCCATTGTGGGCAGTACGGGTTCGGGCAAGTCCACCATTATCAATTTGCTCAACCGCTTTTACGATATTCAGAAGGGGCATATCCTCATAGACGACAAAGACCTGCGCGAATACGATTTGCAGGCCTTCCGCCGCCGTATTGCCATCGTGCTGCAGGATGTGTTTTTGTTTTCTGGTTCTGTACTCGAAAATATTACCCTGCGGGATAGTGCTATCACCAGGGAACAGGTCGTAGAGGCTGCAAAAATGATCGGTGCGCATGAGTTTATCGAGCGCTTGCCGGGCGGATACGATTATCAGGTGATGGAGAGGGGAGCTACCCTGTCCATGGGCCAGCGACAATTGGTTTCTTTTGTGCGGGCACTGGTTTTTAATCCCGATATCCTCATCCTGGACGAGGCGACTTCTTCCATTGATCCCGAGTCAGAGGGGATTATTCAATATGCCATTGAAAAATTGATCGCGCGGCGTACGTCCATTATCATCGCCCACCGCCTGTCCACTATTCGGCATGCCAGCCGGGTAATGGTGCTGGCACAGGGGCAGTTGCAGGAGATAGGTACCCACGATGAGCTGCTGGCCATCGAAGGTGGCCACTACAAAGGATTGTACGAATCGCAGTTTTTACAGCCTGCCCCCTTGTAGCGCTGTTTCAAAAATCAAAACGGCTTCGGCCGAGATTGACCCGGATGCCCGAACTCACGAAGTGGCTAAGCTGGTCGAGACGGTCGTCCGCACTGTCTTTTTTGCGATAGCCATAACTGACATCCAGAAAGGTGTTGTGCCGGATCTGGTAACTCAGATCCAGTCCGGCAATCAGAGTTCGATAGCCCAATCCCTGTCCAATGCGGTTGTTGTAGTCTTGTGCACGCGAAAGGTACGACAACAGGATATTGTTGCCCTGGTTTTGCCCGGGAGGGTCGTCAGCGGCAGCAACGCGTATCAGTCGGCCTTCCAATAACCACCGTTGCGCGGGCTGATAGCGCAATAGGGCCACGCTTTCGCGAAAACCTGCTCCAAGCGGATGCGCCAAAGGCTGATTGAAATGGGCGTAGTTGGCCGAACTGTCCCTGTGGGTGTAGGTGTAGGGACGCGCCTGGTTGTATTCGAGCGTCAAATCCAGATGGTCCACCCCCAGCATATTGATCCATTTTAAGCCCAGCTGAAACGCATATTTGTTGGCCCACCAGCCCCTGCGTTCCAAAAACAGTTCGTCGAACTTGAATTCATCCAGCTGAAACTGCCCATACACCTGGAGCCGCCGAAAGAGGTTCCACCGGACATCCGCGCCAATGAGGACATTGTCCGGACTGCCTAGCGCCCCCTCTATGCTTCGATAAAAAATAAAAGGGTTGAGGTAGTTGAGTTCGAAAAAGTTGTCCCGTTCAAAAACGACCGCCTCAAACAAACCGAAATTGAGGTTGGGGCGGATCTGGATACTCAGATGATGCGCTGCCAGGTATTTTTTGGGCACCAGCCCAAGTCCGCCTTGTTGAACCGGCGAAGTGTGTCCAAGTTCGGCAAATAAGTTCTGGTAATGCAGTTTCCATACCCGCCAGTTCAATTTGAGAAACAGGTGGTTCGCGGCAAAATCGGAAAGCAGCAGAGAGCGATAGCCCTGGCCGATGAAATTTCTGCCGTAGCCCAACTGAACACCGACGTGCGGGGTGACCTTAAATGCCAGGTAGCTCTGACTGTTGAGAAAATCATGCCCCCCGGAAATATCCAGCAGGGTACTGGAATACGTTTTGTAAAGACCTGCACCCGGTATGGCTCGGTTGCGCGCGATCCAGTCTCGCACATACGCCGGAAACCTGGCCTGCGATTCGAGAATTTCCAGAGAAAAGTACAGGCGATCATCCACCCCGCCTCTTAAAGTCAGTCCGCGGGTATTTTCAAAAAGCGCCTGGGAATCTTCCCGGTCCACTCCTGCACTCAGCCGCAGCACAGGATCTGCCTGCAGGAAAAAACCCTGCTCGCGGACGCCATAAAAAGCAGCGGGACTGCGGTAAAAATGTCGAAACAATGGCTTGCGACGAGACATCACCTGCAGACTATCCGGCAACCATTCAGAATTGTCGGCCAATAAGTACTGCAAATCACCTGCAGCACTTACCTGCAAAGAAGAGTCGAGGTTCAACACAAAGTCCACCACATCCTGGCGATCCAAGTACTTGAGCGAAGCATGGAAGTAATCGTTCCGCCCCTGGAGCACTTCCAGCCGATCCAGTATCGGATACCCCGGATGCCCTGCCGGGAGGGGGCTACCCTGTGCAAAAATAAAATGGGGAAGGAGTAGAAAGCACCACCAACGCATGTTCAAAGATTTTACTGAAGGCTTTATCGCCCAAACGGGCGAACAAAAATACGCCCCGAGACATTCAATTAGGAAAGAAGTTACGAAATAGGCAGAAAATTGTACTTTTGTGGCAAATTTCTGCGCATAAGATTCTTCAATCAAAAAATCTGCAATCTATGGCATTTGATATCGAACTCATCAAAAACCTGTATGCGGCACTACCTTCCCGGGTAGCTGAAGCACGCCAGGTTTTGGGTCGCCCGCTGACCCTGACGGAAAAAATATTGTACGCGCACTTGCACCCCGACTCCCCGCTGCAAACGTTCAACCGGGGTAAGGATTACGTATTTTTTGCCCCCGACAGGGTGGCTATGCAGGACGCTACGGCTCAAATGGCCTTGTTGCAGCTCATGATGGCAGGTCGCGACAAAGTTGCTGTCCCCTCGACGGTACACTGCGATCACCTGATTCTGGCAGAAGTAGGGGCAGATGCGGATTTGAAGACAGCCCTTACCGATAATGAGGAAGTCTATCAGTTTTTGGCTGATGTGTCCAATAAATATGGCATCGGTTTTTGGAAACCAGGTGCGGGTATCATTCACCAGATTGTACTGGAGAACTATGCTTTTCCCGGAGGGATGATGATTGGTACGGATTCTCATACCCCTAATGCAGGCGGTCTGGGCATGGTAGCCATCGGAGTAGGTGGTGCAGATGCCGTGGATGTCATGGCAGGTATGGCCTGGGAACTAAAAATGCCCAAGGTGATCGGGGTCAAACTCACCGGACAGCTGAACGGCTGGGCTTCTGCCAAAGATGTAATCCTCAAAGTGGCAGGTATTCTTACTGTGAAGGGAGGTACCGGAGCCATTGTTGAATATTTCGGTCCGGGCGCAGAGGCGCTTTCCTGTACCGGAAAAGGTACGATTTGTAACATGGGTGCGGAAATCGGCGCTACGACTTCTACCTTCGGTTACGATGCCTCCATGAGCCGCTACCTGCAGGCTACCGGAAGAGCGGATGTGGCAGAATTGGCAGATGCGGTACGCGAACACCTGACCGGTGACCCGGAGTGCTATGCCAACCCAGAGGCTTATTTCGACCGCGTGATCGAAATTGATCTGGATACCTTGGAGCCACACGTCAACGGCCCTTACACCCCGGATCTCGCATGGCCCCTTTCAAAATTTGCTGCCGCAGTGAAAGAACATGGCTATCCGCAAAAACTGGAGGTGGGTCTGATCGGATCTTGTACCAACTCTTCGTACGAAGACCTCGATCGCGCCGCTTCTTTGGCCAAACAGGCTGTCGCCAAAAACCTCAAAGCGAAGTCAGAGTTTACCGTAACGCCAGGATCTGAGCAAATCCGCTACACCGTTGAACGCGACGGACAGCTGCAGGCTTTCGAAGATATCGGTGGGGTTGTGTTGGCCAATGCCTGCGGTCCCTGTATCGGACAATGGGCACGACATACCGACGATCCCAACCGCGCCAATTCTATCATTACGTCTTTCAACCGAAACTTTTCCAAACGCAACGATGGCAATGCACAGACCCGTGCCTTTGTAGCTTCTCCGGAGATCGTTACCGCTATGGTGATTGCGGGTGACCTCACCTTCAACCCACTCACCGATACCCTGGTCAACGAAAACGGAGAGCGGGTCAAACTGGATCCGCCTTCAGGAGTGGAACTTCCACCCAGAGGTTTTGATGTGGAAGATGCCGGCTATGTTGCTCCTGCTTCCGATGGCTCAGGCATCCAAATCAATGTGGATCCTGCTTCCGATCGCCTGCAGTTGCTTACGCCATTTGAACCTATTACCCAGGCTCAACTGACCGGCATGCGCTTGTTGTTGAAAGCAAAAGGAAAGTGTACTACTGACCATATTTCTATGGCCGGTCCCTGGTTGGTTTACCGCGGACACCTGGAAAATATCTCCAACAACTGTTTCATCGGTGCGGTCAATTATTTCAACGATGAGATGAACAAAGTGGCCAACTACACCGGCGGAGCAAGTCCGGAATACCTGCCCGTTCCTGATTCAGGCCGCAGGTATAAAGCTGCCGGCGTTGGCACGATTGTATTCGGAGAGGAGAACTACGGAGAGGGATCTTCTCGCGAACATGCGGCAATGGAACCCCGATACCTGGGCGTGAAGGCGGTTGTCGTGAAGTCGTTTGCGCGTATCCACGAGACCAACCTGAAAAAACAGGGTATGCTCGCGCTTACGTTTGCCAATCCTGCAGATTATGACAAAATACGCCAGGACGATAACATTGACCTGCTCGGATTCGATGATATGGCTCCGGGTAAAAATATGACGATCCTCCTGCACCACAGCGATGGCACCAGTGAGTCGTTCGAGGTGACACACACTTACAACGAGGCACAAATCGAATGGGTGAAGGCAGGTTCTGCGCTGAACAAAATCCGTATGGATATCGGACAATAAAGTCCGCTCTCTTTTGTACCTTTAGAAAGGGCAATTCCTGTAAGGTTTTGCCCTTTCCTCAAATCTGCTGCCATGCTTAAAGAATTCAAGTCCTTCCTCATGCGGGGCAATGTGCTGGATCTGGCCATCGCGGTCATCATCGGTGCTGCCTTTGGATCTATCGTTTCCTCATTTACCAATGATATCATCATGCCCGTTCTGGGTCTCCTGACCAGTAACATTGATTTCACCCAACTGGTGTTGGTGCTCAAAGAAGCGACCCCCGACGGACAGGGAGCTGTCGAAATTCGCTACGGAAAATTCATCCAGACGATCGTAGATTTCCTCATCATTGGTTTCGTTATCTTTATGTTGCTGCGGAGTTACCGCAAAATAGAAGAGAAGCTGAAGAAAGAAGAACAAGCCGCACAGCAGGCTCCCCCTGCTCCCGGGCCGAGTGCAGAGTCCCTGCTCACCGAAATCCGGGATTTGCTCAAAAACAAGTAATTGACAACGCTCATGCGCTACACCTCCGAGCAGCAAAGAACTTTTTACCTGCAATCGCTGGCTTTGCTGGATCCGGCGGATCCAATCCAGCAGTTGTCCGACCAGTCGCGCATGGACTTATTGAAAAGCCTCATCGTCTATCACGAGTGGCGGTACTATATCCGACACGATCCGGTTATCAGCGATTTTGAGTACGACCAGCTCTACAAACAACTCGAGCGGCTCGAAGACCAATACCCCCAATGGGTCGGCACCGATTCTCCTACCCGCCGGGTTTCTGCTGATCTGGGTTCAGATTTTCCGGAGGTGCCCCACCTCTCCCCCATGCTGTCCTTGGCCAACTCCTACGACGAAACAGACCTCCGGGAGTTTGACCAGCAGGTACGCAAATTCGCCGGACTTACCGGCGATGATCCGCTTGCTTATACGGTGGAACCCAAATTTGACGGCGGTAGCATTGCCCTGGTGTATGAAAATGACCTGCTTGTACGGGCCGCTACCCGCGGCAACGGCGAACGCGGAGAAGACATTACCCACAATGCCCGCGTGCTGCGCTCCCTACCCCTCCGCGCTGCTTTTTCGGAATACGGCATTGCCAAGGTGGAACTGCGTGGCGAGGTGCTTATCCGAAAAGATATATTCGAAAAAATCAATGCATCCCGGGCAGAAGAGGGCTTGTCTCTCTTTGCCAATGCTCGCAATACCGCCTCAGGAGGTCTGCGGATGAAAGATCCCCGGGATCTGGAGAAAAGGGGACTGGAAGCTTTTATTTATCAAATGGCTTATACCGCTGATGCCGCCGGCAACGAACTCCAGCTTTTTGAGACCCACGACGAGCGCATCGCCCTATTGGGTAAGTTGGGTTTCAAAATACCGGAACAGGAGCGCAAGGTGTGTCGGGATATCGCCGAAGCAACCCGCTTTTGTCTCGACTGGCAGGAAAAAAGGGACACTTATCCTTACGAAATAGATGGCATGGTGCTAAAAGTCAATGAGCTGAGTATCCAGCAGCGCATCGGTTCGACCAGTCACCACCCCCGTTGGGCCATCGCTTTTAAATTTCGCGCCAAGCAGGCAACTACCCGGCTCCTCGATGTAGCGTACCAGGTCGGAAAGATTGGCAGCATCACGCCGGTGGCAAAAGTAACGCCCGTGCAACTCGCCGGAGTTACGATTTCCTCCATTTCCCTGCACAATGAAGATTTTATCCGGCAAAAAGACCTGCATAAGGGAGATACTATACTCGTTGAGCGCGCAGGAGATGTCATTCCGTATATTGTAAAGGCCATGCCCGAACTCCGGGACGGCAGCGAACAGCCTATTGTTTTCCCCCGGGAATGCCCGATCAATGATAGCGACACCCCTGTGCTGTTGGTCAGGGCAGAAGGCGAAGCTGCCTGGCGCTGCCCGAACTGCGTTTGTGGTGCCCAGGATTTGCAACGCATCATCTTCCACGTATCGAAGGATGCCATGGATATTGACGGTATGGGTAAGAGTATCGTGGAGCGGTTTTATGAGTTGGGCTGGATCCGCTCGATCGCGGATATTTATCGGCTGGACTACGAAAACATTGCCCAGCTGGAGGGTTTTGGAGAAAAATCAGCCAACAACCTGCGCCAGGCCATAGACAAGGCGAAAGAAAACCCCATCCATAGGCTCTTGCATAGTCTTAGCATTCACCACCTGGGAAAGAAAGTTTCCCGCATTCTGGCAGCTCGTATCGGCCATGTGCTCGAGCTGCGGAATTGGTCGCCCGAAGACTTCACCGACATTAAAGATATTGGCCCTATCGTAGCCGAAAACGTGCGGGCGTATTTCCAGCAGCCGGAACACATCGAGTTACTCCAGACCATGGAATCGCTTGGCGTCAACCTCACCCGTAAAGAAGAAGACATCCTGCCCGAACCGGCAGCATCTGGTCCCCTGCTCGGGAAAACCATCCTGTTCACCGGAACCCTTCAGGAGCTGGATCGCAAAGCAGCTCAGCAGATGGCACAGCAGGCGGGAGCCAAGGTGCTCAGTGCCGTCAGTGCCAACCTCAACATCCTCGTCGCAGGAGAAAAGGCGGGTTCCAAACTCACCAAAGCCCGCGAACTGGGAACGGTTCAAATTTTGAGCGAAGCCGAGTTTTTGGCCATCATCAAGGCACAAAACCCGTCAGCCGAACCGGACGAATCGTATTGATCAGTCCTTCTTCCCAGGGAACCTCCACTTTGATGTAGTTGTCGGTAAAACCTGAAAGCAGGGTGGGATCCTTGTGTGCCTCAAACAACACGAGGCGCTCCGTTCCTGCATGCTCCGCATAAAAATCCCTTCGCTTTTTGTCGCTCAGGATATTGAGCTGTAGGGTGCGCTCGCGCCGCTCGTCCATCGGTACGGGATCCGGCATGGCCGCTGCGGGCGTATTGGGTCGCTCGGAATACGTAAACACATGCAGGTAAGACACGTCCAGATCCAGCAAAAATTGATAGGTATCCAGGAAATCATCCTGCGTTTCGCCGGGAAAACCCGTGATCACGTCCACCCCGATGCAAGCGTGTGGCATGGTTTGTTTGATCTGTGCCACCCGTTCGGCATACAGGGAGCGTTTGTAGCGGCGACGCATCAGGCGCAGGATCTTATCGCTTCCGGACTGCAAGGGAATGTGGAAATGCGGAACAAAGCGCTTGGAACCTGCCACAAAGGAGATTACCTCATCCGTGCAAAGGTTCGGTTCTATCGAAGAAATGCGAAAGCGTTCGATCCCCTGCACCTCATCCAGCGCCTGGATCAAGTCAATAAACATCGCCTCTTTTTTGGGCGCGGTTCCCTCGATCACAGCTGTGCCATTGCCAAAATCCCCTAAATTAACCCCTGTCAGCACAATCTCTTTGACCCCCATCGCGGCGATCCGATTTGCGCTTTCCAGCACCTGTTCTACCGTATTGCTCCGACTTTTTCCCCGTGCGAGGGGTATCGTACAAAAAGAGCACTTATAATCACAACCATCCTGGACTTTCAGGAAAGAACGAGTGCGATCGCCAAAAGAAAAGGACTCCACAAAAGTATTGGCCTCAGAAACGGCTCCTGCGTGTACCAGTCCTTTGCCCGGAGCCTTGGAAAGTTCGCCCACAAAATCGAGGATCCGAAATTTTTCGGCGGCGCCGAGCACCAAATCTACCCCGGGAATATTGGCGATCTCCTCCGGTTTCAGTTGAGCATAGCATCCGACGACCACTACCTGCGCTATGGGGTTGTGGCGAAGCGCCTGTCGGACAATCTTCCGGCATTTGCGATCGGCAAAATCCGTTACCGAACAGGTATTGATCACGTAAATATCAGCGCCCTGTTCGAAAGGAATTTCCTCGATACCGGCATCGGCAAACAGGCGACCCAGGGAAGACGTCTCTGAATAATTGAGTTTACAACCCAGGGTATAAAAAGCTACATTTTTGGGTGTGGACATTTTTTTATTTTACCAATTATCGCCATCCAGTAAATTCCCCAATCCTCCCAGCACGCTACCCTCTCCCTTGCTGCTACCCGTACCGTACTGTCGGGACGCGGCCATCATGCGGTCTGCCAATCGGCTGAAAGGCAGGGACTGGATCCAAACCTTACCGGGACCCTGGAGGCGGGCATAAAAAAGACCTTCCCCTGCGAAAACCATATTGCGTATCCCCTTGACCATCTCGATATCGTAGTCCACATCGCGGGTAAAACCAACCAAACAGCCGGTATCTACGCGCAGGCTCTCTCCAAGTTGCAACTCTTTTTCGATAATCGTTCCACCTGCATGCAGAAAAGCCAGGCCATCGCCCTCCAATTTTTGCATGATGAAGCCCTCGCCGCCAAAAAATCCGCGACCCAGCTTGCGGGAAAATTCAATTCCTACCGACACCCCTTTGGCTGCGCAAAGAAAAGCATCTTTTTGACAAACCACCTTACCCCCTAATGCTGATAAGTCCAGCGGAATAATCCGGCCGGGATAGGGCGCGGCAAAACTCACTCTGCGTTTGCCCTGACCGGTATGGGTAAAAGCCGTCATAAACAAACTTTCGCCGGTCAGCAATCGCTTGCCTGCAGAAAGTACCTTGCCCCACACCCCTTTGGACTCCTGCTCGTTGCTGCCATCTCCGAAAATCGTGGTCAGCTCCACATTGTCCTCCATCATCATAAAAGAACCTGCCTCTGCAATAACCGTCTCATAGGGATCCAGTTCGATCTCTACAAACTGCATCTCTTCACCAAAGATCTTATAATCAATTTCGTGTGCATTCATTGATCGGGAAATTTAATTTTCAACGAAGTTCCGCAAATTGCCCCAATTCCGGAAATTTTATCGAAGTAAAACCACAAAAGCAGGATCAGCGAAGCCCGGCGAGCAGGTCATCCAGTCGGTCGTCCCAGTGGCCCGCCACCCGGTAGGGCATAAAGCGCGCAAACAACTCTTCGCTGTACCAATCGTAACGGCGGGTTTGCTCCACCACCTTTTTATGCGCCCCCTCCTGGTATGCATACCGTTTGATGGACGCCAGATCTGTCCACAAACTGAAAGTCGCCTGCTGGATCAGGGGAAGTTCGCCAACGCCGATCGAAAACAAATGGCCGGGCTGACTTAGGATCATCTGGCTGCTATTGGGCACGCTTCGCCAAAACCGCAACAAGCGCGAAGGACGAATGGTAGCGCGAGTGAGTACCCCTATCAATTGTCCATCGTAACCAGACTCCCCGTTGACCGGGAAAGGATTGGCTCCGTCCCATTTTCCATGTGCCTGAAGGGTATGTAGAAATAAAGTCCACTGCCGAGAAGCATGTTGGTAAAGATCCTGCCAGTCCGGGTGCTGCGCCATCGCCTTGGCCGCTGCCGCCTCGCTTTCCCAGACCGCCACACAGGCATACACTCCCAGATTGGGGTATATCGCAAACCCCGATCCACCCCCGCTGCCCAACATTTTAAAAAACGACATGCCTGGTACATCCCGGAACAAACCCGTAGATTTGCCCATCATACCGAAAGCCCACCAGCGGTCGGCGCTACCTGAAAACCCAAAAAGACTCAGCGTCACTATTCGTTGTTGCATTTCGGATTAACAAGCAAAAAAAAAATTGGTTCAGCAAACCATTTACTCTCACAATCCTGCAAAAAACAAGATTATTTGTCCTAAAATGCGATTTTTTGCAAATGATATTGCAAAATCATGCAATTTTTTTACCTTGTTAGAGCAAAGCCCTATATCACCAAACTCGTTCTGGGTTTGTAAGATTTTTTCATTCATTTAACCAAAACAAAAATGAGACCACATCAAATGCTCAGGCAGTGGATCCTCCCGGCAATTTTCTTTTTTGCCGCAGGCGCTGTCACAGGACAAAATCGAATTACCGGGAAGGTAACCGATGCAGAAACCGGGACACCGCTTATTGGTGCCACGGTTGAAAACGCGGGTACCGGCACTGGTACTGTCACAGATCTCGATGGTAATTATGCCATTGAAGCAGTTGCGGGTAACCGGCTGCGCTTTTCGTATATTGGCTATACTACCATAGAAAAAGCAATTGGCAATGAGTCGGTAGTGGATATTGCCATGACGGCTGACGGAGCGGATCTCAGCGAGGTTGTCGTAACTGCGTTGGGGATTCGCAAGGAAAAAAAGGCGCTGACGTATGCGGTACAGACGGTTCAGTCTGCTTCGCTGGTTGAAGCGCAGCAGCCCAATATTGTCAACAGTCTCCAGGGAAAAATTGCGGGGGTGATGATCAACAACTCCAGCGGTGCTCCGGGTGCGGCTTCGGTGATCATGATCAGGGGGGGAACCTCGCTGAGTGGCAACAACCAGCCTTTGTTTGTCGTGGATGGCATTCCGATTGACAACAGTGCCCCTATTGGCGGCGGAGTAGGTTTGGGTGCACAGAACACCAACAACAGTAACAGGGGTATTGACATCAACCCGGAGGACATTGAGTCTGTTACGGTGCTGAAAGGTCCTGCTGCGGCTGTGTTGTATGGGCTACGCGCTTCGGAAGGAGCCATCATCATCACTACCAAGAAAGGTAAGGCGGGGTCTTTCCGCATTACCTACAGCAATGCCTTTTCAAGAGACGTGGTCAACAAACTACCTGAATTCCAGACCCGTTACAAGCAGGGGATAGATGGCAACTTCAACCCGGACGCCCGTAGTTCATGGGGACCAGCCTTTGGAGCCAACGAAACGGTATATGACAACCTGGGTAATTTCTTTGTACCGGCCAACACCCAGCGGCATGATATTTCCGCTTCCGGTGGAAGTGAGCGTACTACATTTTATCTTTCTGCCAGCCGTTTTGACCAAAACGGTATTGTACCGAATACCAGTTTTGAAAGAACCTCTTTCCGATTATCTGCCGAAAGCCAGGTGGCCAAAAATCTGCGCGCCGGGGGATCGGTTAACTATGTCAATTCACAAAACCTATCCACCCTGGGCGGTTCGGGGGTTGCGGAAACCAACATCATCGGTGCCACTGGTGGTGGAGGTGGAGGAACCATCCGCGGTTTGTACAACTGGCCGCTCAACGATGATGCGCGCAACTACCTCACACCGGATGGCAAGCAGCGCACCCTGTTGGGAGTAGCCAACGATGCGGCTTTTGTGGACAACCCCTACTGGAGTGTCTATAACAACCCCAGCACCAGCAATGTCAACCGGGTCATTTCAACGGTCAACATCAGCTACGATCCATTTTCGTTCCTGAACATCACCTACCGTGCGGGTACGGACTTTTACAACGATGAATTTGTCTCTGTCAGAAGCGCGGGTACCGTCATTGGAGGTGAAGAAAGGGGAGCTATTACGGAAGTAGATCGCTTCAATCAAATTACCACTTCTACGCTTGTGGTAACCGGTACCAAATCCTTTGGCAGTAACATCAATACCAGTCTGGCAGTAGGACACAACGTGGAATCTTTCCGCGCCAATTCTGCTTCCTGGTACGGCCGCAACTTTATCGTACCTACTTTTGCGAGCATCAACAACGTGTTGCAAAATGAGCGGGTCATCTCTGTAGGGGGATCGCGACGAAGAATTGTGGGTGCTTTTGCAGACTTTAACGCAGACTGGAAATCCATTTTCTTCCTCAACATCCGGGCGAGAAACGATTGGTCTTCTACCCTGCCTGTGGACAATCGCTCGTTCTTCTATCCTTCCTTCAGCGGGGGACTTGTCGTTACAGACCTCCTCAACGAAATCGGAGTCACCAATGGAGAAAGCAGCCTTATCCCTTATGCCAAGCTTCGGGCTTCCTGGACACGTGTAGGTAAAGATGCGCCTCCGCACGTACTTGGAAATACCTTTTTCAATACGACCAACTCCTTTACCGCAGCGCCGCGAGGCTTTATCGCCAACGTATATGCCTTTGGAGCGCCTGCGCTTCGTCCGGAATTCACCAATGCCTTTGAGGCAGGTATTGATATGCGCCTGTTCAGAGGTAAAATCGGAGTGGACTTCACGTACTACACCATGAGTTCCGACGACCAGATCCTCTTCACCCGCGTTCCGCCATCTGCGAGCTCGTTTATCTCTTACCTCAACGGGGGTAGAATTGACAACGAGGGTGTCGAGTTGATGATCAATGCTACACCGATAAAAGGCCAAAACTTCAACTGGTCGCTGGACTTCAACTTCTCCAGAAACACTTCTACGGTAGTGGAACTGCCGGGAACCCTTGACCGGGTAGAGCAGTCAGACGCATCGGTAGATGGGTTCGTGGCGCAGGGAGCGGGATTCCTCGGACAGACCCTCTTCGGAATCAACGGGGATGCATGGAAGCGCAATGCTGACGGACAATTGTTGCTCAACAATCAGGGTTATCCACAAATTAGTTCCATCAAAGAAGTGATTGGTGACAGGAACCCGGATTATATTATTGGTCTGACCAACAGCTTCCAGTACAAAAACTTCAACCTGGCGTTCCTTTGGGATTTCCGCATCGGCGGGGACATCTACAATGCCACCGAAAATGCGCTGGTGCGCAGTGGTTTGAGTACCAAAACACTTGAAAGAGGCAATACCACCGTTTTTGAAGGTATCGTCGAATCTACAGGAGAGCGCAATACCCAGCAAGTGGTATTGAACCAAAATTACTACCAAACGATCCTGCGTGGCAATGGGGATCTTTTTGTGGAAGACGGCAGCTGGTACAGACTGCGCTATGCCACGCTTACCTACCGCGTACCCAAATCGCTGTTGGATCGCGCCAATATCAAAGGACTGGAGCTATATGCCACTGGTCGTAACCTGATCCTGATCACCGACTACTCGGGCGTTGACCCTGAGGTAAGTTCAGGCGGAGCAGGAGTAGTAGGTACCGGATCCATGGGTATGGACAACCTCGGTACACCCGCTACCAAAGGGGTGGATTTTGGACTTAGACTCAGTTTTTAATTGTTGACCTGCTAAAAACCTAAAATATATGAAACGTTTATCCATCATAGTTCTCGTAGTATCGGCCCTGATGGCCAGTGCTTGCCAGGACTTTCTCGATGTCAATGCCGATCCGAACAACCCGCAGGATATTCCGCTGGAGAGTCGGTTGATCGGAGCAATTACCATGAGCAACGGTGCGTCCATGTGGCGTGCAGCTCGGGAAGTAGCGGCTGTATGTCAGTATGCAGCTTCCGGTGCTGCTTCCAATGGTGCTGAAACCTGGCGTTTTACGGCCAGTAACTTTTTTTGGCAGAATGCCTACACCTGGGCCATTCCCAACTGTGTGGATCTTGTCGTGAAAGGCAAGGCAGAAGGTTCGCCGCACTTCGCGGGTGTAGGGCGCACCCTGGAAGCGCTCAATTTTGGGATGCTGAGCGACCAGTATGGCGATATTCCGGTGAGTGAAGCCTATGACGGCGTGACAACCGCCCGATTGACCCCTGCGTTCGACCCTCAGGAAGAAGTCTATAACCAGGTGATTGCAAAACTCGACGAAGCGATCGCCCTATTCAACGAGCCCAATAACGCCAAAGGCCTGAACATAGACAACGGCGATATCATGTACCAGGGAGATATCAACAAATGGCGACGATTTGCTTATGCGCTAAAAGCCCGTTACCTCAATCACCTGAGCAAAAAGAGTACCTACAACCCCCAGGCCATTATTGAGGCCTGCAGCAATGCTTTTAACGGAGATGGTATGGATGCGGAGTTCCCGTATCTGGACAATGCATCTGCCACTGAAGCCAACCCCTGGAGCAACAAGGGATATGGAGGCTTCACCAGTGCCACCGCACCACGTTATTTCTCTTATACCCAGTTTTTTGTAGATCTGCTGAAGACAACTCCTGTGACCAATGCCGAGCTGCTCGACCCCCGCATCGGAATCATCATGAACCCGGCGCCTTCTGACGGTGAGTTTCGGGGATTGATTCCCGGACAGGGTGTTCCCGGCGGTGTCGCGACCAATGGCAATAATTACGGTCGGGTTACCGGAGGTTTTTATGCCCGACCCACCTCGCCTTTCCCTTTCATCACCTATGCGGAAGTGAAATTTATCGAAGCAGAAGCACGGCTTCGCTCCGGTGACAGGGCAGGTGCATTGACAGCCTATCAGGAAGGTATCCGCGCCAACATGCGCAAGTTGGGTGTACCGGCGGGAGAAATTGATGCTTTCTGGAACGGTCTGGTCAGCAATGGCGTGCAACAGCATTTTAATGACCTGCAAACGGGTTTGAGTCATATCATGCGACAAAAGTATATCGTGCAGGTATTCAACCCGGAAACCTGGGTGGACTTGCGCCGTATGGATTACAGCCAGGATATTTATGGTCCTTCCTTTACCCGTCCGACCAACCTGAATCCACTTTTTGCCGAAGGCGAATGGATCAGGGCGATGATTGTGGAAGGAAACGAAAAAGTCAGAAACGGAGCAAATGTTGGCGACAACGAACCTGCCTACCGTTTGAAAACGCCGCTTTGGTGGGATACCCCAAATTAAGCTGAACTATTCGAGAGGCTTATTTGCAATTACTTTTCCAAAAATCCGGTTCTGGCAATCCTGTCGGAACCGGATTTTTTCATCTTGCCCACCCGTACCCTGAAAAATATTTTTACTTTGGGCTTTTTTGCGTAAACTGCCCCGATGGAAGCAATCACCAAGGTCATCCAAGGCTACCGGAAGATGGAAAAACCGGTACTGTATGCCATTGCGGCACAGTTTTGCATCCAGGCGGTGCATACTTCAGCGTTTTTGTTACTCAATTTTTTCATGGCAAAACAAGGCTATGCAGACTATGAAATCGCGCAGGTACTTTCCTGGCGCTACATGGCTGTTTTTTTCTTAGCTTTTCCGGTAGGGTTGTTCATCAAGGGCCGGCGGCTTCTCCCCTTTTTTTATGCGGCTGCGATTGCCATGCCAGTGGTCACGCACCTGCTGCTGTTTGCCATTGACAAGCATTGGGACAACTGGATTCCGGTGCTGGCCATGATTTGGGGTCTGGCCTATATGGCCATGCAGGTTACCATTTTGCCCTTCATTTTGCTCAACGGCAAGCCGGAGACCCATTCCGAAGCCTTTTCGCTCTCCTTCCTCACTTTTAGTGCGACTATTTTCATCGTTGGGGTATGTAACAGCCTGTTGCACCAACTGGATCCCGTTTTTTTCACAGAAAAGCGCATCCTGCAAGGCGTCGCTACCCTTTCGATCCTTGCGGTCTATTTTGTATATAAGATCCGCGTTCGCGAAAACCTGTCTGCGCGGGTACCCTTCCATCAGATACGCCGGGATTACGACTGGGGACTGATTGTCAAGGCGTTTATTCCTTCACTCATCATGGCTATAGGAGCCGGATTCACCATACCGGTAATCAACCTGTTTTTTTTGCATGTCCACGGGGTAAACTCCGCGCTATTTTCGGTTATGGGAGCTGTCACCTACGGCATTGTAGCAATCGTCATGCTTTTCATGCCTTACATCCGGCGAAGTTTTGGCTACCGGATAGCCATCACGCTGTTTCAGTCCATGGCCATTATTGCCTTATTTTCGCTCGCCACCACAGAATACTACCGGGACTTGGGATTTGCCTTGCCGGTGGCGATATTTTTTTACACCCTGCGACAGCCCCTCATGAATGCGGCAGCGCCCATGACCACTGAGTTGATCATGAAATATGTGGGTAAGCGCAACCGAGAGATCATGAGTGCCTTACAGGCTTCCATTTGGGCGGGAAGTTGGTTCCTTTCCATGAAACTCTTTGCTGCGTTGCGCGCCCTGGAATTTCGCTATGTCACCATTTTCCTGATCACGGTTGGACTCTACCTCGTGGGAGTCATCTGGTATGCCCTCATCATCCGACAATACGAGCGCAACCCGGAAGATTAATAGGCTGTCCAGCCACCATCTACGGTTAAAGTTTGTCCGTTTACAAAACTGGCATCCTCACTCACGAGGAACAGGGCTGCCCGGGCAATTTCGTCGGGTTCACCGGTACGAGGATTCAGGGGCATGCCGGCCATGATGCGATCATTGACCAGTGGGGTAATTTTCGAAAAATCAATGGTATCACTGATGCTGGTATTAACGGCTCCCGGTGCTATGGCATTACAGCGAATACCTGACTTGGAATACATAAAACCGGTATTTTTAGTCAGTCCAATCAGGGCGTGTTTGCTCGTCGTATAAGCAGCCCCGGCTCTGGCACCTTGCAGTCCGCCCACAGAAGCAATATTGAGGATGACCCCGCTTCCCTGTGCCAGAAAAATTCGTACGGCGCTCCGCATCGCTTTGAACGGCCCCTCTACATTTATTTTCATCACTTTATCCCACATCTCGTTATCCAGTTCGCCCACGGGTGCAAAATGATCCATAATACCTGCATTGTTGACCAGGATATCCAATCGGCCGTATTCGGTTAAAGCAGTCTGGATCATATTTTCGATATCGGCTTCCACGGCCATGTTTGCCAACAGAGGAGTCACCTCTCCGCCGGAAGCAGCGATAGCTGCCTTTAACGCTTCCAGTCTATCCTCATTGATATCGGCAGCCACTACTTTGCAGCCTTCGCTTGCGAAAAGGCTTGCAATGGCCTTACCCATACCGGCACCTGCACCGGTAACAATGGCCACTTTATTTTCCAGTTTTTTCATTGGAGAAATTTTGGGTTAAAAAATCAGCTATCAAACGGTTGTAGGCTTCGGGCGCCTCGATGGTAGCCGTATGACCGGCTTTTTCGACTTCGTGCAGGACAGAGCCACGGATATGGGCATGCATAAAAGCTGCTTTTTCCGGAACGGTAGCTTTATCCTCTTTACCAACCAGGATCAGCGTTGGGCACTGGATCTGGGAAAGCTCGTGCTCCACACCTGAACGGTTCAGCACGCCGGACACGGCCTTCACGATCGTCTTCTTATTTTTTTGCAATTCGCGGATCCACTCCTCCCGTTCTGCTTTTCTGGAATCATCCTGTAGGAAGGTATCGCCAAACATGATCTTCATCACCGGGTTGGTCACGCTGGCTACGCCAAAAAGTCTGACTATCGCATTGAGGACACCGTATTTCAACTTGTTGGGTTCGGGCTGAGCAGAAGTTTCCATCAGGATGAGGGAGCGCAGCAGGTCGGGTCTGCGTGCGGCCAATCGCATGGCTACGAAACCGCCCATACTCAATCCGCCAAAATGAACGGAACCTAACTCGAGGGTCTCGATCAAGGCCACCGCATCGGCATAGAGGCTATCCATATCATAGCCATCCGGAGTCACTTCGGAGCGACCTTGTCCGCGGTGGTCGTAGGTGATCACGCGGTAGCGGTCTTTCAAAAAAGCCACCTGTTTGTGGAACAAGTGTCCGCTCCAGAGCAGGCCGTGGGAAAGCACGAGGGTTTCTGGCCCCTCTCCGTGGGATTCGTAGTAATAATTACAGCCATTGAGGGAAACATAGGGCATGGCGACAGCGTTTGGTTATCTCTAAAGATAGCACAAAAACGCGGGCTTGTCAAACCTTTCTGGCGAGGTAAAACCCGTAGCTGTAATAATCCTGATATTGTTCGTACAGAGCGATTTCTTCGGCATCGGAAGCCCGCAATGCCGTTGCGGCCTCGCTGTTGTGATGTCGTTCCAGAAAGGCAGGATATCGCGCCTGCAGAGGCAGGTAATAAGCGTCCAGCCAGCAGGAAGGAGGCAGTACAACATGTGCCAGGGGTGAATAGCCTGCACTTTCCAGTACGCGGATCTTTGCGGAGATACTATCTATTTCGGGATAGGCATTAGTCCAATAAGTTTCCAGTTCATCGGGTCGGTCATCCCGCAGCCAGGAAATTTCTGAAACGGCCAGGAATCCGCCGGGTTTCAAAAACTGTCGCCAATAGCGGATACCCTTTTCAAAACCCATATTATACACGGCGCCCTCTGACCAGAACAAATCAAATGTATCCGGTTCGAACGGCAGCGCATCCATGGACAAACAGCGGGTCTGAATTTGATCGGTCAGCCCGGCGGCCTGTGCACGGACTTCCAGCACATCCAGGAAAGGCTGGAACAAATCCACCGCCAGCACCTGAGCGCCTGTTTCTCTGGCCAGTACCAAGCTGGAAGCCCCCGTACCGCAACCGACATCACAAATCGCAAGATGCTGTAAATCAAACATATCCAGTAAATTTAGTGCACGCTTCAGCAGTTTCTCATGTGGCATTTTTTGATCAAATTCGAAATATTGCGTGCGGAGAAACCTA
>JANQWK010000046.1 GCA_030729925.1 Saprospiraceae bacterium
GAGCACTGTTCAGGCTAACCTGGTTGTAGCCACGTGCGTAGTCGCGGCATTACTACAATACCTCGATAAGTTTAGGCCATTATTTTAGTTGTAAACACCCAATTTGGCGTGGAGCACGACGCGTTCGCAACTACTTACCGGAGGTTTAACAACTATTAGATGCGTAATTAACGACGCTTCCACCTGGAGCTTTGTTTTTTTAGGTCGCAAAGCGGGGTTACCTTTTTGAATCTCGGGGTATTAATCAGGGTAATCTAGGTGGAAGGCACTTTAAGGTGCCTTCCACCTAGATTTAAAACACTGTTAATCAACAATATATTGAATTTTTAAACAATATCTCCCCTAATCCTCTTCCCTAATCCGCAAAATTTTGATTTCCACCCGTTGGTTGCGTTGGCGACCATCTTCGGTTTGGTTGGAGAAGATGGGATTGCGTTTGCCATAGCCGTAGTATTGTACCCGCTGGGTAGCGATACCGCGGCCCACGAGATACGCTGCCACGGCCTTGGCTCTTGCGGTAGAAAGACTATCGCAATATTCCTGTGGGGGGATATTGTTGGTATGTCCGCCCACTTCCAAGGCTATCTGGGCATTGTCTTTCAGGAATCCGTATAATTCTTCCAATACCGGAATGGACTGCGGCGTAATGCGGGAGCTATCGGCCTCGAACTCCAGACTTCTGAGTCGGATGGTCTGACCGGGCTGGAGGCTGGAGGGAATCAGTTCGGTCAGAATGCGGACTTTGATATCCAGGGTCGTATCCACGCGGCAGCCTTTGGCATCCAAAATGGTGAGCAGGTTATTGCCGGCGGCCAGTTGGCTCGCTAAAAGGGACTCTTCGCCATTTTGCCAGCGGATTCGGAAAGGAGCTGTTCCTCCTCTGATCTGGATTTCGGCCTTTCCATCGGCTGCCTCAGGGCTACTTGTCGCACGGGTTTCCAAGACAACCACTTCGAGCGGTTGGGGTTCCGGCATATTAAAGGCAAGGTTAAGCGCAGTACCTGCTGCATCGGTCAGGGTAACGGCATATTCCCCGGGACCGAGGTCTTTCAAATCGGTACCCTCCAGACCTTCGCGGTTCCAGGCGTATGTAAAAGGTGCCTTTCCTCCTTCTTGGATAATTCGGATTGCGCCATTGTCGTTCCCTGCACAATCAATAGGACTCATCAGCGCAATACGTCCTTTTAGCGGCTTGATATCTTCTGTAATGGCTACGGAGGTAGTCGCTGTGCATCCTCGGTCATCGGTCACCTGCACCTCGTAGTTGCCCGGAGGAAGATCTTTGGCGAGAGATGCTGTGTCTCCGTTTGACCAGGAAAAACGATAGGGAGCTGTACCACCGGCAGTCAAGATGGTTGCGGAGCCGTTGTTTTGATTCGCTGAAGCGGGGTTAAGATCGGCCACGCTCAGGGTAAGCGCTTCGGGTTGGAGCAATTGCGCCCGTTGGGTCGTTTCTTGACCGCTCGCGTCCGTTACCTTTAATTCGTATTCACCCGCCCCCAAACCGACAAGATCCTTTGTGGTGCTTCCGTTACTCCAGGCATACGCCAAAGGAAGTTTCCCGCCTGTAACACCAGCCTCAATGGCTCCATTCTGATCGCCAAAACAATCCAGGGTTGCGGTTACCTTTAGCGCAAGTTCCAGCGGCAACACATTTTCGGTAACTGCCACACTGCCTGTAGCCTTACAACCTGCGGCATCGGTCACGGTCACTTCATAAGCACCCGGAGCCAGGTTTTGAAGCGTAGCAGTGGTACTCCCGTTACTCCAGGCATACGAATAAGGCATGACCCCGCCACTTGCCTTTGCCGTAGCTACCCCGTTGGACTGGTTGGCCGAAGCGGGAGTCTCTACCACAGGAGCGACTTCCAACAAGGGTGCCTCGCGGATTTCGATCACTTTATTCACCACCTGCTCGCTCGCATCGGTCACGGTAGCCGCATAGCGACCGGCAGGAAGTCCGCTAAGCGACAAGCCAGTCGCCTCGTTGCTCCATTGGACAGCATACGGTTCCTTTCCACCCGTAATTTTTGCCGTAAGGCCGCCATTAGCATCGCCGTTACAGGCAATCGGCTGCGCCAAAACCAGTTCCAGTTGAAGGGGGAGGATATTTTCGCGGATCGTTACATTCGTTTCGGCGGTACACCCCTTACCGTCGGTCACCATTACCTTGTGCTCGCCCGGACTGAGATTCTCCACAGCTACTCCTTGTACCCCGTTATCCCATCGAAAAGTATAATTGCCGTCTCCGCCTGAAGCCACGGCGCTCGCTTTGCCATCGGACCTACCCGTACTGGCGGGTGACACTCCCCGGATAGCAACTGTAACAGGCTCGGCATCTTTGGCCACCAGAGTGGCTGTTGCACTGGAGCCGGTTGCATCTGTGACGGTAGCGGTGTACTCCCCCGGACGCAGTCCTTTGGGAGAAAAACCAGCCAATCCCGGGGTATTCCATTGAACCGAATAAGGTTCTTTTCCGCCGGTCACCCGAAGATCGAGGGCAACATTCTGCTCACCCGGACAATTATTGGAAGCAGTTTGTACCAGATCTGCTGCGAGGGGCAACACATTCTCCGGCATCTCAAAGGGTACTATAGTTGTACAATTATTTTTATCGGTCACGGAAACGTTATGTTGGCCGGCCACCAGTCGCATCCCCTCCATATCTCGCTGGCCATTGTCCCAGACCACCGCGTATGGAGCCACGCCGCCGGTAACGGTCAGTGCTGCTCTGCCGTTGGCCTGTCCCACCGAGGCGGGATTTAGGACTGTCAGTGCCACTTCGAGAGCGGGTGGCCCTGTGATGGTAAACTCATTTTCTGCCGTAGCACCGTTGGCGTCGGTCACGGTAACCGAATACCGTCCTTCTGCCAGTTTTTCCCGTCTGGGGCCGGCAGTACTGCCATCACTCCAGGCATATTGCATAGGCCCTTTGCCGCCTACAGTTTTGACCGCCAGGCCGCCCTCCGGTTCACCGGCACAGCGTATGCGACCTTCCTGGCTCAGTGCCACCGACAAGGGCAGGATATTTTCGGGAATTTCCACGACAGCAGTCTGGCTGCACCCCTTTTGGTCGGTCACCGTCACCTCGTGGTTACCGCTGGAAAGGTTATTCACCTCGGCACTGCGACTCCCGTTGTCCCAAATAAACGTATAATCGGGGGTTCCGCCGCTTACCGTGATGGAAGCAGCTCCGTTGTTCTGATCAAGGCCGGCAGGAGACAAAACAGCGGTCTCTGCGACCAGCGGCTCCGGATCGGTCAACACAATTTCGGCGGTACTGCGTTCCCCTGCTGCATCCTGTACCTCCAGCATATAGGTTCCGGCAGACAAGCCTTCAAAGCGGTTTCGAGTCGTATTGGCTCCTGCCCAAGTCAGTTGATAGGGAGGTGTGCCACCGGTCACCACTGCCTCCACAACGCCGGCTGAAGCACCTGCACAGGGGTTGGGACTAAGCAAGTTGAGTCGGGCGGCCAGCAGTGCAGACTTTTGTTTTATCCGCACGGATGCCACTGCGCTACAACCATTGGTATGGCTCACGGTGACCTCGTAATCCCCTGCCACCAGTCCCTCTGCTTTCGGGGTAGTAGCCCCATTGGACCACTGGATGCGGTATTCGGAAAGATTACCCGGAAGATCTACGGTTGCCACACCATCGGCGGCCCCGGCAGTACTTTCCTCTGTCAGCTGACTGGCCATGAGTTTTACCCGAGGGTCCAACACCTCAATAGCGGCGCTCTTCACCTGACCTTTTGCATCGGTCACCACTACCCGGTAATTACCCCCCGGGACGCCGTTCAGTTGAGCCTCGGTCCCTCCGTTGGACCACTCGAAACTATATGGAGGCTCCCCTCCTATCCCTTCTGCACCAATGCTCGCATCTGACCCATTGCCATCGCAGCTGATTGCGCTCAGCAAAAAGCTCCTCACGTTCAATGCGGTGGACTCCTCGATCACGAACAAGCCCTTGTCTAAGGTAGAAACCCAAACGGCTCCATCCAGGTCAACCACGATATTTACCGGAAAAGAACTGGTATAGTAAGAAGCCCCGTCAAAAATCAGCAGATCGGTGGTCTCGAAAGCATAACGGGCGATGATTTCCGAAGCCAGCCAGATATTGCCATCCCAATCGAAAGCAAGATCCTGCAGCACGCCGGCAATCGCCTCGGCAGGAAGCTCTTTCGGGTTCCACTGCATTTTTGAATTCACCGGCCCCACAAAACCATCGCCAAACATCCAGACTTCGCTATCGTTTTCGGCGAAGCCTTCTATATTAAAATAGCGTTCGATCAACTCCCATGTGTTATCCTTTCCCACCAGTGCCCCATCTGCGGTTGCCACCCAGAGTCGGCCCTTTCTATCCTCGAAAATGCTGTTGATGACATCGGAACGCAATTTGGAATTGCCGGTAGTCAGTTGTCTGATTAAGACAGGCTTATCGGACAAACCGACTTGTACCAAGCCCGACCCGTCGGTACCTAACCAGAGCATTTTGGAAGTAGCCTGATAATGAGCGGCTGTCACATCGGCCAGGGTCAGGTCTAAGCCTTCGAGCAAGGTGGTCATGGACTCGGCGGACCAATTGACCAGGGCATTACCTCCGGGCAGCGCAAGCAGCGATTGGGTACCTGGCGGCAGAGCGAGTGGCTCGCTCAAGTTATAGGCGAGCACCTGGAACACCCCTTTATCGTTGGCGACCCATTTGTTGTTGTCTTCATCCACAAACAAATTGTTGACCGGAAGGCTCCAATCAATCGCATTGCTTCGGTTGACCCTCAGGGCGGTTTGTCCTGTGATGGTAAACAAGCTCAGCGCAAAAAACAAACTCAACAAGTATTTCATAGGTGTGTAGCTTTCTTACTCTACAGAAAACGGAATACTAAAAACCGTATTGCCCCACATCAACCGAAGGCTACCGCGATCAGTTGCAGTTTCGGCCACCTCAATGGTAAACAGTTCCACCGATGCGCCAAGCGTATCTACCTGCATGGGCACCCGTCCGAGATCCAGTTGGGGATCGTATGACTGTCCATTTTGGCCGGTTTGGGTATTGATGATCAGCACTCCGCCATCCGGCTCCGGGATGGAAAATAAAGTATATTCCCCTGGGGGGATCAGCAGGTCGCCCATTTTGATCGCATGATCTATCCGCATGTGGGTCGCCTTATTGGCGCCGGTTCGCCATCGCTCGCCCCATGGTACAACGCTACCGAAGAGCGTCCTTCCGCGCCGCACCGGTTGTCCGTAATCGAACTCCAGGTTCAACTTACCTATAGTAGTCTTTGCGCTCCCTCTGCCCGACAATTCCCCTATGCGCTTGCCTTGGGACTCCTGTTCCAAAAAACGAGTAGCCAGTCTATCGAAATCCACGCTTTCAGTGCGAAAAACGCGCAATTTTCGCGTAGTTGCCCCTGCATCGAGGTAAGTCAGAGCGCCATCCACACCCTTCAATGCCCAGGTCGCCCCACGGGTCGGATGTTCGATAAACAGCGTATCGCCTCCACCCGGGTACAATTTGAAATTCAGGGTGCGCCTGCCGGCAAAAAGGGGCTGCACCAGGCTATCCAGCTTAGCGGCATTCATTTTGCGAGACATGACTTCAAAAGGCCAGTGGATCATATCCAAAAAAGGCAGGACAGCAGAAGTCGCCGCAAAATTATAGCCCACAATCTCCGCCTGCGTGCGCTGAATCATCTGGAGGGTATCCCGATCGGCGGAAAAGGTCAGCGTATAACTTTCCAGCAGATCCGCTGCAGCAGCACCCGGTTTAGCGTAAGCTGCCCCTGAAAAAGTGAGCATTTCATAATTGCTACCCAGACTCATTTCATACTCCAGGAAAGACAAGCGGGGGGAACGCAAGATCGCTCTGGCCCGAACCTTTCCGGGTTCCATCTGCACCTCCTCTACCGCCACAGTATCCTGTCCCAGCAGGGTAACCATGCCAAAGCTCAAATCCGGAGTAGGCGCTGCGCGCTCGCAGGACAACAACGCGACACCTCCCAACAACCCAACGAAGAACAACCATCTGGTTTTCATACCTAAAAAATTTTGCACAAAAAAAATGACAAAATTCGAAAATACATAATTCGCCGCGTGCTACCCAAACAACAAAAAGAAATTGTGCATACTTGCTTTTTCAATTACAATTATTCCCTTACCTTGCTTAGCGAATTTTCGTTTTTTTTATCCGACATAACATCGGATTTCCTATCTACACCTAAACCCCACAACCGTTATCTGAAAGTCGTTTTCTATGGAGCAAATAAAAAAAGCCATTTTTTTTATTCGTTAAATACAAAACAATAATTTACTTTGTGTATAAAATACAAAAAGCTATTAACCAAACCAGTCTATCATGAAACTTAATTTTGCAAGAAGCATCAAAGGCGTCGTGCTCACACTCGCGCTATTGATGGCGGGTAACCTCTTGGTTGCCCAGCAGTCCATTTCGGGAAAAGTCACGGATGCGGGGACAGGTGAGCCGCTGATTGGGGCGAACATCCTGGTGCTCGGGACAAGTGTGGGTACGGTTACGGATGCTGACGGGAACTACAAGCTCGGCGTACCGGAAAACCAGAACCAGATTCAGTTTTCCTACACCGGTTATCAGTCGAGCGTCATCAATTGGGCCGGTCAAAGCACCTTGGATGTAGCCTTGACCGCCGGACAGCTCATTGACGAAGTGGTGGTCATCGGTTATGGTACCGTCAGGAAAGAGGACGCAACGGGATCGGTCATTCCGATTTCTCAGGAGAGCTTCAACAAAGGTGCCATTGTTTCGGCCGACAACCTCATCGCGGGTAAGGTAGCGGGTGTGCAAATCACGCCGCAAGCGGGTCCTGGTCAGGGTTCTACCATCCGTATCCGGGGTGGAACTTCGGTCAATGCGGGTAACGAACCCCTATTTGTTATTGACGGTGTACCTGTGGACAATGGAGGATTCCCGGGTGGCCGTAACCCTTTGAACTTCCTCAACCCCAACGACATTGAAACCTTTACCGTATTGAAAGATGCTTCGGCAACGGCCATTTACGGATCCAGGGGTGCCAACGGGGTCATCATCATTACGACTAAAGCTGGAAAAGCCAATAGCAAGCCCAGTATCACTTATGACGGGTATGTATCCAGCGCTTCATTTGTTGGCGAACCGGACATTTTGGGCGTGGACGAGTTTATCAACGTGGTTACGTTTAAGCGTCCCGATCGTTTGAACTTGCTGGGTGATGCGCGCACCAACTGGTTTGATGAAGTTACGCGAACGGCCATGGGTCAGAGCCATAACCTCAGTGTCAATGGTGGCGGTCAGAACATCGGCTACCGCATATCTGCGGGTTACCAAAAGCTGGAAGGTATTGTACGGCCATACAGTACAGAGCGTACCAGTATTGCCATGGCTTACGACCTGTCGTTGCTCGACAACCAGTTGAAGATCCGAAGCAATGTCAAGGGATCGCTCAACAACGAAGTCTTTGACCCGGGACCGATTGGCGGGGCTTCTTCATTCGACCCTACGCAGCCTGTATTTGACCCTTCCAATACTGCATTTGCCGGATATTTTGAATACGGGTTGGCCTTGTCGCCCCGAAACCCGGTGTCACTGGTAGAGCAGATCAACAATGTGGGAAGAAGTTTCAGAAGCATCGGAAACATTGAATTTGACTACCAGCCCAACTTTTTGCCTGGTTTGACCGGTAAACTCAACATGGGTTATGACATCAACAACAGCGAATCCAAGCGATTTGTCCCTACGACCTTCCAACGGCCACCGGTGAGCAACCGGACGGGGGAGATCAATATCAGCAATGGTCGGAAATCGAACCTATTGTTGGATGCCTACCTCAACTACAAAAAAGACTTCAACGGAGGCAATCACGTAGTGGACGTAACGGCGGGTTACTCTTACCAGGACTTCAGCAGTGAATTCCCTTCTTTCACCGCATTTGACCTCGACTCGGATATTTTTGGGTTCAACAGTACCATTCCGGCAACGGAATTTGAAGCGTTCAATACGGTAATCGAAAACAGACTCATTTCCTTCTTTGGACGTTTGAACTACAATATCCAGGGCAAGTACTTGTTTACCGCTACAGTCAGACGTGATGGTTCTTCCCGCTTCAGCGAAAACAACCGTTGGGGGGTTTTCCCTTCAGCAGCATTTGCCTGGAGAATTTTGGAGGAAGACTTTGCCAGCGGATTGGAAAGCATTTTCTCTGATTTGAAATTCCGTGCCAGCTATGGTGTAACGGGTAACCAGGAGATTGGTGACTTCCGATATTTGCCGCTATACACTTTGAGTACGGTCAGAGCAAGATATCAATTTGGCAACCAGTTCATCAACACCCTGCGCGCAGATGGCTACGACTCCAACTTGAAGTGGGAAGAAACAGCCTCTTTCAACCTGGGTCTGGACTTTGGTTTTTCCAATGGCCGCGTAAACGGTACCCTGGAATACTATCAGAAAACCACCAACGACTTGTTGTTTGTCGTACCAGTTCCTGCAGGTACCAACCTGACCGACCGGGTATTGACCAACATTGGAGAATTGGAAAACAAAGGGGTAGAATTGACCTTGAATGCCAATTTGATCAACAAGCCTGACTTTAGCTGGGATATCTCTCTCAACGCAGCGCTTAACCGAAACAAAATACTCGCGATTGACCGCACCTCCGACAAAGGTATCCCGACAGGAGGTATCTCTGGTGGCGTGGGTAACAACATTCAGATCCTGCAAGTGGACGAGGCGGTCAATGCCTTTTTCATGTTCCAGCACAAACTTGACGCCAACGGTAAACCTTTGGTGGACGGTGTGGATCACAACGACGACGGCGCCATCAACCTGGCGGACATGTATGAAGACCTCAACAAAGACGGCGTTGTTACTGATCTGGACAAGCGACCGATTGAAAACCCGGCACCGGATGCCTTGTTTGGTTTGAGTTCTACCCTAACCTACAAAGGTTTCGACCTGAACTTTACCCTGAGAAGTAATCTTGGCAACCACGTGTATAACAACAATGCATCTTCCAAAGGATTTTACAGAAACGTAGCTATTCGGGAAGGGTTCCTGGAAAACCTGCACAACTCGGTGTTGGTCACCAGCTTTACCGATCCGCAGTACTTTTCTGACTACTACCTCGAAGATGCCTCGTTTATCCGAATGGACAACATGACGCTTGGTTATACTTTCAAGAACTTACCCAAGAACAGGATGTTGAGATTGTATGGAACCGTTCAGAACTTGTTCGTACTCACGGAATACAGCGGTCTTGACCCTGAGATTTTCAATGGTATAGACAACAACCTTTTCCCCATGTCGCGAACCTTCTTGTTTGGTTTGAGTCTGGGGCTATAATTTAATCAAGTGAAAAAAACTATAGCCATGAATAAACTGCTAAAATTATCCTTAGTAATCATTGCATTAGGTTTTTCGGCGTGTACCGACCTCGACCTGGAGCCGAGGAGTTCGAGTACGGCCGACATCCTTTTCCAGGATGAGTCCAACTACATCCGCTTCCTTGCCAAGATTTATGCAGGTCTGGCGGTGACGGGTCAGGAAGGCCCCGCAGGAAGGGCGGACATCTCGAGTTTGGACGAGGGCTTTTCCAACTACCTGCGCCAGTACTGGCAGTTTCAGGAACTGACCACTGACGAGGCGGTTATCGGTTGGGGTGACGAAGGTTTGCCCGACCTGCATGCGCATTCCTGGACAAGTGCCAATCAGTTTGTCAATGCGATGTACTACCGCATCTTCTTCCAGGTCTCTATGGCCAACGAATTTTTGCGGGAAACCGCGGCTGATAAGCTGGATAGCAGAGGGGTCAGTGCTGCAGGTAAGGCTGCTGTGCAAACTTACCGCGCAGAAGCTCGCTTTTTGAGGGCTTTGAGCTTGTGGCATGGCATGGACTTGTTTGGGGATATTCCATTCTACACAGAAAATGACCCGATTGGTTCTAACCCTCCTACCCAGGCTTCGCGTGCGGAGGTGTTCAATTTCATAGAAAGCGAGCTGGCAGCCATCGAAGCTGATCTTCCCGGTCCAAAGCAGAACGAATACGGACGGGTGGACAAGGCCGCTCTGTGGATGCTACAAGCAAAGCTGTATCTGAATGCAGAAGTGTATTCAGGCACTGCAAAATGGAATGAAGCACTGGCAGCCAGTCAGAAAGTCATCCAGTCTGGTGCATACAGCCTTCAGGAAAACTACGATGACCTGTTCAAGGCCGACAACCACCTTTCTCCTGAGGTAATTTTCCCGATTCCTTTTGACGGACTTTCTACCCAGACTTGGGGGGGTATGACCTATCTTGCCCATGCTCCGGTAGGGGGTACGATGGATCCTGCCGAATACGGCATTGACGGTGGCTGGTTTGGCTTGCGTACCACCAGTGTCCTGGTGGATAAATTCCCTGATGAAACCGGTGCTATTGACGAAAGAGCTTTGTTCCATACAGACGGTCAGAGCAAAACCATTACTTCGATCAGCAACTTCAGCGACGGTTATGCTATTGGAAAATACAAAAACATCACCTCTGCCGGCGAGCCTGGTCAGAACCTCACCCATACGGATATTGACTATCCGATGTTCCGACTGGCCGACGCGTATTTGATGTATGCAGAAGCTACCTTGAGAGATGGAGCCGGTGGAAGCAAAACGCAGGCGGTGAACTACATCAATGAGCTTAGAGCGCGTGCCTACAACAGCACCAACGGCAATATCACTGAAAGTCAGTTGACTTTGGGCTTCGTATTGGATGAAAGAGCCAGAGAATTGTATTGGGAGGCGCACAGAAGACAGGATTTGATCCGCTACAACCAATTTACCGAAAATGGCGTATGGCCCTGGAAAGGTGGTGTAGCCGCTGGCAAAACAACCGAATCCTTCAGAAATCTATTGCCGATTCCGTTCAATGAATTGTTGGCCAACCCCAACCTGACCCAGAATCAAGGTTATTAATCAAACCCTCTAATTCAAGCAACAATGAAAAGGTTTCTATATTTATTTTCGCTTTTGTTCATCAGTTCCCTGCTGGTACAATCCTGTCAGGACGAACTGGATACCCTTGCCCTGACCGATTTCCCTCCCGGTATTCTGAGTGTTACTCCGGGTAACGGCAGCAAAGTAGTCAAGGGTGATTTCAATGTAGTGGTTAAATTTGTGGACGGATCGGTTTCGCCACTTGCTTCTGCTACGGTTAAACTTTCTACAGACGCCGGTACGGAGCTCGCTTCCACGGAAAAAAGTTTGTCCGGAACCCTGGATTCTATCCTCATCGCCGGATCTACTTTCGATGCCGCCAACCTCGACGCAGGGTTGTACCATATTGATATTACCGTTTCGGATGTAAAAGGCCAGGCGCAAACCACAAAGGCTACCTTCGAAATTTCGCTATTGCCTTTTGCGGCTAATAACGATGAAATGTTCATGTCTGGTTCCTTCAACGGCTGGGGCTCAGTCCGTATGACGCTTGTTTCGGATCACATTTGGGAAGTAACAGAAGTTACCTTTGATGGTGGCGAATGGAAGGTCAAAAACTGTGAAAGTTGGTGTGGCAAAGACTGGGGAAGTGCCTCCGGTTCTTCCGGATTTGTTGCAGAAACTACTGGTGGTGGCGCAAATGCCAACGGCAGTCCTTCCGGTTTGTACAATTTCCGTTTTAACGATAAAACCCTGGAGTTTTCTTTTGTTCCTGCGGTTTTCCTCGATAAAAACGCAAATAGCCTCTACCTATTGGGAACCTTCAACACTTTCGAAGGCGCAGATTACCCCTTCAACCTGACCGATAACAATACCTGGGTCCTGAACGAAGTCGTTCTGAAGGGTGGTGATGCTTTCCGTTTTGCGGAATTCCCTGACTTTATGGGCAAAAACTGGGGTGATAACGAAGGCGATGGCATCGCAGAAGAATTCGGTAAAAACATTGTTATTCCCGCTGATGCACAGGAAGCTTTCTACGATATCACCTTCAATGACAAAACCCTGGCTTATGAAGTGAAGTTCCTTCGATTCCCCTCTATCGGAATTATTGGTTCTTCGACGCCAGGTGGTTGGGGAAGTGATACCGATCTGATGGATAATGGCGATGGCACCTTCAGCGTGTTTATCGGTCTGACCGCAGGAGAAGTGAAATTCCGCGCTAACGACGATTGGGCAACCAACTGGGGCGGAAGCGATCCGGGTACGGGTGTAGCTACGCTAAATGGACCGAACATTCCGGTTGCAGAAGAAGGTCTCTATTATGTCGTGTTCAATCCAAGTACCGGAGACTACAATATTTCACCGGCCAGCATTGGTTTGATCGGCAGTGCCACACCAGGTGGCTGGGGCGACGACACCAATATGACTCCAACTGCAGGCAATCCAAATTTGCTCACACTGACCATGGATTTGGTAGCAGGTGAAGCCAAGTTCCGCGCCAACGACGCTTGGGACTGGAACTGGGGTGGAGCTGACTTCCCCGGTGGTGTCGCCAGCAGAAATGGCCCGAATATTCCGGTTCCCGCAGGAACTTACACCATTGAATTCAATATGCTGACCAAAGCATACACCTTCAAATAATAGCGTTTTTTGAGCTTTTTGAAAGCCGGTTGGTCTAGTTACCAACCGGCTTTTTTTGTGTGGATTGGCAGTTGGCGGTTGATTTTTTGACTCCAAGATATTGTTTGTCAAATAGTTAGGGCGCAGGTGCAAGGCACCTTAAGGTGGCTTGCACCTGTTTACCCTTATTAATACCTCCACATCCAAAAACGTAACCGCTATTTCCCAGGGTCA
>JANQWK010000047.1 GCA_030729925.1 Saprospiraceae bacterium
CCTGAAAGGGCGCAATATGCCAGCGAGGCGGAGAAGCTCCTTGTTGTGATTTGGTTTTGTCCGCCAGCAATATTTCGAATTTGATCAATAAATGCCACATGAGAAATTGCTGACCTCAATTGCTACCGTTTACCGGGCATATTTTCGCTTGCGCAAAAAATGATAGCCCAGACCAAAAGCGATGAGTGACACCAGGGGCAGCAGGAGATTGAGGAGTTGCCATTGGCGCTTTTCCGCCATGAGGCGGGTGGCATCGAGGAGTCGCAGTTTGACTTCCTTGTTGCGGGCCTCGATGATGCCCTGTTCGTCAATCAGGTATTCGATGGCATTGAGCAGGAAATCTTTGTTGGAAAACGTGAATTTTTCAAACGGATTGTAGCCCAGGGGGTCGTAGCGGTTTTGTCCCGGCGGCACGAAGTTTTTGGCAATGTCTCCATCTGCTACGACGACCATGGCACCCGGTTCGCTTTCCTTCCTGAAGGGAATGTCCAATTCTGCCAAGCCTTGCAACATGCTTTCCGTGACGCGGTTGCGATACAGGGAGGGGAATACGCCTTCCAGGAGCAGCGCCAGGGGTTGAACCGATTTGTTGTACCGCTCCGGATCGGGCTCGTATTCCAGGAAGCGGAAGTTCATCTCCAGGGGCAGGTACTGCAACATGGTTTTTGCGGTACTTTCCAGCAGGACGGTTTTGCGGATGGGGGTTTTTACCTGGACAGTAGTGTCTATGGAACTGCTGTACAGCAAATTGACCGGCCCCACCCCCCTCGAAATGGCATGCCTTTCCCCCGGAGTCACGACAAGGTGGTAGGGGTAGGAGAAGTATTCAAATTGAGGTTGGTTGCCCATCATGCTGGTGGCCAAGGGGATGCGAGAGTTTTGCAAGTCCAGCACCAGGTTGGGTTGAATCCGAAATCCGTAATTAAAAAACAGGTCCTCGAGGTCGGTTTCGTAATCGAGCGGCATATATTCCTTGCCGCGGAGGCTGTCGAGCGATACGTTGATGCGGTCTATGAGCCAGAGTACTTTGCCCCCGTTCATGATGTACTGGTCAATCTTGAATTTGTCTTTTTCCGAAAAGGCAGTCTGGGGTTTGGCTACGACGAGAACGTCGAGATCCGGACTGATCGCCACGGTGCTGTCGAGGTTGAGCCTGCCTGTGTCGTAGTGTTCGCGCAGACTTTTTTCCAAATCAGCCGTTTCCAGCGGATTCAGCTCGCCATGTCCACTGGTGAAAGCGACTACCGGGCGCAACACCGTCTGGAGTTTCTGGATGGCATTGGCGAATTTGTATTCCAGCAGCGCCACCGAGTTGTTGAGCACCAGTTCCTGGTCTTGCCCGGGGATGTCGTTTTCGAGCAGATTGACTTTCAGGCTCCTGCCTTTGTAATAGAACACTGCCCAGGGGTAAATGTACTGCTGGGAGCGCTCGTTGTTGCTGTTGACCGTCAGTCGGGTGGGAAGGATGTTGTCTTTGGCCAGTTCTTCCCTGCGCTGGTTGATTTGCTCCGTATTTCCTTCGTTGGGGTTGTCAAAACGGTATTGGATGTAAGGGGAAATCGCCTGAAAGTCCTCGATCAGTTCGACCGCTGCCGTTTGCAAGCGCTTAAAGCCGGCAGGGAAATCGCCTTCCAGCAGGATAGCGACATCCACAGCATCTTCCAGCTGGTACAACATGTTCCGGGTAGCCGGACTCAGGGTAAACCGCTTTTCTTCGGTCAGGTCAAGTTGTCCGTATAAAGGCGTTTTTCCCAGACGGGAATTCCCCGCGTAGTTGAGGGCCACCAGGATACCCAAGAGAGAAAGTAACTGAACAATGGCTTGTGCTTGCTTTGTCATGAACCCACTAGTGTTGTGTTACCATTTTCTTCGCTCCTGCACGCTTCGCGTCAAGGCCAAAAAGAAAACGACAACGGAAATGAAATAAAGCAAATCCCGCGTGTCTATAATGCCCCTGCTGATAGACCGATAGTGGTAGTCTATGCCGAGCTTTTGTACCAGGTCGTCCCAAATTCCGACAAACAAGGGCAACTTACTAACGTAGAAAAAGCCCCACTGCACCATGAAACACAAAAAAGTGCCGAGCAGAAATGCTACGATCTGGTTGGTGGTAAGCGCCGAAGCAAATAGCCCGATGGCGACAAAGGCCGATCCCAGCAGCAACAGCCCCAAATAAGACCCCCGAATGGCGCCCATGTCTATGCTGCCCGGAGGCGATCCGAGCTGATAGAGGGTATAGACGTACAAAAATGTAGGAATAAGGGCAAAAGCAACCAAAAATACCGCAGCGAAAAATTTGCCGAGGATGATGTCCAAATCGGTCAAGGGCTTGGTGGCGAGCAGTTCAAAGGTGCCGGCCTGCCATTCTTCGGCAAAGGACCGCATGGTGATGGCCGGAATCAAAAACAAAAATATGCCGGGCGCGAGCTCGAAAAATTGCGCCAGACTGGCGTAAGGGTACTCGAGCAGACTGGTGTCCGGAAAGACAAACAGCAGCAGCCCGGTGATGAGCAAAAAGCCTCCAATGACAATATAGCCGATCAGCGACCGGAAAAAGGTGTGAATCTCTTTGAGAAAGATACTCCGCATGGTTGATGCTCAGGTTGAAGGGGGTTAGGGTAAAAATACAGGGTTTCGGTCGTCAAAAATCAATAGACTCTTGAATAGCCGGCCGGCGTCCCCGGGGTCTATCTCGCCTACCGCTTGCCAAAGCCCTTCATCCGTCTTGATCCATTCCAACAAATTGTCTTTGCTGAAGGGAACCCGGCTGCCACTGGCAAAGTCCAGCATCATCTTGCGGGTAACTAACTTTTCCCGGGGCACCTGCCCCTCCCGGAAAGGTCTTCCCGTGACAGGATTGTAAGCTTTTACCGTGAGCAGTTCCGTGGTGGCTTCTTCGTATTCGTAGTAGGAAATGCGCCCGCGTACCTGCAAGGCGGCAAATACCCATGCTTCGTTCCTTTTTAGGGTGTCCGGGAGCCTGATGTACGGAACCCCATCCACGCACAATCCCCAAATGTTGCTCATATCAAGCGAGTCTTGCCCGGTTACCGCTTCTTTTACCCGGATAGCAGCCACCTGAAGGGTGTTTTTGTTCCAACTGACGACCCTGTCAGCACTGACCGCATCCCAGCTCCAAACGGGATTGTTGCGCTGAAAGGAGCCGAAATCGGAGTATATGCCGTCTTTAAATTTGAAGTTTTTGGTGAGCAGGGTACTGTCAGCCACACCGGCGGCTGCCTTCCAGGGGAGGACTACCAGCGTCATACAGACAATCCATAATTTGAGGAGGGTTGACATACTATTGTTGAGCTTTGGTAAGCAATTGAAAAATATCTTCTACACTTTGCTGCTGTTGCTGGTGGAGCTCCAGTAGGGTCCATTGCCGAGCTACCGCTTCGCGAAAAATGAGTTCCCGGATATCTGCCGATGCCCTGAGCTGCCACTTGTTTTTTCCGACAGGAACCACCTGCTGTACCCCCGGAATGTCCTTTAACAGTTGGGAATCTATGCTTTCTCGAAGTTCCACCAGCACGATCCACGTGTTGTGCGAACCCGACACCAACTGTGCTATGGGGGCGTTGGCGACAATTTTTCCCTCGTTGAGGATGACCACCGTGTCACATACCGCTTGGACTTCCTGCATGATATGGGTGGAGAGAATGACGGTCTTGTCGCGGCTGATCTCCCGAATAAGCGCCCGAATCTCAAGGAGCTGATTGGGATCCAAACCCGTAGTGGGTTCGTCGAGAATGAGTACCTCAGGGTCGTGAATCATCGCCTGCGCCAATCCTACCCGCTGCCGATATCCCTTGGAAAGCGTGCCAATGATCTTGTGCTGCTCCTTTCCCAATCCCGTTTTTTCAATCATTTCCGCAATCCTGCGCCGAGGCTGATCCAGCCGGTGCAGCCTGCACAAAAAGGTCAGGAATTCCTTTACATACATGTCTTTGTACAAGGGGTTGTGCTCCGGAAGATACCCCGTTTTTTGGCGCACCTCCATGGGCATTTCCGATACATCCAGCCCGCATACTTCCACCTTGCCCGAACTCAGTGGAATAAATCCGGTGATGATCTTCATCGTGGTGGACTTACCGGCGCCGTTCGGCCCCAAAAAGCCGAGTACCTGACCCTTGCGGGCCTCAAAACTGATGCCGTCCACCGCTTTTTGCCGGCCGTACACCCGGGTAAGATCCTGAACAAGTACAGACATATTTCGGGTTGTTTTTCTGGAATTTCAGCTAAAAACGAATGGTTACCGGGAATATTTTGCGGGACTTGTGTCCCTAACTCCACGGATTGTATATCTTGGCCACGAATATACTAAATTGTGCGTTATGAAAGCTGCTTCCCTGATGATTGAGGCGATAGAGGTAATCCGCTTCAATATCCCCCTGACCGAACCTTTTGTGATTTCCAACGATAGTATCGCCGTGGCAGATAATGTCCTGGTGCGCATCATAACCCGATCAGGCCTGGAAGGCCAGGGCGAATGCAGCCCTTTTCCCACCATCCTCGGCGAAACCCAGGATTCCTGCTTCGCAGTTGCCCAAAAAATCGCAGGCAGGTTGATTGGCCAAAACGCGCTTTCCATGGAGTCCTGCAGCCGGATTATCCAGACTACCATCGCCGGTAATGCCTGTATTAAAAGTGCGTTCGATATGGCACTCTGGGATATCGCGGGCAAACATGCCGATTTGCCCCTGTATGTGCTTTTGGGCGGTAAACTCGACAAACCCCTGCATACCGATATGACAATCGGGATCCAAACGCCCGAAAAAATGGCCGCAGCAGCGGAAAAATACAAGGCGCAAGGTTTTCCCTACATCAAGGTGAAACTCGGTACGCAACCCTCCCAGGATCTGATCCGTATGGAAGCGATCCGAGAGGCAACAGGCCCCGATTTTCCCCTGCGCATTGATGCGAACCAGGGCTGGTCGCTGGCTGACGCCAAAACAGCACTGCACCTGCTGGCCAAGCACAATATCGCTTATTGCGAAGAACCCGTTTCTAAACAGTACCTGCTGGATCTTCCCAAACTCAGAAGGGAAAGCCCCATACCCCTCATGGCCGATGAGTCGCTCTTCGATGCTTTCGACGCCCTGCGCCTGATCCGACTCGAAGCAGTGGATTTCTTTAACATCAAGTTGGCCAAATCCGGAGGTATCTATGGGGCACTCAAGATCGCCGCTGTCGCAGAGGCCGCCGGAGTGAGCTGCCAGGTTGGCTGTTTTTCAGAGAGCCGCCTCGGACTGACCGCATTGGCGCATCTGGCGCTTTCCCGACAGGTGATCACCCATTACGATATGGATAGTGCCCTGATGCATGCAGGCGACCCCGTGATCGGAGGGATTGTGTATGGCCCCAACGGAACCATCGAACTGCCCGATGCACCAGGACTGGGTGCACATATTGACCCCTTGTTTTTGCAAGAAGGGGAGGGTAAGGTAATTACTGGTTCATCCAAGTACCCATAAACTGAAAGAACTCGGTTTTGAGGTCGCCGTATATTTTCCGGAACTGGTTCATGTCTTCTCGCATGTGGTCGTGCAGACCGCTGTCCGAAGGTGCCGCTTCCATGTCTTTTTGGGCAAGCTTGGCCAAATGCTGCTCGTGTACGCGAATGTCGCGATCCAGTTGGTCAATGACTTCCTTTTGTCGAATAAATTGATTTTGAAACTGCTCCAGCCGGGCGAGCATATCGTGGTCGCTACTGGCAGTTACCAGCTCTTCCAATCTGTTTTCGTAACTTTTTAACTCATCGGCAAAAAAAGCCAGCTCTTTTCCCCATACCTGATGCTCGAAATGCAGCTGTGCAATATCCTGAGTACTTTTCATATTGGTATTTTTTGATTAATTTTATCTCAATCTAAGCATTGAGCTTAATAAGGGCGAAAATTAATGTCATTCCAAAAGGTGAGTTTTGTCATGTGTCACACAGGCAAAACAGACTTTTTTGGGGCATGTCAAATCTACATACATGAAACAAATCTGTTTGATAGGGCTTTTTACCCTATTCTGGTCGCTGGCGATGGCACAGGAAAGGCAACTGGTTAGTCTGGATTACGAACAATTTAGGCTGTCCAATGGTCTTACGGTCGTATTGCAGCGGGACACCCGCGTCCCCATGATTGCCATGCAGGTCTGGTACAATACAGGTTCTGCATCGGAGCCCTCTGGTAGCCACGGATTTGCACACTTGTTGGAACACCTGATGTTTGAAGGAACTCCTCATCAGGAACCGGGTGAGTTTGACCGCCTGGTTGAGTCGGCCGGAGGGGTTTCGAATGCCTTGACTTCCTATGACCATACTTATTATTACACGTATTTGCCTTCTAATGCGTTGGATCTGATGCTGTACCTCGAGTCCGACCGCATGGGGTATTTGGGCGAAGCGATTACGGCTGAAAAACTGGACAGGCAGCGGGAAGTGGTTAAAAACGAGTATTACTATAATTATGAGAGTAAGCCTGGCGGCAAAAAAGCCATCCTGATGTCGGGTTTGCTTTTTCCCGAAGGGCATCCTTACCACCATCCGGTGATCGGTAATTTTGATGACTTGGATGCCGCCCAACCTGCAGACATTACCGCTTTTTTCAAGCGTTTTTATCATCCCGGCAATGCAAGTCTGACGATCGTAGGGGACTTTGACCTCGCTTACGCGCGATCCAGGATCGAATATTGGTTTGGTGGCCTAAAGGGAGGTGCTCTTAGTTCGAAAATTCCGACCCCGGCTACCCAAATAACGGAACCTTCCTACGCCGTGTTGGAGGATAATGTGGAGGCTGCACAGCTGGTATTGCAGTATCCCACGCCGCCTGTTTTTGCTGAGGGAGATGCGGCCATGGATGTGCTTGCACAGTTACTGGGTAAGGGGCGCAGTGCATTGTTGTACCGAAAATTGGTGACGGAGCTGCAACTGGCCTACGACCTGCGCGTCAAACACCAGTCGCACGAATTGAGTTCCTACTTCGAAATAAGCGCGACAGCCCGCCCTGGAGTGGCGCTCAAAACAATTCTTGGGGTAATAGATGCAGAACTGTCAGGGATAAAAGGGCAAGCTCCAGAAGAGGATGCTCTCATCAGGGCAGTCAATCAGATCGAATTGAACTGGTTGAAAAACATGCAAAGTTTCGATCGCCAGGCTTTCAACCTGAGTTATTACTACTGGAAAAAAGGCGATCCGGCTTTTATCAATGAAGATTTTAACCGCTATACTTCTCTAAAGGTAGCGGATCTGAGCCGGGCTGCCCGGGAGTTTTTGCGAACCGATCGCCGGGCGGTGCTGAGTATTGTGCCTAAAGGTCAGTCCGAACTGGGCATCGAAAGTAACCCGGATCCCGCTCGAAAAAAATAAGGTTACATGAGAAATTTGTACGTGTTGTTGTTCCTGCTCTGGACAGGCAAAAGTGTATTGGCGCAAGAGGTTGACCGCAGCGTCCCTCCCGTTCCGGGTAAGGCAGAGGCCTTGAAGTTGCCGGAGGTCAAGTCTTTTACCTTGTCGAACGGACTTCGTATTTTCCTGCTGGAAAACAATGCGCTTCCGCTGATTCAGTTCCAATTGATGTTCAATGCAGGGAGTGTTTTCGATCCGGCAGATAAGTCGGGTTTGTCCAACCTGGTGTTCGACCTGGTGGACGATCAGACGGCGGATCGTGCTCCCGAAGCTTGGGCGGATGCCTTGGACTACCTGGGGGTGGAGCTGGAGTCGTTTAGCAGGGCAGAACAGGGAGGGATTCGCTTGTTTACCCCTTTGTCAAGGGTAGAGCCTGCTTTAGACCTGCTGGCTGCGATGTTGCTGCGACCTGATTTTCCCGAAGGGGCTATCGCCCAAAAGAAACAATCCCAGTTGTTGCGGCTGACACAAGAATACAGCAATGCCCGACTGCTGGCCGCCCAGGCTATGCGCACCCTGCTGTACGGTAAAGATCACCCGCTGGGAAAACGATTTGCGGGTTCGAAGAAGAGTTTGGAGGCGATCAGTCGTACCGATGTGCTCGAATTTGCGGATACATTCATTCGTCCGCAAAACGCTTATCTGGTGGTGGCAGGTGCTATTGGGGAGGCCGACTTACAAGCCTTGCTGGAGCCGCGCCTACAGAACTGGACAGGTGGACAATGGCATGCGCTGGCTATTCCTCCACCCGCCGATACGGTCCACTACAAAAGATTGTATATTCTGGATGTGCCGGAAAAACAACAAACAGAACTGCGTTTTATACAACTGGGTCCAGGAGCCGCAACGGAAGATTATTTTGCAGTTCAGGTGATGAATACCATCCTGGGGGGAACCTTCGCGTCCCGGCTCAATTTGAGCTTGCGCGAAAAAAAAGGACTGGCCTATGGTGCTGCTTCGGGCTTTTATTTTCCCTCGGCGTATGGCTATTTCGTGGCGCAGGCTAATGTCAAGGGCGATGTCACAGGGGTTGCCATCCGGGCTTTTTTGGAAGAATTCGAGGGGATGTCTGCTGTTTCAACGGATGAGTTCGAACGGGCATTGAGCTTTTTGACCAATTCTTTTCCGAAAAAGTTCGAGTCCCTGCAGTCCTCGGCAGAGGAGATATCCCGGATTGTCTGCTATGGGCTGCCCCATGATTTTCTCTGTACCTACAATGCTTCCCTCCAGCAATTGCAATTGGAGGATATAAAGTCGGCTGCAGCAAGATATATTTTGCCACAACAGATGATTGTGCTGGCAGTGGGCGACCGGGCAACGATCGAGGCGCAGTTGCGCGAACTGAATTTAGGTCCGGCAGCGGTGCTGGAGGTCTGGGATGTCTTGGGCGATCAGCCTTGATGATGCCACTAAGGCACTTTTTTTAATAGATTATTGCCCATAAACCGGCCGGAGATGATCCTACCCGTTTCGTCAAATTGAAACGTAGCGAGTTTTTCCGAAGATCGTGAAAACAGCAGGCTGTCGTTTTCCGGCCAGGCGATCTCGTCGAGGATGCCCTCTGAAAATACCCGGAAGGATCCGTTGTCCAGCAGATCAACGACTACCTCACGGGTTCTTCCCGAGATGTCTGCCCGGTATGTTCCCACAATTTGCTGTACCTGATCTGCCCGTAGTTCCGCTATGGTTTTGGTCGTGACCGCATAGTTTGGCCATTGGTACACCTCCGCTATAGCCTGCAGGATCTCCTGGATGAGTCCGTTGCCGCGGTCGGCGTTGGTCATCACAATTGCCCCTTTTCCTCCTCGCACAAAGGCCGTCATGTTGTTGGTAAACCCTGCATTTTTGCCTCCGTGTCCAAAGCGCAGCAGTTCGCCTTCTCCGCTGAGGGCAGGCCCCAGTCCCCAGTTGTTTTGATCGGGTTTCAGCATGGCCTGGATCATACTGCCGGATAATACGGGGTGGGGTTTACCGGCCATGGCCTCTTGGATGGCAATCAGGTAGCGGGCCAAATCCAGCGGGGTCGTCCACAGTCCTGCCGCTGCTTTTTCGGGATAATGGTGCCAGTCTCCCGGAATGATGTTTCCGCTTCGGTCATAAGCGGCACTCGCCTGTGCGTGCCGTTCTTCCGGCAGGGGATTGGAATAAGTGCTTTGCATCATCCCCAAGGGTAGGAGTACCGTTTGCTGCAAAAAAGTTTCAAAAGGAATTCCTGTCAGGTCTTCGACCGCCAGTTGCATCACGGTGTAGCCCCCGCCGGAATACCGCCAGATGGCTCCGGGAGTGGTATCCACCACCACTGCAGCCGTATTGCCTGCTCCCGTCAGCACTTCCCGGGTCGAAGGCAACAAAGAATCCGGGTGGTAACCCGGAAAACCGTGCACGGTGAGTCCTGCGGTATGGGTAAGCAATCGCCTGAGGGTCACTTTTTCGCTTGCAGTAAAGGCATTGTCTGCCACTTTCCAATCGCGCAGCCAGGTGTTGATGTCCCCATCCAGCGTCAGTACGCCTTGGTCAACCAGTGCAAGTGCCCCCATAGCCGCTACGGGCTTGGAGATCGAACCTGCCTGAAATAGGGTCAGTGTGTCCACCTGAGTTCCCGTGGTCGCATTGGCCGTGCCATAACCTTTGGCCCAGACCACTTGACCATCCTCAATGACCGCAACGGATACCCCGGGCACCTGGTAATAGGCCATTCTGTCTGCGATGCTATACACTTGGTTAGCTGTTCCTTTAATTTGAATGTTGTCCCGCAATCCGTTTTCCACGGCGGTCATTTTGTCGGGCAAAGTGGGGGGAGTCGAGGTACAACTGCCTGCAAAGACAACAACAAGGAGCAGGTGCGCGAGTATTCCGGGCTGCATAAGCGATTTTTTTGGAAAGATAAACATACCCCTCGAGATGCAAAAGCAATGATAATCCGTAAATTTCCAAAAAAAATTTTGTGTATGAAACGAATGAACCTGCTTACCAGCTTATTATTCCTGCTTGTCGGATTTTCCGGCACCCTCTTTGCCCAGGATACCCCGCTTTCCTGGACGCCTGAAAAAATCATGGAGGTAAAGGGACTTAGTTCCGTCGCATTGTCGCCGGATGGCAAACACCTGGCCTTTGTGGTGCGGGAACCCCTTATGGAAGGGGAAAAATCGGAATACCTGAGCCATATCTGGCTGAGCAATCTGGAGGGTGGAGAACCGGTACAATATACCCGAGGGGAAAAATCCTGCTCCGATCCTGCTTTTTCACCCGATGGCCGCTACCTGGCTTTTATTTCGTCCCGATCCGGCAAATCTCAGGTCTGGCGCCTGCGCATCAGCGGGGGAGAGGCCGAGCAACTGACCGAGGCCGAGAATGGGGTAGGGAGCTTCCGCTGGTCGCCCGATGGCAAAACAATCGCCTATCTGATGCGGGATCCGGATACTCCGGAAGAGGCCAAAGCCAAAAAAGAGAAGCGCTATGTGATTGAAATGGATCAGAATTACAAATACAGCCATTTGTACACGGTGGCCGTAGAAAAAGACGGCACCGGACAGCGCGCTACCCGAAGACTGACCCAGGGCAATTTTGATGTGCAGTCTTTCGATTGGTCACCCGACAACAAAACCCTCGTTTTTGGGCACCAGCCCAACCCCGATATCAATACCAATCGGGTAAATGGCGATATCGCGACCGTACCCGCTGACAGCGGAGCGATTACACAACTGGTAACGACCGGCGGGATAGATCAAAACCCCATTTTTTCGCCCGATGGTCGCTGGATAGCTTTCGAGTCAACCGGTACCGGCCCCGAACCTATCGGATTGAAAGATATTTATGTGGTGGCGGCTACCGGTGGAACCGCCAGGGCTTTACCGCTTACTCCGGATAGAAGTGCCAGCCTGCTGGGCTGGGACGAGAAGGGCAGCTCGGTGTTTGTTTCAGAAACTTACCGAACTTCCGGAGTGGTCGTCAGCGTGCCCGCGATGCCCGAAGCGGGTACAGCAACGAAAATACTGACGCCACAAACCGGTACCAGCGGCAGTCCTGCTTTATCAGCTCCAAACAACCTCATGGCTTATGTGTATCAGACCATGGATCAGGCTCCCGAGGTGTTTGTGTCTCGCATGGATGGCAGTCAGGCTCGAAAAATTTCCGGCGTACACGACAAGCTGGAACTCCCGGCTATGGGCAAGAGCGAAGTGATGACCTGGACGTCCAAAGACGGACTCGAGATCGAAGGGATCGTGACTTACCCCGTAGGCTATGAAAAAGGAAAAAAATATCCGGTAGTCCTTCAGATCCACGGCGGACCAGCGGGCGTGTTTACGGAGTCCTTTACCGGCAACCCGGGTATTTACCACAACCAGTACTTTGCAGAGAAAGGGTTTGTGGTGATCCGACCCAATCCCCGCGGCAGCACCGGCTACGGAAAGGATTTCCGGTATGCCAATTTTCAGGACTGGGGCTATGGCGACTACGAAGATGTGATGGCAGGCGTGGATAAGTTGATTGACATGGGGGTTGGCGACGAGGACCGCATGGCCGTTATGGGATGGAGCTACGGAGGATACCTGACGAGCTTCCTCGTAACCCGCACCAACCGCTTTAAAGTGGCCAGCATGGGTGCAGGTCTGCCCAACCTGATCAGCATGACCACTACTACCGATATCCCGGATTACCTGGTAGGACACATGGGCGGGGAGTTTTGGGACGACTACGAGCGCTATGAAAAACATTCCGCGATGTACCACATCAAAAACGTCCAAACCCCCACACAGGTTATTCACGGCGAAAACGATCTCCGAGTACCCTTCACCCAGGGACAGGAATTCTACGTGGCCCTCAAACGCCGTGGCATCCCCTCCGAAATGCTGGTGCTGCCCCGAACCCCACACGGACCCCGAGAACCCAAATTGCTCCTCGAAGTTTCTCCCCGAATCCTCCAGTGGTTTGAACAACACCTGAATGTCAAACCCTAAACCGACGCTTTCCCGGCAGGAATTTTATTCAAAAAAACTCCTGCCGGAAAAGTGGTTACGATTTGCATCTTGAAGGTATTAATAAGGGTAATCAGGTGCAAGCCACCTTAAGGTGCCTTGCACCTGATTTACAAAAAACTGATAATAAGTTATTTAAGTTCAAAAAAATGATCTACGACTGCTCTTTACCGTGGTCGAATACGCCTCAGCAATTTCTCATGTAGAAAATAACTGCCTGCAGGTCGAACCATAAACTCCATAATCCCGAAGGGTATTGTATTGCACCCTTTCAGGGCTTGTGAGCGTTCTCCTTTTCGATGGGCGATGCCCATCGCTA
>JANQWK010000048.1 GCA_030729925.1 Saprospiraceae bacterium
CCAAGTACAACCCCCATCCCGGAAATCCTACAATCGTGTAAATCCTGATTCAGACATCTATTAATCCGGTCGTCCTAAACCCTCCCCTTCACCGCCCCATCATCTCCTCCAACGCAAGATCCATCCAGTACAAGCCGCGGTTGGGGTCAGAGCCGAAGAGGCTTTTGACGACCTGGCCGGCGGGGTTGACGAGGATCCAGTGGGGGGTTCCGCCGGCATCGTAGCGCCAGGCTGTTTTGGCGGGCGCTTCGTCGCGGTAGTAGGGGAATCGAAGGTGGAATTCGGCTTTGAGGGCGCGGAGGGTCTCGTCGTCAAATTCGGGGCCGGCAAAGCGGGTGTGGATGCCGATGACTTGTATTTCGGGATATTTGAGGACGATCTGATTGGCATACGGGAATCCCCTTCCCTTACAGGCAGGACAGTCGTTGTAGAAAAACAGGATGAGTAATGGCCTGCCGGCAAAATCGGATAGCGCGGGAACGGGTTCGTCGAATAGGGGTAGCAGCGACCATTCGGGTAGGATGCTTCCTTCTGTAAGGGGAGCCTGATCTGTCATCTTTTCGTGTTTTTTGCGTACGGGCGCAAATTTAGTGCCTTTTTGAACAAATACCCCCTTATACTTGTCCTTTACTTCTAATAAAATCGCTCATGAATCTTCCCTTGTTTACCTCCCTTTTCCGCTCTTTTCGGCTACTGCCGGCTTTGTTGTTGTGCTTGCCCGCCTGTAGCGCGCCGGATTCCGGGGATCTCCCGCTGATTGGCTTCGTGGATGCTTTTGAGGATGATACCATTGCCCAGGCGAAGGAGGGTTTCCTGAAGGCATTGTCTGACCAGGGTTTTTCCGAGGCAGCGGGGACGATGCAGCTGGTTTACCGCAATGCACAAGGCGATATTCCAACCCTGACCCAAATCGTCAATTATATGATCAGCCAGGAGGTGGATCTGATTGGAGCCAGCCCTACCCTTTCTACGATTACCGCAGTGCAGCGCACAAAAGATATCCCGGTGTTTATGATGGTGTCGCCCACTCCTGCCCGAATGGAAATTCTGGATGCATCAGGCAATGCTCCGGCTAATCTTTTTGGTACCGCCGATGATGTGGACTACATTGATACTTCTTTCGCGATGATTCAGAGCCTGCTGCCAAGCAAAGGTCAGACCCTGCGGATCGGATTGCTGTACAACCAGTCGGAACCACAGTCGGTGTCGTCGTTTGAACGACTCAGCCAACTGGCAGCGCAAAATGGGGTTACCCTGGTTACCCGCGCCGTGAATACTTCTGCAGATGTGTCCCTGGTGACAGCAGCCCTCCTCAATGAGGGGATAGATGCTTTTTTTGCCAATCCCGACAATACGATTTTTAGTGCTTTCGAGACCATCCTCAAGGCTTGTACCGATGCAGGAGTGCCTGTGTTTACGAGCGAGGTAGGCCTGGTGAAGCGCGGTGCTGTCGCTGCCTATGGAGCCGATATTTTTGAATGGGGCTACCAGTCGGGGCTGCAGGCCGCTACTTTCCTGAAGCAAGGCAATACCGAGGGCTTGCGCTGGGAGCTGGTGAAGGTCAGAAAACGCAGCTACAATCCCGAATCCGCCAATCGTTTTGGCCTCGTGCTTCCCGAAAATTTTAGTCCCGTACAATGATTTTTTTTGTTACCGCGCTGATTCTCGGACTGGCTTTGTCGGCCATGGGTCTGGGAATTTTCATTACGATGAAGATTTTCAAGATTCCCGATATTACGACGGATGGCAGTTATACCCTCGGGGCGACCGTGACCGCCCTGCTGTTGTTGCAGGATTGGCCTCTGCTGCTTATCCTCCTTTGCAGCATGACCGCAGGGGCGCTGGCAGGGGTACTCACCGGACTAGTCCATACGCGGCTCCATATTGATGCGCTGTTGTCCGGTATCCTCGTGATGACCGGCTTGTATTCGGTCAACCTGAGCCTACTGGGCAGGTCCAATGTGCCTTTCGTGGGCAAAACAACCTTGTTTCAACAAATACAATGGTTCGACAAACCGATTTTCAACGAACTGCTGCTGGTGACCGGCATTATCGTGGCCTGCGTGGCTCTGCTGGCCTACCTGCTGCGCACCGATTTCGGGATTGCGATGCGGGCTACCGGCGATAGTCCTGCTATGGCTCGTGCACTGGGTATCAACAGCAAGGGCATGAAGGTCATCGGGCTGGCTGCGGCCAATGCGCTGACCGCCCTCAGCGGTTTTCTGGTGGCACAGTACCAAGGATTTACGGATGTCAGTATGGGGATCGGCATCGTACTCGTCGGATTGGGTTCCGTGTTGATCGGAGATGCACTTATCCAGTGGACAGGGGTGAGCAACATCGCTTTACGGCTGTTGCTGATTGTGGCGGGAGGACTGTTGTTTCAACTGGTACTGGCGCTGGCACTGAGCCTGGGCTTGCACCCCAACCTGCTCAAACTCATCACCACGGTGTTTATCCTGGCTATTGTAGGAATCCCGAGACTCCTAAAACGACAAACTGCATGATACGATTGCTGGGCTTAACCAAGACCTTTCATCCGGGAAAAGCCAATGAGACCCGGGCACTGAATGATGTCCACCTCGATATCGAGACAGGAACGTTCCTGGTTCTGGTGGGCGCCAATGGCTCGGGCAAAAGTACCCTGCTGAATATGCTGGCAGGTGCTGTTTTCCCCGACAGGGGCAGCATCTTTCTCGGTGACCGCAATCTTACCCGATTGCCCGATTACGCCCGCAGCCGCTGGATAGCCCGAGTGTTTCAGGATCCTTTGGGCGGTACGGCTCCGGAACTGAGCATCCTCGATAATTTCAGGCTGGCCGCACTTCGGGGAACCGCCAAAAAGCTGCGCATCGGGACGACTCCGGGTTTCCGACTCCAGGTGCGCGACAGGATCGCAGGACTGGGCATGGGGCTGGAGGATAAACTGGATCAGCCCATGGGGACGCTTTCGGGTGGACAGCGACAGGCGCTCACCCTGCTGATGAGCGTAATGGCCAAAGCCGAGGTGCTGCTTCTCGATGAGCCTACCGCAGCACTGGATCCCCACGCTGCGCAGAAGGTCATGGAGACGGCGCGGCAGATCATTGTCGAACACGGACTGACTGCCATTTTGGTGACCCATGACATGAAAGAGGCGGTTACCTATGGCAACCGCCTCGTCCAAATGCACCGCGGACACATCCTCAGGGATGTTTCCGGGGCAGCGAAACAGGCTTTACAGCCCGAAGCTATCTATCAGTGGTTTTTGAGCGACAAAGCCTGATCGAGCTTGTTGACCGCTTCAATAGCCTGACTGGTAGGCCGCGCATCGGCCGATTGCAGCACATGGATCATGAATAGCAGTTTTGTCTGCAGCCCGGTGATGGTCTCTTTGCCGGGAGCCGCTTCGTAAATACTCCCATACATAAAGTCGGGATTGTCGGGTACCTGGTTGCCAATGAGGGCACGGATTTGTTCCTGACGGTCTGCGCTTGCACCCGGCAGTTCCGCTTCCAGGGTCTCACGAACCTTTTGGGCATCTAGGTAGCGCTGGTAACAACGCTCCACCAGTGCTGCCTGTAGCTGGAAGTCCTCCTGTGAAAGCGCCACCCGTGGATCGGGCTTAACGGCAAATTCCTGCACCCCTAGTACCATTCCATCCACCACCAGGCGCACGCGATAATCACCGGGAGCCACCAAAGGGCCGCGGGGATCGCCGGGGGTATTTCGGAAATTGGCGCCAATAGACAGCGACTGCTCCACTCCGGGAGGCGTCTCGTGGCGCAGGTCCCAGACAAAGCGCTGGTGACCCGGAGTATTCCCGGGAACCAGGGTGGGGCGTATCCAGAAACTCGGATGCTGCAGGAGATTCGTATCCATTTCTATCGGTCGGACGAGGTTGCTGTAGGTGCGCACCAGTACCCCTTTGGCGTTCAGGATCTCCAGTTTGACTTCCGCCGCCGCGCTGTTCAGGTAATAATCAATGATCGCTCCATCGGGAGGATTTTGGCCGGCAGGCTCCTCCGGAGGAAGAGGGGTATCCAGGAAGGTATTGTGGCGGACGCGAATGGCATCGGATACCTGAAACAGGTGGGATTTGCCGGAAGCGTGGATCGCGGCCAATTCGCGCAGGGGACTAATATCGTCCAAGATCCAGATCGAGCGTCCGTGGGTACCCACCACCAGATCATTGTCCTTGATCACCAGGTCGCGGATAGACGTTGCGGGCATATTGTTGCGCAGCGACTGCCAGTTGGCGCCGTCGTCCACCGAAAAATATACTTCCCGTTCCGTGCCGGCAAACAACAAGCCTGGCTGTTTGGGGTCCTCCCGAACCACATTTACCGGTCCCATTTCGTGCATGCCTTTCACAATTAAGGTCCAGGTAGCGCCGGCATCGTGGGTTTTGTAAATATAGGGCTTCATATCGTCCTTGCGGATGGCATTGATCGCGATGTAGGCGCTGCGGGCATCAAAATGACCGGCGTCCACCTGTGACACCTTATCCCAGGCACCGAGTGCAGGTGGTGTCACATTTTTCCAGGTATTACCGCCGTCCCGAGTCAGGTGTACCCAACCATCATCGGTGCCTGCCCAAATCACGTTTTTATCCAGGGCAGAGGGACTTAGCGCGTAGATAATCCCGCGCGGGGACATGTTTTTCATCTCCGGGGTAGCAAAATCGCCGATACTTTCGGTCAGTTCAACCGTAGGTTTGGTCAAATCCGGGCTGATCACCTCCCAATCCTGTCCACCGTTGTGGGTTTTCCACAACACATTCGTAGCGAAGAGCAGCATGGTGGGATCGGCGGGATGAAACAGCAGGGGCATGGTGCGCAGGAAGCGGTACTTGCCGGAGCGCAGGGCTTCCGGAGTCACATTTTGCACTTGGCCGGTCTTGCGGTTGAACTTTGTGATACGCCCACCGTAGATGATCTCGGGGTTGAGCGGATCGGGTGCCACATAGGCGTATTCATCTGCGCCCACTCCGATCCAGTCGCGGAAAGAAATTTGTCCGCCGTCGCCCCGGCTTGCCGTACCGATCGCCCCGCTCTCCTGTTGGCCGCCGTACACCCAGTAAGGAAACTGATTGTCGGTCGTCACGTGATAAATCTGAGCGGTCGGTTGGTTGTACCAGGAACTCCAGGTTTTACCCCCATTGACCGTGATCGTAGCCCCCTGATCGGCGGCAAAAATCATGACATCGGGGTGCAGGGGATTGATCCAGATGCGGTGGTAATCGTCGCCCCCGGGAGCACCTTTGAGGGAGTACCAGGTTTTACCGCCATCGGTGGACTTATACGAAGCCACATTGCCGGCGAACACGATATCGGAATTATTGGGATGCACCTCAATTTCGGCGAAATCGTCGCCACGTCCCCAGACGCGACGATCTGTGCTGATATGGATCCAGTTTTCTCCTGCATCTGTACTTTTATAAATTCCACCCTTAGAGCGTGCATCTACGGTGGCGTACATAATTTTGGGATTGCCCGGGAAAATCGAAATCCCTATCCTGCCCAGTCCCTCAGTGGCTCCGGGAAGTCCCTTGGTCTTCTGTTGCCAGGTTTTGCCGCCATCGGCCGATTGATACAACCCCGAATGGGTACCCGCAAAACGCGCATTCTCCCAGGGGCCCTCGCGGTGTTCCCACATCACGGCCCACACGATTTTAGGGTTTTTGGGGTCGTACTCCACCTGAATCGCTCCCGTGTTATGGTTGATGTAGAGCGTCTTATCCCAGGTTTTGCCGCCATTGCGGCTCACAAACACCCCCCGTTCTTCATTGGGACCATAGGGATGTCCCAATCCCGCAACGATCACTTCATCGGGATTTGTGGGATGGACGATCACCCTGCCGACCTGCTGGACATCACCCAATCCGGTAAAAGTCCAGGTTTTCCCGCCGTTGACCGACTTAAAAATGCCGTCACCCACTCCCAGATCGGGGCGGTGTAAGCCTTCGCCGCTCCCCACGTACAACATATCCGGGTTGGACGGCGCCACGGCGATATCCCCTACCGAGCCGGTGGGGGCATCATCGAAAATCGGATTCCAGGTACGGCCATAATCATCGGTTTTCCACACGCCGCCATTGTTCACCCCCACAAAAAACACATTGGGCTGGGTTGGAATTCCCACTGTCCCTACTGTCCGGCTGGCGCGAAAAGGACCGATCTGTCGGTAGTTCAGGCTTTGGAAAAAAGATTGATCCAGGGCCTGTGCGGTGGCCGCATTTGTCAGCAGGCAAGCCAGGAAAAGTAGCATCCATGATTTCATCATTTCCTTCATTTTATTCAAGGATTATCTATTTTGTTCTTTATCATTATTCATTTCGATCATATCCACACTATCGCTGTAATCGCCGATCAGGTGTTTGGCAAAATAATCGGCGCGCTGCCAGAAGAAATACTCATTCATCGGGCCGAAGCCGTGTCGTTGGCCGGGAAACAAGAAGAAATCGAAGCGCTTATTGGCTTTGATCAGGGCATCTGCCATACGGATGGTATTGGCAGGATGCACGTTGTTGTCAATATCTCCGGTACAAAGGAACAGGCGTCCTTTCAGGTTTTTCGCCAGGCTCGAATTTTTGTCAATATCGTATTTGAACGATACCGCCCCCTTATCGTCGGTCATTTCTTTCACCCCGTGGTGTTTTTCGCTCCACCAGCGGTTGTAGATATTATTTTCGTGGTTACCTGCCGAAGAAACGGCCACCTTAAAGAAATCCGGATACACGAGCATCGCTGCGGTGGACATAAATCCGCCGCCGGAATGTCCGAAGATCCCTACTTTTTCGACATTGATAAAATCGTGGCGATCGGCCAATTGTTCGATTGCAGTTTTTTTGTCGGCCAGACCATAATCGCGGAGATTGCCGTAGCCGTAATTGTGGTACCACTTGGAGCGGGACGGGTGGCCGCCGCGGTTGCCAATGGTAATCACCACAAAACCCAGCTGAGCGAGGCGATCGGTGCGATCCATGTTGATCGAAAAAGCCTTGTTTACGGATTCGGTCTGTGGACCGGGATACACGTAAGCGATGATCGGATACTGTCGGGAAGGATCAAAATCGAAGGGTTTGTACATCACCCCGTAGAGGTCGGTCACGCCATCGTCTGCTTTGACCTTAAAGGGCTCCGGAAACTGAAACCCTGCGGCCATGAGACTGGACAGATCGGCCGTTTCCAGTTCTACCAGCACCTGGCCATTGCGATCGGCCACATAGGACTGGGGAGCGGTATTGACCCTGGAGAAATTATTCACAAAAAACCGTTGGTTGTCATTGACCTCCGCATCGTGGTTGAAATCACCTTTGTTCAGCAGCGTCAATCCGCTGCCATCCAGATTCACTTTGTACAAGTGGGTATAATAGGGATCCTCCCCGGTTTCTCTCCCGTTGGCAGTAAAATACAGCACCCCGTTGGTCTCGTCCACCCCGTCCACGCGTTCGCAATGGAAAGGGCCGGAAGTAATCTGGTTCAACAGTTTGCCCTCGGCATCGAAGCGATAAAAATGCGCCCAGCCATCGCGTTCCGACCAGTGGATCAGTTCTTTTCCCCCTTTCAGCAGCACCAGGGGTCGGGTTTCGGCGTAAGTATTGAGACGTTCCTCGATCAGGACTTTGACTGTTCCTGTGCGGGCATCGGCCATGCAGATATCAATGCGTTTCAGGTCGCGGCTGGTGCGCTCGAAATACACCACATTGGGATCGGGCGACAACCAGAAGGCGGGTTGAAAATCATCATCGCGGTTTTTCAGCGGTCGGGGAGCCCGATACACCGAAAGCGTTTGATCTTTAAACGCATCGGTCTGAACAGGGGTCATGGATTTGGAAGGAAAATCGAAAATCAGCAAGAAGCTCTGCGGTGCCTCTTTCTCGCCGGGCATGTGGTACTTGTAGGTCTCCAGGGTAGGTCGGGGTTGAGCCACTGAATTGATCACCCAAAGATCCTTCACCTCGCGGTAATCCGTTTTGATTAGAGCAAAGCGTTTGCTATCGGGAGACCAGATCACGCTCACGGCCTTGCGTTTATCTTTATTTTTCTCGACATCCACATTCGTATCCCCTCGGGAATAGCGTTCGTAGCTAAAATGCTCCAGTCCGTCTGTCGTCCATTGGTTTTCCACAATCGTAGAATCCTTTTCATCCTCGCGGGCCTTCACAAAATCCTCGAAACTCATCCAGTACAGGTTGTGGTTGCGGCCAAACAGCACGTAGGAAGAATCCGGTGCGATGGAAGCCCAATCCGGGTTCTTTTTGGGTTTTTCGAACTCCTCCAGCAAGCGTAGGACTTTGGTCGTCAGGTCGTATTCGAAATAAAACACTTTGGGTTCCATTTTACCCGGTTTGCGGGTACGCTGTTGATCCTGTTCGTTTTCCTGTTTTTCGGCCTCGGCCTCTACCTCCACCAATTTGCTCTTCACCTCAAATCGGATGGCGGTTTCGCGGTTGATAAACTTCATATTTTCGATAAACAAATGCTGTGCATCGAAAGGATCTCCGGTCAACCGCGACATATCGGCTGCCATTTTGGCATTATCGAACAGCAGGGTTTTGGACTTGCGGGCGGGATCCACGAGGTAGTAAAACACCCCTTCGGTCGTCTTGTACATATACCAAAAGCGGTCGCTTTCCTTGAGCCAATGGGGATTGACATCCAGCGAAAACACCATTTTTCTCAGCCTGTCCGGCGAAAACTTAGCTGCCTGGGCGTAATTCGCCTTATCAATTGGCTGTTGCGCCACCAGGAACTGCAGGTTAAACAAGCAAACGGCAATCAGAACAATTTTTTTCATATACAAAGGATAGATGGTTTGGGTAAAAAAAATTCAGTTCAATAGCGCCAACTGGACAAATCTGCTCCGGGAGGCGCTGTATCTTCCATGCGCTTCAGCATCTGGGGCACATACATCCAGTTGTAGCGCAGGCGGGTAAGGTAATTGGGATGATCGTGGTCGCCATTCCAGCAATGGCCAAAGCCATCGCCGTAATCCACAAAAGCATCTGACTGGGGGCTGGTCGTACTTTTCAGAAAATTTTCCATGTAAACGACCGCATTGTTGAGATAGGAATTATCCATATCGCCCACATAGATCTTGATTTTCCCCTGCAATTTTGGCCCCAGGGTAGCCCAGTCACGTTCCAGGATATATCGCAGGTCGTAATTTTCTATCATGTACCGCACCACGGAAGTATCTATCTCCCCGGTCACCTTATCCCAGGGATGTTTGGGATAGCCGTCTTCTCCTTTAGGGCCAAAAGTAGTCAGCCATACATCCCTTTGTCCACAAGACCGGCCTTTGGTTCCGATCGCCTGTTCCTTCTGCTGCACTTCTCGGAGGGTCACCGTCACGTACCCGTCGGTGTCCCGGCTTCGCGGAATTTCCGTCCGTTTCCAGGGGCTTTCCACGTAATAGGCATTTTTATCGGTAAATAAGTTCAACAAGGTAAAAGCTCGGAAATCTATCGGATCGGGGCAAGCGGAGAAGCAGCCATTGTACTCATCCGGATAAAAAACCTGGTTGGCCAATGCAATCCACCCTCCGGTAGATCCTCCATACAGAAACCTCGCCCAGCCCTCCCCGATACCTCGAAACTGCTGTTCGATATAGGGGATCAGTTCGTAAGTGATCGCATCGCCGTAGGGACCGGTATTGGCGGAATTAACGGCGTAGGAGTCGTCGAAAAAGGGTGTTGGATGCTGGATCTCTATGATCAGCATGCGCGGAAAATCCTTGCTGGTCCATTTTTTATAGAAATCATGGGCTTCCTGCTGGACAATTTTATTATACCCTGAGATGCCAAACCTCGCGCTGGTATCGGGTTGCAGATCGGGATCCGGCGGATCTTCCCGGAAACCGGAAAAATCGTGGGGATAGTGCCCGTGAAAGATCGCCAGCGGATAACGGGCTTCGGGGTGTTGGTCAAACCCTTCGGGTAAAAGCACATGGGCGCCCAAATAGACATCCCTACCCCAAAACTCCGACAGCAGTTCGCTACGCATCCGGATGTGTTTGATGTACTTGGTATCTTCCGGGGCGGGGATCGGGGGAATTTCTTCGGTCAGTTCCAGCAGGTGATTGGTTTTCCCGGAAGGGTCAAGCGCTATTGGTTGCGGTTGGCTAAAAAGATTCCCGGGAGTAAGGTTCCACTGTATGCCTTCGCCTTTGTCCATAGGCGGGAGCAGAAGTACTTCGCCATCGCCGCGGACATACGTCTCGTATTTATAAAATAGCGTTTGGACCTGATAAGTACTTGCCGGGATATCGCCGAATGTTTGCAGCGGGTATCCGGGTACATCCGGATGCACCTCCAGGTCGGTTCCCGGCTGCCATTGATGCACATCCATGCCGAAAATCAGCTGTGTTTCAGGACCATTGGATATCTGAAACCGCGGCTCCTGTTCGGCGTTATTGGAGATCAGCACCAGCAGGCGCCCATCCAAAGGCTGTTGGCTTAGATGCTCGGGCAGCCGCACCGTAAAGAGGGGTGTGGGTGCCTTCTCACACGAAGCAACCAAAAGAGCAACACACAAGCCCAGCCACCAGAAAAAAGTTGGTCGTTTCATATTCGTTTTGTTTGCAATCCTGAATTTAAGCATTAACTACAAAAGCGGTGCCTATTTTGACAGGGTTTGTAATAAATTTATCCACTACAGACACTAACCTTTGCAAAAACAGCAAGCACAATGAACAGCAAATCATTTATCGGACTTTTGTTGCTTTTTACCGGAGGTGGATTTATTGGTTACGGGGTAACCCGCGAACCGGAAGTACCGGCTTACGTGCTCCTGGCCGGCTTTATCCTATTGGGTACAGGAGGTTTTTTGTTTGGAAGCCTATTCGGCAAAAACAAGCCGCTGGGCAAATCACCGGTTGCCACCCTGGTATTGTTATATGCCGGATTTACCTTACTTGGGGTTTACCAGCTCGCCAAAGGAAGCCCACAGGATGCCATGAGTTCGCTCGGCATTGCGCTGGCCTTTGACCCTTTTGATCCAAAAGTCACCTGGAAGCAGCGGCCAATCTGGCAAAAAATGTGGCTGGTCTTTCACCTGACGCTGGTACTCTTTTTGCTGGCTGGCATGCTCAGTGATGCGGGCTTCATCAAAGACATGCAGGCTGGGTTCAGAGATGGCTTCCGTGGACAATAAATCCGAAGCCCTGGCGGTCATGGAAAGACACCGGGGCATGCTCATTAAGCTCATCCGGGCTTTTCCGCTGAAAGACATGGAGGAGGGCGACGCCTGGCAGGAAATCTACTACCAGGTACAGCGGGCACTGCCCAGCTTCCAGGAAAGATCGGCGATCAGCACCTGGTTGTACCGGGTTGCCCTCAACACCCTGTTGCACTTTCGGCGCAAGGAACAGCAGGTGTTGCCCTTGCGGGAAAACCCGGAACCAGCGGAAGAGCCGACCTACGCAGAAACCTTATTGTTGCAGGCGGCCCTGTTGAGTTTGGGAGAATTTGACCGCGGGCTGATCATCATGTACCTCGAAGGATTTTCCCAGAAGGAAATGGCCGAGGCTTTTGGCATCACGCCCGGACATGCCGGCGTACAGGTTCACCGCATCAAAAAACAACTGAAGTCATGGATAGAGACCCATTAATGGACCTATGGTCACGTGTCCCAACAGATAATTTCCAGCATGAAGCAGGCCCTCCAGGCAAAAAGCAGCTTAAAGATATCGTTCACAAAAGTAGGCTCAACCTGCGCATGGGCCTAGCTTATGCCGCCCTGATCTCCCTGGGCGAACTCATTGCCGTGCCCTTTATTGCTGACAACCTGATCCGAATAGGCCTCTGCTTCATGATCCTCATGAACCTCATCATTGCCTGGCCCATCCCCCGCTTACTCCAACACATCCGCCGCATCAAAGTCAGCGATCCCATTCTTCCCCACATCCGACAAATTGTCGAAACCATGGAAGCCTGGTGGCAACTACAGCTTCGACTCGTATGGTTCTTCTTTCCCATCGCTACCCTCTTCGGCGGCTTTCTCGGCGCCTGGATACAGGTTGGCGATGAAGCCTACACCCTCTTCCTGCAACCCGGCTTCCTCGGCTTTTTCCTCCCCCTGGTCGCCGTGCTGAGCTGGCTCGCCTATAAGGCCACGTGCTGGATGCAGAATATGACCTACGGCAAGGACATCCAAAATTGGAAAGCCTTTCTCGAACAGTCGTAATTTTTTTATCCAAACAAAAAATAGTCAATGCCCGGTTTGACGGACGCATGGCACCTGTGCAAATTCATGTTTCAATCGGTGAAATCTGTGGATCAAACAGAACCATTATTGGACAAGGTTGGACAAAATAAGACAAATTAAGACACACATTATCAAGGTATTGCAAGATGTGTTATTTTTATGGCATGTCAAAAAAAAGCATACGCCCCCGCCATGACCAGTTCATGAAGTACCTGATGAAGGACCT
>JANQWK010000049.1 GCA_030729925.1 Saprospiraceae bacterium
TATGGAAGCGATAGCGGAAAATTCCACTTAGTCGAAGAAAAGCGATTACCTTTTTAAAGGTCGAGGGATTAATAAGGGTAATCAGGTGCAAGCCACCTTAAGGTGCCTTGCACCTGTGATTTAACACACTGTTTATCAATATTTTAAATTTGATTTTAACGCAAAACATCCGCAAAAAAGAAATAGCAGATTGCGGCATCGCGGGGTTGGATCCCTTTGAAATACCAGGCTACACCTTTATTGGGTTTGAGGAGGCGATCGGATTTGAGGTAGAGTAAAATTTTATGATTGGGAGCCAGGAGTTTGTCATCCTTGAAATAAGCCAGAGTGGACTGATTGGGGCCGAGGATATGGTTGCCTTTGAGTCGGCCGAGCACCTTTTTGTTGACCAGTTTGATATCATCCCCTTTTAGCGTTGCCAAAGTTATTCTATTGGAAGCAATCAGTTTGCCATCCTCCAGATAGCCGATAACAATCCGATTGGGGGCAATGATTTGCTGAGCCGATAGGGGGATATTTTTTGCCGTAAAGGCAAGCAATAAGATAAATTTGAGGATCCAAATTGAATGCATATACCTAAATATAAAGCTTTTTTTGGATTTTTTTTAGCTTTGGCCAAAAGCACAATCTTATGCAGCTTCCTATTCGCGTTTTAACCACTGTTTTTTGTTGTGTTGTCACCCTTGTCGGGGTGCGGGCACAAAGCCCGGTGGATAGCGCTACACTCATCTTGTCTGTAGAATACCGTCCGCGCACAGAATTCCGGTATGGATACAGGCAGCTCCCGGCCACGGGATCCGAACCTGCCTTTTTCACTTCCCATCGGGCGCGGATCAATGTGGATTATGCTTTTCAAAAGTTCAGGCTGTATGCCTCGTTACAAGATATTCGGGTGTGGGGAGAAGAAGACACGCGGGATCCTGCGGGAGATGCTCAGTTTTTTGAATTTTATGCAGAACCGCGGATTGCCCCAAACCTGAAGGCGAGGATAGGTCGGCAGGTCATTTCTTATGCAGATGAGCGTTTGTTTGCCAGCAACAATTGGCGACAGGCAGGAGGTAAGCACGATGCCCTACGATTGATGTTTCAAAAACCGGGACTAAATATGGATTTCATTGCTGCCTTCAACCAAACCCGAGCCAGGAATTTCGGCACCCTGTACGACCCGGGATTTGATTTTTACAAGGTATTGTTGGCCCATTTTTTTTCCTGGCAACTTTCCGACCCTATCAAACTTGTGGGGATCAACTTTGCCGACGCTTATCAGGATGCGGAGGGAAGTCGGAAAACCCACTTCAAATACACCCAGGGAGGGATCCTGACGGCTCAGCTCCCAGCTGCGCGGTTCACCTTGTCTGCCTATTATCAGCATGGAAGAACAGAAAGTGGAGAGCAGCTCAGGGCTTGGTATATAGACCCGCAGGTTTCTTTTTCCGCAGGAAAAAACCACAGGATCAATTTGGGGGTTCAGGTTTTCAGTGGCGATGCGGATCCTAACGACGGCATCTCTGAAGCCTTTCTTGCCCAATATGGCGCCTTTCACAGGTATAATGGCAGGATGGATTACACCGAACGAACAGTGAGGACATACAACCATTCCGGTATTCTAAACCCTTACCTGATCCAGGACTTCAAGTTTACCCCAAAATGGGGACTGATCTGGGAGAGTCACCTGCTTGGAACCACCACGCCCATTCGCAGTACCAGTAATGGAATTTACAATGGCCATAAGCGAATTTATGGTTGGGAAAACGACTTGAGGTTCCGGTACAAGCCCAACTCCTTTACCAGTATAGAATTGGCCTATCTGTTTATGTTTGCCAACGAAAAACTCACCCTGTTGCCTGCTGGTGCCGGGGGTAATGTGGACATCCTGCCTCAGTTTGCCTACTTAGAAATCACCTGGACGCCGGAGCTCTTTCGGCATCGGAGCAAAGCAAAATAATACCCAGCTAACGCAACATCAAGTGGAAGGTTTGTCGGATCGAGTCTGTGTCAAATACTGGGAAGGAGTGAGCCCTGTTTGTTGTTTGAACAAGCGCACAAATGTGGTATAGCTATTGAACCCACATTGATCCCCTATTTCCCGGATGCCGGGTACTTTCCCTTTGCTGGTCATCATTTTTTGCGCAGCCAGGATCCGATAATTGTTGATGTAGGCATTAAAATTGAAATGACTATAGGTATTGATGGCTTTGGACACATACGTGTCATTAGAAGCAAACTGTCGGCTCAGGGCAGCAATGTTCAAATTTCGATCCCTGTACAGTTCTTGGCGATCCACAGCCGTATCAATATCCCGGAAAAGTTGCCACAATTTGTCATCGAAACCGCTTGGCTCTGATTGTTCAGGCTCAATAGCAGCAACCGAATGCCGTTCCAGAATAGCTTCATTCTTGCGAAACAGCTCCTGCATTAAGAAGCGGGTGCGCACCAGCAGGAATCCAATTACAGCAGATATGGCTACTGCGATAACCAAGAAAAAAACCAGGAAAATAATTTTACGGCGATTGGCCTGTATTTCTCCCTGCTGCAGTTGAATTTGCCTGACCTTATCCTCCATTTCATACAACGCTTTTAATTCGTCGTAGCGAACCATTGCATCCTCGGTAATCCTTTCGCGAGTAGCTTCCTGGAATTTGTTCAAGAAAGACTCGTAAAGGGGAATATTTCCCTCTTCCACAGCCGTACGCAACAAACCCCAATAAGCCATTTCCCATTGGTCATACACTTCCAATTCCTCAAAAACAGCAAGTGCATATTGGTACTTTCGGCGCGCCTCCGCAAAATTGCCCTCATCTATATCCACTTGCCCCAGGTTACTCACGGACACAGCCTCCTGGAAGCGAAACCCATTCAAGACCGAAAGTGCCCTGCTCCGTTCCAAAAAGGTTCTGGCACCGGGGTTATCCCCAAGCATCAAATTTAAATACCCTATATTCAGCAAGGCATCTGCCATACCATAAGGATGATCAAGCGACTCAAAACGATCCAATGACTGAAGGAAGTAGTTTTTTGCCCCCAAGAGGTCTTTATTACTTTTTAAACCTACTCCGATATTCTGCAAACACAACCCGATATTAATCGTATCTTGCACTTGCTGAAAATAAGTCAATGCTTTTTCAAGATAAAGGATGCCCTCATCCGTATTTTGGCGTTTAATTTCTAATAGCCCTAAATTTATTTGGGTCTCAGCCATACCCAAACTATCCCCTTTTTCCTCGGCAATCAACATGGATTTGTGATATGCCTCCAATGCTTCCGGCAGGTTGTTCTGCATTTCCAGCACTATTCCCAGGTTGTTCCAGCAGGACTCTGCCAAGTCCCTGTCCAATGGCACATAATCACTCGCCAATGCCTCTTCATAAAACTTTGCCGACAAATACAAGTTACCCTGAAAGTAGTTGGTCAAGCCCAGCAAAAATGCCCCCCTGGCAATCCCTTCCTCATCCTCAGCAAACTTAGCTTCAGCATAGAATACCTGTGAAAGGGAATCGGCCAATAGCAATTGGGAGGGAATCATCCCCTTGATGGTCACAAAATCGTTACCAAAAGCACTCTCTGCAATGACCCAACAAAACAGAATAGTTACGATGAAGTTACGCTTAAGCATGTTCGGTTAATTAATTTGCCGTAAGGTATATCTAAAATTAAAACAATGTTTACCCGAACCGGACAAAAATGGGCCTCTATTAATCAGAATAGTCCCTGTCAATACACCTATTGAAAAATTCAAAATCGAGGGCTGCCCCTCACCGCTGGAAATTGAGTAACTTTAGGGTTGATAACAAATAAAACTGATCTTATATGAACCCAAACAACAACCACAATGGTAATGGGGAGGCCAAGTGCCCTTTCCTCAACGGACCGATCAATCATGTGGCGGGAACCGGTACTTCCAACAGAGACTGGTGGCCCAACCAACTGAAACTCAATATCCTCCGTCAGCATTCCGAACTCGCAAACCCGATGGAGAAGGATTTCAATTATGCAGAGGCCTTTCAAAGTCTGGACTTGGAAGCGGTCAAGCAGGATATTTTTGACCTGATGACCGATTCTCAGGATTGGTGGCCAGCCGATTACGGCCATTACGGTCCTTTCTTTATCCGAATGGCCTGGCACAGTGCAGGGACTTATCGCATTGCTGACGGGCGCGGCGGCGCGGGTTCCGGTGCACAGCGTTTTGCTCCACTCAACAGCTGGCCCGACAATGCCAACTTAGATAAGGCCAGATTATTGTTGTGGCCGATCAAGCAAAAATACGGCAAGAAGCTTTCCTGGGCAGACTTGATGATCCTGGCGGGTAACTGTGCCCTGGAGTCCATGGGCTTCCAAACCTTTGGCTTTGCAGGTGGCCGGGAAGATGTATGGCAGCCGGAAGAAGACATTTATTGGGGTGCAGAAACGGAGTGGTTGGGTGACAAGCGCTATACCGGCGACCGGGAGCTTGAAAATCCCCTGGGTGCAGTACAGATGGGCTTGATCTATGTCAACCCGGAAGGACCAAACGGCAATCCTGATCCTATTTTGGCTGCCCGTGATATTCGGGAGACCTTCGGTCGTATGGCGATGAACGATTACGAAACGGTTGCCCTGATTGCAGGTGGTCACACCTTTGGTAAAAACCACGGCGCGGGCGATGTAGGGGCGCATGTAGGTCGGGAACCCGCAGCAGCCGGGATCGAGGAGCAAAGCATGGGCTGGAAGAATACTTTTGGAAGCGGTAATGCCCAATATACGATTACGAGTGGTCTGGAAGGTGCGTGGACCAATACGCCGATCCAGTGGAGCAACAACTACTTTGAAAACCTGTTTGGCTACGAATGGGAGTTGACCAAAAGTCCGGCAGGAGCATACCAATGGAAACCCGCCGGTGGAGCGGCCGCAGGTCTGGTACCCGATGCCCACGATCCCAGTGTGCGTCATGCCCCAGTAATGCTGACTACGGATCTCTCCTTGCGCATGGATCCCATCTATGAGCCGATCTCCAGACACTTCTACGAAAACCCGGAAGAATTTGCCGATGCGTTTGCCCGTGCATGGTTCAAACTGACCCACCGCGATATGGGACCACGTGCCCGCTACCTGGGTCCTGAAGTTCCTGCTGAGGTATTGATCTGGCAGGATCCTGTTCCGGCAGTAGATCATGAATTGGTCAACGACCACGATATTGCAGCCCTCAAAGCTCAAATCCACGCAACGGGCTTGTCTGTTGCCGAGCTTGTGAGCACAGCCTGGGCTTCAGCGTCAACTTTCCGCGGATCCGACAAGCGCGGTGGTGCCAATGGCGCTCGTATCCGACTCGCTCCGCAGAAAGACTGGAAGGTCAACAATCCGGCGCAACTGGCAAAAGTTTTGGCAGCGCTGGAAGGCGTACAGCAAGGTTTTAACGCTGCTCAGTCCGGCAACAAGAAAATATCATTGGCTGACCTCATCGTATTGGGTGGTTGTGCCGCGATCGAGAAGGCAGCTAAGGATGCAGGATTCGACGTACAGGTACCCTTCACCCCGGGTCGCACAGATGCCACCCAGGAGATGACTGATGTCGAGTCTTTTGAAGTCCTGGAGCCTGTAGCCGACGGTTTCCGCAACTACAAAAAAGGAAAATATGCGGTAAAAGCAGAAGAACTATTAGTGGACAAAGCCCAGCTACTCACCCTTACCGCTCCAGAAATGACCGTACTGTTTGGAGGAATGCGCGTATTGAATACCAACTTCGATCACTCCAGCCACGGCGTATTCACCAAACGTCCGGGTGCACTCACCAATGACTACTTTGTGCACCTGCTCGACCTGAATACCAACTGGAGAGCCATTGATGCAGACGATGAGGTATTTGAAGGCCGCGACCGCAAAACAGGTCAGGTGAAATGGACAGGTACGCGGGTGGATCTGATCTTCGGCTCCAACACAGAATTGCGCGCCATTGCAGAAGTATATGGTTGCAGTGATGGTGCCGGGCAATTCGTCCACGATTTTGTGGCGGCTTGGAACAAGGTCATGAACCTCGACCGATTCGAACTGGCTTAACGAACAGCTCAGTATAAATTTAGTATGTTGCGAACAGGTGATTCCCCGTGGGGAGTCACCTGTTTTTTTTAACTTTATGCGGTGACCAAAACTACCGCAGCATGTTGCCTAAAAATCTCGAAGAACACATCCAAAAGCTCGCTTACGAAGGAGCGGAGTTTGAAACCCTGGTAAAAGAGCTCAACCGCTTGTCCCCAAATTTCCCGCCCGAAACCATCGCCTTTGTTCGCAAGAAACTCGATGACTATATCGTCACCTATCAACTTGCCCTGGAAGAAAAAAACAAAGTGCTCTTTCCCCTGTTTTTAGGGATTATCATTTTTATCTTCGGAATCGCCATCTACCTCTACACCCAATCTGCCAATACCCCCCAAAATACGCTTTTGAAGTACGCTGTGATGCTACTCGGAGCATGGTTGACCTGGAGAAGCTACTCAAAATGGAAGTTACCCGTTTCTCATTTTATGCAGACAAGCCCCCGGTTCAGGAGAAAATCCTAATTTTCGTAACGCAAAAGCGAGTCTGTCTTCAATTTATTATTTAACTTTGAATTTCAAAGTTCTTTTAATGAAAAACAAGCAAAGTTACCTTCAAGACCTTGCGGAAGTCCGCGCGATGATGGAGCGCTCCTCCAAATTTTTGTCCTTATCGGGTTTGGCGGGCTTACTTGCCGGTTTATATGCGTTATTGGGCAGTTACATCGTATGGCGGGTACTGGGATTCGACCCGGCGAAGCCTGTGGATCTGGTTAGTAGCTTTTGGGGCATCCCTGAAGCGCTGTTGGCGCCGGTAGCTGTAGCAGTCGGGGTATTATTTTTTGCCGCAGGCACGGCTATTATCCTATCGGCGGGCAAAGCCAGGAGCAAGCGGGAGAAGCTGTGGAATCCGGCAGCCAGAAGAATGATCATACAACTGCTCGTTCCGCTGGTTTGTGGAGGCACACTTGCGCTGATTTTCATGGCCAGGGGCATGGCGGAAGTCACGGTATCGTTTACCCTGATTTTTTATGGCTTAGGGCTGTACAACGCCGGGAGGTTCACATACGGAGAAATCAGCAGTTTGGGACTGATCAACCTCGTGCTGGGTTTGCTGGCCGCCTGGAAGCCTGCATACGGATTGTTGTGTTGGGCGGCGGGATTTGGATTGGCGCATATCCTTTACGGCATCTATATGCACTATCGCTACGAAAGATGAAATCCATATTGCTCAAACTCCACAAAGCATTTGAAAGCAGGATCAGACTGGGGATCATGTCTATGCTCGTAGTCAATGAAACCTTGGACTTCAACGCCCTCAAGGAGTACCTGGAGTTGACGGATGGCAACCTTGCCAGTCACCTGAAAGCCCTCGAAAAAGAAGCCTTTATTGGCATTAAAAAAACGTTTATCGGCAAGAAACCCAACACCCGCTACTACATTACCCCACAAGGGAAAAAAGCATTTGAAGACCATTTGCAAGCCTTACAGGCACTTATTGACCTCAAAGAATAACCATCCCACCGCTTATGAAATCAGAAATATTGAACCATTTGGACCAACCGGAGCAACTCGAAGCCTTGTATCGAAAGGACAAAGCGGCTTTTAAGGCCGCTTTCCATGAACTCCGACCTGAGTTTCCCGATCATGTGGTCCTAAGTGTATGGGAAGCCCGTCTGAACTATGGGAAAGCCATTCTCCCTACGGGAAAAAGAAAAGAGATCCTGCTGGTGCTATTGCTGGCGGTATTATCGGGACTGTTTGCCAAGCTTCCGGCCTTTTCGGGAGTAGAAGAAGACCACTTTTACCTGCGAAACTTTGCCTTTTTCGTTTTTCCGGCACTGAGTCTGTACTTTTTGTGGCGGGAAAAAGCAAGTATGCAACTGTTGGTAGGAACCGGAGTTGCGATTGGACTATTATTGATCTACATCAATGTCCTTCCATTTGACCTGGACAGCGACACTTTTGTCCTAACACTTCTGCATCAACCCCTATTGTTATGGGGGCTTACCGGTCTCGCTTTTATGGGATCTTTACGACATGCCCCGATACAAAGGCTGGACTACTTGCACTACAATGGCGATTTGGTCGTCATCTCCACCCTTATCGGATTGGCGGGTATGATTCTGACGGGTATGACCATTGGTTTATTTGAACTTATTGACATAAACATTACCGAATGGTACTTCGAGCACCTGGTCGTATTTTGTCTTCCGGCCATCCCAATTGCAGGCACCTTTCTCATCAAAAATAACCCACAAATAGTTGGGAAAATTGCCCCGCTCATTGCGCGCATCTTCAGTCCGATTGTTCTCGTGATGCTGACCATCTATTTGTTTGCTATGGTTTTTACCGGCAAAGAAGACCCTTACAATGACCGAGAATTTCTCTTATTATTCAATTTGTTGCTCATTGGGGTCATGGCGCTCATGATATTCTCGCTGGCTGGGCAAGCAGAAGCAAGCCAAAACCGTTTATCGCTCGTCACGCTCTTTTTACTGGCTATGGTAACCATCCTCATCAACAGCATAGCACTGTCGGCTATTCTCTTCCGCATTGCCAATTACGGAATCACCCCCAACCGGGCGGCTGTCATGGGAAGTAACTTATTGATGCTTGTCAACTTATTATGGGTGGCCTTTCGCATGCTGCAGTTCCTGAGGAAATCCGACTCAACCCTGCACCCTGGCGAAGCCATAGGCCGGTTTTTGCCCTTATATGTGTTATGGGTCGGGCTCGTAACCTTTGGGTTCCCTTTGATTTTCGGGATGGAGTAAGGGAAAAAATATTTTAATTATTTGTATATCAAATGTTTAAGAATCAGGTGCAAGGCACCTTAAGGTGGCTTGCACCTGATTACCCCTATTAATACCCAAACCGTTGAAAAAGTAACTGTAGGATAAGGATAATTTTTTCAAAAAAAAGAGGGGGGTACAGCTTTCGCCGTACCCCCCTCTTCGTGTGGATTCACCCCAACTTAAATGGTCGGATCATCCGGAGTATTTGGATTGTTGTCGCGTTCGCGAAGCGGGTAAGGATAGAAATTCCTGGTTCGCTCACCACTTGGAGGGCCTGGACGGTTAAACCGGCGGCTATCTTCCAGTTTTTGGCCGGACATATACATTTCGATACAACGATTCTTGTAGATTTCTTCCAGAACGGCTGCCTGGGTTGCAGGGCCGCTGTAAGCTGGAAGATTGGCATTTACGCCGTAGATATCGTCGGATTTGGTCAGCACCTTGTTCAATTCAGCAATAGCACCATTGATATCATTTTTTCTCGCCAGTGCCTCTGCCTTGATCAGCATCATTTCACCGGGAAGGAAAACTGGAATTTCCTTGGTATCTGAAGTAAAGAAACCCTGAACCTTCACGTTGGTCTGGGGGTTTGCACCCAGGTAAAACGCAATACGACCATCTGCGGAATTGGGTGCTAATGCATCTTTCAGCCCAAAATTGTACAAACCATCATACGTGTTGTTATTGACCAAAGCGGTGCGATAAACGGGGTTCTGGTTAAGTGCATCGTAAGCAAAAACCGACTTGCGGGTAAGGTTGACCCGGTTGGCTGCTTCAATAGCCTTATCGTGGTTGCCCAGCATGTTGTAATAACGAGCCAACAGCGCGTTGCTTGCATCTGCTATATTGATAGCCGTACCCACTTTCGAATTGAAATACGCAGAAGGCGGAGTAGCGGAAATCGCGGAAACACCTGCTTCCAGCAATGCAATTGCATCCTGAAGGGCTTGTGTACGAGGCTTAAAAGAAACAAACTCCCCTCTCAGGAAATCGCCTGCAGAACTAGACTCGGTCGGCAATTGCTCCCAGAACTGCGCCATGGTACCAATAGCCAATGCCTTGAAAAAATGGCCATACACCTTTACCGCTGTAGCAGTACCGGCATCGGGAATATTGGATGAATTCTCGATCACCAATTCGCTGTTGGCCATCACGATATTGGCACTCGCCCAAATGTTAGACAAAAACGAGTTGGAATTACCCACTGTACCGCCACCGGTTTCCAAGGCAGCCAGCTCTCCGTTTCCGGTATTGATCACATACAATTCTTTAGTGGTCAAACCATTGGCAGAAATTGTAGGATACAAGGCACCTGTCGCTCCGACGGAGTAAGAACGCTTAAGACCTACCACCATACCCAGCAGACCGTCCACGCTGTTTAGTACAGCTTCACTGGTAGCCGCGTTGGGGTTTACATATTCTTTTTCACAGGCACTCGTGACCAGTAAGAAGGGCAAAAGTGCGATGAATAGATATTTATATCTCATGACAAATTATTTTTTGGTAAAAAAACAGCAACAACTTAGAATCTGGCTCCCAATCGAACCTGAATCATTCTTGGAATTGGCACGTTTCCGAAGTCGTCCCCTCTTACGCGGTCGGTCTGACCGGCAGAGTTAGTTTCGGGATCGTATCCTTGATAATCATCGAAAGACAATAGGTTTCTGCCGATCAAAGAGATATTCATATTCTCGAAGACCCGACCTACTTTTCCGAGATCATACGCCAAAGACAATTCGCGCAATTTGATAAAAGATCCATCCTCTACATGTTCTTCCTGGATACGGGAACCTGTCACCCCACCGGCAATAGAAGCCACATATCCCCTTGCTACTTCACCTCTCAATTCCTTTTCGGCTAATTCGCCCTGACCTACGTTATTTTGCGTAATCCGGTTCCAGTTATACACATCGAAGCCCCACATCGCATCGAACTGAACGCGGAAAGACAGTTTGCCCACCTGCAAGTCGGAAGTAACAGAACCAAACCAATCCGGGTTAGGATCGCCAATAATTTTTCTCAACTCTGCACCGGATGCTACGGGTTGTCCCTCTGCAGTACGGCTTGCTGTGCCCTCGAGTATGGTTGTCTGTTGTCCGCGCTCGGGCTGTGCCAATCCTTGAGGAGTCAGCAACAATTCGCCGTTGGCATCGCGGGCATAGTAGCGACCATAGAACAATCCATAAGGCTGACCGTTGATGGCGGCTTGCGCACCGTCACTACCTCTCAGGAAGAGTACTCCGGAAATGCCGCTCACCTCATTGCGGTTGCGCGACCACATCATTCCAAGATCCCATCGTACCTTGTTTGTGGCGATAGGCGCACCCTGTACCATGAGTTCGACCCCTCTGTTGGTCATCCCCCCTTCGTTGGTCACGATAAAATTACCCCCTACAGTTGGAGGCAAGGGGCGGGTAAGCAGAAGGTCTTCGATATCCTGGTTATAAACGGTAACATTAATACCCAGTCTGTTTTTAAACAAAGCCAGGTCGGCACCGAACTCCATCTCTGTCATGCGCTCCGGTTTTACATCCGGGTTGGCCAAAACGGTAGAAGGTGTAACAGCAGAAAGTCCGCCCAACTGTCCGATCAGGTAATTGTTGTAGCGGTCATAAGGGCCGATACCTGTAAGGTTACCTGCCTGTCCGTAGCTTGCACGAAGTTTCAGCGAGCTGATTTTGCTGCCCAGGCTGCTATTTTTCAAGTAATCGGTCAATACCCAGCTACCACTGGCTTTGGGGTAGAAATTCGTCTGGTTGTCGGGAGAGAAGGTAGAAGCACCGTCCACACGACCTGCCAGGGTCACGAACACCCGCTCTTTATAGCCAAAAGTCTGCTGCAAGAAATACCCCCAGATGCTGCGCTCGGCGATGCTTTGCCGCGGTGCGGAAAACAAATTAGCTGCAGCTGCGATGGTTTCCACAAAAGGCGCAAGGTCGCGGCCTTCCTGAGCGGTAAAGTGCGTGCGGTCGCGTTGGATCTGGTAACCTGCAGTAGTAGTTGAAGTTAGCGCGCTACCCAGGTCGCTGGAATAGTTGACAGTAAGGTCGTGGTTGAGCAAAGAAACGTTGCTCGTAGCCAAACTCACATAGCCATCGGGGAAGAACCCTGCAGCTACTCCTGCATAAGGCATACGCGGGTGAAACTCGTTACCCACCAGGGAATAATTGTCATAACCCAAAATAGCGTTGATGGTAAGCCCTTCTACCGGGAAAAGGTTCAACTGAACATCTCCGATGCTTCGGTTGGTCCGCTGGGTAATGTCAAACGTCTCGATAACCGTCAATGGATTCACCCGAACCGGCTCTACCGGAAGCAGGTTGCCCACCTCGTCTCTTTCTGAAATATTCCAGGTATTATCCATGATAAACATGGTACTGATTGGGCTGAAGAAGTTGTTACCGTTGGGCAAGTCCTGGCTAAGGCTGTAATTATAGGCAATACCTGCAGAAAGCGTAGCCCAGTCTGCCAGGGTCTGATTCAGTCTCAGACGGCCGGTATATTTGGTAAAATTGGTATTCTTGATAATACCGTTGTTGTTGGTATAACCGAAAGAGGCGAAGTACTGGGTCTTATCGTTACCGCCATTTACAGACAGGTAATTTTCGGTGCCAAACGCATTAGTGAACACCTCGTCCTGCATATCATAGCGCTCCACGTTGTAGGTATCTGTAATCAACAGACGGTTTACGGGGCCTACTTTGGTAAATCCAGCACCTTGGTTTCTCAAAGTAGCTTCCGACAACCCCAACGTTAACAAAATCGTCAGACGATCCTGGGTGGTGGACAACCTGTCGCTGCCTCTGACGCCAAACCGCTGGTTGTAATCTGTCATAAACACTTTTTGGCGCAGCTGGCTCATGCTCACGGAAGTACTAAACTCGATACTCGGCTTTCCGCTCTTTCCGCGCTTGGTAAAGATCTGCACAACCCCGTTAGCTGCACGAGAACCGTACAAAGCCGCTGCGGAAGCACCATTGATCACCTCGATGCGCTCGATATCGGCTGGGTTGATGTCCACCAAACGGTTTTGGCCCCCTGCCAGGCCTGTTGTCATCGCATCCGCGCTCAGGTTAATCACGTTGGTAGAACTGTTGTCCACGATAACCCCATCCACGATGTACAGCGGATCAGAAGAACCGTTGATCGAGCTGGGACCACGAAGTCTGACCGAAATACCGCCGGCCGGGTTACCATCGTTTTGGGTAATCTGGGCACCCATCACCTTACCGCTCAAGGCAGCAAGGGTGTTCACCGCACCGGTTTTGCCCACTGAGTTACCATCCACCACACTCACGTTGTTACCCAGCTGCTTTCGGGTAGTCGTGGGAGATGCACCTGTAACCACCACCTGATCCAGGTCGAGAATGTCCAGCGTCAGGGTGATATCCTTGTCGAGAGTAGCTGCTGTCCCGTCCACAGAAAATTTTTCTGAATAGGTAGCATAGCCCACGTAGCTCACTTGGAGGGTATAGGTTCCTGCCTCGAGTGGAGCACTAATTTCATAATAACCGTTGATGTCCGAAATGGTACCTACCCGGCCCTCCTGGATGAAAACATTCACCCCGATAAGCGGTTGCTGGTCGGTATCCGTCACCGTACCCCTGATGGTCACATTTGCCCGCTGGCCGAAAGCCAGAAAGGGAAAAGCAAATGCCAGGGCAAAAAAGAGTTGTTTAGGTTTGAGCTTCATAACTGCCTGGTTTAATAAAAAAGTTTTAATCAAGTCCTTAAGGAAGTGCGGCAAACTGCAAGTTTACCACCCAACAAAAATCCATATAAACTTGCTCAAAATAGCAATTTTCCCAATCAAATTTTAAAAATTGCAATTTTATGCAATGAAATATGCAAAAAACTGCAACTTTTAGTGCCGCTCAAATTAAGAATTAGCGTAGAGTTTGGGTTTTGAAGCGAAACAGCGGTTGGGTGGACCTTGTTTTAAAGGCTATCGCAAGAAAGCTGAAGACGGATTGAAATTGACATAAAATTTCGTACATTCAGACCAATCTTATGCTTATGTCCACTTACCACTACATTATCATTGGTGCCGGCAGTGCCGGCTGTGTGTTGGCCAACCGCCTTTCTGCCGATCCTTCGCATTCGGTGCTCCTGATTGAGGCCGGTGGGCCGGACAAAAAGATGGAAATACATATTCCTGCAGGTTATGGCAAACTCCACCGCAGCGAGGTGGACTGGGGTTTTGAGACGGAGCCCCAGGAAGCGGTCTTGAACCGGCGCATTTACCTGCCCAGGGGCAAAACCTTGGGGGGCAGTAGTTCGACCAATGCCATGGCTTATGTACGGGGCAATCCGGCCGACTACGACGACTGGGCTGCTGCGGGCAATCCGGGCTGGGCTTACCGCGACGTGTTGCCCTACTTTATTCGATCTGAGCACAATCAGGACATCCACAATGCCTATCACGGGGATCGTGGGGAACTTCAGGTGGAGTATCCGAAGGGGTTTCGGACTCCTTTTGGGGAAGCTTTTGTGGAGGCCTGCGTCCAAAATGGCTTTGCCGACAATCCCGACTTCAATGGTGCCAGGCAGGAAGGTGTGGGTTTGTTGCAGTTGACCACTCAAAACGGCAAGCGGCACAGTGCTGCATCGGCGTTCCTTCGACCTGTCCTGCAGCGCAAGAACTTGCAGGTCATCACGCATGCTCAGGTTCGGCGCATTATCCTGCACAACGACAAGGCTACCGCGGTGGAGTTTTCCCGCAAGGGAGGCAGCAGTCTGCAAATCATCCATGCTTCCAAGGAGATTATCCTTTCGGCGGGTGCCTTTGCTTCCCCTCAGTTGTTGATGCTGTCGGGCATAGGTGATCCGGATGTCCTTCAACGAGCAGGAGTAGCTTGTCTGCACGAGCTCCGCGGTGTGGGCAGGAACCTGCAGGATCATCTGTTTTACGGAGTAAGTGCCCTGGCTACCGTCCAAAAGGGACTCAACCACAGGATTAGCCCACTTAACCAATTGAAAGACCTGGCCAGATTTCTGCTTACCCAAAAAGGGGCCATGAGCGTTGGGCCGCTCGAAGCGATGGCTTTTGGCAGCACCTCCGCCAGTCCGGATAGGGTGGATTTTCAGTTTCATTTTGTACCGCTGTACCTCGGCGCGGACTACCGGACGGACATTTACGATCTTACCACTTTCCCTCGAGCAGACGGATTCACCATTCTACCTACCCTATTGCGCCCCAAGAGCAGGGGATATGTGACTTTGCGCAGCGACAACCCCTTTGACGCTCCCATCATCCAACCCCATTTTTTGAGTGTGGAAGCGGATATGGCGCTACTCGTCGAAGCGGGCAAAAAAGCCATGGAGGTGATGCAAGCTGCGGCATTTGACCCCTACCGCAAACAAATCACCCTGCCACCCGACAGCAGTTCGGACGAGGGCTTTCTCCAGCACATCCGGCAACACCTCGAAACGGTCTATCATCCGGTAGGCACCTGTAAAATGGGAAGAGATGAGGAAGCCGTGGTAGATGCCCGTTTACGGGTACACGGATTAGAAGGACTGCGGGTAATAGACGCTTCCATCATGCCGACCATCGTTTCTGGAAACACCAATGCGCCTGTTTATATGATTGCCGAAAAAGGAGCGGATATGGTGCTCGATCAGTAAGCCATGCGGTTGGGCAACCCAAACAGTCGGCGGAGTATCCCGTGTAAAAAAGCAGGAGGAATCAGGGCAAAAGCGGCTAGCTGCATTCCGATTTCATAACCTATTGAACTGCCTTTGTAGGGCTTTCCCTTTAGTCGAGCCTGAAAAGCGCTGTAGGGCAGCCCTATGATATTGCCAGCGAGCATGAGTTGTACTGCTGAAATCATCACATCTGCTGCTTCCAACCCATATTCTTCTTCCAAAGCAACCACCGCATCCTTGCCGGGGCAGCCGCCCTGTTCGGCAAAATGCTGCGCAAACATCATCGCTTTCGCTTCCTCAGGTCTCACCCATTTGCCATCTCCGCTCAGAAAGCTGTTGATTTCTTCCGGACTCAAGCCTTCCTTCAGCGCCATGTATGTGTGCGCATAAGAACAGGCTGGACAGGCATTAACCTCTGTAACAGCCAGTTGTAATCGTTCCAGAAACTGACTACTGACTTTCTGCTGTTTCTTATTGGCCACAAAACGCGCAATAGCTACAGGCAAAAACACCCAGGTGCGATATAGATCTCGCAGGGTAAACTTTTGCTTGTAGCTGTTGCGCAAGGCAATCGAATCAGGAATTTTTATCGAAACCGACATTCCGTTTTTTTTGGTTAAGGAGGCAAGTTATGGATCATTGTCATGTGTTTTGGTGATATCGTTCACAGAAAAACCGGAATGCTCATCAGGGTTGCAGGACGATCATTTTCTTACTTGCGGTGAAGGTATCGGTTGCTAAGGTGTACATCCACACGCCTGAACCGGGCAGGTCTTTGCTGTCCAGTACCATCTGGTGAAATCCCGCCTCGTATTGACCGCTTAGCAGATGAACTGTTCTTCCGCTGAGATCGGTTGCGGTTAGGGTGATACCCGACCTTTCCGGCAATTGAAACCCGATGGTGGTCTGATCGGAGAAAGGATTCGGGCTATTCTGGAACAACTCAAATTCTCCGGGCAGCGCGGGTTCTACAAACTGGAGGGCAACATCCAGCAAACCCGCTCCCCTTCCATAAGCCTCTGCGGCAGTAAATCGGGAACTCAGGGTAAGCATTTCGCTGAGTTTGGCATTTGATTTTGCCTGAAGGGTTACTTCCAGGAGCAGATCCGAATCAGCCACTCCGTTCCAGCTCAGGGTAATTATCCCTTCTTCCAGTCGTGAAGTCCCTATGTTTTCGGAACCGGCATTGCCGAAATGAACTTCTTGGATACGTCCGAGGGCGGGATCCAGTTGTAACGTAAACTGACACCCTTCGATGTCCATTAAACCCGGGGCACGGAAAGCCACCCTGTGGGTCTGTCCGGGCTCCAACGAAAGATCAGCCACCTCCATCACAAAGGCTCCGTTTTTGCTGCGGGTTCCCGACATCAGACTATTCGCTCTTGCATCCAGGGTCACATCTCCCACCTTTATCGCCACAAAATCTCGGCTGAGCTGGGTGCCATCATAGTCGTTGATATTGACAATTTCGGGAAAATCCGTGGCCCAGGGATTAGAAGGATTGGGAAACACAAACGAAGCATCTACAAAGCGCCAGGAAGTATTGTGGGCAAAAGCACTGTCCACGCTCAGGATCAAGCGTCGGATGCGAATCATATCCAAGCTGGTAATCAGCTGGTTGTTGTCCACATCGGCAGCAATCATCCGATAAGGGCTGGCCAGGGGTTTGACATGCAGGATATGCTTGCCAATTTCAATCAAGTCGAACGTCGTCACGCCATTGTCCGGGTCATCATCCAGCAGGGGGGTAATGGAATAATCAGCACTCCTGGACAGGTTGTTGAACTGATAACTGCCGTCGGTTTGGGTAATATGGTTATCTGAGTCCGTACCGCTTAAGCTAATCACCACATGCTCCACGGTATGTCCTTTTTCGGTTGCTACCGTTCCGGAAACAGCCACTCCTGAGTTTGCCCCGCAAAGTTGCATATTGTCCTGTACGACCAAAAAAGTGGTACAAAAATCGCCATTGCCCGCGGCATCCCAAGCGGCAACAATCACCATCAGGGTTTTTCCGGCATCGGCACAGGTAAGTTGTTCACTGGTCTGGCTCGCATCCAGCAACTCACCGAGGGACATATTGCCGCTAACCACAAAGCGATTAATTTGATCCAGCAGGCTCAGGTCTCCGTTGATTTCGGGATCCCTGCTCAGGTGTATGGAATATTTGACCGGTCCGGCGCAATCTGATGCGCTGCTACCCACCACATAATCTTTTGCCCAGATCGTCATACGACCTCCATCAATGGTACCATCATTGTTGCCATCGTGGGGCATGAGATTGAGCACCAGTCCACTGGTACAGCTGATAGCAGGAGCCTTGCAGTCCACCACATGTAGGATTTTGCTGAGCATACTCGTATTGCCACAACCGTCCGTTACCTGAATTTCCAGAAGGTGTTCGCCCACAGGCAGGGTACCCGTAAAGGAGGTTGCTACCCCTGATTCCTGTACGATCACGCTACCTAAACTGGCCTGCACATTGGGATAAGCAGGCAAAGATCCCGGAGCAATGGGCAGTTTAAAGGCTTGGTTGCCAAAGGGTCGAAGATACACCGCTATGTCCAGATCCGAAGGCGTACAGGCATCTGTGACCGCTATGGACACACTCAGGGTACCTGTGCAGCTATAAGCGCAATACTCAGCCGCTGTACTTGCTGTAATCACAGGAGGGACGTTGTCAAAAACATCAATCATTTGGGTGTATTGAAAATACCCCGGACTAAAGACGGCTGAATAGCCTGTCGGATCAGCGGACTGGGTGTAGGAAACCGGACAATTAGCCAGTCCAGCTCCAGGGGTACAAATCGGCCCTTCCCTTCTGGTTTTTCCTCCGGAGCGCACCTCGATATAATCCTGGTAAGCGCCATTGACCCAGCTTCTCGAAAACACAACCGACACCGGTCTATTACCGGGCTGGCCATCGCGGTCCTCGTCCCTGCCCACTATAAACGGATTGGCCATAGCCAGGTCTGTGCCGCTAAACTGGCACCAGTTCAAGACCTCAAAAGTGCGGAAAACCTTATAACAAGCTGCTCCGCTGGACTCGTATCGCCGATCGTTGGTATAAACGCTCATCAAATCACAAGAACCCGATTGCAACCCGATAGCCGTTGCTTCGAACATAGCAGCACAGGTGCCACTCCTATCGGCGGGGAAGGTAAAACCATACTCGTGCTGTAATTGAATATCTATATTTTGAAAACAAGCTGTAGCATTCGTATTGCCCCAGGCATCTGTGCCCAAAAACCTTCGGGTAATCTTTCCCGCCCCGCAATGCCAGTTGAGCGCCGTCACTTCCTGTCGGACGCTCACGGAGGAGCAATTGTCCATCATCTGTGCCACGCCAAACAGTTCGTCCAGTTGGGTATGGAATGCCATTTTACCGGCAGGGCTCAGCGCCAGATAAGCAGAAAGGTTGGCCGGAGGATGGAAGTCTGCCGGCAGACTCAGCCCCGATCCTCGGAAATCGGAGGGAGCTATGCAGTAGGGACGCGTTTTGTCGGTCACCCGAACCCGCAACAAGCAGCGACTGGAGTTGCCGGATGCGTCAATAGCGAGTATTTCAACCAACACATCTTCGCCTGCATCGCAACAGAAAAACTCGACAAAGGGCTGCCATACAGCATTGCCGGAATTTCCCGCTTCCGTGAAGGTAGCAAGGGCCACACCGGCGGCACTCGTTTGGTAGTGCGTCACCGCCACTGACTGATCTTGTACCTGAGCCATTTTCAGTTCATCGCCCAGCACCTTGCCGTCTCCATCAAAATCAAAGGCCGCATAACAAGATGGAGCAACCACCCTGCGCACCCAGTATTCCACAGGGCCACAATTGTCGCTTACGACCTTCTGCAGGTCTGTTTTTTCCATCCGGGCATACGCGCCCCTTTCGGCATCGAAGGAGCCCCCGCCCAGGGTTACTTGCAACACATCTTCGCAAACCAGCATAGGTTCCGCCAGATCCAGTACCTGGAAAGGCACAAAAGCTTCGGCAGCAAGCAGGCATTCATCTTTAGCTTCAAATTTATATCGGTAGGTCCTGTCGGCGGGTAAAGCGCGAACAAAGGAACCCGCGCTCCCCTCCCGGATCACCTGCCATTCGTCTTTTGCACCCACGACATTGCCGAAATGATCCAGCACCGGTATGCTGACCCATTCCTGAACCTGGAAGCGCAGAGTAATGGCAGCCGCACAATTATCGGTCGCTTGCGGACGGGGAACCAACAAATCGGCATCACAATCGAAGGGACTGACCCCATAAGTCAGCATGCCGTCTCGAAATTGCAAACCCGGAGTACCCGATAACAACGCCGAAACATCTAAGGTAGGCGGGGTAAAATCCCCTACCCGGATCAGTTGTCGGTACACCAGCGACTTTCCGGGTCGGCACCAGTCCATAATAGTCCACTCCCTCCGCACGTTGTAACCACCTGCACAACTTGCTATTCTGGCTTCATCGGCATACGTGGCCGCGAGGTTACACCATTCCTTATTTAGATCGTGGTAGCCAAAAGCCGACTGGAGGAAAGGAAATCCGGTCACTTGAGGGTGGGGATTACCTTGAATATCGGTAGCAAAGCCTTCATCGCACTCCAGGTACTGGATGGCATGCGGCAGGGTAATATTGCTAATCGCCGGAACAGAGAAATAAATCCGCTGAACGCAGGCAGAACTTCCTTTTCCCGGGACACCGGGCAGCGCGGCAAACCACTCACCCGCGTTATTCCTTGCATCTGACGCGGTGAATGTCCTTTCGATAAACATCGCTCCACAATCGCCTGTCTTTTTTACAAGATCGCTCACACACACAGTAACAGGGCCACAATTGTCCGAAAGCTGCGGAAAACCTGTCCAGCTCAGCTTTTCTTTCAATTGGTTGTCTATGGAGGCAGGTGCATCGTACGGAGCCGCCAGGGTATAGCAACGCGGATCTAAAGGCTTGATCAGTACCTCATTCAGGTTATCGCAATACAGGGGAAATTCCCGAAAAACTTCCCTCACGGGAAAAGCAGCCCAACGATCCAAGGTATTGCCCTGAGCATCGGTAAGCGGATCGAAGTATTCGAGGATTTTATCGCTGGTAAGCTTTGCGCCATCGCGTTCTACCTGTACGAGGAAAGATCCGGAGATGGATGCTGCGCGGGAACTGACCAGCAGCGTATATGCTTTTCCTGCCTGCAGGGTAAGCGCCAATCGCTGTACCACTTGCCCGGGATTTGCACCAAAAACAGCCTCTCCAAAGCTCACGATATTGGAACAGGGAAATGCAGGATCGAACCAACCGCTTGGATCACCCGATTGGGGTTCCTTGCCCTGTTGTTGGAAAAGTGCAAGCGTACCCTCAAAGCCTGCAGCAAGGGAGAAAGTATATTTCCCGTTGGATGCAGGCCTGAAGGTCCATGTGTCATAGTGATGTACTGCCCCCGGTTCCAGGTATGCAGGAAATGCAGGATTGGGCACAAGGGCAGGGTTGGCGGGAAGCGCAGCCGTTTCGCCGAACCAGGTTGGGTTATAACAAGATAATACCTGGGGGAAAAAGGATTGTTGCGGTTCCAGTCTGCCCTGCCATTCGTTCAACACTACCCTGCGGGTGGCCGTATAAGTATCGGCAGGACAAACCCCTGCAGGACCGGATTTGTCTTCTGCGGTCAGCGTACCGCGACACAAAGCAGCAGCTGCGTTAAAAGCGACGATCTTGCCATTGCGGATGCTCAGGTATTGATCGCCTGTCGGCAAAACGGCATAGTTGTAGGTGCCAGAAAAAACCACTTGGTTTTTGTGGTAATACCCCAGAAACCTCCCCGATTCATCTTTTGCCTCTACGATCACTTGCAACTGATTGTTGCAGATGGTACTTTGGTTGCCTTTGAGCACCATACTCGGCGTAATGGAGCGGCTGCAACCATTGCCCAGGGTGAGGATCAGGTTGTCGTTGCAGGCATAAAAAGTCGCTGCGGACTCCTGCAGGACGGACAGCTGAGCGCTTGCAGCGGAAGTGGTATATCCATCGGAGACTTCCACCACAAACAAACTGCCGTGATCTGCTTTGCCTATGGGCACGGCATATTCCAGGTACAATTGTCCACTGTTGGTCGTCCTCTTGGAAGGAGTAAGGATTCGATTGCCCAAACTTGCCACCGGATCAAGTTCGCTGAGCGGGGTGCAGTCATCATCCACGAATACGCCCAGGGTAAAAACTTCCGTCTGACTGCAGGCGGGCAGGGTAAAAGTCAAGTTCCCCGGCAGGGTAATATCGGGTCTGGTATTTTCTGCAGACCTGGAGGAACGAATCTCAAAACTATAGTCAGGAGCACCTGCAGCGCGAGCCGTGATGGTAATCACCTGATCTGCCGGCATGCGCGGCTCGATTCGAAACCTGTTGCTGCTTACCGGTATCACCTGATAGCCGCCGCTGGCCATAACCGAACTCAATACGGGATTAACCGTACAGGGATCGAGCACAAACAAATCAAACGTTACAGCTGTATTGGCTGCACAAAAAGGAACCAGCACCTTCAGGTCACCTGCACCTACAATCTGTCGGGATACTGTGCTTCCCGGAGCGGTTACCTGCACCTGGAAAGATCGGGTTGCTGCTACATTTCCAGCCGCATCCGTTACACCTTCAACCACCACCTGATACGTTCCTGCGCTCACCTTTGTCGCGCGAAACAGTCCATTGCCCAGATAGACAAGGTTCAAGCCCGGAGCCCTAACGGCGGCGGAAGGATCTATGGATCCCTCACAGGCATCCGCTGCCTGAACGGTAAAATACACATCGGTGGTCGTGGCACAGGAAGGAATCTGATATACCGGATTACCAGGGAGGTACAATACGGGAGGATCCTGGTCGGCTACCTGCCCGTACAGGGTAATTCGGTTGGTATTGCGCTGCGGCAATTCCGAGTTATCGTGGATGACCACATCGAACTCGAAGATGCCGGATCCCAGGTTGAGCTGGAGGTTTCTCGTTCCTGCAGCCGAGCCTGAAAAGACCGTACCCGCTACCTTTCCTTGGTGCACGGCAATAGCTGCCTCGAGGAGTTGCCCATTGAGCTGACAATTGTCAGAAAGTTGCAGCACCACATCCAAATCAATCGCGCAAGAACCGGAAACGGGCTTCATGACCCCCAGGTTGATCTTGTTGTTGACGATATTTCCGGAAGGCGTTGCTCCCAGTGCGAGCACCCGGCCTGCTGTATCCACCTGATAGGCCGGCCCCCCATTTGCGTGTTCCAAGTGTAGCACTGCAGTGGGTCGGGTAGCATCCAGAAGGTCAATCGAAACCGGAATATCGCAACGCATCTGCGAAGCGGGGCTAAGGGTATCCTTTACCACGACTTCGATCAGGTAATCGCCTGCAACCAAGCTATCCACCTCGAAAACCAGGCGGTTTTCGCTATCGGTACTAAACACCCCCGGAGTGGAGGTAACGGGTGCACCGTTGATCGCAGGAACATTGTACCAAACGTAGCGATGGCCATCGAGGTTGACCTCGACCTGTCGTGCCCCGCAAGGACCTCCCGTCAGTGCAAGTCGCACCCCGCCGAGGTTTTGGTTGCAGGTTTCGGGGGTAACCAACATATTGGCAGACAATTCCTCACAATCCAGTTCTGCTGCAAAAGTTTTGGTTTGCGCTACCCCCCAATTGCCGGAGGTCATTGCCGGGTTCATCCCATCACAGACCTGATACACAAACGCCTGGTAGCAGGTACAAGGATCGGGAGTAAAGCCCAGGGAGGCGATATACAACTCAAAACTATCCGTCACCACGGTATCCGTGCCGGTAAGCACAAAGCGATCCAATCGGGTAAGTCTTGGATCATTGGCGGCGATGAGGGTTTCAAACACGTGGGTATTGTCGGTATTCGGCCTGCCGGGCGACAGGTGCCCGCCGGAAGCCGCACAGCCCCCCTGGTACACCCTCACCTTAAAGCGATGGCCGGTTGTGCGCATGCCTGCATCAAAGCGTATCCGGAAATTGGTGGTTCCCACCTGATCCACTGTCGTCAGAAGGGGCGTTTCACAGGCCAAAGCTCGGCTCTTGGCTATCGCCAGTACGCCGGTAGCCGAGAAATCTGTCCCGTCGCCATCCGTTTTTAGCGTCAGCCGAACACAATTTTTCCCTTCGACGACCACGGAGTCTATCTGAAGCGTATCCCCACCATTGGCATCCAAGCCCGCCAGAAAAGCAGTGGCATCGGATTGATCGAACACGCCCCCTGCTCCGTCCTGCAAAACAAGAGCATAATTCTCCGAAGCCGGCACATTGACCCAATCGCCGATACATAGGGTGAGGGATTGGTTGGCGGGTGCGACATCTTGCAGCCAGTTGAGTCGGATCGTATCCTGCTCCCCCAACAGTGCATCCAGTTGTACCGTTGTAGGACAAAACCCGAGGGGCTGCGGTGCTGCATATAAATTTGAAGCTACACCAAACGCACCCATGGAGAGCGGTACCACAATCGTATCGGCATTCCCGGCAGGGGAAGGGCCTGTATTGGGCGCATCACAAAACTGGGTCACCCGAATCTCCCAGGTTTTGCCCTTCAACTCCCTGGAAGCACAGGGATTAGTCGCAAAAAACAACAAATCATCCTCCAGGATATCCAACCTCAGGCTATTGCCCGTGCGCGTTACCCGAGGATCATTCAAATCGAGGATCGTCTCGAGGTAACAATTGGCCGCAACATCCTTTAGGCGAATAGCCCAGCTATGGTTGGCGAAAGCAGCAGGATCCGGCAGGGTGCCACCTGCCTTAAACTCTATCCGGATTCCCTTTACCTGGTCATCCGGACATTGTGGCACATACAGAGAAGTACTTGAAACAAGGGCGGGGGCACAGCCCGTGCCCGATTGTCCGTAGGCGTAGCTGCCCAAAAGCAGCCATAGCAAAATTAAGTACATAGGTATCCTACCTATGAAACGTGTAAATTTCATAACATTCATGGGATTTGCTTTTTCGCAAGGGATTATTTAAAATACAACATACCAACAGTCACAGCAAGAAGCGGTAAACCTTCAGGCTGCATAAGGATTGGTCAATACAGGAACAGGGGTGTTCTTGTTACAGGAGAAAAGCAAAAAGTACGAAGGGTATCAAGAAAGATTAAGTGGCCACACAGGAGGCGAACCGAGAAGTAGAGCAGGAGCCGGGTGTTTTGTTGTCATGGGATATTGATGTTTGTTTTGAGATTACAGACATCAAATATATATGGGATTCAGGTCATTTCAAACCCGCCCCAAACAATTTGGCGGTTTTCCCCAACATTTAACTATTGTTAATGCGATGATTTTGGCGAACTAATTTAAACACCTGATTATCAATAATAAAAAAATCCCCGGCGCAGGTGATCTGGCCGGGGATCTCAAGACATAATCGCAAGTCTATATAATCCTATACTGATTTAAACCTTATTCTACCCTAACCATCTTGCGGGTCTGGGTAAAGTTGCCTGTTTCGAGGGTATAATAGAGTACCCCGGTCACGGGCAAGTCTGCTGCTTCCCATATAAATTCGTTGTAGCCTGCATCAAAACTACCGCGCATCACTTTTAGCCTTTTTCCGGTCAAATCGGTAACGGTGAGGGTTGCGCTTCCTTTTTCCGGCAGGGAGAAACCGATAGCGGTTTTGCCGGAGAAGGGGTTGGGTGTATTCTGGTACAATTCCGGGCTATTTGCAGCAGGTGCTACATTGTTGAAAGCCAATACAGGTCGGAGGTGCTGTCCGGAGCTTTGGTAAACCTCGGCAGTGGTTAGCCTGGAATTCAGCTGCAGGACATTGCTCAATCGCGTGCGCTTTTTGGCTTGAACTTCCAGGGTAAAGAAGGCCTCTCCTGCCGGAGCTACGCCGTTCCAGCTGCTGGTGAGGACCCCCTCACTCAGATAAGCCGTACCGAAATTTTCCTTGGTTGCAACACCATACTCCAATCCGGTAATTACAGCAGCCTCGGGATCCAGTTGCAAGGTAAATTGGAAGCCTTGAAGTTGGGCTGTTTCCTCCGCTTTGAAGGTGATGCTGTAACTTGCACCCGGCAGCAATTCTTGTTCCTCCACGCTGAAGCGGAAATCGCCTGCATAGGAGCGGCTGTCGCTCATCAATTGATTCGCTACAGCATCGAGGGTCACGTCGCCCACCTTTACCGCAACAAAATCGCCGGTGATCATAGACTGATTGAGGTCATTGACGTTGACCACCTCCGGGAAAGACTCCAACCAGGGATTCTTTGGATCCGGGAACTTATAGTTGGCATCAATAAAGCGCCAGCTGGTATTGTTGGCAAATTCGGTCTCCACCCCGAGGATCAGGCGGCGCAACTGAATCATATCCAGGGTAGTCACTGCTTTGTTGTTGTCAATATCGGCAGCAATCATTTTATAGGGGCTATCCAGGGGTTTGACGGACAAAATATGTCGCGCCATTTCGATAACATCGAAAGTGGTCACCCCATTGCCATGGCGTTCATCGAGCAGCGGTGTGATGGTATAATCTTCCCCTGCTTTGAGGTTGGAAAACACATAGCCCCCGTTGGTAGGCGTCATCATTTCCGCCTGCATCATACCGCTCAGGTTGACCGCCACATTTTCGACCGTATGATCGTTTTCGGTGGTAATCAGACCTGCCACGGAAGGACTTTGCACAGAAGATCCACAAATTTCCATAGGATCGTTGACGACCAGGAAGGTGGTACAATAATCGCCATTCCCGTAGGCATCCCAGGCTGCAATCACGACCATGAGCGTTTTACCGGCATCTTCGCAGGTAACCAGTTCGCTGGTCTGACTTGGATCGAGGAGGTCGCTCAGTTCCAGGTCTTTTTCCTGTACCACGAATCGCTCGATTTGTTCGATCAGGGAAAGATCCAGGGACTGTGGCGCGGGTTCGCGGCTCAAGTGGATCGAATATTTGACCGATCCGGAGCAATCGAAGGCATCGCCGGCGATATAGTCTCGTGCCCAAACCACCATGCGCCCGTCGTCAATAGTACCGTTGTTGTTTTCATCAAAAGGCATCAGCGACACGGTCAATCCTGCTGTACAGGTGGGTGCGGGAGCCAGACAATCCACCACAATAAAGTCTCGTATGGTAATGGAAGTATTGCCACAGCCATCCGTGGCTCGGATTTCAAACTGGTGGTTCCCTGTCGGGAAAAAACCTCTAATCACTGCTGTTTTGGTATCGCCTGGTGCTCCGCTCAACGCGCTCAGATCGGCTTCCAAGTCAGGGTATCCGATATCGGAAGCTGTACCGGCGGCGATAGGCAGGGTATAAGACATCGCAGGATTACCGGTGCTGCTGATATTGACCCGTAGGATCACATCCAGGCGCAGGTCGTCCGGCGTACACGCATCCATTACGCTGATGGGGATACTGGCGCTGGCTAGTCCACAGTTGGCATTCAGCCAGGTTGTAGAACCTGCTTCAGCAGCTGTGGAAGGATTCGTTCCAAAAGCGCAGTAGCTCGGCTCCAGGTTGGCCATAATCATTGGTGGCGTATTGTCATACACAGAGATGATTTGGGTATAGCGGAAGAAGCCGGGCATAAAGATCGCATTCGCACCTGCAGGCGGATTGGCCTGGGTATAGCTGGTAGGACAGATGATCCCGATATTGGACGGGGTACAAATAGGTCCTTCTTTTCTCCAGAAGCCACCGGTACCAAAACAAGTATTCTGAATGGAAGTCGGGCTTGTATTGAACGGATTTCGGTCTCTGTCAATAAAGATATAATCGTTGCCATTGGACAATCGGGTGAAGCTCACGCAAACCCCCTCATCGCCTGGTTTGTTGTCACAATCTTCGTCTCTACCCACGATAAAGGGACTGGAGATGGACAGGTCATCGCCGGTAAACTGGCACCAATTGACCACCTCGAAGGTTCTGAAAATCTGGTAGCATTCGTCCCCGCTTGCGGAAAACTGCTGGTCTTTGACATACAGACTGATTAGGTCACACCCGGTACTCATGGCACCGATATCAAAAGTATCCAGCACTGCAGCACAAGAACCCGATGCATCTGCAGGGAAGCAGAAGTTATAGTCATGGATTCTGTTGATCATGATATTTTGGAAACAGTTATTGGCGGATACATTACCAAAACCATCCACCGACCAGAATCTTCGTCGGATCGAACCCGCGCCACAATCCCAGGCAAGGGCAACAACAGATTGCATAACGGTTATGGCGTTGCAGTTGTCTGTGATTTCCGGCGCACCAAACAAGATATCCAGTTGGGCGTGTAATCCGGCTTTTTCAAACTCACTCAATGCATTGTAGGCATCCAGATCAGCCGGTGGATTAAAATCAGCCGGAACCAGGGTATTGTCGTTGCACATCCCGTTGATATCTGCAGGTGCTGCACAATATGGATTGGTATTGTCTTCAAGTGTCACCATCATCATGCAACGGTTGGTATTACCCGCCTCGTCTATGGCAATGACTTCCACCATAATCTCCTCGCCCGCATCGCAGCAGAAAAACTCGGCATAAGGCTGCCAGGTAAAGCTCATATTCATATTGGGCACCACTTCTTCGAAATACCCATCCTGGTTGCCTGCGGCTCCTACCCTATAGTTGGTCACTACTACAGTCTGATTGTTTACTTGTGCTTCGATCAACTCATCGCCTACGATGATGCCATCTCCGTCGAAATCGAAGGAAGCAAAGCAAGAAGGCGCCACTACCCTTCTGACCCAGTATTCTACCGTTCCGCAGTTATCGCTGATCCCCTCCTGGAATTCGAAAGACTCCAGACGTGCATACCCGCCGTCGTCTATGCTGTTGCCCAGTTCGAAAGAACCGCCCCCCAGGGAAATAATAATTGAATTGTCACAGGCAGTCAGCGGCTCCACCAAATCCAGCACCTGGAAGGATACATACAACTCCGACTGATTTAAACAGGCATCTTGCGCAGTGTAGTGATAACGATATACCCGATCAGGTGGTAATGCAGCAACCATTGTTCCTGCCAGGCCCTGGCGCACTACCCGCCATTCATTGATATATCCGATGATATTGCCGAAATTGTCGTATTGGGGGATATCCACATTCTCTTCTATGGCATAATAGACCAGGATATTACTGGAGCAGTTGTCGGTCGTTGCCGGAACGGGCACCTGGAAATCGGCATCGCAATCGAAGGGACTTACCGAGTACGTGATGATATCGTAGCCTACTGTTTGGGGCTCCGGAGCTGTCATTTCCGGTGCAGAATAGTCGCCCGCCTTGATCACTTGGTTGTAGATGATAGACTTACCCGGGCGGCACCAGTCGAGAATGGTCCATTCTCTTCTTACTTTCAAGCCCCCGTTACAGGAAGCAATGACAGATTCGTCGGAATAAGACGCTGCCAGGTTGCAATAATCGTTAGCGAGGTCGTGGTATCCGAAGGCCGACTGAAGGAACGGATAGCCGGTTACATTGGGGTGTGGACTGCCATTGGCATCGGTTTCATATCCTTCATCGCACTCGAGGTACTGGGTGAAGTGAGGTAAAATCAGGTTAGAAATCGAGGGTATAGAAAAGCTGATGCGCTGAACGCAGGAATTTGCACCCCCATTGACGATCACCGGATCGCCGGTCTCGTACCATTCGGCGGGATTGCCTGCTGCATCAGTAGCTGTAAAGGTACGGTCTATATACAATTCCCCACAATCTCCTCTCTTGGTAATCCGGTCGCTCACACAAACGGTTACCGGGCCACAGTTGTCTGTCACTACCGGATAACCGGTATAGAATAACTTATTCTTCAGGGTAGAGTCAATCACTGCATCGTTCAGTCGGAAATCGCCCAAGGGATCGTGGTTATTCGTAGGATTGTCGTAATCTGCATTGAGGGTATAGCAACGTGCCTCGGTCGGACTGATATAAATCCGGTTGATATCATCGCAGTACAGCGGAAGATCCATCAGGTGATAGTAAGAAGGATATACGCTGAAAGCGGGTACCACATTGCCAAACAAATCATACACAGGATCCCAGTACTCGAGGATCGGAATATACAGCTGATCCAAAGGATCTCCGGTCATCAAGGCAGCCTCAATCTCATCGTCTGCGCCATCGCGCTGTACTTCCACCAGGAAATTGCCTGTCAGTTCCGCATCCCGGGAAGTCACCATCAGGGTATATTCCCGATCCGCCTGCAAAGGCAAGGCGATGCGCATCAGCGGACTGTCGTTGCTCAGTACCCAGGCAGGGAAAGACGGCGCGGTTACTGTGGTGAAATCGAAACCTAGTCCTCCGGTTGGACTTGCTGTAAAAACAGACTCTCCGAAGCCGACAATATTGGCACAGGGCACCACGGGGTCAAACCAGCCATTGACCGAGAATGGAGCCAGGGCAGACAGGAAAGTATCCGGATCCGCCTGCTGGAAAACCGCCATGGTGGCATCAAATTCAGCAAACAAGAAGAAGGTATAAACACCATCCTGAGCTGGTTTGAAGGTCCAGGTGTCGTAATAATGCTCTGCATTGGGATCCACATAGGGTGGGAAATACGGAGGAGTAGGAGGATTTGGAAACTCTGAGATGCCACCTGGCCAGGTGGACTGATAGCAGGAAAACACCTGCGGGTAAAAAGGCGTACCCACAGCTAGGGTTCCATTCCAGTAATTGAAAGCTACAGCGCGTTGCGCGGTAAACACATCCTCCAGACAGAAGCCCACCGGAGCGGATTTGTCTTCCGCAGTCAATTGCCCCCAACAAATCATCGCATCGCTGCTGAAGTCAATAATTTGGCCAGCACCATTCCTGGTCAGGTACTCCTCCCCTGCCGGTAGAATAGCATAATTAAAGGTACCGGTATTGATCACCAGGTTTTGGGTGTAATACCCCTCAAAATTGCCATTTTCATCTCTCTTTTCGATAATTGCCTGCAGCAAATCGTTACAGATCTTGGTCTGGTCGCCTTTCAGCAACATACTTGGCTGAACTTCCAGGCTGCAATCGCTGCCCACAGTCAGGTTGATATTGGGAATACAAGCGTAGGTAGTCGCTCTTTCGTCTTGAAAAACAGACAACTGGATGGCCAGGGACGAGGTCAGACCTTCGCTGTCTTCCACAGTCACAGAGAAAAAGTCTCCATCGTTTTCCACACGGATCAATTCGTAGAACTCAAAATAAGCCTGTCCATTGCTCAGAAAATCGGTAGTGGTAGGAAAAATCTCCACCCCGTCCAGAAAGAATTGGGCCTCATTGGCCAAAAATGCCGGACTATCGCAGTCATCATCAATATGAACCCCGAAGGTCACATATTCGCCATTCAGGCTACACACCGGGAGGGTATAGTTAAGGTTGCCCTGCAAGGTAATATCGGGACGCTGGTTGACCTCTGATTGGGTAGTAATTACATTAAACGAATAGGTAGCCGTTCCGGAGGTCGCTGTCACCACTACAGTCTGATCAGCCGGTACGTTGTTGAGGGTATATCTGCCGTTCAGTCCACCTGTAATGGCATAGCCTCCATCGTTAGAAACATCATCGAATACGGGATCTTCCGCACACTCATCTACGATAAACAAATCAAAAGTGACATCAACCAGCGACTCACACGCAGGTATAATCGCACTGATATCCCCTGCACCCACGATCATGCGCGGCACAATTACCCCACCTGAATTGATCGTGAGGGTAAACATGCGGTCGGGTGCAATGTTGCCAGCATCATCTGATACATTAGAAACGGTTACAGTGTAAGTGCCCGGAGCCACATTTTCGGACATGTACATGCCGTTGTTGACATAAATCAGGGTATCGCCTATAGCAGGAGACACAAAAACGTTGGGCGCGCTCAGTTCCAATGCCCCCTGGCAAGCATCCTGTGCCTGCACGGTAAAGAAGACATCCATGGTTGTCGCACATTCCGGAATGGTATAAACCGTATTGGACGGAGGCACAATGACCGGAGCGGTTACTTCCTGCACGGTACCATAATAAATAACGCGATTGGTATTGATGGCAGGATTAGACGAAGTATCCGCGATGACCACTGCAAATTCGAAAGCGCCAAAAGCAACGTTTACTTGTAGATTGCGGGTAGAGTCGTGGACCCCGACGTACGTAGTGGAAGAAACATTACCCACGATGGCCTCGGTATAAACCTGTAGATTGGCGTCAGGAGTGCAATTGTCTTCCATGTGGGTCACCAGATAATCTATATCCACACTACAAGATCCTGCCGTAAGGACGATAGTACCCAGGTTGACCTTATTGCCTACAGGTAACGCAGAAGCTCCAACCGCAGTAATGATCCCTGCAGTATCCACATCATAAGCCGCCCCTGCCATTACATCTTCGAGGGTAACTCTTGCAGTAGGTCGAACATTGTCTATCAAATCAATAAAGAATGTCAAAGTATCCATAAAGGACGCCCCTGGTGTCAGGGTATCACTCACCGTAATAATAGCAGTATAAGTGCCTGTAAGTAGCGTATCGCTGAGCGCAAAAGTGACCTGACTGGCTGTTGGGCCAGTACCTGCGGTAAACGCACTATCCGAAGAGGTACCATAACTGGCGTAATTGAAAGTATCCAGGTAGCCTTCACTGCTCAACAAAATACTGATTTCTTTTTGTCCGCAAGGACCACCCTCTACAATAAAGCTGACCCCTCCCTTGATGGTATCGCTGGGAGTGTCGTTGCATACCTGCGGAATGGTCAGCAAGCTGGTACGGAGCAGGGAAGTATTGACCGGAGTTTGGAAAGATTTGAACTGCGCACCGGGTGCCCAGTCGGAACTCACATCCGTGCCGTCCATCCCATCGCAAATTTGGAACACAAACACCTGGAAGCAGGTACATTCGTCTCCGACAAAACCGAGGTCTGACATCGTTACTTGGAAACTATCCGTTACCGACATGGTTTCGCCTGTGCCCACGGTATCCTTGATCAGCACCAATCGAGGGTCATTGGCGTCCACGATGGTTTCAAAGATATGGGTATTGTCCATATTGGGACGAGTGCGGGAAGTATCCGCGGGTGAAAGCCCCAGGTTACAGGTTCCCCCCTGGTAAATTCTTATTTTGAAGCTATGGTTGGTAGTCAGCATATTGCTCGACCAGCTGAAGCGAAAATCGTCTTCGGTGACGCGATCGAGGGTAGTAGGCACCGGCATGGCACAATCCAGGGCTATCCCGGCAGCCACAATTTGGTTGGAAGCAAGACTTCCCAAGTTGCCATCGCCGTTAAGCTGCAGGTTGATCTGCAGACAGCGCTTACCATCTATAAATACCGTATCCAGCACAAGGGTATCCCCTGTAGCTGTCCAGGCATCTACGGCCGATTGCGTAAGGGGTGTCCCGGTAGCCCCGTCCAGCAGCACGATATCAAAATTTTCGCTACTCGGAACCAGCGCCCAGTCAGCCGCGCATATCGTAATGGTCTGATTGGTTGCTACAATATCTGCGGTAAAATTCAAACCAATCGTATCGCGCTCGGACGTCAAACCATCCAGCGCCAAATCGTCGTTGGTGGTGCAATACCCCAATTCCAGTGTATCCCCAAACGACGAAATCGCGTAGAACGCGTCCATGGTAGGTGGAACGAGAAGCGTGTCTATGATAGAAAAATTAGAACAGCCCAAATCCGGAGCATCACAGCGCTGTTGTACCGAAATAAATAGCGAATCCTGATCTGCAAAACTCGTGATCGGATTTGCCAGGGATGCTGTACAATTGGTGCCACCTGTGATGAAATTCAGGTCTTGTGGCTCGATCAGCACGATCAAACTATTACCCGACCGCGACAACTCCAGCGCACCGCCCAGATTGGAATTAAAAGGGGCTGTCTGAAGGACGCAGCTGTCTTTGGTCATTACCTGAAGTACCCAATAGTGGTCGGCAAAAGCTGTTGGATCACCTGTGGTACCCCCTGCATTAAACTCAATCTGGAGCTTAAAATCTGAGGTACTGGGGCAAGTAGGCAACAACAAATTGCCAATGGGCTGGTTTGGCGTAACACATTGCGGATCGAAAACCGTACAAGCGCCCCCTGCGGGAAAAGTCTGTGCATGGGCAACCTGTGCACTCCATGAAAACGCTCCAAAGAACAATAAAGCCAAAAAAACCTTGGACGAGAAAGTGGCATATACTTTTTCCATAAGGCCTCGGTTTGTGGTGAAGTTTTTTGTGTAGAACATGCGATTATTTTATGCGTATAGGGGTCTTAGCCGGGTAACCTCATGGGTTCCGGTAAGCCTAATTTTGCCTCAGTTATTGCTTTTCAACGAGATAAACGAAAGACGGTCGAGCTGGATACGAAAGTAACCAGACGGAAAACCGCCTTCAGGAAATTATTCGGTTGAAACAAAATGGGGTTGAAGCCTGCGATTGGGATCAATCGGCAGCTGCAATTTGAGCAGGCACAGAAATTTGAGAAAGGAATAGGCGCTTTGAACAAAGCGCGCGCTTGGCTTGTGTGTTAAATCAGTCATGGGATTATAAATTCTATGCCTCAAATATAGAAAACCATTTTAATTTCACAAAAAAATTTCCATTTTTTCGTTACACTTAATGTCTATTCAAAAATCCTGCCAAAAAATCCGGATGGGAAGATTTTTTTTGATTAGAGAATTTTTTTTCGCGTAAGCGGAAACGACCGGGGTAATACCCACAGAACAACTACCATGCAAGTACCTGCAAAAATTGTATATGTATTGTTGGCAGCAGGGCTATTAGCCGCTTGCCAGCCTGTTTTGGACGAAGCAGTGCCTGCTGTCGTGGAGCAGCACCCTCAGGAGCGCAAGTCCAATCGGATTTACTACATCGTGCCCACGGATGTACAATATGGTGATTACCTGACTTTCATGGATACCTTGGTCGAGGCCATCAACGGGATATGGTCGGGATATCTTAACGAATATGACCTGGTGCAGTACAACCCCTGGGTCATGGATACCTTGGCGCGCACGGACTATTATGACTTGCGGGATCGGGGAAGGGTGGTCAGGATACTGGATACGCTTACCATATTGAGGCAGGGAGACACCCTGAACGTTCCAGCCAGAACTGAGCTCTTGCAACTGGCTGCTATGCGCAAAGCCACCCGATTGGAAGTGAACTTACCCGAATTCAAGCTTCGGGTCTTGCGAAGTGACAGCCTGATCTTTGATTTTCCCGTCAGGGTGGGACAAGATCGGGCAAAATTTTTGGCTATGGCCGAACGGGAAGTGGACTTAAAAACCAAAACGGGCGTGGGGCGGGTTGTGCGAGTCAACAAAAAACCTATGTTTATCAATCCTGCCAACAATCACCGGTACTATCAGACCTCCCGCGACGACGGCATCATCACTTCTCTGCCACGGGTACCCTGGCTGATTACCGAGATCAATGGCGTTGAGCACGGGCAATTGATTCATCCTACCACCAATCTTGAAACGCTTGGCAAGACCTACTCCAATGGATGTATAGGCACCCGGGAATCGGATGCCTGGTATATTTATTATTATGCCCCCCCTGGAACGCCGCTGACCATCTGTTACCAGTTATCTCGTATCACCCCGGAGGGAGACACGCTGATATTCAGGGACATTTACGGTCGGGGCACTCGTGGGCTCGTCAATTGCGAATAGCCTCCTCGATTGAAATGCGGTTGCCATCTTTATAAGACACGATCCAGGCATCTTTCAGGCCTAATTTGCGCAGGGTATCGCGCAGTTGTTTGGCTTCTTCGTAATTGCGGTACTGTCCCAGCACGATGCGCTGTAGTGCTCCTGCTTCCACGCGGAGTTTGTCGGTATTAACCTGTGCCGGATCTATTTGTTCGTGCTCATAGGCGCCGATCTGCACCCGGAACCAGATCCCTACATCCTCCATATTTTGAGCCGCGGCCAATTGGAGTTGTTGCAAGGCTGCCTGGGTAGAAGACAATTCCCTTCTCAACTGATCCATAGCAGATAACTGGGAGCTGCTGGTCTCATTTTTAGAAGCCAGCATTTCCTTGAGGCGGTTGATCTCTGACTGCCATTCCACGCTATTTTTCTTGAGATACGTGTGTTCTTCCGTCAGCAATTTGAGCGTAACCGGGCTTTTAGCATATTGCTTGGCGATTTTTTTCCACTTTTTGGCCTCCTCCTTGGAAAGCTCTGTATTGGGGTTTTGGGCTGTGACAATCTGGCCGGGGGCGAAAAAAAACAGGCCAAAGACGAGCAGGGAAACATATTTTTTCATTGGTTTATCATTTATGAAATCATCAAATCAACACTCCCCTCAAAAGTAAAGCCTTGGGAAGGGAATAACAAGTTTGCAGCACCAAATTAACAAATTGGGTTGCTTCGGGAAAGGACTTCAAAATTGTTTCAAAATTCCGGATTACATTTGTTACCTATGAAGATATTAATCATAGAAGACGAACCGGATCTACTGGAAAGCCTATGCACGTACTTAGGCAAGGGAGGCTTGTTGTGTGAAAAATCTTCCAGTATGCGTGAAGCCTTGGATAAATTGTCCAACTTCAAGTACGACATTGTCCTGCTAGATATCATGCTGCCCGACGGCAACGGGTTGGATATTCTTGATTTCATCAAACAAAAAGAGCCGGAAACCGGAGTGCTCATCATTTCGGCCAAAAACGCTCTGGACGATAAAATCAGCGGCCTCGAATTGGGTGCCGATGATTATCTGACCAAGCCCTTTCACCTGTCCGAGTTAAACGCCCGACTGAAGGCTATTTATCGGAGGCGAAAATTTAGTGGGCAAAAAGAAATTGAATTTGAAAAAATCAGGATCAACACGGAAACCATGGAAACGCGGGTTGAGGAAGAACTGGTTGTGCTGACGCTAAAAGAATACGAACTGTTGCTCTTCTTCATTGCCAACAAAAAGCGGGTGCTTACCAAGCAATCCATTGCAGAGCACCTTTGGGGGGACAATGTTGACTTCCTGGACTCCTTCGATTTTGTTTATCAACACATCAAAAACCTGCGCAAAAAGCTTACTGCGGCAGGTACGCCCGACTACATCAAAACGATTTACGGGATGGGTTATAAGTTTACCAGCGACTAATATGAAGCTTTTTGTCAAAACCACCCTTTTTTACCTGCTTGCCTCCCTGATTGTCTTTACGATTGGCGGCGTTATCACCTACAACAAGGTCAAGGAAGAAGTTGCCCTCGAAACGGATTACTATCTCAACGAAACCTTCCGCCGCTTGGTCAACGAAATCAAGTCGGGTAAGTCTATCGGGGTTTTGAACAACGACAAAGTGACCATTACCAAGCTCGACAATCAACTGGTCAGAGATACCTTTCGGGTTTACAGTGACACCATTTCCAAGCATCCGTTGCTCAACCGGCCTGAAGCCTATCGCCGGCTGGTGCGCATTAGCAAAGTAGAAGAGCAGTATTATCAATTTGACCTTATGGACGTCCTCATTGAATCGGATGACGTGTATCAGGGCGTAACCGCTGCTTTTGTGCGCCTATTTTTGTTTCTTGGTTTGTTCATCATCGCTGCCAATACCGTATTTTTTCGCTGGATCCTCTCCCCTTTTTACCTGTCACTTCGACAAATTATGTTTTTCAATGTCAAAGATAAAGACACCATCCAGCTTCCGGACACCAACACCCGGGAATTCAAGCTGCTCAATGCCTTTATCCTCAAAATGACCCATAATGCCCGAAAGGACTACCTCACGCTGAAAGAATTTACCGAAAATGCTTCCCATGAAATGCAAACGCCTGTTGCGATTGCCAAAGGTAAGCTCGAACTCCTCATGGAATCCGGAGATTTGACCCAGGACCAGCTACAACTCGTACAGGGAGCCAATCAGGCGCTGTCCAAGTTATCCAAAATCGGAAAAAGTCTGACGCTCCTCAGCAAAATAGAAAATGGAGAATTTTCCGATAAGCGGGTCTGCAATTTTAGCGAAGTAGTGGGGCAGAATGTTGACCATTTCAGAGAGCTTGCCCTTCTGCGCAACATCAACATGCAGGCCATGCTGCCGCCCGTGCTCCAGCTTCCCATAGACAGTGCCCTGGCTGATATCCTGATCTCCAACCTGATCAAAAATGCCATACAACACAATAACAATGGCGGATGGATCAACATCAAACTCAATGAGCAGCAGCTCGAAGTATCCAACAGCGGAAAAGCCCCCAGTGTCCCTACAGAGACCCTGTTCAATCGCTTTAAGAAAGGTCAGGCGGCTTCCTCTTCCCTGGGGCTGGGATTGGCTATTGTCAAAAAAATCACCGACACCCAAAACTGGCAGGTCGTGTATAAGTTTACCGACCAGACCCACTCTCTGCGGATAGTTTTTACCTAAACAGGTATTCGTTAATAAAAAGTTAATCCCGGCGCAGGGTTCAAAAATCAGATTTCCTTCAAATTTGGCTCAAATTCTTGTCAACATTGACCTGTAGCTTTGTCCATCATTTTTAATCAGACCATCAAACGAAACAATACCACTTTAATCGGGTTAATCAGTCGAACCACATAACCCATAGTATGCATCAACACAACTTGATTGTATTAGTCCTTTGTTTGTTTGCCGGATTCCGGCTATCAGCCCAAATCAATGGGAAAGTAGCGGATGCCGGCACGGGATTGCCGTTGGAATTTGCCACCTTAACCTTGCTTCGTCCGGCAGACTCTTCGCTGGTCACGGGTACTGTTACCGATATGGAGGGAGGTTTTTCGCTGGAAGCGGCACCCGGCACTTACTTACTGAAGGTAGAATACATTTCTTACCAGGAAGTTTGGCTCAGCGATATTCGGGTTAACCCGGGAATAATCACGGAATTGGGCAGGATCGAACTATCTGCTGCTGCCGAGGTATTGGCAGAAATAGAAGTCAGGGCAGAAAAAAGCCAGATGCAGATGGCCTTGGACAAAAAAGTATTCAATGTAGGCAAGGATTTGGCCAATTCGAGTGGTACCGCCTCCGAGATTCTGGACAATATCCCCTCGGTGATGGTGGACGTAGAAGGCAATGTGAGTCTGCGCGGAAGTGGAAATGTGCGTATCCTGGTGGACGGTAAACCCTCCGGATTGGTGGGGGTTAGGGGTTCCGGCGGACTGCGCTCGCTACCTGCCAACCTGATCGAAAAAATCGAAGTGATCACCAACCCTTCTTCTAAGTACGAAGCGGAGGGAATGTCGGGCATCATCAATATTGTCCTGAAAAAAGACAAAAAATCGGGTCTTAACGGTTCGGTGGATCTGATTACCGGGTATCCGGCCAATCATGGAGCAGCGGTAAACATGAACTTCCGGCGCAACAAAACCAACCTCTTTGCCAATTATGGTTTCCGATATAGCGACCGACCCGGGGAAAGTTATCAGTACCAGGAATTGTACCGCGATAACAGCACGCGCATTGTCGAGCAATTCGGCACCCGCAACAGTGAAGGTTTGTCGCACAGTTTCCGGGCAGGTATGGATTATTTCCTCAACGACTTCAACACCCTGACCGGTTCTCTGCTCTACCGTTTCAGTAATTCAGACGAAAACTCCCTGATCACCTACCATGACTATTCCGAGATATTCAGCCCTGCCGGCAAAACAGGAAAAAATATCCGCAGACAGACCGGTGGGGAGGATGAACCTACCTTTGAAATCAATCTGAACCACCGCCGTACCTACGAACGCGAAGGACGGGACTGGAGTACCAGTCTGCAATTAAGAGAAAGTACGGAAGATCAGTATGCCAACTTCGAAGAATTGTTTTTCAATGCCGATGACAGTCCCACAGGGTTGCCTGTGTTGCTACAGCGCTCCAATAACAAAGAATCCGAACAAACGGCTGTGCTGCAGTCAGACTATACCCATCCTTTTGCAGAGGAAGGCAAGTGGGAAGCCGGCTACCGAGGTGCCATACGCGCGATTGACAACGACTATCTGGTCGAGGAATTCACCGATGCCATCTGGGAAAGGCTACCCAATCTCAGCAACGACTTCAATTACCAGGAGCAGGTGCATGCACTCTATGCCAATGTGGGCAACAAAAAAGGACAATTTGCTTATCAGGCGGGCCTGCGTTTCGAATATTCCGATATTTTGACCGAATTGCTGCAAACCCGTGAAAAAAATCATCGCACCTACGCCAATTTATTCCCCAGTTTCTTTTTGACCTGGGAACAATCGGCTGCCAATTCGATTCAGATGAGTTATTCGCGCCGCATCAGAAGGCCTGGGTTTTGGGACCTGAATCCGTTTTTCACCTTTTCTGATTCGCGCAACATCCGGAGCGGCAACCCGAACCTCAATCCGGAATTTACAGATGCTTACGAACTCAGTTATATCAAATACCTGTCCACGACTACCATTACCTCCAGTGTTTATTATCGAGACACCAAAGGCAATATTTCGAATGTCCAAAGTCTGGAGCAGCAGGGAGCCGATCTGGTGACCATCAACCGGCCGGAAAATTTTGGTCGGGAAAACTCCGTGGGGCTGGAATTTATTCTCTCCGCAGAACCCGCAAAGTGGTGGCGGGTGAATGGCAGCCTCAACTTCTTCTACTCCGTTGTAGATGGCTCCAACATCAACGAAACGTTTCAGGTGGATACTTATAGTTGGTTCGGACGGATCAATTCCCGGATGACGGTCGCTAAGTCCGTAGATATCCAGTGGAATGTATTTTACCGCGCCCCACTTGAAACTGCCCAAGGCACTACTAAAAGCATCTCCGCCCTGGATTTGGGCATCAGTCGGGATATCCTAAGCAAAAAGGCTACCCTTACCCTCAGTGTCAGGGATCTTTTTAACTCTCGCAGACGACGGTATGAAAACTTCGGAGATAATTTTTACGCCCGTGGAGACTTCCAGTGGCGTGCCCGTCAGGCCATTCTGACCTTCAATTATCGCATCAACCAAAACCAACAAAAAGGAAGAGAAGGAGGAAACCGACAGCGAAATGGAGGCGAGGGCGACGAAGAATTTTAACCACAACTTGTAATTTTGGATATTGACCACAAATACATTTCGGGGAGCCAACGGGTTCCCCTTTTTTGTTTTCTCCTGGATTGATTTCCTCCGGAAAAAACTTCAAAAAGCCCCCACTTTGGGGTCATCCTTTTACTATTTGAGCGCATTAATAAGGGTAGTCAGGCGGAAGGTACCATTTACCCCCGTGTAGGGAAAGGGCATGCCCTTTCCCATGTCGCAGCTGGCGGTTGGCAGTTGATTTTTTGATACCAAAATATTGTTTGTCAAGTAGTTAGGGTGCAGGTGCAAGGCA
>JANQWK010000050.1:0-35208 GCA_030729925.1 Saprospiraceae bacterium
TAATAAGGGTAATCAGGTGCAAGGCACCTTAAGGTGGCTTGCACCTGAGTTTTAAAATACTGTAAATCAAATATTTGTGTAATAAAAAACAACAAAGAGCAGGTATCGGGATGATACCTGCTCTTTGTTATAGAACCTGACGATGGGGGTGATCAGGCTTTTGAGGGGAGGGTAAGGAGGCGAATATTTTTATCGCGGAAAGTTTTGTTGTAGGTCGCGATATCCTGTTCGATAATTTTTTGCATGGCGGCTTTTTGTTCCTTCCAGACGGTTTTGAGGTCGTTGAGGCGCACCTTGCTGCCTTGGGTAACCTGTGGATCGTGCACATCCAGTTTTTCCTTGAGTGCGAACAGTTCAGCATTGAGTTTGCTGGGGAAATTGATCACATCCTGGAAATTTTTCTGTTTGGTTTGGACGATTTCCGCTTCCCACTGTTCCAGGGTTTGTTTCAATTTTTTTCCGGCTTCGAGTAGTTCCGCGTTACCGGCTTCTGCGCCAAAAATTTCGTTGAGCACATCAATTTGTTTCTGAACCTTGCGCATATCCAGTACGGCCTGGTGGATTTCATTGATTTGCGCTTCGATTTGGGTGAGGGTTTCCTGTTGTGCCTTCCACTGATCGGGGCTGGCCTCCAGTCTGGGGTCTTGCAGCAGGTTGATGGTTACGACATCCTGTTTGCCTTTGAAGGTCAGGCGTGCGCGGTAAATCCCGGGAGCGACCCGATGGCCGCGATAATCGCCATACACAAAAGCACCGGGGATATCGAGCAGTGTTTCGGTTCGAAAATCCCAGGCGAAGCGGTTGAGTCCGGCTTTGGCCGGAATCACTTGAGCAGGAGGAGGACCGCCGGGATAGGGTTTGAAGGTAGCATCTTTCTGGCTGGAATAGGATCGGATGACATTGTCATTGTCGTCAATGATTTCCAGCACTGCTGCGTGTGCCGTATCTGCAGCTTCTGACAGGTAGTAGTCGAGGATAACCCCATCCAGCGGATTAGCGCCTATGCCCGGGATATCATCGGGCAGCCAGGGGGCTTTAAAAGAATTGTATTTAATGGTAGTTCGGGGTTCGTACAGATCCAGTTGGACGTTGGCGAAACTGCCTTTTGACTGTTGCAGCGGGCTGAGGTCGTCCAGGATCCAAAAAGCTCTTCCCTGGGTAGCGGCCACGAGGTCGTTGTCGCGGATGATGAGATCTGTAATGGGAACCACGGGCAGGTTATTTTGGAGCAAGATCCAGGATCCACCGCCGTCGAAAGAAACGTAGAAACCGCGTTCGGCACCTCCGTAGAGCAGTCCGGGGGTTTCTTTATCCTCTCGAATCACTCGTAGGAAGTCATCTTTTCGGATACCGTTGTTGATGGGCTTCCAAGACTTGCCGTAGTCGGTCGTCTTGTAGGCCATTGCGCGGAAATCGTTGAATTTGTAGCGGTTGGGAACGATATAGGCCGTACCTTTTTCGTGTGGTGACACTTCAATGGCGTGAATACTGGACTCGGGCAGGTCTTTGGGGGTAATATTGGTCCAAGTGGCACCATTGTCGCGGGTCACGTGTACCAGACCGCAATCGCTGCCGGTATAGATCACCCCTGCTTCCAGTTCGGACTCGATCAGGTAGTAGATCGTGTTGTAGTTTTCGCCCCCGGCGCCTTCATTGGTAATAGGTCCGCCCCCTTCCCGCTGTTTTGCTTCATCGTTGCGGGTCAGATCCGGACTGATCTCTTCCCAGTTGATCCCGCCATCGGTGGTACGCAGGACTACTTGAGCGCAGTGGTAGAGCACCTTGGGATTGTGGGGGGAAGTCACCAGCGGCGCATTCCAGTTGTAGCGGTATTTCATGTCTTTGGGCTGGGTGGACAGGTTCAGCGAGGGATAGGCCATGATGTCCTTTCTTTCCATGGTTCGGGTATCGAGCACATCTACGAGTCCCTGGAAGCAGCCACCGTACAATTTGACCGGATTATCGGGGTCGAAGGCTACATAGGCACTTTCGCAGCCGGGGCCGTCGAGCCAATCTTTCTCGGTAAGACCGAAGCTGTTGTTGCGGCTGGAAGTCATTACGGAACTGTTATCCTGTTGTCCGCCATAGACCCAGTAGGGAAACCTTTTGTCAGCATTGACGCGATAAAACTGGGCGGTGGGTTGGTTGTTGATAGAAGACCAGGTAATACCGGTATTGAAGGTCAGCTCTGCTCCACCATCATCTGCCAGTGCGATATTGGCATTGTTGTGGGGGTTGATCCAGAGATCGTGGGTGTCCACGTGGCCGATCTGTACGTTTTTAAAAGTTTTGCCCCCATCGGAAGAACGCATCATAGGTGAGTTGAGCACATACACCACTTCTGCGTTTACCGGATCGGCAAAAATCTCCATGTAGTACCACGATCTGGCGGTGAGGGTTTGGTCATTGGTCAGGTGTTTCCAATTGTTGCCGCCATCGTCGGAGCGATAGACGCCGGCGATAGACTTTTCGGCCTCGATGATGGCGAAAACCAGTCCTTGCTGGGCGCGGGAAGCCGAAATACCAATTTTGCCCATAAGGGCGGGCAGACCATTATTGATTTTCTGCCAGGTTTCGCCGCCGTCCACAGACTTCCAGATACCTGAGCCGCTGCCTCCGCTTTGTACCTTCCAGGGAAAGCGCCGGTGATCCCAGGTGGCAGCGTAGAGGATTCGGGGGTTGTTGACGTCCATGCTCAGGCTCGATACCCCGGTATTTTCGTCCACAAACAGTACCTTGCGCCAGGATTTGCCGCCATCGTCCGACTTATAGACCCCTCTGTCCTGGCTGGGTCCATGAGCAGCGCCTTGTGCGCCCACATAGACCAGTTCGGGATTTTGAGGGTGAATAGCAATATCGGAAATATGGCGCGTCTGTTCAAGCCCCAGGTGGATCCAGGTATCTCCCGCATCGGTTGACTTATACACCCCATCGCCGAAAGTTGTCATCACGCCCCGGATAGCATGTTCGCCGGTACCGGCATAAATCACATTGGGATCTGCCTCTGACACGGCGATATCCCCGACGGAACCGGTATTCAAAAAGCCATCTGAAATATTGCGCCAGATCAATCCGGCATCATCGGTTTTCCAGATTCCCCCTCCGGCATATCCAACATAGTAGCGATTGGGATTATCCGGAACACCGGAAATCGCATTGGCGCGACCGCCCCGGTAAGGTCCGATATTTCGCCATTTCAGGGAGGCGAAGGCAGCCGGATCGGGTGTTTGTGCGGGTAGGGTCATCCAGCCTGTAGCCATGACCAGCACCAGCAACATAAAGTTGGTTCTTTTCATTTTGTGCAAGTTTAATTTTACAATCAAGTTAAGCAGGCAAACGTTAATTAACAAATTTACCCGCACGGAAAGTAGGAGGGACAAAACGGGTGCCAAAAAAGTGTTATATTTGATCCTTATCCTTACATGGTTTACATCATTCCTAAAAAAATCTGACCCATGAAAAGAACATTTTGGTTGTCAATTGTTTGTCTGCTATTTTTTGCGGGTTTTTCGCAAAAAATGGTTGCCCAGGAACTACTTACTCTGGGGAGTGCACTTCCGCAGCCGGAATTGGAGATGTTGGATGCCGCGGGCGGCAAAAAATACTCCTTTAAAAGTTCAATGAAAGAAAACGGACTGTTGGTGATGTTTTCCTGCAACACCTGTCCTTATGTATTGGCTTGGGAAGATCGTTTCAACGACATTGCGGCTGCCTGCGCGGCTAATAAGGTAGGGTTTATCGTGTTGAACCCGAACGAGGGCACGCGCGGTAGCGACGATTCGCCTGCGGCTATGGTTGAACATGCCAGGGAGGCCGCTTATACTTTCCCGTATGTTATTGACAAAAACCACAAGATGGCTGACGCATTTGGGGCTACCCGCACACCGGAGCTGTTTTTGTTTGGATCTGATATGAAACTGAAATATACCGGTGCGATTGACGACAACCGGAGTGCGGCGGGAGTAACGAAAAAGTTCATCTTTGACGCGATCAGTAACATGGTGGGCGGTAAGGCCATTGATCCGGCATCTACCAAATCTATTGGTTGCACCATCAAGCGGGTACAATCTTAATATTCGGGATGAGATAAGCCTTCCTGGTAGGGGGGCTTATCTCCAAAAAATTAAAGACGAATGAACTATAGACAATTTGGTCGGACAGACTTGCGGGTAAGTGAAATTGGTTTTGGTGCCTGGGGTATTGCGGGACCTGCGATGGCTGGCGACATTCCCATAGGATGGGGAAAAGTGGATGACACGGAGTCGAAATCGGCATTGCGGGCTGCTTTTGACCAGGGGGTCAACTTTTACGATACGGCAGATTTCTATGGTTTTGGTCATTCGGAGAAGCTGCTGGGCGAAGTGTTTGGCAATCGCCCGGATGTCATTATTGCCAGTAAGGTGGGGCAGCGTTTGGGGGCCGATGACAGCATACAGATTGACTACTCCCGCGCACATATCTTGCAGGCATGCGAGGACAGTCTGCGCAGGTTAAAGCGCGACCAGATTGAATTTTACCAGTTGCATGTAGCCCGAATGCAGCATTTGGAATCGGGTGAATGTATCACGGCGATGCAGGATTTGCAACAGGCCGGCAAGATCCGGTATTGGGGCATTTCGCTCAACACTTTTGCCCCGGAGCCGGAGGGAACCTTTTTTATGGACCACCAGTTGGGGCACGGTTTTCAGTTGGTACTCAACTTGATCAACCAAAAGGCGATTGGGTTGATGCGAGCTGCTGCCCAGCAGGGGTACGGCATTATTGCGCGGATGCCCTTTCAGTTTGGGCTCCTCACCGGCAAATTGACCCGTGCCACCACTTTTGAGCGGGACGACCACCGAATGTTCCGGCTCACCCCCGATGTATTACAAGTCTCTCTCGATACTCTGGAGCCTATCTGGGACGCCTATCGGCAAAAATATCAGATGACGCCCTTGCAGCTTGCTTTGCGTTTCATCCTTTCCTTCCCAGAGATTTCCACCGTTATTCCTGGAATTAAAACCGTTGCCCAGGCTCAGTTAAACACCTCCCCGGGGCCCTTACTTAGCCCGGAGGATCACGAATGGCTGCAATCACTGTATGCCAGTGACTTCGAGGCCTTGCTGAAGCAAATGCAGGGTAAGGGCTGAGATAGGTACAAATTTAGTTCTTAACAGATGTTTGACTTTTTGAGGTGAACAAACTCATCCTCTTTCTGCTTTTATCTAAAGTTGAGCAATGGCTTTGCCATTTGCCCTTTTTTACTGAATAAAGAGCTAAGTTTCATAATCTAGTGTATTGAAAGGGAAGCTGGAAAGCTTCCCTTTTTTGATTTTTTAAGTGTTAATTCACTGGTTATCAGGTTTTTAAAACTCAGGTGCAAGGCACCTTAAAGTGCCTTGCACCTGATTACCCTTATTAATTCCCCGGCGGTTCAGAAAGTAACCTCTCTTGCGGGGTTAATTTTCAATTTTTTTGGTGGAACTAAGTTGCGACAGCTTTTACTCCTCTCCGAACATCAATTTTTTGATGATGGGGAGGGGGAGGTCGCCATAGCTGAGGAACTGATCGTGAAAACTGCGGGGGTTATAGTGGATGCCCATGCGTTGTTTGTAGTGTTCGCGCAACTGGACGATGTACAGTTCGCCGATAATCTCGCGTCCCGGGGGCGAGGGGGTTTGGCAATCTCGTTGGACTTCTATGAAGGCATTGGTGGGTTCCATACCGATTTCATTAATATAGGCCTGTACGGCTTCCTCGAATGTTTGGGTTCCTTTAGCCATTTTGAGTTTGGTCAGGATGCGCTGGATGCGCCACATGCGCATTTGGAGTCTCCCCATTCGGGTTTTGAGTGCGGTAGTATGGTCGAGTACATCCTCGAAATAGCCTTCCTCTTCGAGGAGTCTTTCGAGGTAGAAGGACCATGCCTGGCTGAGGTAGGCAGAATTGTAGAGCTGGCGCATGGGGCGTTGGGGTCGGGTACCGGCGGCGGCTCGCTGTACGGTGTGGCCTAGCCATTCGTGGTAAGAAATCACATGTGTCCAGTAGGGGTTATAGGATTTGAGTCGGCTTTCCTTTTCTTCAGGGGAGAGGATATCTTCAAGTGGTGTGATCACATAGTATCCCGACAACCGACCTGCCACGGTAGGCCCGTAGGTCGCCCCTCCAAAAGAAAGGACACGCCTGCCCATGGGGGCTGTTATCTGAACGCCGTAATCGAAATCGGGGATAGAAACGAGGTGTTTGCCCGGGCCTTGGAGCCAGTTGGCGGTCATTTCGACAAACTTTTCCGCCATGGGCATGACTTCTTCCCAGGCGGGGGCTTCTTCTTTCATGCGTTCCCAAACTTCCCTAAGATTCCCCTCCGAATGGAGTCGCTTGGCGAGTGCTTCCATTTCTCGGAGGGTATTTGTCCTTTCTTTCTCAGCGATTTCGAGCATAGCATCCACTCCAAAATCGTCCAAGAATTCGTATTCGTACTGATAAAATTCAATTTCTTCGGGTCTCCAGGCAGGGGAGCGATTGGAGCGGGGCAATAGTACTTGGGTTAGCCATTGTTCGAAATCAGTTACCGCTGCCAGGGCGGGTTTGGCTGCGGCGACCAGTTCACTTTTCAGCTGGGGGTCATAGACGACGGCCTGGGGTATGGAATCCTGGAGCAGCAATTTGGCATAATAAGCCTGATAGATGGCATTTTCGGTCCAGGTTCGTGCCGGGTTTTGCAAATTAATTTTGCCGTTGGCCAAAACCTGAGGCAGGAGTTGCAGTTCGCGGATGGCCTGGCGAACCCCTTTATTGCCGATAGCTCCGGGTCTGACAAACAGTTGATTGGTGGCATTGAGCTGAAAATAGCTTACCGGGTTGACGGCAAACAGTGCAATTTGGCGTATTTCGAAGATATTTTTTTTAGCGGTAGCTATAGCCAGCTGCAAATCAATTTGTTCGTCGAGGTTCAGCTGGGCGGTATTGATATTTTTTGCCTGTTCGAGCAAGCGTTCGGAGTTTGCCGCTGCCGCTTCGTACTCTGCCTTGCTTTTGGTTGGGGTGGTAATGGACTGAAGATCTGCAATCAGTTGTTCGAGTTGTTTGGCTGCGGAACCGGATTGTGCTGCTAAGGGAGCTGTGGCGAAAAAGCAGCTTGTTAGCCATAGAAAAGTCAGAAAAAGGTGTGGCTTCATGTGTTGGTTGGATTTGTTTTGTTTGGGTAATCGTCCTGTGGGCAGCTAAAATAAACCATTTTTTTTAAGTCCACAAAGTACGTTGATAGATAAAGGGTTATAAGATGCTCGGCCAAAGCCCCGGGTTAACTTTTGGGGTTAAAGTTTTTCATTCTGTGTCAGGCTTGTTATTTTTAGACATATTGCTCATTCAGAAACAAAAAAAAGAGAAACATGAAAATGAAAAGCATGCTATTCGCAATGGTATTTGCCCTGGGTTTTGGAACCTTGGCCGGACAGGAAACAGAGAGTGCTGCTTCTTTGTACAATCAGGGTCTGGAATTATTGAAAGCAAAGGACTATGCGGGGGCTTTTCCCATTCTGGAAAAAGCTTTGGCGGTTGCAGACCCTGAAGCTGATGCGGAGGTAGTCAAGCTGGCCAACCGGAACGGATCCATAGCTGCCTATTATTTGGGCAATGACTTACGCGGGGGGGATAAGTTTGCAGAAGCCCTTCAGGTGTATGACAAAGGGATTGCAATGGATCCATCGCGATATGCCAACTTTATTGGCCGGGCACAGGCTATAGAAGGCATGGGCGACGATCTGGCTGCTATTGATGCTTATATTGAGGCGGGTTTGCAAAGTGAGAAAGCTGGTAAGGCCGATCGCGCTCCTCAGTTGTACAGCAAGGCAGAGAATATGGTCGCAAAAGCTTACTCGGGTAAAAATTGGAATAACACCATCAGCTTTGCCCAGGCTTTTTTAGCGAAGCGGGAAACTGCCGATGTGTATTATTATCTTTCACAGGCCCAATTGGAGAAGGGCAGCAAGGATGAAGCACTTGCCAATGCGGACAAATCTTTGGAGCTGGCTACGGAGGATAAGAACAAGTTTTACTTTGGTAAGGCGGAAATTTTGAAGTCTATGGGACAAAAAAGCGGAGCCATTGAAGCTTACAAAATGGTCACGGGCGGGCCTTATGCGGAGCGGGCGAAATACGAGGCCGATCAGTTGGCTAAAGGATAATATCAGAAAGCAAAAAGGCTCGCGGATTTCTCCACGAGCCTTTTTTTTGGCAGTGCCAGAAAATTACTTCGCGCTTACGCCAAAAGGAATTTTCCAGTTGGCCCACTGAAGTACAACTGCATCGCCTTCGACTACAAAGTCAAGCGTTTCTGCATTTGTTTCAACAGCATTTGGCGTAACAGTAACGCGCAAAGCGTCATCTGCCTCGCTGTAATCGCCTGTTCCCCATCCTTCTGTTTTCTTGCTGAAAATTACGATCACGCTTTCAGCTGTAGGATAAGTATATAGACCATACTTTCCTGCAGCCAATTCCTGACCTTCTACCATAACGTCGGCAGCAAACTCGATGGTTGTAGTTTCGTTGGCACCTGTGCGCCAAACATCGTTGAACTGAACCAGGTCGCCCCAGATGGTTCTACCCTTAACAGATGGGCTACCGTAGTTAACAGTAACCGCAGCGCCACCAACAGTCCCTTTCATTTCTTTGCGGGGGCTGGCAATGCTGTCTTTTACGATAGTGATTGCATAATTTTCACCAGACATCACCGCGGCTGTTTCCTGAGCGGCTTCTTCTGTGGTTGTTTCCTCGGTTGTTGCTTCTTCAGCGGGCTGAGCAGGGCCACAAGACCAAAGCGTAAGCAATAAACTTAGGGTCAATAAAGACAGGATGTTTTTCATAATTGAAAATAATTTTGATTTTATGGATGTAATGGAACTAGTGTTAAAAAAGTTCACAATAGTTAAAGTTATTTCAAAATTATCTTCGACTTAGTGTATTTAAGGCCAAAACCAGGGTATCGAGGTCTTCGAGACGGGTGTAGAGGTGTGGTGTGATCCGTACGCCTTTGACGGAGGGGTTGTTGATGGCCACGGTAAAAATATTGAATTCATGGTACAATTGATCGGCCAGTTCGTTGGGAGTCATCCCGGTTACGCCTACGTTGGCGATGGCACCGTGGCGGGTTGGGTCGAAGGGGGTATTCAGGATGATGCCTGGTGTATCTTTTACTTTTTCGGTCCAGTACGATTTGAGGTATTTCAGGCGGGCTTCTTTGCGAGCAGCGCCGATAGTCTGGTGGAACCGGATGGCATTGGCGATGGTGAGGTTGGTAGAGACGGGGTGGGTGCCGATGTGTTCAAACTTGCGGATATCATCTGCCGGGTAGGTGGTATCGCCGAAAAGGGGCCATACTTTGGCGATTTTTTCCTTTCGGACGTACAAAATTCCGGCTCCGAGGGGGGTGCACAGCCATTTGTGCAGACTTGCGCCGTAGTAATCACAGTTGAGATCGGGGATCTTGAAGTCGAGTTGTGCAAAGGCGTGGGCGCCATCGCAGAGCACCTCTACGCCGTAGCGGTGAGCCATATCTGCAATTTTTCTAACGGGAAGTACCTGTCCGCTGATGTTGATGAGATGGGTTACCAGGATAATTTTGGTCTTATCTGTGATGGCCTTTTCGTAGCAACTTACGATGGCATCGTCGGATTCGGGGTGGAGGGGAAGTTCGACAAACTTATTGACCAGTCCTCTGCGTCTGCCTTGCTGTTCGAAGGCTTCGAGCATACTGCCATAGTCCTGATCGCACATAATGGCCTCGTCGCCGGGGGCAAAATCAATCCCTGCAATGATGGTATCCAGCGATTCCGTGGTATTTCGGGTAATCACTATTTCTTCGGGTGTGCAACCTGCGAGAGTGGCCAGTTGTTTTTTGACGGCTGCTTTTTCCTCGAACTGTCGGCGGCGCATATAGAACGAGGGAATCTCGTTGATCATCGCGATGTTGTCTGTTTGTGCCTGCAACACTTCTACTGGCTGTGGACTGAAATATCCGTTTTCGAGGTTGATAAAATGAGGGGATTGTCGGTAGGCTTTCTGGATGAGGTACCAGAACTCTTCCGTACGCGCAAACTCCTCCGGAGAGTAATGTCCCGCGCGGAGGTTGACGGATTGGAGCTGGTCTAACAGGCTATCCGACCAGACGGGAAGTCCCATAACACCCGCACCGATAGTACTTGCGGTATAAAAAAAATTTCTTCTGCTGTTAGCTGGTTTCATGTGTGGGAGTGGTTGAAGATGAAAAAAACGGTTGGTTGGGGTTTTGTGCATTAAGTTAAAGTTTTATTTTGAGTTTCATAAATCCAAGGTACATGAAAAAAATACTGGTTTCTACCGGTGGTGGCGACTGTCCGGGGCTGAATGCAGTCATTAGAGCGATCACAAGGTCGGCCCGGCGTTCGGGCAATTGGGAAGTGTGGGGAAGTATGGAAGCCCTCAACGGGGTCATGCAGGATCCGCCGGATTTGATGCAGCTGACAGAGGCGAACACGGCGGGAATTCACATCAAAGGGGGTACGATGCTCAAGACCACGAACCTGGGCAACCCTTTGGAATATCCTGTACAGCAGCCCGATGGCAGCTGGAAAAAGATGGACATCACACCCAGTGTGGCGGAGCGTATCCGGTCATTGGGATTTGATGTGTTGATCAATATTGGCGGCGATGGGAGTCAACGGATATCCCAGGCGCTCTGGGAAAATGGTCTGCCTGTGATTGGTGTACCGAAAACGATTGACAACGACCTCCATGCGACGGATCTTACTTTTGGTTTTACTACTGCCGTACAGATCGCGACGGATAGTTTCGACAAACTCGTCACGACTGCCGAAAGCCATCACCGGGTAATGATTATGGAGGTGATGGGAAGAGATGCCGGTTGGATTGCTCTGCATACAGCGATTGCAGGGGGAGCGGAAATTTGTTTGATTCCCGAGATCCCCTTCGACTTGGACAAGATTATGGAGACTATCCGGGAGCGCTATGAGCACGGTAAGGGATTTGTCAATATTGTGATTGCAGAGGGCGCTAAGCCCAAAGGTGGGAAAGTAGTCGGTGTCCGTTCGGGCAATCATGCAGAAGAACACATCAAATTGGGCGGCGTAGCAAACTACCTTCGGGTATTACTCGAGGAGGCCGGCTGTCCGGCTCAGGTGAGGGCTACTATTCTCGGCCACGTACAGCGCGGGGGTACCCCGGTGGCTTTTGATCGGATCTTGGCAACGGCTATGGGGGCCAAAGCCTTCGAACTCGCTGATGCTGAATCTTGGGGACGCATGGTTGCTTTCAAAAATAACACCGTGACCAGCGTGGCATTTCATGAAGTAGCCAAAGAACCCAAACTCCTAAGCCCTGATCATTATTTGCTGCTTGTCGCAAAAAGCATAGGGATTTCCTTTGGCGATTGATTGTGCTGGTTTTGAGGATGTTTTTTGATTCAAAAAATTGAATATCAAGTAGTTAAAGCACAGGTGCAAGGCACCTTAAGGTGACTTGCACCTAGATTACCCTTATTAATCCCCCGACTGCTTCAAAAGTCACCATACACAAGGACTTTTTTTGTGGCAGGCGGGGGAGAAAGGGGTTTTTAGTACAGCGGAATCCCTGCGGTTGCTTTGAGCTGTATTTCGGCCAGTTTTTTGCGGAAATAAATATCACTGAGGCGATCCTTCACGCGTATTTCTGCCAAAATGGCTTCCCGTACCTCGAAATTGGTAGCTTTGCCGGCCTGGTAAAGCTGTCGGGCCAGTGCTGTACTGCGTTCGGCGGTTTCCACGTTGCGGATTTCGAGGGACTGAAGTTCCACCAATGCCTGATATTGTTGGTAGAGTTGCAGGATATCTGCCTGCATGTTCAGCTCGGTTTGTGCTTTGGTGAAATCAATATTTTCCTTCACGATGGCAACATTGGCGATATCCTTTTTGATATTTCTGCCGGGGAATATGTTATAGGTAGCAGAGATGCCGATGGTTGGACCAAAGGAACGGTTGGACAGCAGAAACCCTACTTCTGCTTTGGAGTAGTTGTAGTTAAATCCTGCATTGAAACTGACCGTTGGAAAAAGGGCGGATCGTGCTTCTTTGATTTGAGCGAGGGCGATCTGTTCATCGTATTGCAGCAAGCGCAGGTCGTAATTTTGCAGGGCAGCCAGCTCCATCAGTTCATCCTTTGCAGGAAGCACCTCTTCCGGTAGTTGCAGGGGTACGTCAAAGCTAAGATCCGGGTTGACTCCGATCAACCGGTTGAGGCCTGTTTTGGCTTGAGCCAGTTGGTTGTTGAGGTTCAGCAGCGCAGAACTATCTGCATTCAGCAAGTTGGTTGTTTGCAGCAGTTCCAGTTCGGTGGTAGCCCCGAGTTTTAGCTTTTCCGCAGCGAGCGTTTTGAGTGACTGGTTAAGCTCGATAGACTGTTCGATGATCTCCGTCTGTTGTTTGATCCGGATCAGTTGCATGTAGGCCGTCTGAATCTGGCTCACCAGATCCTGCATAGACCGTTGGGTGAAGAGGTAGCTGCGCTGTTCTTGTAGCTCCAGCCGGTCTTTGGCGGCAAACATCCGGAAGCCATCAAAGGCCGTCCAGGTAAGTTCGGCGCCTAATCTGACGTTAGTATTGCCTGCGCCGGTACCCGAACGCTCATCGCCGGAAAAAAACTTCTGGATGGTGTTGTTGCTGGTGTAGGAAACTGTGGAAGTCGTTCGGAATATGGGAAGCATACCTGCGTTTCCCTGGGTATTGTTGTTGCTTGCAACGCGCTCATTGTTGCGGGCAATCCGGATGGAGAAGTTGTTTTCCAGGCCCAGCCTGATAGCTTCATCCAAACTTAGCACTTCTTGTGCAGAGATGCTTCCCCCGCAGAGCATAAATAAATATAACAATAAATATGGCTTAGTTAATTTCATCTTCTTTTAAAATAGCTGTAGATCGATGGAATAATATACAGAGTCAGGAACAGGGAAAGGACCAGCCCGCCAATAATGGCGACCCCCATAGGGATTCGGCTGGTAGATGCAGCGCCGAGGGCAAGGGCGATGGGCAATACTCCGAGTATAGTAGCGGAGCTTGTCATGAGGATAGGGCGAAGCCTAAGCGTAGAAGCCTCGATGACCGCATCAATAACCGATAAACCTGTCGCTTTGCGCTGATTGGCAAACTCCACGATGAGAATACCGTTTTTGGTGACAATACCAATGAGCACGATAATACCGATCTGACTGAAAATATTCATGGTATGTCCGCCCAGCCACAAGGACAGCAAGGCTCCGGATAGGGCGAGTGGGACGGTAAACATAATGATCAGCGGATCAACAAAACTTTCAAATTGTGCAGAAAGTGCGAGATAGATCAGTACCAGTGCCAGGATAAAGGCGAAGTACAAGCCACCCGAACTTTCCTCGAAATCTTTAGAGGCACCTGCAAGGGAAGCCACAAAGGAATCATCCAGCACCTTTGCCTTTACTTCATCCATAGCTGCAATTCCATCACCGAGGGTGTAGCCTTCATTGAGGCCTGCGGATACGGTTGCAGAAATGTAGCGGTTGTAGCGGTAAAGGGAGGGGGGATTGGACTGCTCTTCCAGTCTGACCAGATTGCTCATCTGGATCAGCTCACCTTGGCGGTTGCGCACATAAATATCGCGCAAATCACCGGGGTCGTTTCTGAATTCCCTACTAGCTTCTCCGACCACTTCGTATTGCTTGCCGTTTCGGATAAAATACCCAAAACGCTGTCCGCTGTAAAACAACTGCAGGGTTTCGGCAATGTCCCTAACGGTAACGCCCAGACTTCTGGCGCGATCCCGGTCAATGATAATATGTAGTTCCGGCTTATTGAAGCGGAGGTTGAGGTCCACCACATTGAATGCCGGATGTTTTTGAGCCTCTTCCACAAACCTCGGGGCAAATGTTTTTAGTTTGTCGAAATTGGGAGCCTGAATAACATACTGTACAGGTAGTCCCCGCATGCCGCCACCGCCGACCTCAATCGTCTGCGCCTGGGAAATAAAAGCCCTGGCGTAGTTAAGCTGACTGATTTTTGGATAAATACTTTTTACGATTTCATCCTGGCTTCGCGTTCGTTCGTTGGGTTCGCTCAAGGAGAGGAATACTCGGCCTGTGTTCGAACTACCCCCGCTGAATCCGGGAGCGGTAAGGGCGATATAGGCCTTTTTTTCAGGTATGGTATCTACGATGTTCAATACTTGTAGCATATACTCGTCCATCACTTCAAAACTGGTGCCCTCCGGAGCCGTCGCCATAATCCGGAAACCACTCTTATCTTCCATCGGGGCAAGCTCTGTGGGAAGCTCCTGGAACAGGAAAAAAATCAGATACCCTGCACCCAGTGACACCGGCCATGCTAACCATCGTACCCGCATAAAGGCCCTTAGCGAGCTGCTATAGGCATTGGTAAGCCCCACAAAAAACTTTTCCGAAAAATTATAGAGTGCAGAGTGCTTACTCTTTCTCAAAAACCGGGAGCTGAGCATGGGCGTGAGCGAGAGGGAAACGATCGTGGATATCACAATCGCGCCGGATACCACGACCCCAAATTCTCTGAACAGACGTCCGGTCAAGCCTTGCAAGAAGATAATGGGCAGGAACACTGCCACCAGCGTAACACTGGTTGCGATAATAGCAAAATAAATTTCCCGCGATCCCTCATGTCCTGCTTCAATAGGATCTTGCCCATCTTCGATACGCCGGTAAATATTTTCCAGCATCACAATTGCATCATCCACAACCAGTCCTGTTGCCAGTACAATCCCCAGCAGGGTCAGGATGTTGATAGAAAACCCGAACACATACATCACAAAGAAAGTACCAATCAAGGAGATCGGGATGGTAATCACCGGAATGAGGGTCGTCCGCCAGTTGCGCAGGAAGAGGAAAATAATCAGCACCACCAGCCCGAAGGCGATCAGAATCGTATCCTGAACTTCTTTAATAGCCCGTCTGATGGGAATCGTATCATCAAAAGCATACCCCAGGATGATATCTGCGGGAAGGTCTTTTTTGATTTGATCAATGCGTTGATACACCTCATCTGCAATATCAATATAGTTGGCGCCCGGCAGCGGTGTAATGGCGATACCAACCATGCGGTAGATCCCGCTGCCCCGCATGGCTGAGGTAAGGTTGCGCGGAGCCATCGTGACGGTAGCCACATCTTTAAGCTGTACGATAACGCCATCTGTTTCTCGGATCACCATATCCTGAAACTCTTCGGGCGTATTGAGTCGGCCGAAAGTCCGGATCGTCAACTCGGTTCGGTTGCCCTCTATTTTCCCGGAGGGAAGCTCAAGATTTTGCACCTGGATAGCGGATCTGACATCCAGGGGCGTCAGACCGTAGGAAGATAAGCGAGCAGGATCCATTTCAATCCGAATGGAATACTGTTTTTCGCCCCAGATGGACACGCCGGACACCCCTGGGATGGTTTGGATGCGCTCCTTGACCTGGTTGTTGGCCAGTTCGCTCAGACTCAGCAAATCCCGGTTGGGGCTTTGCATGGTAATGGACATGAAGAAAGAAGTCGAATTGGACTTGGAAACCGTTGGGGCTTCCGCGTCGGGAGGGAGCCGGCGCTGTGCCTGGGAAACCTTATCCCGCACGTCGTTGGCTGCCGCCTCGAGGTCTGTACCAATCTCAAATTCGACCGTGATGCTGCTCCTGCCATCGGAACTCGTAGAAGACATGGATCGAATACCCGCAATACCATTAATGCTCTCTTCCAGAGGCTCGGTAATCTGGGACTCAATAACCTCTGCATTGGCGCCCACATAGGACGTCGAAACACTGATGACCGGGGGATCCACCACGGGAAACTCCCGGATGCCCAGGTAGGTAAAGCCTATACCGCCAAACAGCAGCATAACAATGGAAATCACCGTCGCCAATACCGGGCGCTCGATGCTTATACTGGATAAACTCATAGGTTTTTCGATTTAGGGTTTGATCAGTTTGTTGACCTGTACCGGTGTACCATTGGTGAGCGACAACAAGCCACTGACAATAATGCTGTCGCCTACCTGCAGTCCATCTGTAATCTCAACTCGAGCATCCAGGCGCGTACCTGTTGTAACAGCCGTACCAATAGCTTTTCCGTCCCGGAAAACATACACCTGCTTGCCATCAATAACCGGGATAACGGCATCGGTAGGAACAATAATAGCAGACTCGTTTACACCGGTAACCAGCTCCACTTTCGCAAACTGACCAGGCTTCAGCTGATTGTTACCATTGGTCGCTGTGGCACGCACCGTAAAGGTACGGGTGCTCGGAGCAATGTCTGAACTTAGCGCATATACCCGCGCTTTGTATTGCTGCTCAGAGCCGGAAACAAAAAAGGTAAGCTCCTGGCCGTTCTTCACCAGGGAAAGATATTTTTCGGGTACTTCAAATTCAAGTTTGATCGGGTTGATTTGCTGCAAATCCACCAACACATTCTGTGGGGTCACGTAGGCGCCTTCGCTGATGTCGCGCAGACCCACATACCCGTCAAAGGGAGCAAGCACCTTAGAGCGATCCAGTTGAACATCCACAATTCGCTGATCCGCTTTGAGTTCCTCTACCCGATTGCTCAACCTGTCCACTTCTTCCTGCGTAGCTGCCTGTATGGCCAGCAACCCGCGCGCCCGCTCGAGTTCTATTTCCGCCAACTTGAGCTGAACGGCAAGTTTGTCTTTTTGCGCCAGCAAATCCGCATCATCTATTTTTGCCAACAACCTGCCTTTTTCAACATAAGTCGCTTCGCGAAAACCAAGGCTCACCAATTTCCCGGAACGCTCCGGGCGAATTTCTACTGCTTCGTTCGGAATGATATTACCTGTGGCGGTAATAACCTGCTCCAGTAAGTCGCCTTCCACTACGAATACATCTACCGGGACTGTCCGAGCTGACTTGTTGCCTGCCTGAGCCTGGCCACCCGTTTCTTTTGGTTCTTTTTGGCAGGAAAGACCCGCGAATGCCAGTGCCGCTAACAGCACCAATGCCCGGGGAGAAGAGATTTGTTTTTTCATAAATAAACTTCTGGGGTAATCATAAAAAGTATTGGGCAAAAATAGACACAAATATAGGTATTCGAACCCTTCTGAAATCTGAAGATTGTTTGAAGTAACCCAAGTAACAGGCCCACCTGTGGAAACGCCTGCCACCTCATTTTGTTTAATCATCCCGTTGCCTGCTTTCCCCAAAAAAATCTTTTGTATCTTGTATGCTATCCTATTACTTCAGCAGCAACTATATGGACTATTCAAACATTTTGGCACATATCCGAAAAATCGTTCGCGTGGTAAACCTTGAGTCCAAAAGGATAGAAAAGGAACATGGCATCAGTATCCCACAATTACTTTGTCTTAATTTTCTAAGCAAACAAAAAAGCTTCGTTTCTTACCACAAAGATATTAAGGACTATCTTCAGCTGAACCCCAGTACCGTGACAGGAATCATCAATCGCCTGGAAAAAAAGGGGCTTATTGCCAAGTTACCCAGCTCCGACGACAAACGCGCCACCCCGGTCGTCCTTACCGCCAAAGGACTTACCCTCCTGAAAAGCACTCCTGAGCCGCTACACGAACAAATTACCAGAAACCTGCAGCACTTGTCGGAAAGCAAGTTGGGACAATTGGAATCAGCTTTTGAATTGATTATCAAATTTATGAATATTAATGATTTAGATGCTGCACCTATTGTAACAGGTGAAACTGTGATCGAGGAAAAACCTGAGTAAGGATTTTAGTTTCTATACAAACTAATTTTTATTTGTTACCTTTGCCTTGAAAGTATTGTGTAACAAATAAAATATCTATGTTCGTCAACAAGTTTACCTGGAGAGGGATCAAACTCGTTTTTTGTTTAATTGTCAGTCATTCATTATTTTATACCTTGCATGCGCAAGTGGTTGAGGGTCGGGTCACCGATGAAGAGGGTATGGGATTATTTGGTGCCAACGTATTGGTGAAGGGCACTTTGAATGGTACTACAACTGATTTCGATGGAAACTTTTCTTTGACTGTTTCAGCGGAAGACAAGGTTTTGCAGGTTTCATATATTGGTTTTGAGACGATTGAGCTGTTGTTATCTGGTGCGGATCGTTATGATATTGTGTTGCGGTCATCTGTAGAACTGGATGAAGTGTTGGTGACTGCGTTGGGGGTGGAGCGGAGTGAGAAGGCGATTGGTTATGCTGTTCAGGAGATTGGTGGATCCAATATTTCGAATGTAAAGCCGGTCAACGTTACGGAAGCGCTATCTGGAAAGGTAGCGGGTGTGTATGTGACATCCGGGTCATCGGGTCCGACGGCTTCTTCCAACATAACGATTCGGGGTCAGACCTCTCTGACGGGCAACAGTCAGGCTTTGTTTGTGGTCAATGGCATGCCCATTACAAATGGGTTGTTTAGCCCGGGCGATGGATTGAACGGATCTACGACTATTGATTTTGGTAATGCTGCCCAGCTGATCAATCCGGATGATATTGCTTCGATTACGGTGCTAAAAGGTGCAGCAGCAGGGGCGCTTTATGGTTCCCGTGCTTCCAATGGGGTAATTTTGGTGACTACCAAAACCGGCAAGGGAAGTAAGGGCTGGGGGTTGAGTATCAATTCCAGTACAATGGCCGAGTCAGTGCTGAAGTTACCTGATTTTCAGGATGAATACGGTTTTGGCGGCTATGGTTTTTATAGCTATAACGGAGGAACGACCTACACTGCCGGATCTGACGGAGGGAAATACTATGATGCCTTCGGCGAAAACTGGGGTCCCCGGTTAGACGGTCAGGCGGTCAGGCAGTTTGATTCGGAAGGGGTTGCTGTTCCGCTGGTGTCGGCAAAAGACAATATCCGCGATTTTTTCCGAACAGGAATGACCAGCATTAATAATATCGCCTTGAGCAATGCAGGGGAGTCCGGCGATTTTCGCTTTTCCTTTACAAATTTGAGTAGGGAGGGAATTGTTCCCAACACAGACCTGCAGCGCAACACTTTTTTTTCGAGTATCGGTAAGCGGATGTTTGAGGACAAGTTGGAACTGCGCATGAACACGATGTACGTTCGCAGTGCATCGGGTAACGTGCCCAATGCCGGATACGACGAGAGTAGTTCGATTATGTACGGTTGGCTGTGGTATCCCCGCCAGGTTCCAATTGAATCGCTGAGAGATTATTGGAAGCCTGGTTTGGAAGGTGTTGAGCAGAATTATGTAGAAGAACTTTGGGTAAACAATCCCTGGTTGATTGTCAACGAAAACACCAATGCCTTTCAGGAAAACCGGATTATAGGGAACGCAGCGCTGACCTGGCATTTTTCCGATCGCCTAAACATGAGGTTCCGCTTCGGTGCAGATTCCAAAGACGAGCAGCGGCAGTTTAGGCGGGCAGCTTCGACCAAAGGGGTTTTGTTTGGGAGTTATCGGGAGGACGAACTATCTTTTCTGGAAACAAATACGGAGTTGCTCTTGTCTTTCCAGACCAAACGGCAACATTCGTTTGTGCTGGATGCAAAAGTGGGTGGCAACCTGATGAAACAGCAGAGCAATATCCTTTCGGCCAACAATCCGCAGCTTCTACAGCCTGGCGTTTTTACCCTGACAAACAACCGCTCGAATGTGCTGGTGGAAAATCCCCGTGCAGAAAAGGGTATTCACTCGGTTTTTGGGCTGCTAAGCCTGGCTTACAAGAATTTCCTTTATCTGGATGTTTCCGGTCGGAATGATTGGTCGAGTACCCTGCCGACTTCCACCAATTCTTATTTTTACCCTTCTTTTTCTTTGAGTGCGGTGTTGTCCGAGCGCATGAATCTTCCTGCCAATGCCCTGCTTTCATTTTTGAAACTGAGAGCCAACTACGCAGCAGTAGGCAGTGACACGGATCCCTATTTGCTCACCAATTTTTACGAACCGGAGCCTTTGTTCGGTGCTTCTCCTGCTTTTCGCACCAGTGCATTTGCTGCCAATCCCGACCTGAAACCCGAGCGTACGCAATCCTGGGAGTTAGGGGTGGATATGCGGTTTGCCAATAACCGACTTGGGTTGGATGCGACGTATTACCAGATGCTGAGTGAAGATCAGATTATTTTTCTTCCGGTGGCGTTGACGAGTGGTAAGCAGACCCGTTTGGCCAATGGAGGTACGATCAGCAACAAGGGTTTTGAGCTGAGCTTGTATGCAAAACCGGTAAAGCGGGATAAATTCTCCTGGGACATCAACCTGAACCTGGGGCACAATCGGGCTATTGTAGAGGAGTTGCCCGAAGGTGTGTCTGGCAGTTATCCCATAGTCGCTGATGTATATCCCGGTGACGAGGGCTCTGCCAATATGGAATATGTGGCCATCAAGGGAGAGCTGCTGGGGCAGATCTGGGGACTTGGTTTTCAACGCGACGCCCAGGACAACATCATACACGAAAACGGTTTGCCGCTGCTGACTTCAGAAAAGGTTTCAGCAGGTTCTTACCAGCCGGATCTGCGCGTGGGCTTGTACAACACCCTCACTTATGGAAATGTAAGTCTGGGCTTCCTCTTCGACGGACAAATTGGCGGCAAGATTTATTCTCGTACCCATGCCCTGATGAATACAGGAGGAACCATCACCAATAACGATGACCCCAATTTATCGCTTTCCACACTCGACGGGCGCAGCAACTATACGATAAGCTATGATGCCCAAGGCTTACCCGTCTATGCAGGAGACCCCGGTCCCGGTGTGGTAGGTCCTGGGGTGATGTACGATCTTGAGGGCAATCTGGTCGAAAACACGATTGCGGTGCCTACGAGAGATTACTTCTATGCCTATTATGGCAACGGATTTAACCGCGATAATGTAGAGGCCGCTACCTACGACGCCACTTACTTCAAACTTCGGGAACTCAGACTCGCATGGCGGCTTCCGGCTGCCTGGACAGCACGAGCGGGTTTACAGCAGGCCACCCTTTCGATTTTGGGCAGAAACCTGCTGCTTTTCACAGACGTACCCTCTATTGATCCCGAAACCTATTCTATTCGCAATGGATTGTTTGTCAATGGATTTGAAAGTACGCAGCTGCCTTCTACTCGTAGTTTCGGGCTTGCGCTGAACCTTTCTTTCTAAGGACAACTTCCCTTTCAACCTTTAAATATTTATGATGCGTTATCTATATTTTCTACTCTTTTTATGGTTTGTTTCATTTTCCTGTACGGAAAATCTGGAGGACCTCAACGAAAACCCCAACCAACCTGAGGCTGTTGATGCGGGGGTATTGTTTACTTCTGCCATTCGCAGCAGTATGAATGCCTCGGTCATGGAAAGTTTTTTGATAGGCAACAATGCAGCCCAGCTTACCGCAAAAACGCTCCGAACGGAGGTTGATATTTACGCTTGGAACGCTTTTCCCACGGTGTGGGACGCTTTTTATGCTGCTCTTGCCAACCTGGAGGAAGCGGAGCGCATTGCTGCAGCCAATGGCAATGCCAACATGCAGGGCGTCGTAAAAGTGATGAAAGTCTGGTGTTTCTCTGTTTTGACGGATGCCTATGGCGACGTTCCTTACAGGGAAGCAGTCACAGGAGTATCGGCGGGTAATTTTACGCCGGCTTATGATTCCCAGGAGGACATCTATACCGGGTCGGGGGGGTTGCTCGATGAGCTGGCTACAGCTGCAGCATTATTGGGTTCGGGCGGAGCCGTTTCCGGTGATATCCTGTACAATGGAGATGTCTCCCGTTGGGAAAAACTGGCGAATGCTTTGACGCTTAGATTGTTGTTACATGCCTCCGGGCGAATAGACGTCTCTGCGCAGTTTAACCAGGTATTTAGCCAGGCAGCGCTGATGGCATCCAATGCTGATGGTGCAGCACTAACGTATTTGGGAAATTTCCCGAACACCTTTCCGTTACTGCCCTTAAAAACGGGTGATTTTGATGCGGTGGTGATGAGTGACCGTGCGGTGGCAGTGATGCAGCAATACGGGGATCCCCGACTGATTGCCTATGCACGCCCGGACAACCTTGACTTTAGCAACCCTGTTTTTGACGGCGCCAGTAATGGCTCCGAAAACGCGGATGCCTGTGACAAATCGGGTTCCCGTTTGGGTTTGGCGTATTTTGATTACCCTGGTCATCCGGTACAGAACGATCACGCTGAAGCCTTGCTGATGACTTACGCCGAGCAGCAATTTATTTTGGCGGAAGCCGCATTCAAAGGTATCATCAGTGCGGATCCTGAGTTGTATTACAAAAGTGGTATTCAGGCATCCATGGACTATTACCAGGCTGATTTTGAACTATTTGGTTATATGGACTTTGAGGACTATTACAACCGGTCTGGCGTAGCATATCGGGGTGAACACAACCAGATTCGCGAGCAAAAATGGCTGGCACTCTTCTTTACCGGGCTGGAGCCTTATTTTGAAGTGCGCCGTTGGCTGTATGAATCCGGGTTTGACTGGGATGCTATTCCATTTGTATATCCAACTTGTGAGAACCTCAACAACGACCTTTTGCCCTTGCGGTTTTTGTATCCGGGGGAGGAAAAAAGTCTCAACCGGGTCAGTTACGACGCTGCAGTAGTGCGTATGGGGTCTGATAACCAGAACACAACTATGTGGCTGGTACAATAATTTTTTCCCGAAGGGGAAAATATTCAAAATAATGGTATGTCAAAGCGTTTACGAGCTTATTTCGATATTCACGCACCTGTATTTTACCCTGCCTCGTTGATCATTTTGTTTTTCATAGGCTTGACCCTGGTAATAGGCAAGCCTATGGAGGCAGTATTTGCCAGGCTATCTCAGGAGATGACCAGCAAAACGGGTTGGCTGTTTGTTTTTGGGGTGAATTTTTTTGTGGTTTTTAGTTTGTACCTGGCGCTGGGGAAATTTGGTCGTATCAGACTGGGTGGTGCGGAAGCGAGGCCTGACTTTAGTTTATTTGCGTGGTTTGCCATGCTCTTTTCTGCTGGGATGGGTATAGGTCTGCTGTTTTTCAGCGTAGCTGAGCCGGTCATGCACTTTTCCAATCCGCCTCTTCCCGTATCCAGCCCCAACGAAGCTGTTCGCAACGCCTTTAAATTCACCTTTCTGCACTATGGGTTGCACGCCTGGGCTATTTATGCGGTAGTGGGTTTGGCTTTAGCTTTTTTTACCTTCAACAAACACCTACCCTTGACCATCCGGTCTGTATTTTACCCTTTGCTGGGGGATAGGATTTACGGCTGGCCAGGGCATATTACAGACATAGTAGCGGTAGTTGCCACGCTGTTTGGCTTGGCCACTTCGCTAGGATTTGGGGTGCAGCAGGTATCGGCGGGTCTGAGTCATCTTTTCGGCACGCCGGACACGATAGGCGTACAGGTCATATTGATCGTAGTCATCACCCTGGGTGCAACTGCTTCGGTGGTATTGGGTTTAGACAAGGGCGTTAGGGTTTTGAGTGAATTTAACATGCGTCTGGGGCTGTTTTTCCTGGTCATGATGTTAGTGATTGGCCCTACGGTCTTTCTGTTGGATGGGTTCATACAGAACACGGGTGCTTACCTGCAGGACATGATTCGGCTGGGAACCTGGACGGAGGCCTATACGGGTACGGACTGGCAAAACAACTGGACTGTATTTTATTGGGCCTGGTGGATATCGTGGTCACCCTTTGTGGGGATGTTTATCGCGCGGGTATCCAGGGGGCGCACGATACGGGAATTTGTCCTTGGGGTACTCATTGTTCCGTCGTTGCTCACGTTTCTGTGGATGACGGTTTTTGGCGGTTCTGCCCTGTCATTGGTCATGGACGGAGCGACGGTAATTTCTGAAGCGGTCAACCAAAATATAGCCACAGCCTTATTCGTCATGCTGGAACAATACCCCTTGGCCGAATTCATGTCGGTGCTTGGTATTGTCCTGGTTATGAGCTTTTTCGTCACCTCCTCTGACAGTGGCTCGCTGGTCATTGACAGCATCACTTCTGGGGGCAAGCTCGATGCACCGGTAGGGCAGCGCATTTTTTGGGCTTTATCGGAAGGAGCCGTAGCCGGAACCCTATTGCTGGGTGGGGGACTTGCCGCTTTACAAACAGCGGCTGTCACCACGGGCCTACCTTTTGCTATTATTCTGTTTGTCATGTGTTTTAGTCTTTACAAGGGCTTACAGGAAGAATGGGATAAGCTCAACCGCTTGCCGCGGAAAAAAATCAGACCCAGGCAGCGGAAAATGGTTTAGGAGGCTGGTCGAGGTTTTCTTGGGAGGTTTTGCTGTGGGTTTGCCCGAAGAAACAGAGGACAGGGCGTGCCCTGCTGTCCTTACGTTGTGAATATCTGTGGTTGATATTTTTGTCAATGGCCAACGGCCAATAGCCAACGGTTGGTTTCCGTGAAAATCGTTTTTTAATCTGCGAAATCTGTGGATCCTGTTTTGAAGCTTACAAAAGCTTTTTGTATAGTTCTCGCGCTCTTTTTCAGAAAATTCTTAATTTCGCGGTTCGAAACAGGCGGATAAACCGGCACGTATATTTTTTCGAGCCGGGATCATTGGCTATCAGGCACTGTTGCGTTAAAAATAAATTTAATCACATTAAAAAACTTTGCGATGTCTGATCAAACTTTTTTGAATCAAAAGATCCGCATAGGGCAAACAGAAATTCCGCTTTTATATTTGATTGGTGGTGTGGCTTTGTTGTTCATCATCTTTGCACTTTTTTCCGGATCCGGAAGCGCAACGGATGCTAACGGGAACAGGTATGCCACGAAGCGAATGAAAGATGGCCGGGTTTGGGTTACGGAAAATCTTCGTGCTGAAGTTGAGGACTCTTATTGCTTCTTAAATACGTCTGAAAACTGCGAGACTTATGGTCGGTTGTACACCTGGCAGTCGGCGCAGTTGGCTTGTGCGAGTTTGGGCAAGCGCTGGAGGCTTCCTACGGACGAGGAGTGGGGTAAGTTGGCTGCTGCTTATGGTGGGTACAAGGGCGATAGCGAAGATGAAGGCAAAGGAGCGGCTACTGCTTTGCTGGGAGAGGGAGTCAGTGGATTCAAAGCAACGCTGAGCGGTTTTGGTGTAATGGGTCAGCGGTTTATGTATCAGAATGACATGGGGGCTTACTGGACTTCTACGGAACTGGATGGGCGGTATGCCTGGAATTATGGTTTTGAGGTAGGAACGAACAATTTGGTTCGTGACAAAATTACGAAGGTTTACAACCTTTGTGTACGCTGTATCCGGGATTAGGATACGCTTGTACGATGTATAACTATAGCAGGCGCGTTATCCGAGTAGGGGTGGCGCGCCTGCTTCCGTTTAAGATGGTATCAGGGAATCGTTGGTGTCTGTAATCGAGCCAAGGAGGCTTTGATTTCTGCTTCGGTAACCTCGTGTCTGACGATTTTGCCATCGAAGTAATCCTGATAGGCTTTCATATCGAAATTGCCGTGCCCGCAGAGGTTAAACAGAATCACCTCGCTGCGTCCTTCGCGTTTGCATCGTTCGGCCTCTGCAATGACGGTTGCGATACCGTGGGTAGCTTCGGGTGCCGGGATAATACCTTCGGCGCGGGCAAATTGGACTCCGGCCTCGAACACTTCGACATTATCGTGTGCCCGTGCTTCGATGAGTTTATCTCGCAGCAATTGGCTCACGATGACGCCTGCTCCGTGATAGCGCAGACCGCCGGCATGTATGGGAGCCGGAACGAAATCATGACCGAGGGTGTACATGGGCAGGAGGGGGGTCATACCGCCGGTATCTCCGAAATCGTACCTAAACTGGCCCCGGGTCAGTTTGGGGCAGGAAGAAGGTTCGCTGGCGATACAGCGGATATTTCTACCCTCATCGAAGTTGAGTCGAAGGAAGGGAAGCGCCAGGCCGGAAAAATTAGAACCTCCGCCGAAGGGGGCAATTACCACATCCGGCATATCGCCTGCCATTTCCATCTGGCGGATGGCTTCCAGTCCGATGACGGTCTGGTGAAGTTTGACGTGGTTCAATACACTTCCCAGTGCGTATTTGGTATCGTCGTTGGTAGCTGCTCTTTCCACTGCCTCTGAGATGGCGATACCCAGGGATCCGGTCGTATGGGGATCTTCGGCCAGGATTTTCTTTCCTATTTCGGTGGTTGTAGAAGGAGAAGCATGTACGGTTGCCCCCCAGGTATTCATCATGACCTTCCGATAGGGTTTGTGCTCGTAGGAAAGTTTGACCATAAACACCTCGCACTCGATGCCGAAGTGGTTACAGGCAAAGCTCAGGGCGCTTCCCCATTGTCCGGCACCCGTTTCGGTTGTAATTTTTTTGATCCCTTCCTGTTTGTTGTAGTAAGCCTGAGGGACAGCGGTGTTGGGCTTATGGGAGCCGGATGGGCTGGTGCCTTCATATTTGTAATAAATTTTTGCAGGCGTATCCAGCATGCGCTCAAAATTGTAGGCGCGATAGAGGGGGGTAGGTCGCCAAAGTGAATACAGGTGTCGGACTTCATCGGGAATTTCTATCCATTTTTCGGTAGAAACTTCCTGTTTGATGAGTTCCATGGGAAAAAGCGGAGCCAGTGCTTCCGGACCTATCGGTTCCAGGGTACCCGGGTGCAGGGGAGGAAGGGGCTTGTTGGGCATATCGGCGATGATGTTATACCATTTTTCGGGTATATCCTGATCGCTAAGCATGAATTTCCTTTGCATAGTTTCGGATGTTTTGGAGGGTAGATGATATACTTATTTGACCTAATTTCGTAAAAAAAAGGCTATTGTCGCATACATTTTCTTGATTATTTGTTGAGGAAAAAAATTTTAAATGGAAATAGGAATTGACAGTTTTGCCGGAGCCATGCGTTTTCCGGGCTTAAGCAAGGGAGCATCTCATGCAAGATCCATGCAGCTTTTGTTGGATCGAATGGTATTTGCGGATGAAAAGGGGTTAGATATATTCGGAATAGGGGAGCATCACCGGGAAGAATTTTTAGATTCGGCGCCTTCTGTGATTTTAGCGGCAGCTGCTGCGCGCACCAAAAATATCCGGCTGACGAGTGCAGTCACGGTATTGAGTGCGGCGGATCCGGTGCGGGTGTTTCAGCAATTTGCGACGCTTGACCTGATCTCTGGCGGCCGTGCAGAGATGGTCGTGGGTCGGGGTTCTTTTTCGGAGTCTTTCCCGTTGTTTGGATTGGATTTCCGGGACTACGACGACTTATTTATCGAAAAGCTCGATTTGTTGCTCCAATTGCGGGAGCAGGAAGAAATTACCTGGCGGGGCAGGTTCAGGCCGCCGTTGGACCACCAGAAAGTTTATCCGCGTCCTTTGCAGGAAAATCTGCCTGTCTGGATTGGTGTGGGAGGGACACCACAGTCTTTTGCCCGGGCGGGCATGTTGGGTTTACCCCTAATGGTTGCCATTATCGGGGGAGAGACGCATCGGTTCAAACCCTTGATTGACCTGTACCGGCGTATGGGTGCGGAGGCGGGGCATGCACCCGAAAAACTCAAAGTGGGCATCCATTCTTTGGGTTATGTAGCGGAGACGACAGAAAAAGCCCACGCGGACTACTGGCCGGGCTATGAGGTGTTGTTCAATAAAATTGGTCGAGAGCGCGGATGGGGTAAAATCACCCGCGACCATTTCGAAGACCTGACAGGTCCCACCGGGGCATTGCTGGTAGGAAACCCGGAGGAGGTTGCGGAAAAAATCCTGCGGCACAGCCAAGCCTTGGGTGGCATCTCCAGGCTCACCTTCCAGATGGTCAGTGCTGACCTGCCCCAGGACAAACTGTTGAGCGCGATTGAACTAATTGGCGATAAGGTGCGTCCGGCTGTGCGGAAAGCTGTAGGAGTAGCGTTATAAGGAGCTGTTTATCAGTTTTTTTAACAAAAAAATAATTGTTAAATTGGTAGTGTGCTTATTGTCTGTGAAGGAAATTCAGGCTATCATTACCAAAAAAACATGAAAACAGGAATCACCGCTTTTTTGCTTGTGTTTGTGCTGGCTTTTTCTGCGCATGCGCAAACCGAGATGGTTTGGGATACTTACGGTCTGGGCTTTACCCTGCCCCGTGGGATGAAAATCACCGAAAATAATAGTGAAATTTTTTCCGCGGAGCGGAACGACCTTTCCCTGGCCATTGTGCCGTTTAAGGAGAGCAGTGTGGGGCCGGAAGAACTTGCAGATCTGCTGATTGAGCTGGCGGAAGAATTCGAATACGATGTGGTGACTGACGCGGACGAACTGGAATTGGACGGGCTTTACGGGTATTACACAGAGGGCAGAAAAGACGGAGCGCAGGCAGTACTGACAGCACTGATGGACGAGGCCGGTGAAAGCAACTATTTTGTCATATTGGTCTATCAGCCGAGTACCCGAGATATGGCCATAGAAATGATAGCCTCTTTTTATCCCTACGAGGGAGAAACCGCTGCAGCCACGGACATGGTCTGGGATACTTACGGTCTGGGCTTTACCTTGCCCAACGGAATGCAGATCACCGAAAACAACAGAGATATGTTTACCGCAGAGCGGGACGACCTGCTGCTTGTCATCATCCCGTTTAAGGAAGGTTCGGTTGGACCAGAAGATCTGGCCGACTTTTTGATCGCGAAGGCCGAAAGATTTGACTACGACGTGGTGACCGATGTAGATGAGGTAGAACTGGATGACTTGTATGGTTTTTATACAGAGGGGGAAAAAGACGGCGGACAAGCCTTGTTGGTAGCCTTAATGGACGAAGAAAGTGATAGCAATTACTTTGTCATCCTGGTGTACAACGACGCAAGCAGGGACCTGGCGATCGAAACCATGATCTCTTTTTATCCTTATGACAAGTGACGTAGTTTAAGGGAAAAATGAGCTAAAATAATAGCTTAAATCAAAGATTACCAGTGTTTTAAAGCATAGGTGCAAGCCACCTTAAGGTGACTTGCACCTTACTTACCCTTATTAATACCTCGACTTCCAAAAAGGTAACTTTAATGGAAGGGCTTAATTATGATCTGGGCACAACCTTTATGGTGTTAGTTGTTAGACCCCTGAAAAGGCGCCAAACCCTCCATCAATCGGGATCACCGTACCGGTAACAAAAGAAGAAGCATCGCTGGAGAGAAAATGGATGGCTCCATTTAGTTCTTCGGGGCGGCCGAATCGGCTCATGGGAGTATGCTGGATAATCAGTTGTCCCCTGTCGGTGAGTTGTCCGTCTGGGTTTACCAGCAAGCGTCTGTTTTGTTCGCCGATAAAAAACCCGGGTGCGATGGCGTTTACCCGAATGCCATCTCCGTAACGTAATGCGAGTTCACAGGCCATCCATCGGGTAAAATTTTCCATTCCGGCCTTGCCTGCTGAATATCCTGCGACTCTGGTTATGGCACGTGTCACGCTCATGGAAGAAAAATTGATAATTGAGCCTCTTTTTTTCTGTTGCATGCCTTCGGCAAAAACCAGGGAAGGAATGACGGTTCCTTGCAGGTTGAGGTGAACGACCGACTCAAAATCTGTCAGGGAAAGATCAAAAAGTGACTGATGAGGTTGGATAACAGCACCTGGGATATTGCCTCCTGCCGCATTGATCAGGATATCCGGCACGTCCCATTCTTGTATGATTTGAGCTGCCGCTGCTGCTACCGCTATTCTGTCCGTAATATCCGTCACAATACCTATACACTGCTCAGACTCGGTGCTCAGTATTCCTACCTTTTGCCGAAGCTTATCCGGATTTCTAGCCAATAGGGCAACTTTCGCCCCTTGTCTAAGCAAGTACCGGGCAACCTCAAACCCAAGCACTCCGGTCCCTCCCGAAATTACCGCTACCTTTCCCCCCAAATCAAATAAATTTGTTTCTTTCGTTAACATACACGATTTTCGTTTGCGCACACAAAGTACATAAATTTGCCCTGTTTTTGAGAAAATCGCAAAAAAATGGTTTACTTGTGTGGATTGAAAAAAACATGGGCTTTGAAAAAGTTAACGATAAAGGAAATTGCGCAGTTGGCTAATGTATCGGAAGGCACGGTAGATCGGGTGATTCACAACAGGTCTGGCGTATCCGAGCGCACCCGTCAGAAGATACAGCAGATCATAGATCGGCATGAATTTTCGCTCAATCCGATAGCCAGTGCATTGGCCAGTAGCAGGCAATATACTATTGGAGTACTCATCCCACGCAAGGACATCCGGAGTGACTACTGGGAGATGCCTTATCGGGGTATAGAAGCAGGTTGGGCGAGGATAAAGGACTTTGGGTTTTCTGTTCGGTACTTTTTGTACGATCAATTTGACGAAGCAAGTTTTGACACCTGTTTCGACCAACTGGTTGAAGCTGCTCCGGACGGGGTAATTCTCGCCCCTATCTTTGCGCGGGAAGCTGCGCAAAAAATACCTTTGCTGGAGGAGCGGCAGATCCCATATCTATTTATGGATACGCAATTGGTTGGTTTTGAAAGTATTTCATTTGTGGGGCAGGACTCGTTTGAGGGAGGGGTGGTAGCTGCGCGACTGATGCAGCTGTTCCTTTCGGAAAAAGGCAAATCGGTCATTTTGCAGACGCGCCAGAACATCTCCAACCACGACGCGATTTTTAAGCGCATTGGGGGGTATCAAAGTTTTTTTGCAACCAATTACCCTCAAAACGAAGTGCTTACGCTTTTTGTAGCAGACACTGCTGCCATCCCGGAAATGCAGTCGCAGATCCGAGCCTTTCTGGAGGCACACCCGGCGGTAGAGGGTGTTTTTGTACCTTCCAGCCGGATATCTACTTTTTCCGGTTTTTTCCCTAACCGGATAGCGCTCATTGGGTTTGATACCACAACAAGTAACATCAACGCGCTGGAACGAGGCGAAATCAAGTTTCTCATCTCTCAAAAATCGTTCGACCAGGGCTTTCAGGCTGTATTACTGCTGTTTGATTACCTCCTCTACAAGAAAATCCCGCGCCGGCAATATTTCTCCGATATCGAAATTGTGTTGAAAGAAAACATCAAGTACACCTCTTTCGCCAACAATAATTCCAAAATTTTCCCGGATTTCAAATAAAACGTTTGTAAAGCTTGGTGGCCTGAGATTTTGTATTAATTTTGTATCGTGTGCGCACACGAAAAACAAAAAAAAAGCAGGCTTATGAAACTTGTACAATTAATTATGTTATGCTTGATGTCTTCGGTTGTCTATGGACAGGCAGTCAGGGGGACGGTTACGGACAGTGAAAACCAGGAGCCCCTTATTGGGGTGAATGTGACCATTAGGGGTACGGCGACAGGTACAATTACTGATATTGACGGAAACTTTGAAATTGCCGTATCGGCAGGAGAGGTTCTTCTTTTTTCTTATGTAGGTTATTTGAGTACAGAGGTAGCGGTTGAAGGTCAGGCTGTAATCAATGTTGCTTTAGATCGCGACGTAGCTCAACTTGAGGAGGTAGTAGTTGTGGGTTACGGTTCTCAAAAGAAAAAGGATCTTACGGGGTCGGTGGCTACCATCTCGATGGAGCGACTCAATGAGAAGCCCAACAACAATTTCGTTCAGGCACTCCAGGGTGCTGTGCCGGGATTGAGCATTTCTGCCAACAGTTCTTCGGCGGAGCAAAACGATTTAGCGATTTTGATTCGTGGCCGTAACTCCATCAATGCTTCAAATACGCCATTAATTGTATTGGATGGAGTTCCTTATAACGGCAGCATATCGGATATCAATCCGAATGACATTGCGGCCATTACGGTTTTGAAGGATGCTTCTTCTACGGCGATCTATGGTTCCAGGGGAGCTAATGGCGTAATACTCATTAGTTCAAAAACGGGAATTGGAGCGGGCAAACCCAGGATAAATTTTAGCGGCTCTACCGGTTTAAATGCGATTGCAAACATTCCCGCTGTTTATGATGGGCCTGGTTTTGCTGCTTTTAAGGAAGAAAGGGAACCTGGGGAGTTGACGGATACGGAGTTGGAGAATTTGGCTCGGGGAAAATCTACCGACTGGCTGGATCTCGCCACCCGAACCGGCGTCCGGCAGGACTATCTGCTGTCGGTAGCGGGTTCCAGTGATGCGGTTAGTTATTACACTTCAGCTGGCTACCAGCATGTGCAGGGGGTTGCGAGGAATGATGACTTTGCGCGGGCAACGCTCAGGGTGAATTTGGGCTTGCAGATTACAGATGATTTGAAGTTCGGAACGGCTACCCAACTTAGTTATATAGATCGTTCGGGTCGCTCACCGAGTTTTGGTGGAGAAGACAATGGTGCGTATTTTTTGAATCCACTAGCCAATGCTTATGACGAAAATGGTCAGCTGACGGTATTCCCTTGGCCTGAGCAAGTCTTTTACTCCAATGCACTCAGCAATACGTTGGTTTTGAATGACGATACGAACAACAAGGTCTTTTCCAACAATTATCTGGAATATAGCCCTTCTTTTATTCCCGGATTGTCTTTGAAAGTGAACACAGGGGTGGAAATGGATAATAGGGATATTGGGGATTACTACGATCGTCGCACCAATTTGGGTTTTAAGAGCAACGGTGTCGCCAGGTTGTACAACCGCATTTCCAAAAATTATCTGATCGAGAACATCCTGACTTACAAACGTAGTTTTGGCAAACATGCCCTTGATTTTACAGCACTCTACAGTGCCCAAAAAGATATTGCGGAGTCCAACGAAGTGGAAGGAGTGGGTTTTCCCAACGATTTGTTGAATTACCGCCAAATGAATCTGGCACTGGGCACAAGTTATACAACTGGTTATGTACAGACTTCTCTTCTTTCTCAGATGGGAAGAATCAATTATGCCTACGCCGATAAGTATTTGTTGACGCTAACGCTTCGTCGGGATGGATTTTCCGGGTTTGGGGAAAACGCTCGCTACGGTATATTCCCTTCAGCAGCTTTCAGCTGGCGTATTAGCGAGGAAGATTTTTTCTCTTCTGCGGTTGTTGATAACCTGAAGTTGCGCTTGTCTGTTGGCCAAAATGGGAACCAAGCGGTAGGGCCTTATGACAATCTTGCGCGACTAACAGACCGGTCCTATCTGAATGGCAATCAGACCGCTCCCGGGTTTATTCCCATTCAGTTGGCCAACAATGAGTTGAGTTGGGAGTCCACGCTGACACGAAACCTGGGTTTAGACCTGAGTATGTGGAACTACAGATTTTCAGTAACCTTAGATGTATATCAGTCATTAACTCGTGATTTGTTGCTGGACAGGCTGATTCCGTCTGTACATGGAATTACTGAAATTACGCAAAATATCGGAGAAACAAAGAATGTGGGATTTGATTTGTCGTTGAGCGGAATGCCCGTGATGCAAAAAGATTTCAGCTGGCGGGTATCGGGAAATCTGTCTTACAACAAAAATGAAATCCTATCGCTGTTTGGCAGCGATCAAGACGATGTGGGCAACCAGCTATTTATAGGTCAGCCAATTCGGGTTAATTACGGATACAAGTTCGATGGAATTTGGCAGGAAAATGAAAGTGCGTCCGGTTCTGCACAGCCAGATGCACAGCCCGGTGATGTCAGAGTTTTGGATGTGGCCAATGTGCCCGACATCAACGGCAATCCGGTGCGTGCGATTTCTGCAAATGAAGATCGAGTCATTCAAGGCCAATTGGATCCTGCATTTATTTTTGGTTTGGAAAACACCTTGAATTACAAAAAATTATCCCTCTATATTTTTGTGCAGGGCGTAACAGGGGTAACCAAGCGCAATACCTTATACGATGAAAATGTGTTTGGAGGCGTTCAACGCAACTGGTTTGTATTGGACTACTGGAGACCGGATAATCCGATAAATACCAACCATCGCAACTATGAACAGGCCAATCTCTACAATGTAGGTATTTACGAAAGTGCTGACTTTGCGAGGTTGAGGGATGTGACACTTTCCTATACGCTCAATAATCTTGCCGGGCGCAAGAAAACATTCAAAGTTTATGCTACTGCGAGAAATTTATTGACGCTGACCGGATGGACAGGGTTGGACCCCGAGCTCAGTAGCCAGAATTCAATCCCGCTACAGAAAGAGTTCCTGATTGGTTTTAACCTGGGTTTGTAAACTGATCTAAAATATAAAGCATCATGAAAAATATATCCATTGTTTTTTTATTCATCGTGCTGGCAGCTTGCAGCAACGATTTTCTGGATCAAGCTACTCCTCATATCGTGGCACCTGATAACCTCTATACCAATGAGGAAGGGTTTGATGCTGGATTGAATGGACTGTACGCGCTCACTAGAGCGGAAAGAGGGGGAGTGCCCACGAGTGCTTCTTCTTTAGGAGGTGGCAACAATCTTACAGCTGCTATGATGATGGGGGGGACTGATATCATTTATGGCAACCGCGCATGGCCGGATGAAAGCTTTTTGAACAACTGGCGCGAGGAGGTAATCGGGAGCGGCGCTCAAACTTATTTTACCCGGGTTTGGAACTGGCTCTACCAGACGATTAATTCGGCCAATACGATTATCAATCGTGGCGAAAATCCTTCAGATGATCTGGATATTAGTCAGGAAAAACTAAACCGCATCTTGGCTGAAGCGAAAACGATTCGTGCCTGGGCCTATCGGCACCTGACTTTTCTGTTTGGGGATGTGCCTTTAGTTTTGGAGGAGTCTGCAGGAGAAAATGTTCGTACCGACTGGGATAGGACTCCCTTAGCAGAGGTTCGTGCACAAATCAAAACCGATCTTGAGTTTGGGGTACAATTCCTGCCAGAGGACCATATCAACGATGGGAAAGTTATCAAAGCCGTTGCCCAGCATTACCTGATGGAACAACTGATCATGGACAACCAGTTACAGGATGCTATTAATCTTGGCTTAGCTGCGATCAACGGCCCCAAGTCACTGGTGACGCAGCGATACGGGGTGAAAGCAAGTGAGGCAGGAACCCCATATACCGATATGTTCCTCGATGGTAATGCCAACCCCAGCGAAGGAAATACGGAGGCACTTTGGGTGTTTCAATACGCTTATGAGGTAGAAGGGGGTGAAGGCAGCAACATCATGCGGCGATGGTTTATGAGTGAATACAGCAGTACGAGCGGAGGAGCCAAAGGTCTTACCGTGACTGTGGATCGCGGCGGAAGGGGTAATACCCGTTTGGGTGCTACTTCGTTTATGTTAGGACTGTATGATCGAGATGCTCAGGGGAATATCCTGGATGATCGAGGAGGAGAATTTGCCTGGAGGCGTTACTTTACCGTTCAGGAATTTGATCGCAGTTCTGCAGGTGCCGTTGGTACGAAACTTTTTTTGAATGAAAAACCAAATGACCCTCAGGGCGATCGTTTTCGGGT
>JANQWK010000050.1:35218-40098 GCA_030729925.1 Saprospiraceae bacterium
AATGGGTCTTTGCTCTTGAGATAGACCCCCAATTTCCTCGTTCTTATAAAGATCAGGTCTATTTGCGACTGGCAGATACGTATCTTTTGTTGGCAGAGGCTTACCACAAATCAGGTGACAATGGAAGTGCAGCTCAATATATCAACGCACTCCGAGCCAGAGCCAATGCTACTCCTATTGCTGTTGCACAGGTGGATATGGATTTTATTCTGGATGAAAGAGCCAGGGAGTTGTTTTCGGAAAGCCAAAGGCGTTATACTTTGTTGCGCAACGGCAATTGGATGGAAAGGACCATGCAGCACAATATTGCAACGAAGGGAAAAATAAGCGAAAGGGATAAGTTGTATCCTATCCCACAATCTTTTATTGATGCTAATCTGGATAAGGAAATACAAAATAATCCTGGATATTAACCCCCTCATACTATGATGAACGGTCGGATAGGTATGCTGTTTTCTTGTTTTCTTACACTTGCTTGCTGTACTCCGATGTCTGACAATTTCCAGGAGAACACGACAGAAGATGGAGCTTTTATCCTGGTAGATACCATCTTTGCAAGAGGCGCTATGGGCGAGGATTCGTGCCCATCGCGTTTCCTTGCTTCCGGTAAGGGTAGTTATGTTTCGGGGAAATACGGGGGTAGCAGCGAGCAAATCGGAGCAGCTACCGGAAGATTTCGGGTCGCACTGACCCACAAAGGCTGGACATTTGTAGATCCTGATGGGCATCGCTTTTTTGGCGCAGGCGTCAATTCTGTACCTCCCCCAGAACATTTTTCGAAGATTGATGTGCCGGGAGATCTGCGTGAGATGGGGCTAAATCACCTGGCCAACTGGTCTGCATACGAAAGCATTAATGCAGGAAACACTCCTATGCCCTATACCGCCAGAGAGCTTTTTTTGCAAGGCTATAAAAACGAAGCACAGCGTACGAAAGCTCTTTTTTTGAAGGGCATTATTCCTGTTTTTGACCCGGATTTTGCTTTATTTGCTGATCAACTAGCCAAACGGGCAGCGGATAAATATTTAAACGATCCATGGTGTATAGGTATTTTTTCTGACAATGAACTGCCATTATACAGTAACGATAGATACGGTGATCTACTGGAGCGATTTTTGGACATCGCGGATACAACAGATGCGAATTACCTGGCGGCTTACAACTGGATGCTTGAAAGAAAGGGGCGATCTGATTTTCAGGTGACTGCAGGCGACAGTTATGATTGGCATGGCTACTTGGCTTCCTATTATTATCGCATCGTTTATACTGCTTTAAAGAAGTATGCACCTGATCTGCTTTTTCTGGGATCTCGACTGCATGGTGCGGCCAAATCATACCCAAACATTTTTGTAGCATCTGCACCCTGGGTAGATGTGTTTAGCATCAACTTTTACGGACCTTGCGAGCCTCCTGCAGCGCAATTGGGTTTTTGGTCTGAGGGCGTAAACAAACCCTACATCGTGTCTGAGTTTTATGCTAAAGGTTTTGATGTAGCATTGGACAATTCGGGTGGGGCGGGGTTGCATGTGCCAAGTCAGGGTGATCGAGCGCTTTATTTCGAAAACTTTGTTCTCCGGTTGATGGAACAAAAAAATTGTATAGGCTATCAGTGGTTTAGGTTTCAGGATGATGCCAGCAACAAAGGACTGCTCGATGCTGAAGAAAACTGGTACCAACCGCTGAAGCGGTCTCTCACAAAGATTAACAGCAATTTATATCCATTACTTGATTTTATGAGAAATGAATAAAAACGACTTTTTGCGCTTCTGGTTATTTGCGGCCTTATCTGTTCTCTTGTTTCAATGCACGAAGAAAGCACCCAAATTTTTGCCTTTTATAGTCTGCATGGGGCAGTCTAATATGGCTGGCAGGGGAGATCTGTTACCAGAGGACATGGACACCTTGTCTCCTGATTTGTATATCCGAATTTGGAATGATCAAAATACCTGGGAGCGCGCCTATCCGCCACTCAACAAATACGCCAATATCAGAAAGGATATCTCTATCCAGCAAATGGGGCCGGCATGGTCCATGGCTCATGAACTTGCTGTTGTGCTGGACTCGGTGGGCGTTTTGGTCAATGCACGTGGAGGCAGTAGTATCCAGGAATGGAAAAAGGGAGGCGATTATTACGATAAAACCATAGAAAGAGTAAGAGAAGCCATGAAAAAGGGTACTCTGGTTGGGATGATTTGGCACCAGGGCGAATCTGATCGGAATAAAGCGGACAAATATTTGGAGTCACTGTCCGAATTGGTCTCTGATTTTCGTAGCGACGTCAATATTCCGGACTTGCCGGTGGTCGTCGGAGAGGTCGGCAACTGGAAAGGCAACTCACTTGCTATCAATGCTGTGCTGCAACAAGCTTCAAAGACCATCCCCCATTTGGCCTGTGTATCCGCCACAGATCTTACTCATAAAGGGGATAGCCTTCATTTTAGCCGCGAGGCACAGCTGTTGCTTGGGAAAAGATATGCGGCAGCAGTACTTTCCCTGATAAATCAATAAACCCTAAACTCAATTTTATGGGAAAAAGTCATATTGAAAATTTTGTCGTGCAAAGGCTAATGCTGTTTTTTTGCGTGGGGCTGCTGGTCCTTCCACTCATGGGGCAGATTCGAAGTGTACAGTCCTTGAATGATAACTGGAAGTTCCATCGTGGTGGTATTGCTTTTGCTAATAGGGACGGCTTTAAAGGGTATCCCGAGTATGTGGACAATAACTGGGAATCTGTTCAACTACCCCATACTTGGAACGCAAACGATCCTTTTGACGATGCAACTTCCTATTACCGGGGTATTGCCTGGTACAGGAAAAAAATGAAGCTGGAAAGTGTATCCTCGGATGAGAGATTTTTCCTTCGTTTTGAAGGAGCCGCTTTTCGGACAGAGGTCTATGTGAATGGTGCCCTTGCTGGTACACATCTTGGAGGATATACCGGGTTTACCCTGGATATTACCCCATATCTCACGGTTGGGGAGAATTTATTGGCAGTAATGGTTGACAATAGCCACAATCCGATCATCGCTCCACTGGCTATTGGCTATGCACTCTATGGTGGCATATATCGCGATGTATGGTTGATCAAAACTTCAAATATTCATTTTGAGCCGAATTATTTCGGAGCAGATGCATTATTTTTTAAAACTCCCGATGTTTCTGATGCTGAAGCTGCATTTGTGATTGAGGGGCAGTTGTCGAATAGTGGAAGTTCGATGGCAAGTGTTCGCGTGGAACATACCCTGGTTGCTCCGGAGGGGGATGTCGTATGGCAGGACCAGGAAGAATTGTCGGTAATCCCCGGCAAGACTGTTTCGTTTTCTTCCGCAGGGAAGCTCACAACCCCGGTACTCTGGTCGCCGGAATCTCCGTCCTTGTACACGCTGGAAAGTAAAATTTTCTTTAACGATAGCCTGGCAGATGAGTTAAGATTGAGGCCCGGATTCAGATGGTTTGCACTGGGTTCAGATGACGGATTTTTACTCAATGGGCGTCCTTACGAGTTAAGAGGTACAAATCGCCACCAAGATTTTAAGGGCATGGGAGACGCGCTGGACAATGCTTTTCATAACAGGGACTTGGAATGGATAAAAAGCATGGGCGCTAACTTTTTGCGGCTTGCGCATTACCCTCAGGATCCTTATGTATATCAGCTTGCCGACGAAATGGGTTTGCTGTTGTGGTCCGAAATCCCCAACCTGAATTTTATTAACCCTTCGGAATCATTGACGCGTCAGTCGGCACTCCAGATCAAGGAAATGATCTTCCAACATTTCAATCACCCTTCAATAGTATTTTGGGGTTCGTCCAATGAGATCCTTTTGTGGAGTGAACAGGGTGCGCGACAGCCTCGTCTGGAAGATAAAGTTTACGGGCAACGCGTGCGGGATTTTGTATGGGTCATGGACAGCACGATTCGCGCTGCCGATCCACACCGGCTTACTACTCTGGCTATCCATGGTTCCTCCGATTATGACAGCATAAGTGTGACGGATATCCCGGACATGTTGGCTGTTAATTTATATGATGGCTGGTATGGGGGCGAATTTGACGGATTTGGCAGAAACCTGGATAGCAGACGACAAAAATACCCCAAACAGCACTTGTTTGTTAGCGAATATGGTGCCGGAAGTGATAAAAGGATCAATGCAATGAACCCTTTAAGGTTTGACTTCTCCGGGCAGTACCAACTACTTTTTCATGAAGCTTATCTTCGGCAAATTCACCAAAGAAAGTGGTTGGTGGGGTCTGCCATCTGGAATCAATTCGATTTTTCTCAACCGCATACAGGGGGTAGCATCAATCATGTCAATCAAAAAGGGTTGCAGGGTTTTGATCGAAAGCCCAAGGATACTTATTATTTTTACAAGGCCAATTGGTCAGATAAGTCGCTGGTTTATCTGGGAATACGCGATTGGGATTTAAGGGCCATTTGGACTGGTAAAAAGCCGCATCCTGATCTTTCTGCAATTCACGAAATCCCGGTTTTCTCCAATATGGAATCGGTCGAATTATTCCACAACGGACAGTCCTTGGGGCTTAGACAACCCAATGATCAGAATATTGCCAGATGGGAGCTTGAGATGAAGCCGGGCACACATCTTTTTTTAGCCTCCGGCAAAAATGCAGTAAATGACTTTGCGCAGACAGATGCTTTTCGGATAGAAGTACGCCCTAAAAGTCTGCTGCTACGAACAGGAGAATCATTGGCCATCAATACTGGTTTTCACGGCGAATTTCGGGATGCTGCCGATGAAATATGGATACCGGATGCCGCTTATGGGGAGACTGAATTTGGAGTCACGGGTGGCAAGGCTTATATGTTCAACAAAGATGTCGTATTTTATGGCACCCGCGACAGAGATCCGCTGTACAACTAT
>JANQWK010000051.1 GCA_030729925.1 Saprospiraceae bacterium
AGGTCCTTCATCAGGTACTTCATGAACTGGTCATGGCGGGGGCGTATGCTTTTTTCTGACATGCCATAAAAATAGCATAAACTGCAATACCTTGATAATGTGTGTCTTAGTTTGTCTTGTTTTGTCCAATCATGGCAAAAAATGGTCGTTTTTAAAAATCTAGTTTCAGGCCCAACCTTGCCCACCAGGAATAGAATTCCTGCAGTTTGAGGCGGTCTTTTTCGCCGAGGTAATAGCGCAGGGGGGCGTTGGTGAGGTTGATGGCATCGCCAAAAAGTTTGACATGGGGCCCGAGGCTGACATTGGCGGTAAAGTCGAGGCGCAGGGCTTGGTCGTAGTATTCGTCCAGGTCGGCATCGGCACCCAGGCTAAACAGAAAGGCGTCCTGGTAGTTGGCCGAAAGTCGGGCATAAAACTTGCCTGTTTCATAGAAAGCCGAGACATTCGCGGTGTGTCGTGCCTGTCCGGGTAAGGTGATTCGTTCGGTGTTGGTCAAATCGCTAAACAAACTCAGATCGTCCTGCCCAAAAATTACCACTGCATCGGTATAATTGGCCGGGAGGCGCTTGTTGATCCGTGCATCAGAGCCGGTGTAGGTATAGTTGATGAAAAAACCGAGGTTGGACAGTGGTTTGGGCAGAAAGTCGAGTTTGAACTGGGCCATGATTTCAGCACCGTAAACCTTGGCCTGAAGCCCGTTGATCGCTTTGGTGATTTCTACGAGTCCGTAGTTGGACGGATCGCCCTCATGGGCAAAACGTTTGAAAAAGAAGATGAAATCGTCTATTTCTTTGTAGAAAAATCCTCCGGAAAAAATCCCGTTGCGGATGTATTTTTCCGCAAGGAGGTCCACATTCATGGACTTGGGGTAGCGCAGATCGGGGTTGCCATATTTGACCTCCTTCCTGTCTTCTTCCCGGTAGGGCAGCACATCTTCAAAGTTGGGACGGGAGTAGGTGTAGGTAAATCCTCCCCGTAGGAAGACATTGTTTTTGAGGGTGTATTTGAACTGCACCTGTGGCAATAGGAAAGGGTGGGTGCGGCGGTCGCTCAGGGTGTCGAGGTCTTTGTAACGACCCCGGTCGGTGATGATGCGGGCACCGGTGTAATCCACTTCGGTGTGCTCGTAGCGCAGTCCACCAATGACCATCAGTCGGTTCCAATCGTGTCGTAACATTCCGTACAGGGACGAAATCGTTTCTTCGGCTTCGTAATCCTCGCCAAAACTGGCTGTTTTGGTGGCCGTGCGGTCATAAATAAAATACTCCGGCCAGGCTTCCCGGAAAGCCCTGAATTGTTCCGGGTCGGGCATCATCTCCATGGTGTAGCCGCGGTTAAACATGTTGTCGCGCCGAAATCCGTCACTCATGCTGGCAAGGGAGAGCGCAGGTGCCTTACCCGGATAAATGGTGGAGTTTTGGAAAAAAGCGCCGTAAGCCTGGGATTGGATGTCCCTGGATTTTTGTTTGTAGCGGATTTTTCCTCCCATCTTGATATAGCCTTTCCCGATGTTGGTCTGATAAGGCAAGCTCACATTGACCCTGGGGGTAAGGTTGAGGTCTTTGGTCTGGCTTTCCTCCAGCAGGAGGGCATCCAATTTATAGTTGTCGAAGTCGCGGGCATTTTTCAAACCCGTTTCGCTGGCGATGGTGGCCACGGGCCAGTCGGGGTCACTGAGGTCAAACTGGATGGGGATAGCCTGACCCGGACTGTCGAAGCGCAATTCTAGTCGGTCGGGCTCATTTTCGCTCGCATTGGCCACGGCCAGCTGAAAGTCGAGTTGGAGGGGACCGAAATCAAAGTCTCCCCCGAAATTCAGGGTGGACAGGATCTGGGTTTTGGTGCGCTGCTTGATGTCGTGTTCTATGCCGCCATAGAGATAGTAGGTGGCTGAAAGGGCATCGTCGAGGGTGTAGATCTGTCGGCGACGCAGTTCGTGGTCCTTGAACGAGTTGAACATGCCTTTGAGGTACAGCTGGTTCTTGTTGTCAAAGGAATAGGTGAGGGTCGGACTTACCCCGATGCGTTCTCGGCGGATTTCATAGTAGCGGAGTTGTGCTTCGCGGTATTGGACGTAATAGTTGTCTTTTCCATCTTGTTGAGAACCAAAAAAAGGGCCTTTGGCGTACTCAAATTCGATATTTTCGGCTCCCTGATTGTTAAGGTAATAGTTGGCATTGATTCCAAAACCGAATTTGCCGGCTTTTTGGTTGAAAGAAAATTGCAACTGGGAGTTGCCCGTTTGACGGATCTGGTTGTATCCGGCAGATAGGCTGGCCTGGATAGCGGGTTTTTCGGTTTCAGGGTCTTTGGTGATGATGTTGACTGATCCGCCAATGCCGTCGGCATCCATGTCGGGAGTCATGACTTTGGTGACCTCGATAAGGTCAATCTGATCTACACTGATAATATCCATGCCCACATAACGCACGTCCCCTTGAGGGGAAGGGATTTGTTCTCCGTTGACATTAAACGTGGTGAGCTGCGGGGGAGTGCCCCGAAGCTGTACAAAGCGACCTTCTCCCTGGTCGCGCTGAAGGGTGATTCCCGGGATGCGCTGCATGGCTTCCGCGGCGTTCATGTCCGGAAAGGAAGTGATCTGTTCGGCAGAAAGCACATTTTTAATGTTCTCCGCCAGTTTTTGCTGGATGAGTCCCCTGGCTGCGCCGGTGGCACGGCCGCTCACCTCCAGGGTGCCGAGTTCAAAGGCTTCCGGAGTAAGGGCAATGATCAGGTTTTCGCCGGAGGCGGGAGCATCCTCCGCGCTAAATTCGCGAGTGAGATACCCAATATAGGATACGGAGAGCTTGAAATTGCGGGTATCTGGTATGTTGAGCAAAAAACCGCCTTCGGCGTCGGTAGTGGCGCCTCGACTGGTGCCTTCCAAGATAACGGTGGCGGCAATGAGGGCTTCACCGGTGTTGGCATCTACGACGGTTCCGCGAATATTGCCGGATTGGGCTTGCAGACCGCTTATAATCGGTAACAAAAGAAGAGCGAGGGTGTATAGTTTGTTTTTCATAGGCAAAAAAAATCCCCGGCTGTGAAGAGCCGGGGACCTTGGGAATTATACAGCTTAATCAATCTTTACCTTCTGGGTATAAATGGTTTTGTTTTGCAAAGCTCGGATGAAATACATGCCTGTAGGCAATTGGTTGACATCGAGCTCCAGGGTCTGCTGCGCACGCGTGTTAACCTGGCGCACCAATTGTCCCTGGCTGTTGAACAACATCAACAAAGCCGGCTGGTCAGATTCCAGCGCAACCGTGAGGATATCACTTGCCGGGTTGGGATACACATGCAGCGCTTGTACTTGCGGTGCTTCAAAGATGCTGGTCACAACCTGGTTGACGCTGAATACCGTCACCGTACCACTTACTTCGTTGGATACGATTACCAGGGGAACGTTGACGGGCGACTGATCCGCCGGTACGTAGCGGATGTATTCCGGACCCAGGTCCCCCGCTTCCGGAGTGGTGGCATCTACGGCAAAGTTGCGGTTGTTGGTGTAGCTGACAAATTGTGGGGCATTTGGATCGGTAATGTCATAGACCATCACACCGCCAATTCTTTCCAGACCCACCAAGGCGAAAATGCTGCCATCCAGATAAGCAATGTCCAGGGCTTCCGGCTCGGGACCCTTGTCGTCGGAGCGGCTCTTGCGACTTCCATTCTCGTCGTTGTTGCTGTTGAAGTTTTCAGGATCCAACACCGCTGTTTTTTGCTCCAGGTCATCGCCGGAATCAAATACCAAGGCGCCGTTTTCGTCCCAAATGGTGAAAGAACGTGCACCATAAGCATAGATTACATCGAAATCGCCATCTCCGTCTGTGTCGCCATTTGCGGTAGTGGTATTGAGACGACCCAGTGCAGGGTCTTTCTGGAGGTCAGCTGCGTTGGGGAAGGTCTGCGCATCCAAAGGAAGCGATTTGACCCGGGTTTCTTCACTGTACCCATCGTAATCGCGGGAATCTCCCTCATTAACCGTCACGTAGTAAGTCTTTCCACCCACTTCAAAAGCCTTGATGGCATCCGGCTGGTACATGCCCAATACCGGCCAGGTTTTGATTTCAATACCCGTAGAACGGTTGCTGGCATCCATGCCGTTGCCTTCAAGCTGGTGGTTTTTGTAGCCCATCGGGACGATTTTTTCCACGGTAGCGGTAGCGATGTCCACTACTGCAAAGGCATTGGCTTCTTGCAGGGTCACAAAAGCTTTGCTGTTGTCAGGTGATACGGCCACAAATTCCGGCTCCAAATCCTGTGCTACCGTAGCGTTAGGACCAAAGATGCGCACACCGGCCGCTCGGAGGTTAGCCATATCTGGATTAAACGCTTCGAAAGTGGCATGCGTGGCAGTTGCATTAGCTACGCCGTTGTTGAGGTCAACGATCGTGATAGAACCTTCAGGATCCACTGAATAATCGTCGTTAGGTTCGCCTTCATTGGCAGTAAGGGCATATTTGCCATCGTGGCTAAAAGCGACCATATCCGGCAGTGCACCTGCTTCGACCGTTTTCAGGTGGTTACCCTCACTGTCGAAGAATACCACTGCTCCGTTGTCGGTTTTGGTGTTGGCTTGTACTGCGATGGCGATCAGCCCGTTGTGGATGTCCACAGAATTGACGCCGCCGCCATAGGGGCTCATGTCAATCTCCTTGAAGAGGGTTATGTTTTCAGGCTGATTGGCATCAACGATCATGACCGAGTTGGCCTTGGCGTTGATAAAGGCAATTCTGCCAGTGGTAGCGTCGAAAGCGCAGGATTCTGCACCGGCTTCGTCGAACAAACCAGTGGCATAGGTGCCCATTTTGTAAAGGTCAAACCTTTTCTCGCTCTGTACAATGTTTGTCGGCTGAGCGGTGGAGTAATGGATCACCAGGCGGGGCACTCTTTCAGGGTGGTTTTGGCCGTCGCCGCCGTCTTCCGGGTCTGAGATATTTTCAAAAGACTCGAATTCACGGGCATTTTCGACTTCTGAAGGGCCTTGGTTTTGGCCTGCCATGATGAAAGTCAAAGGTTTGCCAGCTTCCCAAGTGGGTTTGGTGACCATCTCCTGCACGATAGCTTTAAGGTCGGGTGTACGGTATTTTTCCCAAATCAACCACTCTTCTTCTACCGTCCACACGATTTTATTGCCAGTAGGCGTGCGATCAGTGATCAGCGCGTCCTCGCTAAAGGTAGGGGAGTCGGTGTTGTTGTCGGCATAAATGGTAAGGATCGCTTTGTCTTCTGTGGTTTTGCCTTCGTGGGACCACATATAGATAAAAGCGGAGTCAATTTTTGCCCCAAAAGGAACTGGGATGTTCTGGAAACGCAAACCTGTAGTCAGCACGTTTTGGTCTTCCGGATCGCCTTCCCAACCTGCATCGAGGTCATCGTCGAACAAGGCATCTATGGCATCGTTTTCCTGCTCGGCATCGTCAGAAGAAACCGCAAAGGTGAGTCCTTCCTCGGTCAGGGTGTCGGTGGCGACAATGGGAATTTCCACCACGGCATTTTCCACGTGGTAAAATACTACTAATTGTGGTACCCTTTCCGGGTGGTTTTGGCCGTCGCCGCCGTCTTCCGGGTCGGAAATGTTTTCAAAAGACTCGAATTCACGGGCATTTTCGACTTCTGAAGGCCCTTGGTTTTCCCCGGCCATGATAAAGGCCATGGCGTTGCCGGCCGACCAACCTTCACGGTTTACCAGTTCCTGTACAATGGCTTTGAGATCGGGGGTACGGTACCTTTCCCAGATCAACCACTCTTCTGCCACCTCCCACAAAATGCGAGTGCTGGTAGATTCGCGTGTGGCAATCAGGTCGTTTTCGTTAAACGTGAGGGCATGATCTGTGGCTTCGCCAAAAATGGTGATTTTCGCCACGTCTTCCGGGGTTTTACCCTCGTGCGACCATACATAAATGAAGGCCGAGTCAATGATGGCGCCTTTGGGAATGAACATGTCGCGGAAGCGCAAACCCGTGGTAAGAATGTTCTGGTCTTCCGGATCGCCTTCCCAACCGGTGTCGAGGTCGTCGTCGAACAAGGCATCAATAGATTCATTTTCTTGTTCGGCATCGTCCGAAGAAACGGCAAAGGTTACGCCTTCTTCCGTGATGGTTCCGGTGGACAGGATCCTGCGCTCGAACCGGAAGCTTTGGGCTTCGGTCAGATTTGGCAGCAACAGCAGGATACTGCACAACATGAATAAAGGTAAATTTTTAATCATATCAGGGTAGTTTAGTGGTTACAATCCGGTTTTTCCTCCAGCGGAGGGCTGAATGCCCCGGCAATGTCCCTCCAGTCTATGATTTTGAAATTTTGATGCTGCCGTCCTTGTCCGGGTGCCGTGTTTTTGCCGTCTTGTACGAGGAGTATCCCTGACGGGAAAAGGGAGCCAAGGGGGCAGGAGACAATTTCTATGCCGTCGGTTTCCTGACTGGCATCGGTTTTTGGCGTAGCCTGGGTCCGAAAAACACCCTGATAGTCAAGTCCATTTGGGGCGATTTCAAATACGCCGTATCGGTGGTTGCCCTGACTGGATACGAGTAAATATCGGACTTGGTCCTGGGCATAATAAATGGCCAGTCCCTCGAGGTCAGCTTTGAAATGGGGTTGTTCCGACAAGGGAACTAGGAGCTGTGCGTCCTGGCCTGGCTGGGCAGGATCCCAACGCCAGATGCCACCATTTTCTTCGGCGAGGTACAGTTGGCCGCCAATTCGGTCAAATACGAGTCCTTCCGTTTGACCGGGGAGCTTGAATTGCCGCCAGAGAATGGCCTCCAAGGTCTTATCGCTGCGCTCGCTTACGCGAAAAATTTCGATTTCTCCCTCCGTTCCACTAACCACAGCGTAGTGCTCGTTGGCAAAGGCCATCCAGCAAAACCCATACACTTCTGACATAGCCACCTTTGCCGGACTCGCAGATGCAGGGATCAGCTCAAGGGGGTCTTTTTGAAGAAAATACAAGGCAATCGTGTTGTCTGTTCGATTCGAGCCTCCCACCCATGCCCGCTCAGATCCGGCAATGCGAGCAATGTCCACGTTGTTAATACGCCCAAGGGGAAAAGATTGGAGCAGCCGACCTTCCAGGTCATACAGTTCAAGACCCCGCTGTTTGTCCGTTCCTACCAGGATACTTTTCTGCCCGTCTTCCAAATCTACATATACCGCCATGTCGTCAGCTGCATCGCCCGAGCTACCCACAGGAGCCGTTTCTCCTGCAACGGGAACATGGCGTAAATAGGGGTGACAAGCTTCTAATGCCAGACCTAGTACAATACAAATCAGTATGTTACGCGCAATTTTTACCATTCGGTAAAGAAAAGGGTCTGCTGTTAATTGGTCGTTTGCAGGAGGTTAAATGTGTTTTACGAAAGGTTAATTGTCTGTAAAATGTCCGCACTTGTCCTAAGATGTCCAACTGAGGTGTTGGAAAATCGAAGCTATTGCAGTACAGGTGCAAGGCACCTTAAAGTGCCTTGCACCTGATTGTCCTTGTTAATCCCACCAGCTCGTTAAAGGGTAACTTTTTGGACTTATTTTTTTTAAGGGGGGTATTTTACAACAGCGCCCGGGTGCCAAAGATCTCGAGGTACTTGAGGATAAAGGCAAGCAGGGCGGCGATGCTGATTGTCCAGATCAGGGTTTTTCGGCTGGTGGCAGGGTGCTCGGAGCGGGGCAGCAGGAGGAACTGTCCCGCCTGAAAGAGTTTTTTTCGGTGCCAACCGAGGATCACAAGCAGCATCAACTGGTAGAGACAGGCGGCAAAGAGTGCTCCGGGGTGAACGCCGTAGATGATGTCCTGGATGATGATATTGATCAACAGGATGCTGAGGAGAAGCGCGCCGAGGATTCGGGTGCGGGGGATAAGCAGCAGCAGGGCACCGAGTACCTCCGCAATGCCCAGCAGCATGGGGAAGGTCTTGGAGTAACCGTAAAATGCCCACATGAGCTGCATGCCGCTGAGTTCCGAAACGGTTTGGTCAGGGTCGTGCAATTGCCCAAATTGCCAGTATTTGCCGAGGCCGTAAGCCAGCATGGACAGTGTGACGACAAAGACCAGCGCCCATTCCGCAATCCGTCTCAGGTTGAATGGTTCCCTTAGGGTCATTGGCCAAGGGTATGAACCGCTCCTCGGGTGATTACCACCGGGTCGCCGCTAATTTCGAGGGTCAGACCGGTAAAGTCTTCGCGGGGAAAGAAAATTTCACTCAGGTTGCTAAGGCCGCCATCGGCGAAAAGTTCCACCGAGGCCACATCGAAAAAGAGGCGGAGCGAGAGTTTGTTGTCGAGGATGTTTCGGGGTGCAAAGCTGGTGGCCGTGGCAAATTCTGTGGAAAAGTCAGTTTTTCCGGCTTGTCGGCGGTCGCTAAACCAACCGTTATTGGCGGTGTCAAAACTGAGGGTGTATTGTTCACCCAGCGCATTGCTTCGGCGGATATGAATGACCGTTCCAGGGTTTTCAGGCAATTCGAGCTCCAGTTCCAGTTCGAGGAGGGTGCCGGAGGGGGATCCTGGTTCGACCAGTTGCAAGGTGCCACCGAGGGTTTGCGCCGGAATATCCCGGGTTTGCTGGCGCAGGGCGGTCAACTCGGCTGCCGGACTTGCGGCCAGACTGATGCCTTCTGCTGAGGGGAGCAGCTGTAACTGCCGAGGTAGGGTCATGGCGCTGCGCCAATTGTCCGTGGGCACGACCTGTGCATACTGCCAGTTGCTCATCCATCCCATAAATAAGGTCCTGCCGTCTGTTTCGGGTGCATTCGACCAGGTAACCCCGGCGTAGTTGTCCCTGCCAAAATCTATCCAGCGGGTGCTAAGGGGCTGGTCGGGCGTGAAGCTCGTCCCGTCGAAGTCTCCGATGAAGTACTGGGTCGCAGAACCCCCATTGGGGCCGCCCGGGTTGATGCTGACCAACAATACCCATTTTTGACCTGCTTCGGAAGGATGGGCGAGGGGAAACAAATCCGGGCATTCCCATACTCCTCCGTGCGCACCCAGTTCCTGTCCGAAGTCACTCTCGTGACCCCATTCGATCAGGTTGGGCGAACTATAAAAAGCAATGTGATCCTGCACGGCCAGCGCCATGATCCATTTTTGCGCAGGCGCATACCAGCGAACCTTGGGATCCCTGAAATCGCGAATTCCCGGATTGGGCAACACCGGATTGCCGGGGTATTTGGTCCAGGTTCGACCTTTGTCTAAGCTGTAAGCAATCCCCTGGGTCTGAAAATCGTCGTAGCCCTCTTTTTCACGTGGGGCGTTGTGGTAGGTATAAATGGCAACCATGGGCGGCTGCTCGGGACTACCCAGACCACTGGTATTGTTATGATCTATCACGGCACTGCCGGAAAAAATCCAACCCTGCTCGTCGGGATACAAGGCAATAGGCAGGTGCTCCCAATGCACCAGGTCGGTGCTCACCGCATGTCCCCAATGCATAGGTCCCCAAACGGTAGAATCGGGGTAGTATTGGTAAAACAAATGATATTCGCCTTCGTAATACACCATGCCGTTGGGGTCGTTCATCCATTTTGCCGGAGGCGAAAAATGAAAAGCAGGTCGGTGCGCCTCTATAGCAACCTCGGGTTTTTCCGGACTGCAAGAAAGGTTTAAAAGTATGGCCATAAGGCTGTACAGCAACAATGATTTTTTCATCGGGACTTGGGGTTTACTAAACGTTCGTGAAGGACTTCCAAGGGTACATTGCGGGTCTCCGGCATGATCCGGTGGGTCCAGACGAGCTGGAGGACCATCATCCCCGCAAAACAGGCAAAAACGGTTCCGGCTCCGATGCTGTCGAAAAGCAGCGGAACCAGTGAGGGGATGGCGGCTGCCAATACCCAATGGGTAGAGCTGCCAAAGGCCTGTCCCGCCGCCCGCAAATGGTTGGGAAATATTTCAGAGATGAAAACCCAGATGACCGTGCCCTGACCTATAGCATGGGAGGCGATAAATACAAACAAAAAGGCCGGGACAAATATTCCTTGCCATTGCTGGAAAAAGGCCAGCGCCACCAGACTCAAAGAAACGATATAGCCAATAGATCCCACGTAGAGCAGCTGTTTGCGGCCGTATTTGTCTATCAGGTTCATCCCGATAAGCGTAAATACCAGATTTGTGACGCCCACCCCCACGCTGCTCAGCAAGGCACCGCTGGCTCCCAGACCTGCCGCCTCAAAAATCCGAGGCGCGTAGTACAGAAAGGCGTTGATGCCGGAAAACTGATTGAAGGCGGCAATGGCAAATGCAAGCAGGAGTGGAAAGCGGTATTTGAGATCAAATATGCTTTCCTGAACAGGCCTTGTTGCCTCAGCAGCCTGAATCTGTTGTACCTCCTCCGCTACCCGGGAAGCAGGCAGGATGTCCGACAGGATCCGCTTGGCAGTTTCGAGGTCACCTTTGTGGAGAACCAGCCAACGGGGACTTTCCGGTACCCGTAACACCATCAGGGTGTAAATAACAGCAGGTAATGCCTCCACGCCCAGCATCCAGCGCCAGGAGGCTTCGCCAAAACGACTGATCAGGAAGTTGGACAAAAAGGCCACCAGGATACCCAGGACGATGTTGAATTGGTATAAGGCCACCAGCCGACCCCTTCGGTCTGCCGGTGCAATTTCTGTGATAAATGCGGGTGCGGCAATCGTGGAAACCCCCACGCCGATGCCTCCTATAAACCGAAAGAGGGCAAAGCCAAAAGGGTCGGTTGCAAGCGCGGAGCCCAATGCCGATACGGTGTACAGGATTCCAATGCCAATCAGCGTTTTTTTGCGACCAAACCTATCTGTTGGAAGGGCTCCCAACAATGCTCCGACGACGGTACCCCAGAGCGCAGACGACATCACGACCACGCCGTGGAAAAGCGAGCCTCTCGGCCAAAGGGTTTGCAAGGGCAAATCTGCCCCGGAAATCACCACCGTGTCAAAACCAAAGAGGAAACCGGCCAAAGCGGCTGTGAGCGACCAAAAAAAGAGTCTGTTGTGTTGTTGCATCCTCAATTATTGAAATAAATGTTAAATTTGAAGTAATATAAAAATTAAATTCTGTTTTAAAACAGAAGTCTTGTTTTTAGGGTGATGATACTATGAGAAAAATGTCGGTTATACTATCCTGCCTTTGGTTATCTTTAGGATGGGTCAGCATGCTGCACGCACAGGAATCCAAAGCAGAAATAATTTGGGCTGAACGACTATTCGATCGGAGCAAAGGCTTGACAGAGGAGCACGTGTATCAGGTATTTGAAGACAGAAGGGGCTACTTTTGGATCACAACAGATACCGATTTGCTTTTTTTCGACGGCAGTAAGTTTTTCAAGGTCATGAACCACTATTCCCCGGAAACCTTTACCCATATCCGGGTGCGCTGTCAGGATTCCGAGGGCAGAATTTGGGTGAGGTACTTTCAGGACGGTCAATATATATTTCGGGTTTTCAATGAGTTTGATCGCAGCATATTGTCGGATACCAATCTGTATCCGCCAGGCTTGCCCAAAGAAGCGATTAGGGATGTGACGGTTAATGTGCGGGGGGATTTTTTCTTTTTGACGCACGACGGCGATCTTTGGTGGCGCTCGCCCGGCGGGCAAAACTGGCAACGGGAAGAGACTTGTATTAGCGAGAATCTCAGTTTTGCTTTTCCCAATCATGAGGAGGGAATATGGTTGATATCAAATTCTGTTCCGGAAGACCTCAAGCGGACGATGAGTTATTGGACCCCGGGCGATCTTCGTTTTTTTGACGTTGCGGATCTGATTCACGTCAAAAAAACGGAGGATGCCAAGTTGGTCTTTCTAACGAAAAAGGAGCTGGGTACGCTTGATACAAATGGGACACGGGTCACCCTGCCCCAGGCAGGAAGTGCAAGCCTGACGATCCGGGATGTAACGGGCAAGGTC
>JANQWK010000052.1 GCA_030729925.1 Saprospiraceae bacterium
CTCGTTTTTCAAATTATTCCCCTCAAAGACCTTATCGGACCCCAATGATGCACTACGCTGAGCAATATAGGGATGCCCTCCTGTTGGATGTCATCCCTTTTTGGGAAAAATATTCGCCGGACGCCCGACACGGGGGGTATTTTACCTGTCTGGATAAAACGGGGCAAGTATTTGATACGGACAAATTTGTATGGCTACAAGCCAGGCAAATTTGGACTTTCTCCATGCTCTACAACCGGCTAGCCCCTCATTCCCGCTGGCTGGATTGCGCCAAGAGCGGAGCAGACTTTTTGCGCCGATACGGGATGGACAAGGAAGGTCATTTTTTCTTTTCCCTTACGATGGAGGGCAGTCCGTTGGTTCAGCCTTATAATATCTTTTCAGACTGCTTTGCTGCCATGGCCTTTGGGCAATTTGGGTTGGCTGCGAAGGACGAAAGCTACCTGAGCCTTGCTACCAAAACCTTTGAGCAAATCCTCCGCAGGCAAAGTAATCCCAAAGGCCCCTATGCCAAGAACTATCCGGGCACTCGGCCGCTTAGCAACTTTTCTCTGCCAATGATACTGAGCAACCTTTGTCTGGAATTGGAGCCCCTCTTACCCGCTGCCTTGGTCGAGGAAACCCTGGACAACTGCATCCACCAGGTCATGGAAGTCTTTCTCGACCCGGAAAAGTGCATTATCTATGAAAATCGGCTGCCGGATGGCAGTTTCAGTAACTCTTTCGAGGGCCGCCTAATCAATCCCGGTCACGGCATAGAAGCCATGTGGTTTATGATGGACATTGCCCACCGTCGAAACGACCACGACCTCATGACAAAAGCCATCCAAGTAGTCTTGTCCCTGCTCGAATACGGTTGGGATAAAGCTTATGGAGGCATTTTTTACTTCCTCGACGCACAGGGCAAGCCTCCCCAACAGCTGGAGTGGGACCAAAAGCTCTGGTGGGTTCACCTGGAGGCTCTCGTCGCCCTCGCAAAAGCCTGGAAATATCAGCCCAGTCCTGAAATTGCCCAATGGTTTGAAAAAGTCCACCTCTACACTTGGAAGCATTTTCCTGATCCTGAAGGCGGGGAATGGTATGGCTACCTCAACCGACGTGGAGAAGTCCTTCTTCCTCTAAAAGGCGGCAAATGGAAAGGCTGCTTTCACGTGCCAAGGGCGCTGTTTCAGGTTTGGAAAACATTGGAGACCCCTTAATTGCCTATGAACCGGATCTGCAAAGCCCAGCTACTGTCACTCTTTATTTTTACCGTGGCAACGGTACTTTCCACAAAGCTCCTTGCGCAAATAGAACAGTTGCTTCCGATGCCCCAGGTCATAGAATGGCGACAGAATCAATTGAGGATAACCCTAAAGGATACATCAGCAGCACTACCTGTCACTTACCGACAAGTAGCTTCCCTGCCCGGGGTTAGCCATAATGCTGAGGAAGCCTATCATATCATCATCGGTGAAGAGGGTATCACCGTATGGTACCTCAGCGAAAAAGGTGCATTTTATGCCCTTCAAACCCTCCGGCAACTGGCGCAGCGGGAGGGGAACCTCTTGGTTTTTCCTTATTGTACGATTACCGACTGGCCGGCCTTTCCGATACGAGGATTTATGCATGACGTCGGAAGGAGTTTTATTCCTGCAGACCAGCTCATCGAGCAACTCAAACGGCTCTCCGCCTATAAAATCAACACTTTTCATTGGCATTTGACAGAAGACATCGCCTGGAGGCTTGCATCTGATCGGTTTCCGGCACTCACCGCACCCGAGAACGCTTTGCGTTTTCCCGGACAATACTACACCAAGTCGGAAGTCCAACGCATCCTGGAAGTTGCCCGGGTTCATCACATTACGGTCATCCCGGAAATAGACATGCCGGGGCACAGCGATGCTTTCAGGCGCACCTTTGGACACGACATGCAATCTCCGGAAGGCATGATTATCCTCAAAACACTGCTGGAAGAAGCCGGAACTTTGTTTCAGGGGTTACCCTGGATCCATCTCGGAACAGACGAAGTTCGATTTGGCAACCCGGAATTTGTCCCGGAAATGTCAGCCTTTATAAAGCAATTGGGGTTTGAGGTCATATCCTGGAACCCCGGGTGGGACTACCGCGAAGGAGAAGTCGCCCTACAACAACTATGGAGTTACAGGGGTAGGCAACAGGGCAATACGCCTGTCATTGACTCCAAATTTCACTACATCAACCATTACGACCCCTTTGCCGATCTGATTAGTCTGTACAGAAGCAATGTATTGGGTAAGCCGCAGAGCGACTCGCTTGTGTGGGGAGCCATCCTTGCCGTATGGAACGACCGGAAGCTCGACACTCCCGAGGCGATACTACTCGAAAACAACTTTTACCCGCTCCTACTCACCCTTGCTGAAAGACTATGGCGGGGAGGAGGAAGCGGATATTTCGATGAAATCGGAGTCGTGTATCCTGAAGCGGGAAGTCAAGAGCGGGTGGATTGGGAAAACTTTGAAAGAAGGCTGTTGCACCATCAGGCCACCTACTTTGCCCGGCAACCTTTTCCTTACACCCAACAATCGGGGTATTCTTGGCAACTGCTGCCTCCCATGCCCAACCAGGGTAAAACCGATAGTATATTTCCGCTGGAAAAACTCCTGTTGGCGGGTCAAACCCAGGTGCTGGATACCCTTGAAGGTACCATTGCCACAGGAGCAAGTATTTACTTGCGGCATGTATGGGGTGATCTCATTCCGGCCTACCTTCCAGAACCTTTGCCCGACCACACGGCCTATGCTTATACCTGGATCTATTCCCCGGATGACCGGGAAGCAGGAGCCTGGATCTCTTTTCAGGACTACAGCCGCTCCGAAAAAGACCTACCCCCGCCACAAGGGAAATGGGACTGGAGGAATAGCCAGATTTGGGTCAACGGACAAATCATTGACCCACCGGTTTGGGAAAACACCCATCGGGAAAGATCCAGTGAAATCCCACTCAAGAACGAAAATTTCCAAAGCCGAAGTCCTACCCTTTTAAAATTGCGCAAGGGGTGGAACCATGTCGTTCTAAAACTCCCTGTCGGATCCTTTACCACGGAAGAAGTCAGATTGGTGAAATGGATGTTCACCTTTGCCCTACCCGGATCGGAAGCACTCTTTTTTTCCCCCACCAGGAAGCAACCATAAAAAAATGGCTCCCCCACAAAGCAGGAG
>JANQWK010000053.1 GCA_030729925.1 Saprospiraceae bacterium
GTCCGAATTTGGCCAATCATCAAACGTCACTGGTGAGGTTAGGAAATCTCCACATACCTCCCTTCTTCAAAACGAGGCGTGCAAATGGCCAGGAAAACCAAATCTTCGTTGCCGGTATTGGTGATGCGTTGGGGGGTGTCGGCGGGGATGCGGAGTACGTCGCCGGGTTGCATGGTGCCGATGGTTTGGCCGCTGATTTCTACTTCGCCCTGACCGGAAAGGAGGTAATAGATCTCGTCGGCGCCACGAACGGCATGGAGGACGGTCGTGACGCCCGGTTCTACGCGGGCACGGGCGATGGACAGACCGGGACAGTCAGAGGAGTTGAGCAGTTCGGCGATGTGACAGCGTTCCTGGAAGTAGTATTCCGGGGTTTGGTCGTGGCGGATAATTTGTGTCATACGGGGTTTTTTGTTTTTAATAAGTACTCAGCCCCTCCGAATTGCCTTGTTTTCGACATATTGTTTCAGAAATTCGTCGCGATAAGTGCGGCCGAGCGCAAACGGGGGGTAGTTGTCGAGATAAATGATTTCGGAGTCGAGGCGCTGAATGTGGTGGATGTTGATGATGGTGGATTTGTTGATCCGGGCAAAGTGTTTGTCGGGCAGTTGGTCCATGATGGTTTTGAGGTTCATGGACACGGTGAGTTTTTTGTCGGTACATTGGATTTGGACGTAGTCCTTGAGTCCTTCGATAAAGAGGATATCCTCGAGTTGCACCCGATAAAACTGTCGGTCGGCTTTGATGAAAATCTCGGAGGGGATTTCCGGCCGACTGGCTTCAATGGCTTGTCGGGCCTTTTCGACGGCCTTGAGGAAGCGAATTTTGGTAACGGGTTTGACGATGTAGTCCAAGACATCGAAGTTATAACTTTCCACGGCATATTGGGGAAAGGCTGAAGTGAGGATCACTTTTGCCGACAGGCTGGCCGTGGCAAGAAATTCAAGCCCGGTGAGCCCCTTCATTTCGATGTCCAAAAACAGAATGTCCGGATTGATTCGGGGAATCTCCTCGAGTGCCTGGAAGGGTTCGTTAGAAGCGCCTGCGAGTTCGAGGTAAGGTACGGCTGCGATGAGCAGTTCGAGGCCTTTGACCGCAAGGGGTTCGTCGTCGAGTATGTAACATCGCAGCATAGGGATTTACTTTGATAACAAGATACTATAATTATATGAGTTGGCTGCAATTTTACGCGCTACCGGGGTCGTCGAGGGGCAGAGAAAGACTGGCGCGGAAGCGATCGGTTTGGATTTCGGTCTGAATGCGGTGGGTGCCTGGATAAAGCAGCGACAGTCGCCGGCGAAGATTATCCAGCCCGATACCCGGAGTGGTTTTGGCGGCATCCGCGATAAGACTGTTTTCCACCACTCCCTCCAGTTGTTGACCCCGGATGGCAATATGGATGTGGATCCAACCGGTCCCCGCTGCAGAAATGCCGTGCTTGACGGCGTTTTCGATAAAGGTAATCAGCAATAGGGGCGCGATAAATTTGTCATGCGTAGCCCCTTCCACCTCAAAGCTAACCTGCATGTCTCTTTTTCTGATTTTTTCCATAGCCAGGAAGGCCTCCAGGTAATCCAGTTCTTCCTGGAGCGGCACCCGACTGCGGGTAGTCTGGTACAGCTGGTAGCGCAACAATTCCGACAACAGTTCGATCGTTTCCTGTGCTTTTTCCGGGTCTATTTTGGTCAGGACATAAATGTTGTTCAGGGCATTAAAAAGAAAATGGGGATTGAGCTGTTCCTTGAGGTGGCTGAGTTCGCTTTCCAGCTGTGCGACCTCGAGGTGTTGCAGGCGAAAGCGATCCTGCAGGAACAACTTAAACAATTTGATGCCTGCTCCTGCTCCGAGGATGCTCGCCTGAAAGGCAAAAACATTAAGGAACGTTGCGATCTGCATATCTGTTCCCTCGTTCTCTGTCCAATAAGAGGCCTCGTAAAAATATTCAAACAACAAGTAGTGTTGCAGGTAATAATTCATACCCACCAGCACCAGGAGCATGCCCAGTATCCATGCCAGGTAAGATTTGTTCTTGTTGCGAAACAACAGCAGCGGCATGAGGATGTAATTGTTGCCGTACACCAGCAGGATATCCAGTCCCAACTGAAGCACATAAGTAGTAGCCTGGTATTCGTCCATATAGCTGGCAAAGGCCAGTTCAAATACCATGTCCATGTAGAAAAACAGCCAAAATACCAGGTGCAACCACGGTCGCAGGCGTGGGTTGAACAACCATTCAAATTTACCGCTGATCAGTACCGATTTGTCCATATTATGCTACATTTTCAGAAAGATGCAAGGTAGCAAAATTGGTGCAGGATCTTTCCGGTTGCGAAGGGTTACCTTTTTCAGCGTTAAGGTATTAATTAGGGTAAGTGAGGTGCAAGGCATCTTAAGGTGCCTTGCACCTGTGTTTTAAAATACTGTAAATCAATAAAATAAAGGTAAAAAATCATTCAAAATTCGTAGATTTGAACAAATTTGGAAGGGGTTTAATAGGATTGGGGCGGAGCCTAAAACGGTAAAATAGTCCTATACATTGGGGTTATGTTAAAGTGGAAAAGATTTTTTGCAGAAAGTGGGGGTTAACAATTTTTTGTTTAAATTTAATTGCACTAACAACATTGTTCTCAGGAAAGAAAGCGTGAAAACCAACCTGACTGCCCTATTGCTGCTTTTGTCCCTTTTGGCACCAACCCTGGCTTTATACAGCTGGTTGCAGGGCAAGAAGTTTGTGCACCGGGAGGAGGTGTCTGAGTGGATGGAGGAAGACTTGCCGGAGAGTGAACTCACCTTATTGGTTTTTTCGCGCAGCGAGGCGAAGTCGCTTTTGCGATGGGAGCACGAGCGGGAGTTTGAGTATCGCGGACAGATGTACGACCTTTCGAAGTCGGAAGCAAAAGGGGATTCCCTTTATTATTGGGTGTGGCCGGATCATGCAGAGACCGCCCTTAATAACGCGCTGGCACAACTGGCCGCTGGCGGTCAAGACCTGCCCACTTCGCCCGGAGGACAAACAGCAAGCATTTATCAGTTTTTTAAAACCTTATTTTTTGATTTTTTCCGGCCGGATGTCCCTTCCGAGCCTGTCGCGGTCTCCGAGTCCTTGTCGGAAGTGATTTTTTTGCCGACAGGCATAGCCCAAATACCTCCCGTTCCGCCACCGAGGATTTGATTTCCACCTGATGTTCTTGTTGGATTGCTGAAAATTAGGTTCAGCTCACTGATCATTGATCACAAACAGAAAGTTTATGTGGAAATATACTTTGTTTGTGCTGTTATGGGTAGGATATGTCCCGATAGCAGCACAGACGCTCACGTTATTGGATCATGCCACCCATAAGCCGGTGGGATGGGCCACGCTGTACAGCGAAAACCCCGATGCACAAGCCATGACGGATGCCGAGGGGAAGGCGGATATCCGAGCCTTCGTGGGGGCTGCTGCCCTTGAAATCCGGTTGTTGGGGTATAAAAGCAAAACCCTGTCTTATGCGCAGGTAGTGGAAAGTAAATTTGTGGTGTACCTGGAGTCGGTCAACTTTAAATTGGACGAGGTGGTGGTGTCCGGGACGCGCTGGCGGCAGCTGTCCTCCAAAGTGCCCATGAAAATCATACAAGTGTCTGAGCGGGAAATTGCGTTGCAAAACCCGCAGACGGCGGCAGATTTGTTGGGGGTATCCGGGAAAGTTTTTGTGCAAAAAAGCCAGCAGGGCGGTGGAAGCCCTATGATTCGCGGCTTTGCGACCAACCGACTCCTTTACGTCGTGGATGGAGTACGCATGAACACCGCCATCTTTAGAGGGGGTAATATTCAGAATGTCATCAACCTGGATCCTTTTGCGATATCGGGCACGGAAGTTTTGTTTGGCCCGGGATCGGTGATTTATGGCAGTGATGCAGTGGGCGGGGTAATGAGTTTTCAGACCTTACAACCGCAATTTGGGTCTGCCGACAACCTGAAAATTTCCGGAAAAGCCGTGCTGCGGCACTCCACCGCCAATCGGGAAAAAACGGGGCATGTTGATCTCAACGTGGGGGGAGAAAAATGGGCAGCGGTCAGCAGTGTGAGTTACTGGGACTATGACCACCTTAGGCAGGGGGCGCATGGACCGGAGGAATACCTAAAGTCTATTCACGTGCACCGGGAAGGCCAGGAAGACCGAATTATCTCCCAAAAAGACCCCTTGCTGCAAATCCCTTCCGGGTATAGTCAGCTGAATGCCATGCAGAAAATTCGATTCAAGCCCGGAGCAAACTGGGACTTGCAGTACAATTTTCACTTTTCGGAGACCTCCCCTTATGGTCGCTACGACCGGCACAACCGCCTCCGCAACGGGCTTCCGCGCTATGCCGAGTGGGATTATGGTCCCCAACGATGGATGATGAATCACCTGCAAGTCAATCATCAGGATTCCAATGATCTGTACGACCAGATGACCCTGCGTGTAGCCCGACAGGACTTTGAAGAAAGTCGGATAGACCGCACCTTGAACAAGTCCGAGCGCAATACCCAGACGGAGGAAGTTGTCGCCTACAGTGCCAACCTGGACTTCACCAAAGCACTCAATCACCGACACAAATGGTATTACGGATTGGAATATGTATGGAACGGGGTGCAATCCGAAGGACTCCTGGAGGATATCTCAACCCAAACCAGCATGACCGGACCCTCCCGATACCCACCATCCAGTTGGGCTTCGGTAGCCGCTTATATCACGGACGAATACCATATCAGCGACAAGCTCACCTTGCAGACCGGTTTGCGCTACTCGCACTATCGGCTCAAAGCTGACTTTGGCAACAACCTGTCCTTCTATCCCCTACCCTTTGCCGATGCGGAGATCCACAACGGAGCGCTGACAGGCAGTGCGGGACTCATATACCGCCCGGCAGACAGTTGGATCCTAAGTACCAACCTCGGGACGGCTTTCCGCTCGCCCAATGTGGACGATATAGGAAAAATATTTGACTCGGAGCCGGGCGCGGTTACCGTTCCCAATCCTACCTTGGGACCCGAATATGCCTGGAACCTGGATCTCGGCCTTGCCAAAATATTCAGTGACCGCTTCAAAATTGACCTGACGGGTTTTTACACCCGACTCGACCATGCGTTTGTCCGAAGAGCCTTTACCCTGAACGGGGAAAACACGCTCGTTTATGACGGGATCCCCAGCCAAGTACAAGCCATTCAAAACGCTGCAGTGGCTACCATTTATGGATTACAGGCGGGATTTGAGTGGGCCCTTCATCGGCAATTGCGCTTTTCCTCTGACCTCAATATTCAAGTTGGAGAAGAAGAACTGGACGACGGGTCGGTCAGTCCCACCCGACATGCTGCTCCAACCTACGGAACCAGCAGGTTGAACTACCGCCACCACAAGTTCGACATCCAGTTGTATGCCATCTATCAGGCAGGCAGAAGCTTTGTGCGACTGCCAGAAGAAGAAAAAGCCAAAGACGAAATTTACGCCAAAGATGCAGCCGGCAACAACTATGCGCCTTCGTGGTACACCCTGAATATCAAAGCCATGTACACCCTTAATCCGGTACTGACCCTCAATGCCGGATGGGAAAACCTCACGGATCGGCGATACCGACCCTACAGTTCGGGGATTTCCGGAGCGGGTAGCAACCTGGTTGTATCCCTGACCGCCCGGTGGTAGCCAAAAAACAATGCCCATCGCCGATCTGGATTTGCGGTGGGCATTGTATTTTTATAGCAATTTAAAAAGCAGGCATGAGTACCATAGACAAAAAACTAGATATACCCTTTTTGCTCAGCGAGGAGCAAATAGGATTTTACCAGGAAAACCGTTTTATCAAAATCAAGCAGGTACTGGATGAGGAAACTGTTGGTTTTTACAACCAAAAAATTTCCGTGCTGGTAGATCAGATCAATACCGAAACCAGAAAACTGGAAGAACGGGACACCTACGGAAAAGCTTTTTTGCAGTTGTTCAATCTTTGGCAAAAAGATGCCGCCATTCAAAAACTTGTCTTTAGTAAAAGACTTGCCGGAATAGCCGCACAGCTTATGCAGGTAACGGGGGTCAGGCTCTACCACGACCAAGCCTTATTCAAAGAAGCCGGTGGAGGGATTACCCCCTGGCATGCCGATCAATACTACTGGCCGCTGGCCTCCGACCACACCGTCACTGCCTGGATCCCCTTGCAGCAGACCCCGATGGACATGGGGCCTTTGGAATTCAGTGCAGGAAGTCATCGCATTACGGAGGGTCGGGAGCTTGCTATTTCGGACGACAGTGAGGTCCTGATTGGCAAGCGGCTGAGGGTAACAGATTTTCCGGTCGTTGCCGAACCCTTTGACTTGGGGGAAGTCAGTTTCCACAGTGGCTGGATCTTTCACCGGGCGGGGGGAAACAGCAGTAATCAGATTCGAAAAGTCATGACGGTCATTTACATGGATAAAAATATGCGCCTCAAGCAGCCGGAAAACGATGGGCAGCAGGCAGATTGGGACGCCTGGTGTCCGGGAGCCCCCGTAGGCGACATCATTGACACGCCCTTAAACCCCATTTTGATTTAAAAACAGCATGCGGCAATCGCTTTTTGTAGGCAGAACCCTGGTCATTGCCACTCAGCACCAGAAAGAAAAGGTCATTGCACCTGCTCTGGAAGCGGTGCTGGGGGTGCGGTGTATCGTCCCGGATCAATTCGACTCCGACCGTTTCGGCACCTTCTCCGGGGAAATCCCCCGAATTAAAACCCCTTTGGAAACCGCCCGGGACAAATGTATCGCTGCCATGCAGCAAAGCGGCTGCTCGCTTGGCATTGCCTCGGAGGGGTCCTTTGGGCCCCATCCTGCGATGGGATTTTTGCCCTGCAATGAAGAATGGTTGCTGTTGCTGGACACCCGGCATCAGTTGGAAATTGTGGCTCGGGAATGGAGTACCGTCACCAATTTTTCCCATCGGGACATCTCCTCCTTTGCATCGCTGCTCGATTTTGCTCAAAAAATTGGCTTTCCGGAGCACCGACTCATCCTACGGGCTGGTGACACTTGCTGGAAAGGCATCGGTACGCCGGAAGAACTCGCCCGGGTTTATGACCTTGCCTGTGCAAGCGGGCAGGATATCCGTGCAGAAACAGACATGCGGGCCATGTATAACCCCACACGGATGCAGGTCATTGCCAAAGCCGTCGGGCAACTGCTGACCCACCTTCAATCCGAATGTCCGGGATGTGGCATGCCCGGATTTGTCGTCACCTCCACCGAGGCCGGTCTCCCCTGTTCCCTGTGCAACAGTCCCACCCGTGCTCCCTTGCGCAGCACCCGGCAATGCAAACACTGTCCTTATTCGGACAGCACCCTTTTCCCGCAGGGAAAAATCCATGAAGACCCCGAGTATTGTGATTATTGTAACCCGTAAAAACTCACGGTTAACAATAAAAAACTATCTTACTCAACAGAATCAATGGTAAATAACCCTATTAACATGAAATCTCCTGCGAATAAGCTGAGCATCATCCTGATTATCATTATGTTGTGTGCTGTTAGCTCTTCAGTGCAAGGTCAGTCCGGCGGCATGCAATTTACCTTGGACAAAGAAAAAAACACCTATGCACGGCTCACCTTTCTGAACCAGATATGGGTTCGATACAACCAAAACAATCCCGGATCGCTCGTAGATGGCTATCCGGAAGACCGTACCTTTGACATTGGGTTGCGGCGCACCCGGATTCAGCTATACGGTCAGCTCAATGAAAAGGTCTTCTTTTACACCCAATACGGCATCAACAACTTCACCTATCAGGGTCCTCGCAAAACGGGTTTGTTTTTCCATGACGCCTTGATGGAATTGCAGGTAGCTCCCGAAAAACTATCGGTTGGAACGGGACTCACCGGCTGGGGCGGGCTATCCCGTTATGCCTCTCCGTCTGTAGGATCTATCCTCACAGCAGACGCCCCTTTGTACCAGCAGGCCACCAATGACGTCAGTGATCAATTTTTGCGCAGCCTTGCGCTGTATGCCAAAGGGAAACTGGGTAAACTCGACTATAGAATCGGACTAACCAAACCCATGTTGGTGGGACAGAGTACCGTGCAGTCCAAAAACATCTCCGATTTTGCCCTTTTCTCTCCCCTGCCTCCAAAGCCACAGGTACGCGGATATGTGATGTATCAATTTCTCGACCAGGAGGGGAACACCACCCCTTACACCACGGGATCCTATCTGGGTCAGAAAAAAGTGTTCAACTTGGGGATAGGATTCACTTCGCAGCGGGACGCCATGTGGCGATCGGTAGGCAGGGACACCCTGCACAGCAACCTGGAGCTTTTTGCCTTGGATCTGTTTTACGACAGTCCCCTCAACAAAGCCACCGGGACGGCAATTACGGTATATGCCTCTTATAGTTTTAACAACTACGGATCGAACTACCTCCGCAACCTTGGTGTTATGAACCCGGTGAGCAGCAGTTCAAGAAGCGACATCCTCAACGGCGCCGGCAACGGATTCCCGATGATGGGATCCGGAACCACGCTTTACCTTCAGGCGGGCTATCTGTTGCAGCGAGAGCTACTCAAAAGCTGGGGCACCTTGCAGCCTTATGCAGCGCTGCAATACAGCAACTTGGAGCGCCTTGCAGAACCCATGCTCATGTACGAAACCGGCTTTAACTGGCTCATCAATGGCCACCAGAGCAAGCTATCCTTCAACTATCAAAGTCGGCCGGTATATGAGCGAGACGATGCCGGTGCATGGGGAGTCAGCTCCCGAAAAGCCATGTGGGTCATGCAGTGGCAGATGTCCATTTAACACTTAAAAAGAAGCGCATGCGCAGGTACTTGGTAATTGCGGTAGGTTTTCTGGGTTTTTGCTTTGCGGGATTATACCTGTATTTCAGGGTTGCCCCTGACTTTGGCGCCTATCCCGATGCTTTACTGCCCGGCAAGTACGCGCAATCCACCAACTACCAGGAGATGCGTTTTATCAACCCCTTTCCGCTTTTCCCCATCGAGCGCAAAGGATTTGGATCCTCCCTCCGGAAAATGTTATTTGGCAGCGGAGGCAGTCCGGTCGCTCCACTGCCGGCGGAATTTGGCGACAACCTTTGGCTCAGGAGCGACTCGGCCGAAGCCCTCACCTGGTTTGGACACTCCGCCTTCCTCCTGGAAACCGGTGGCAAGCGGATTTTGCTGGATCCCATGCTCACGGACAGGGCCTCTCCCCTGCCGGTGGGTCCGAAGCGGTTTCCCACTACACAGGAAATTCCTTTAGACAAGATCCGCGACATTGATGCGATTGTACTGTCGCACGACCACTACGACCATTTGGATTACCAGAGCATAAAAGTCCTTCAAGCGCATACCGGACATTACTATACTGCGCTCGGAGTAGGTGAGCACCTCAAGCGTTGGGGTATTCCTTCGGAAAAAATCACGGAATTGGACTGGTGGGAAAGTGCCGATCTAGGCGGCCTTCGGTTCACTGCCACACCGGCTCAGCACTTTTCCGGCAGGCGAACCAACAACCGCAACTCCACGCTTTGGGCCAGTTGGGTCATCCAAAGTAACAACATCAAACTTTTTTTCAGCGGAGACGGTGGATACAACCAACATTTTCAAGAAATTGGTCAAAAAGCGGGTCCTTTTGACCTGGCCTTGATCGAATGTGGTCAGTACAATCCGGCCTGGAAAGACATGCACCTGATGCCGGAAGAAAGTGTGCAGGCGGGCATAGACCTGCAAGCTCGAGTACTTTTCCCCATCCATTGGGGCGGATTTAAGCTTTCCATCCACAGCTGGCAGGATCCCATCTTGCGGTTTACGAAAGCAGCACGGGAAAATGGCATGCAGTACCTGCACCCGACCATTGGTCGCACGGTTCCTTTAAAAAGTGAAGCTCCGGGGGATCGCTGGTGGGAAGACATCTAAAGACACCTTAAAATAAGGCCTATGGCTATCGCGAAAAAACCCCTATTGTTCCTCATTTGGTTGTTGCCTTTGATGGGGCAGGCTCAAAATGGCGGTATTGGTGCTCCTGTCATGGGATTTTTCCAGGACACCCTGTTCTTCATCCAGCTCCGATCGGGAAGTCTTACCGCGGAAGAGCGCGCAAATCGCCTCTCGGAAAAAATACAAGCTGCCGGGAAAATCCAGGGATTGCAGCCGGACTCCATCAAAATTGTCCCAAGTCCTCCGTATGTTGACCTTCGTTTGGGCGAGCAAATTCTACTCAGCATCTCTCCTGAAGACGCTCAGGTACAACAGGCGGAACAAACCATCCTGGCGCAGCAGTATCGGGAAAAAATAAGTGGTGCCATAGCTCGCTACCAGGAAGCGACCAATTGGATCACCCTCCTCAAGGAAATCGCCCTGGTAGCGCTTGTTGTCGTTTTATTTTGGTACCTGTTAAAATACCTCAACTACTTTTTCCGCTGGTTGCAGATCAAAATAGCGCGGCAGGAAAACAGGCGTATCAAAGGATTGACCCTCAAGAACTACACCGTTGTTGATGCCTCGCGCCAGGTAGCATTTTTATTGCAGCTCAGCAAGCTATTGCGCTGGTTCAGCATTTTATTGCTCCTGTATTTCACGCTTCCGGTCCTGTTCAGCATCTTTCCCTGGACCCGAAACATTGCAGAAACCCTGTTTGGCTATATCCTGAACCCCATCCGTTCGATGTTCCTGGGACTTTGGCGGTACCTGCCCAATATGTTTACCATAGCCGTCATCTTCTTGGCATTCCGGTATATGATCAAGGGTTTGGCCTTTCTTAAGGATGAAATAGAGCAAGAAAACCTAACTTTACACGGATTTTACCCGGATTGGGCCAACCCTACGTATCAAATCTTGCGGGTACTCTTTTACGCCTTTATGTTTGTCCTCATTTTCCCTTATCTACCCGGAAGTGAATCGCCTATCTTTCAGGGAGTATCTGTGTTTCTGGGCTTTTTGTTTACCCTCAGCTCTGCCGGATCCCTGTCCAACATTGTAGCGGGTCTGGTGCTGACCTACATGCGCCTGTTTAAAATGGGAGATCGGGTAAAAATCGGCGACATCAGCGGAGATATCATCGAAAAATCGTTGCTGGTCACCCGTATCCGCACGATCAAAAACGAGATCATTTCCATACCCAACGCTACGGTTATGGGAAGCCATACGATCAACTACAGCAGCGAGGCAGCGGGAAAAGGACTTATTTTGCACACGACCATTACCCTGGGGTATGATGTGCCCTGGAAGCTCGTTCATCAGACCCTGATTGAAGCAGCACTGCGCTGTGAGTTGGTTTTGAAAGATCCAGCTCCTTTTGTGCTCCAGACGGGTTTGGAAGACTTTTACGTGTCTTATCAGCTCAACGCCTATACGAAGCAGGCAGACCAGCAGGCATGGATCTATTCCGAATTGCACCAGCAGATTCAGGATGGCTGCCGGGATGCGGGGATAGAAATCCTATCCCCGCATTATCAGGCAGAAAGGGATGGTAATGCGAGTACCATCCCCCCGATTAACGGGTAATAATCATTTTCTTCGTCGCGACATAGTTGTCCGTTTCGAGGGTGTAATACAACACCCCGGTTGCCGGTAGTTCGTCGCTGTACAGCACCACTTCGTTGTATCCACGCGGGTAAACATCCCGGATCACGCGAAGGACCTTGCCCGTTACATCCCGGATCGTCAGGCTTGCACTTCCTGCCTGGGGCAGG
>JANQWK010000054.1 GCA_030729925.1 Saprospiraceae bacterium
CACAGGTGCAAGGCACCTTAAAGTGCCTTGCACCTGGATTACCCTTATTAATACCTCGACGATTGAAAAGGTAACTTTGTGCGGGAGGGGTCAACGCTGAAAAAGCAGGAAAGTATCGTCGTTGTATTCAAAGCGAAGCAATTCCCGGTAGGGAAAATCCATATCTTCGAGACAACCGAAATAATAGGCGGGAAATTCCTTGAAGTCCGGGGTCAGGTGCACGGGTTGTTCGCGCCATTTGTCCAGATACACGATGGTGGTAAAGGAAATCCGTTCACTTTGCCAGACGTAGAGCGGTTCAGGGCCAACTATTTCGTGGATCTGTGCGGCGAGTTGTTTTTCTTCCAGGGCGGCACTATCGGTGGCACGCAGGGGCAGCACGATCAGATCGAACAACAATCGCCCGATGGCGGTTCCGATGATGAGTGCACTGAGCGCAAAAGCGGGTCTGGTCCAAGCTTGGCGGCTTAGGGCGGCGAAAGCCATTGCGAATAGCGGGGCACCCCAGGGGATCCAGGCAAAGTGTAACGGGAGCGGCAAAAAGGGTAGGAGGAGTAGCGCCAGGGACAATAATGCGAGCAGACCGCTAACTAGTTTTCGGAAAAATTGATCCTGCCAGCCGGGCAGGGTGTCCCGTTGCAGCCAAAACCAGGTCAATACCATGAAAAATAGCGGATATAACATATATACATACCGGAGTTTGGCTCCGGGAGATAGCCAGTAGGGCAGGAGATTGGCCAGCCCTATCAGCAGGGCGAAATGGATCAGGGGTTGTTGTTTAATTTGGCTAAGGACATCTTTTCGCAGGGCGAAAACCAGCAACAACGCTCCGGGAGCAAGGTCTTTCAGCAGGTCGAGCGGAAAGGTTAGCAGGTGGCCAATCGTTTTGAGGAAGCCATTGCCTGCCACGGTGCGATCCGAATTTTCCCCCCAGATAGTTTCCAACAGGTAGCCAATGGGAGCCTGGGAGGCATAGAGCCACAAATACCCCCCTACCACGATTACATATACGCCTATTCCCGTAAAATGAGCCGGAGAAAACAGGCGGCGCCAGTCTTTTTGAACCACCAGATACACCAGAACCGACCACCCGGTAAAGACCACAGAAGGCAGTCCCTTGGTGAGGGTTCCAATGGCTCCCAGCAGATAAACCGCGGTGAAGAGCAGGAAAAACTGTCGTTGTTGGTAAAAATGAAACAGGCTGGCAAAAGCCGCGAAGGTAATCAGGGAATAAAAAAGGTCAATTTCGGCAAGGGTGGAGAAGTAAAACAGAATGGCTCCACAGGACAAAAACAGCCAGGCACTCACCTGCGCAAAGGGGGTGCTGATATATTTTCTGCCCAGGGCATATAGGATTCCGGCAATGCCAAAAGTGGAAAGGACTGTGGGCAGACGGAGGTTGAACTCCGAAAAACCGCCCGGCAGTTGGGCAAATAGCACCAAAACCCAATTGAAGAAAGGTGGCTTTTTGAAATAATACACTCCCAGTTCGGTTGGAATCCAGAGGTTTTTGTTGTGCAACATCTCGATGGCGATCAGGGTGCGGCGGGGTTCCTCCAGGAAAAGCGGCTGCAGACCCAGGTTGAGCAGATAAGCCAGGACAAACAGCAAAAAAATGAAATAAGCCGTGAGATTTTTGCCGCGGGGGGATCCTGGAGTTGGGCTGAGCATGAGCGATTACCGGTTTGTTTCGACAAAGGTAACAAGCCCCTTTGAGAGTTCGCTACAAAGCTCACATCACAGGAAAATTAATTACCTTTGGAGGAGTATTAAAAACGAAAAATCCAACACCATGATCAAAGCAAAATTTATTGACCTGGCGCTGCTTTTGTTGCGACTAACTTTCGGTGGAATGATGATTTATGGCCATGGCTGGCGAAAACTGCTGCGCTTGTTTGGCGATGAACCGATCAAATTTCGGGATGTTTTTGGAATGGGGCCGGAAGTGTCGCTGGCTTTAGCGGTATTTGCCGAAGTCTTATGCGCGCTGTTGTTGATGGCCGGTTTGCTTTCCCGCTGGGTAGCCATTCCGCTGGCCTTCACGATGTTTGTAGCTGCATTCGTAGCCCATGGCGCAGATCCTTTTTCCGAGAAGGAACTGGCAGTGGCCTACATGATGGTATATGTAGCATTATTTTTGACCGGTCCGGGCAAGTACTCGGTAGATCATTATGCGAAGATAAAAATCTAATTTTCGACCACTATGTTTGGAAAGCAGCATCCGGGATGGTTCTCCGGCTCTATTTTTTTCGTTGTTTGGGTATTGCTGAGCGGGTGTCAGTCGGCCGAAGCTCCGCAGCGGCAAACCTATCAGACCCTTGAGGGGAAAACGATGGGTACCTATTACCGGATTACCTTCGGGGGGCAAGACCCCGGTGGTTTGCAGAGCGCCTTCGACAGTCTTTTTGTGGCGCTTAACAACGAAGTTTCCACGTACATCCCGGATGCGCTGATTTCCCAATTTAATCAGTCGGACAGCGGTATGCCACTTCCGGAATCAGCCCTTCATTTCCAGGGAAACTTCCTGTTGGCAGCGGAGGTTTTCCGTCAAACAGCGGGTGCATTTGATCCGACAGTGATGCCTTTGGTCAATTATTGGGGCTTCGGTTACACCGAAAAAAAACCGGTTACGGCGGTGGACAGTGCTAAGATTCGGGAAATCATGGGCTGGGTCGGTTTTGATGCGGTGTTACAATACGAGGTTTCCCCCCTCGTTATCCAAAAGACCGCTCCGGCGGTTCAGCTGGATTTTAGCGCTTGTGCAAAGGGTTACGGCGTGGATCTGGCGGGCCACCTGTTGGAGTCCCGCGGGGTTACCGATTATTTTATTGACATTGGCGGGGAGGTGCTGGCCAAGGGGCTGAGCAGCAGAGGAGATGCCTGGAATGTAGGCATACAGACGCCCCGGGAAGATGCAGGAGTAGGGGAGGTACAGGCGGTTGTTCCACTGGAAAATCTGGCGGTGGCGACTTCGGGCAACTATCGGAATTATTACGAAGTCGAAGGCCGGAAATACAGCCATACGATCAATCCTTTCACTGGTTTTCCTGAAAGGAGTACCCTATTAAGTGTATCGGTCTTTCATGCCTCCTGCGCGGTAGCGGATGCTTATGCTACGGCGTTTATGGTGATGGGACAGGAAAAAGCCTATCAGATGGCCTTGACTCGAGAGGATTTGGAGGCTTATTTTATTGTAGCTAATCCGGACGGAAGTCTGGGCGAAACATACACTCCAGGGCTGAAAGCGTATTTCAGTCCTGAATAAAACACTTATGCATGCATGTACATTTAGATCGCGAACTTTGTTTTCTGGACATTGAAGCTACCGGACTGAATGTGGTTCGAGATCGGATCATTCAGATTGCCATTGTAAAGTACAGCCCGAAGGATGCCGAACCCAGAGAACTGAGTTTGCTGATTAACCCCGGGATTCCCATTTCTGAAGAGGCGATGCTGGTGCACGGGATTACGCCTAAAGATGTGGCCAACAAACCCGTTTTTGCGCAGGTGGCTGCCAAGATTTACGATTTTATCGGCAACGCTGATCTGGCGGGCTATAACTCCAACCGATTTGATATTCCCATGCTCATGGAAGAGTTTGCTCGTGTAGGGATGGAGTTTGACATGGGCAAGCGGCGTACCATTGACGTACAGCGCATTTTTTACAAAATGGAGCCGCGCAACCTCAAAGCAGCTTTGCGTTTTTATTGCAACCGCGAACTGGAAGATGCGCATGATGCCATGGCAGATGTACGGGCGACAATTGATGTGTTCAAAGGGCAATTGGAGAAGTACCGGGACCAGGATTATGTGGACGACGATGGGAATGTGACTCCCGTTCCGGTAAAAGAGGATGTACAAGCGTTGCATGAGTTTACCAATGATCATAAATTTTTGGATGCTACGCAAAAATTCAAGTTGGATCACAACGGGGAAGTGGTGTTCAATTTTGGAAAGTATCTGGGAAAACCCGCAGGGCAGGTGTTGTACGAGGACAAACAATACTACAACTGGATGTTGAATAAAGAATTTACCTCCCAGGTCAAGCAATTGGTCAAACAACTGACAAAGGCTTATGAAAAAAATCTTAAAGCCTGAGGGATTCTTTTGGGTCTTACTGCTGCTGGTTTTTTCGTGTGAGGAAGAAACGACTGGCTGTCTGGATACGTTTGCGGTCAATTATTCGGTTGGCGTGGATGATGCCTGCACAGGGTGTTGCACTTATCCGGTTGTGCGACTGGCTTTTAACCACAAATACAGTCTGGACGGGGAGTTGTCCAACCTGATTTACGGCAATACCGTAAAAGATGGATCAGGCAACCCTTTTCGGATCCAACGCATTGCTTTTTATGTGTCGGATATCGCACTGGAAACGGCAACAGGGGCAACATTGGCCGTGGAAGACGAGTTGGTTGTTCAGGCAGAAGTCAGTCCCGGCAGGCTAACCGAACGAACCCTGAAAGACGATATCCTTCGGATTGACGCCAGGGATATCGCAACCTTAACCGCCGGCACTTTTAGAGGCGAGGGGGATCTGGTGCGCGCCAGCATGCAATTGGGGTTGCCCGAACTCGCTGACAACTTACTGCAGACCTCCCTGCCTGAGGGACATCCTTTAGGGATGCAAAACGATACCAGCAATCTGAACCCGGATGGAACTTATGTTGTTTTAAGAATAGATTATTTTCCCGATACTACCCAAACCGCCCGATTGGAAAGTGTGGTCTTTAGTGCCCCGGAGCTTTCCCAAGTCTTGGATTTTCCCGGAACCTGGGTTTTGCCGAGAGGCAGACAGACTTTGTTGGTATTGACCATGGATTATGCGGCCTGGTTTCGCGAGGTGGATGTCCGGATTCAAAGCCCTGAAGCGATCAGGGAAAAGATCCGAAACAGTCTGAGTGCCGCGTTTTCGCTTTCCCAGCTGCTTGTACAATAATGATCTCCAAAATTTCCTGTCATGAAAAAAATCTTTTTGTTCCTACCATTGTTGTGGATCTTGGCTTTCAGCGCTTGTCAGCAAGACAAAGAAGCTAGTCTGACCGATCTCACCCTTAATTTCACTGCCGACTTTGCGGAGGATCCCTTGGTGATGTACGGTCGGACTTATGCCTACCCCAACAGCACGGATTTTCGTTTACAGCTTTTTCAGTTTTACATCAGCGATGTGTATTTGATTAAGTCGGATGGGACAGCGGGTCCGAAGGTACTGGATGTCGCGCTGGTCAGTTTTGGAGGAGTTCAATCCGAGTCGGAGGCTGCACAAGGAGTTTCGGTGGTCTTGAAAGATGTACCGGTGGGTCAGTACAGTGGTATTCGCCTGGGATTGGGCGTAGATCCGGTCTTGAACAAAACCCAGCCCGGCGATTATCGGGTAGATCACCCGTTGAGTACCAACTACTGGCTGATGTCGAACAGCTATGTGTTTTCCAAAATAGAAGGCAATGCAGATACCGACGGTTCGGGTAATTTCAATGCGGAGGTAACCTTGCATGTGGGAGGCGACAACAACTACCGCGAAAAGACCTTTCCGCAGCCCATTGAATTGCGGGCTGGTCAGCCCAACAGTCTGGGTTTTTCGGTGGATCTCCGCAGGATGCTGGTGGATGATACGGGCAAGTTCCTGAACTTTGCCATGATGACCCAGATCCATAGCGATCAATCGCCCTGGGCGGTGTTTATATCGGATAACTTTATGGAGGCCATTTCAATGCGAAAATGATGCGGTACGGTCGCTGGATAGGGATGGGGTTGCTGCTGTTGGTGCTGGTATTGGTTTTGCCGTGGGGTGATCCTGCTGTTGTACCTGTTACGGCCTTACCGGAGGGACCGACCAGTTTTCCCGGGATGTTGGTGCCTGCGCATAACCAGACCCATCCGGAGGCGATTGCACTGGGGCGGAAGCTGTTTTTCGACACTATCCTGTCTAATGACGGCAAAGTCTCCTGTAGCACTTGTCACGACCCAGGCAGGGCTTTTTCCGACGGGTTGCCCCACAGTACGGGAGCCGGAGGACTGGAAACCCGTCGGCATGCGCCTGCTTTGGTCAATGTAGGGTATGTACCGGGGGAATTGTTTTGGGATGGCAGTGTGGGGAGTTTGGAAGAGCAGGTGGTTCGCTCGATAGAAGACCCTACAGAGATGGCTTCAGATTGGACGACGGTCATCCGCAAGTTGCGGGAGCATCCGGAATACGGACCGGCGCTGGTGAATTTGTTTGCCTTACGAGATGGCAGTCACCTTCGCCCCATGCACGTGGCACAAGTAATTGCCCAATTTGAGCGGAGTTTGGTGAGTGGCCATTCGCGGTACGATCAGTACCGGGCGGGAATTGCCGCCTTGAATGAAGCCGAATTGCGCGGACTGGCGATATTTTTTGATTTTGAAGACGAGTTGCCGGATGCGGAGTGCAACCATTGTCATACCGATCCTTTTTTCACGGACTTTCAGTTTGTCAACAATGGCATTCAGTCGCCCGACCAATGGAAAAACAATCCCGATGGAGGCAGGGTGGAGGTAACCGGTAAACCATTTGACCGGGGTAAATTCAGGGTGCCTACCTTGCGCAATGTTGCCCTGACAGCTCCATACATGCACGATGGGAGCAAGGCTACCTTGATGGAGGTCATTGAGCATTACAACTCGGGTGGACATCCTGCGATCAATTCCAGCGTCAATGTTCGGCCTTTGGGATTGACAGAAAGGGACAAATCGGATTTGCTGGCTTTCCTGCATACCCTCACCGACAGCACTTTTATCCATAACCCCGATTTTCAGCGACCGTAAAAAACCTTTTGGTGCTGTAGGGGTGTTTACTTAAAAAACGGTAATCCATGCGCAGCATCATTTTCCTAGCATTGTTTTTGGCATCGTGTAGTAAAGGATCTCCCGGGGTGGATTGTACGGCCTGTGAAGAAACGGATGTGATTGAAGGGGCCTATATGCCGGAATATGTCAACCTGGAGCTCCCTGCCTGGGCACCTGAGCCGCTGGAGGTGGAAGACAACCCGTTGACGCGGCAGGGGATAGCCCTGGGTCGGCGTTTGTTTTTTGACCCCTTGCTCTCCTCCGACGGTACCGTATCCTGTGCCAGTTGTCACGACCCTGCCAAGAGTTTTACCGACGGTGCGGCCATTAGTACCGGTGTGGAAGGAAGGACAGGTACCCGAAGCGCCATGGCATTGGTCAACCTTGCCTTTCACAGCAATGGATTTTTCTGGGACGGTCGTTCTCCCGACTTGGAAAGTCAGGTCTTGATTCCGATTACAGATACTCGCGAGATGAATACCAGCCCGGAGCAGGTGATGGAAAAACTGCGTCGGCACGGCGACTACCCCCGCTTGTTCAGGGAAGCCTTTGGGATTGGTCGAAAAAGCGAGATGAGTTTTGAGCAGCTCAGCAAGGCCATTGCCCAGTTTGAACGCAGTTTGACCAGTTTCAACTCCCGTTTCGACCGGGTAGTCTGGCTCAACGAAGGATGGTTTACAGACGCAGAAGAACGCGGCAGACAACTTTTTTTCATAGAGCCTTTTGTGCAGATTGACAACCACCCGGGTTGCTCGCATTGTCATTTAAGCCCTTTGTTTATGGACAATGCCTACCGCAACAATGGTCTCGACAGCGTAGGTACTTTGGAACAATTTTCCGACCCCGGACTGGGGGGATTCAACGGAAGACCCTTCGACAGGGGCAAATTCAAAGTAACCACCCTTCGGAATATCGCCCTGACGGCACCCTACATGCACGATGGCAGGTTTGAGACCCTGGAAGAAGTCCTGGACAATTACGCCAAAGGAGGCCACGGTGTGGTCAATGAAGATGCCAATATTTTGCCTTTCCGGCTGGATGAACAGCAAAAAGCCGACCTGATCGCCTTCCTGCATACCCTGACAGACACCAGCTTTGTCAATAATCCGGCCTTTCAGAAGCCCGTGCCTTAATTTTAAGGATTTAAAAGATTGATTGTCAAATATTTAAAACACAGGTGCAAGGCACCTTAAAGTGCCTTGCACCTAGATTACCCTTGTTAATACCCCAGGCGCTTAAAAGGTAACTCCTGTTACGGCCTTTTCCACAAAAAAAAGTCCCTTGGCATCAAACGCCAGGGGACTTTTTTGGTAGCGTCAAATTGTAGGTCTTTTAATAGATCAACAAAATGACGATAACGGCGATGATCAGTGCGATACCCTGATAGCGATAGTTTTGCCATACAGGTTCGGATCGGAGTGCGAGGGTTTCTCGGGCAAACTCTTGGGGTGTCCAAACCAGATCGGCGAGGGTGGCTTTGGATTTGTGGGTGCCACGGGCACTGAATAGCCATAGCGCGAGGCAGCAGATGAGGAAGTGGAGGGTGGCCACGTAGAGGAAGTTGGGCAAGTCTCCGTCCAGATCCAGCAATCTGGCCAGGATGAGGCCTGCAGTGATGAGGAAGCCGATAAGGATGGAAACGAGGGCGCCGTTGTTGTTGACCCTTTTAGAGAATATGCCCATGACGAACAGGGCAACTATCGGAGGGCAGAACCAGGCCAGGGTATTTTGCAGGTAATCCCAGAGTTTTTCAAAGTGGCGGATTTGGGGAGCCCAAAGGATGGCCAGCACCATCACCACGGTGGTGATGACGCGCCCCACGGTCATGAGTTGGCGAGAAGACATGCCGGGTCGGAATTTGTGGATGAAGTCCATGGTGACCAAGGTAGAAACGGAGTTCAGGCCTGAATCCAGACTTGACATCATGGCTGCAATAAGTCCTGCCAGTACTATTCCAAGCATTCCGGTAGGAAGGAGGTCAAAAAGCATAGTGGGATAGATCATATCCATTTCTTGCATGTCGGGGTACAAAACCCGCGCAAAGGCTCCCGGGAAAATCATGATAAAGAGAATGGAGAGTTTCAGGAATCCGGCAAACATGGCTCCCCACTGCCCATGGCGGATATTGCGTGAGGCCAGGGTGCGCTGGGTAATGTATTGGTTGGTGCCCCAAAAATAAAAACCGATCATGAGCACGCCTGTAAATACGGCCGGCCAGGGGAGTACCTCATCGTCTATGGGCTTGAGGACATCGAAATGACCTGGTTCGGTGATTGCTTTCACTGCCTCCCAGCCTCCCGCCGCTTCATAGGCATACCAAGTGATCAAAGAGGAACCGAAAATCAGGATAACGGCCTGGGCGGCATCGGTGTACATGACCGAACTCAGTCCGCCTGAAATCGTGTAAACCCCTGCAATGAGCGCAAGACCCAGGATAATTTGCCAGAGTTCGTACTGGGGAAAGATCAGGTTGATGACCAATCCTCCGGCGTAAAGGGTAGCGGATATGTCCACCAGGATATTCAGTACGATGGCAATAATGGATGCATAGGCGCGCACGCCGTAACCATACCGCCTTTCGAGGTATTCCGGGATGGTAAAGATTTTGTTTTTCAGGTAAAAAGGGAGAAAAAAGACAGCAAAAATGATCAGTACGATTACGGCCATCCATTCATAGCTATATACCGAGAAGCCATCTTTGTAGCCGGCTCCTGCCAGACCAACCAGGCTGTTGCTGGACATATTGGAGGCAAACAAAGAAAAACCGATGATGGGCCAGGTGAGGTTGCGCCCGGCCAAAAAATAATCTTCGGCATCCTCGTGTTTTTTGCCGAAATAGAGGCCAAGCAGGATAACCAGGAAAAGATAGACCAGGATGATTCCGAAATCCAAGTTTGACAGGTTAAAGTCCATAATCTTTTTGTTTAAAGTTGGTTGTCGAATGTGTTATACTTGATATAGGCGAGCTTCCCAGGGGCGCAGGTTGCTCAGACCGGCGTCGGGATAGTTGCCCAATACTACTTGTAGGGAGTCTGTTGGCACCGGTAGCTGAAAAGTAGCCACTTGGTCGCTGAAATTGAGTGCGACAAAACAGGTATGCGACTCGTCCTGCCGTTGATACACAAATAGGCTGGGGTTGTCCTGGGGGAGTTCCCCGTAGCTGCCATAGACCAGCACGGGCAGATTTTTCCGCAGGTGGAGCAATTGCTGGTAAAAGCGGAAGATGCCATCTGTTCGGTTGATTTCTGAGGCGACGTTGATGTCGGTATAGTTGGGATTGACTTTTATCCAGGGTTCGCCGGCACCAAAACCGGCATTCGGGCTTTGGTCCCATTGCATGGGCGTGCGGGCATTGTCGCGGCCATAGCGATTGGCGAGTTCTATAAAGGTCGCTTCATCCATTCCTTTGGCGGTGTATTCCCGGTAAAAATTATGGGTCTCTACATCGCGACACTCGTGGATGTCTTGAAGCTGGATATTGGTCATCCCGATTTCAGAACCCTGATAAATACAAGGCGTACCCCTCAGGGTGAGGATCATCATGGCCAGTAATTTGGCACTTTCCGTTCTGAATTGCTGGTCATTGCCAAAGCGGGAGATCATGCGCGGAAAATCGTGGTTGTCCATAAACACACTGATCCAGCCCTGATCGCCCATGGCCTTGTCCCAGTCGTTGATGATTTGTTTGATTTCCGCCAGCCCGTAGGGAACCGGATCAAACCTTCCATCGGGACCGTAGCCGAGGAACATGTGGTCGAGGTGAAAAATCATGTTGAGTTCGCGGCGATCCTCGCCCACATAGTCCAATCCTACCGTTTTGCTGATGCCGGGGCCTTCCCCTACGGTCATGATATCATAATGCTGTAGGACTTCCCGATACATTTCCTGAATGAATTCGTGTACCCGAGGGCCGTTGGAATACACTTGGTTGACCACATCATTGAAGGTAGGCAGATGGGCATCTGCAAAATCGAGTCTTTTGGAAATCAGGGGGATAACATCCATACGGAAGCCATCCACGCCTTTGTCGAGCCAAAAGCGGATGATTTGATAGACCTGCTGTCTGACTGTCGGGTTTTCCCAATTCAGGTCGGGTTGTTTTTTGGAAAAAATGTGCAGGTAATATTCATCGGTTGTGGGGTCGTGTTCCCAGGCGCTACCGCCAAAAAAAGAGCGCCAATTGTTGGGCGGACCTCCATTTTTGCCTTTGCGCCAAAAATAGAAATCGCGGTGGGGGTTGGAGGTATCCTGTCGGGAAGCTTCAAACCAGGCATGCTCGTCGGAGGTATGATTGACCACCAGATCCATGAGCAATTTCATTCCGCGCTGGTGTAGTCCCTCGAGAAGTCGGTCGAAGGTCTCCATGGTGCCAAATTCGGGGTGAACCTGGTAGTAGTCGCTGATATCGTAGCCGTTGTCGTCGTTGGGCGACTGATAGATCGGGCCAAGCCAGATCACATCTACCCCTAATTCGGCGAGGTAGTCCAGTTTTTCGATAATTCCTTCCAAGTCTCCAATGCCGTCCCCGTTGCTGTCTCTGAAACTACGGGGATAAATTTGGTAAATGACGGCGGATTTCCACCATATTTTTTTCATCGTTCCGGATTTAGTAGTTGTTTGAAAGCGAGATAAACCCCGTTGGTCCACCCGAAGCCATCCTGATTGGGATACTCTCCCCCTCCGCCCGGGGCTTCCGGATTGACCACATTGTATTTTTCCATCATTTTGCCCGTACGGGCGAAAACCGTTTCTACCATTTGTACCCACCTTGCGGCAATCGTATGGGCGAGGGGTTCAAAACCGTAGTGAAGCAGGCCTTTTACGGCAACAAATTGCAGGGGTGCCCAACCGTTGGGCCAGTCCCACTGCTGACCGGAGCCGTCCAAGGTGGTTACAATGCCTCCTGCTTGCAGCAATTGGGCTTCAGTGAATGCGGCCACACCAGCTGCCTGTTCTTTACTGGCGATGCCTACAAAAAGCGGAAAGAGCATAGCTGCGGTGGCTTTACCGGTACTGCGCTGGCGGATGAGGTCGTAATCGCAGAAAAAACCGTCGGCTTCTGACCACAGCCATTTCATGCTGAGTTCTTGCAGCGCTTGTTTTTTTTGCCGCCAGGCAGGGTTCCCCGTATGGCGGTACAGAAAATCAAAATTGAAGACCATCAGGGCGTTGAGGTCGCAGGGCAGGATATGTCCGCAATGGGTGCTGCCCAGATCGCGGGTGTCGAGCATCCAGCGGGAACTAAAGTCCCAACCAGATTCGCAGGCGGCCCGCAAATGGTGGAATACGGCGGTGCGGGTTTCGGGAGGAAACTGCTCGGCTAAGGCGACATCTTCGGCGTAGGATTCGGGTCGGGGTCTTGGATCGCTGTCAAAGTAGCGGAACATCATCCCCCCGTCTATGGCAATCAAGTGTTCAAACATAGATTCTCCTGCCTGGATGCGGTCCTCCCCCCTGCACCAAAACTGCATTTCCGTTTCCAGCGCGGCGATGCTTTCCTCCGAAGGTTTTTCGCCCGTCCGCTGACTCAGGTGATCCAGCATTAGCCCGAAAAACGGGGGCTGACTCCTCGATAGGAAATAGGTTCGGTTGCCGTTGGGGATGTGGCCATATTGCTGGATCAGCCAGGTGAAATTGTCCACCATCCCCCGGATATCCGAGATATCCGTGAGTCCCTGGAAGGTAAAAAAGGAATCCCAGTAATAGATTTCTCCAAATCGCCCGCCAGGCACGATATAGGGATGCGGAAGCGGAATCCTGGTGCTCTCCCCGGCCATATCTGTATCTTGCCGTCTGAGTAGGGGCCAGAGTTTATGGATGTGTGACTCCGGGGTATCCGAAGGCTGCACCTTCGGGGCGGAGATACTGACCTTTTCGAAATTTTCGAGCACAAAGGCTTCCAGGTCAAAGTTCCGGGCAGTATGGTTTTCTGAAAAATCCCGATAAATCTGTGTCAGCGGCCGGCGTGGCTGCATATCGCAAAAGGTCTTGGAATCGGAAAAGATGCCAGACTGCTGAACGGCATGGAATAAGGGAAAAAAATCGGGATCCAGAATCGTTGGTGTCATTTTGTACTTGGGTTATCGAGGTTGAGGGATAGTTGGGCGTCGAAGCGGAGTCTTTGAAGGTGTAAATTACCCACAGCTTTGCCTTGTTTTTCGCCTTCGGTGATGGCGGGCATGTAGTGGATACCACCGTAAAATCTGCTGATGGCGGCTTCGCTGGCCGCTTGTTGAAAACTTGTAAAATGCCTTACGGGCAGACCGAATTCGACTTCCACCGTGTCGTCGAAGGCGAAGTTGTCGCCAAAACGTGCGGTGAGGACGGTTGCGGCAGCTGCAGACACCACACTGTGTCCACTGGTATGCTCAGGAAAAGGAGGCGTTTGGAGTACGGGCACCCAGGCTTCGTCGAGGTAGCGGTTGATGACCGTTTCGGGTCGAATCAGACTGCTGCGGTATTTTTCGTCCCAGCAACTGATAAAGCCATCTGCCAAGGCAAGACTGACCATAGCGTAGGTCTGTGCTGCTTCCCCAAAGTTTTCCCCGGCTTTCCGCGAAGCCAGAGTAGTGATGCCCATCCAGTGCCCGCCCGGGGTGATTTTTTTGGTGGCAAACATAAAGTGTCCGCTCAGGTTGGCTACATAGGGGTTGCAATCCCAGAAACTGGCTATGGCAACCTGGTCTTCTTTGGCTGCTTTGACGGCGTCATATACCTTTTTGACTTCTTCATAAAAGGCACTTCCCGGCTCCATGCTGAAGGGAGGCGGAGGCGCCGGTTTGAATTGCTGGGCAGAGTCCAGGACAAAGGGTCGTATGGCCGACCAGTGGGGTTCTATGCCGTCCATGTAGGACGGAGGGGTAGGCTGCCACCTGCCCGGACTTTCCACCACGGAAAATTTGGGATAGGAGCGGGTCTCTTTGTAGTTGTCCTTGCCGGACCAGTCCAGTATCGCCTGTGCGACCTGCTCCCCATAGTTTGCCGAGGCTTCCCAGACTTTCTTCGGGAAGTTCTTTTGCTCCTTGCCCACAAATTCCTGCTGGAAAGTTTCCATCTTGTCTTCGGAAAAAATCATGGTCCTGCCTATCCGGTTGAAGGCGTGCAGGGCCGCAATTTCAAAAGAGATCTCTGCGGGCTGTTCCGGATCGGGAACCCCAGAAAGTCCGTTCAACTGTCCTGCCATGGAGTTTTTTTGCGCATCCTTGCGCGCCATCACCTCCCAGGCAGCTAAACTGGAGTAGGCGTAAATTCTGCTGGCAACGGGGGGGGAGAAGATGTCGTGCACCATAATATCCGTGAGGTTCTTATGGGCCTCGTGCAACAATTCTGCACTGACTTCCCGGGATTGCCAGCTTTGGTCTTCAGACACGCAGGCGCTGAATCCAAGGAGGACGACGAGCAGCAGGGGAGTGCTATATTTCATAATTCGATATTTTTGGGAGCTTGCGGCAAATTGGTCTGACGGTAAAGTAAAAACAGGCTGGCCACCAACAGCGCCAAAGGGATGAGGGCAAAATAGAAAGCCTGACTTCCTCCAATGGATTCAAAAAGATAACCCACTATCCGGGATCCGATGGTGCCCCCCAGGGCGGAGAAGAAAGTGAGCAGACCGGCCATGGCACTGTGCAGGGATCGGTCGGTTACCCCCAAAACCACGGAGTTCATCAAGGGATAAATCGGGGCTAGAAAGAGCCCTACCATAGGAAAAACAAACCCGATCCAGGGAACGTCCCGCAGACTTTCAATCGGGGCGATGCTGAGGGTTTCCGTTTGGGGCAGCACCAGCACAATGATGAGGGCGGCCCCCAGCAGTCCGGCAAATACAATAAAGAGCCATTTGACGTAGTTGACCAGAATACCCGAGAGCAATCGTCCGCCGGCAATGGACAGGGCGAGGATCAGGGCTATGTTGACGCTGATTTTTTCCGGCAGGTGCAACACTTTCTCGTTAAAGGTAGGCAGCCAGGACATGATACCTTGTTCGGTCATCACATACAAAAACGCACTCAGCGCAAAGATGAGTACCGCCGGTCTCTTCATCAGACCCAACATATCGGTAAAGTCCTTCAGCGGACTGGAAACTACCTTTGGGGCTTCCAACCTGAAATCGGTGAAATATACCACCAGCAGGGAAAACAGCACTAAAACCGTGATTAAAAGGTAGATCTGAAGCCAGGCGTCGGGGTTTTGTTCGTTGTAAAACAAAGGAAACAAAATGTAGGCCAAGGCAATGCCCAGCATGAAAACGCTCTCTACCATGGACAAAAAGCTGTTGAGCGATTTTTTGTCAGGACTGATCTGGCCAATCAACGCATAAACCGATACTTTGATGACCGCAAAGGAGATACCCGTGCAGGCAAACAGCAATTGCACGTAACCAAAACCATTGCCGTAGTACATGGCCAGACTCCCAAACATGACCAGCATCAGACTCAACAGAAAGCCGCGCTTGTAACCCAGGCGAGGTAAAAAAGAGCCCAGCAGGAAAGAGGCCACGGCAATGGACATGTCTTTGAACAATTCCAGGGTACTGGCCGTCACGGCACTGACCCCATATACGTTCATAGACTTTTGGATCAGGATGCCCACGCTGTTGAGCAGCATGGCAAAGATGATGTAGTTGAGGATGATGACGATTTTTATCCCGGCATGTTTCATAAGGCGTCTGGTTTAGTGCGATACGGTAATGGTTTTTCGAGCGGTTCCCAGACCGGTCAAGGTAAGCTTTTTCCAGGAAGCGGGAATGCTGCCGGGGAGTTGAACCAGACCTTTATCTGTAATTTCGAGTCCACCAAAGCCAAAAATGACCGCCTGTAGCATGCCCCCGGCTCCTGTGGCAAAGTAGGGGTTGGTTCCTCCGGCTGTTTCTGCGATGACCCCAAAGGGAGGGACTTCATTGGGTTTGTAGCTTTGTTGGAAAAGTTGGCCCGCTTTTTCCGTTTCTCCAAGTCGGTTGTACAGCACCGCCGAAATCGCAGCGCCCATTGCCGGGCCGTTTGCGGAGGTTCTGGGGGTGTAATAGTCCAGGTTTTGCTTGACCCGAGCAGGTTCCCGGACCAGGTCGAGGGGGTAGGAGAGCAGCACCACATCGGCTTGTTTGATCGTTTCTCCTTCATAAGTGGCATTTTCGCGGGTTGTCCCGTCGGGAAAACGCAAGATTGGGATGTTGTCGGCCACGTGGAGCCAGTCGGGGTCGGCGGATTTGCCCAGCGCCCCGGCAGCAGCATCGGCATACCGAAGGCTGAGGATGGCGATGGCGTTGGTAAAGGCGTTGTTGTCAATATTTTCTAGCCATTCATTGGCACCGATCACATTGTTAATGTTGTATTGCCCGGGTCCATCGCGGCTAACCCGGCTCGCCCAGAAGTCGGCCACATTTTTGAGGATAGGCCAGCCCCGGGTTTCCAGCCATTCGCGGTCAGCGGTCACCTGGTAATATTTCCAGGCAGCCCAGGCGATACAACCAGAGATATGGTGTTCAAACATCCCGGTTAGCGCCCATACCGGCGTATCCTCCGAGCCGTCTGCCGCGGATTCCCAGGGAAACATGGCGCCTTTGAAGCCGTGTGCGAAGGCATTTTGAAGGGCGGCATCAAGTCGTTGGTAGCGGTATTCGAGCAGCGAGCGGGCGATATCGGGTTGCATTGCCAGCAGCGGAGGGTACATCCAGAGCTCGGTATCCCAAAATACGTGTCCATTGTAGCCCAGTCCCGACAATCCCATAGGGGAAAGGCTGTTAGCGGTTCCTGCACGGGCAAAAGAATACAGGTGGTAGAGCGCAAAGCGGATATCGCGTTCGAGAGCGGGGTCACCTTCCACAAAAACATTGCTTTCCCAAAGTTTTTCCCAAGCTTGGCGGTGCCCCTTTACCAGGCGATCCAGCCCTTCCAGCGCAGCAAAAACGGTGAGTCGCTCGGCTTCTCCGTGGGGGTCTTTATAGTCGGTAGAGGCGCAGGTAGAAGATACCACGGCGAAGGTATAGCTTTCTCCGGCTTTGAGATTTTTGGTGAATTTTGCCCAGTGGCGGTTGAAGTCCCATTCTTCATGGATCACCGCAGGGTGTTGTTCGTGTTCCCCTTCGGGAAAAAGGAAGGTATTGGATGCGGCCACCTGGAGTGCTCCGGAGGGACTGTCGGCCGTAGAAGTGAGCAGCGGGAAGGTAGCATGGGGGCGGTTGATGTGCCAGAAATAGTTTTCCACGTTGCGAAGGTGGTCGGGTGCCTCGATCACGCTATAGGGGGTAATGCTGACCGCTTTTTTGGCGTGGATGGTAACAATGCTGAGCGCGGAATAGGGGAGGTGTCGCAGGGACATCAGGCGCTGTTCTACGGAGATGTTGTCGCCCACCTCAAACTGGGTTTTTAGTTCGGCGTGCTGCATGTCGAGGGTCTGGCGGTAATTTTGAATACTGGCCCTCGATATCCGCTGCTGATCCACGTCGAGCATCAGGTTGACGTGGTTAAAGGCCTTGAGGATGTTAGATACCCTGCCCCGTTGGTAATAGTCATATACGCCGTTGAGGATGACATCCTTCACCTGGAGGGGTTCGGGAGAGGAAACCATGCCTACCATGCCATTGGCTACAGTGACCCCATAGTAATTTTCGGGCTGGATCCCTGTGGCTGAAATTTCCCAGCTGGACTGGGCTTGGATGCCATAACACAGCGAGAGTAAAAAGCAGCAGGTCTGAAATATTTTGCGGTTCATCATAGTACATGGGTGTTAGTTAGCCGAAATGACCGGTTGTATCAGCTGAAAGAATTCGTTATTTTTTGCCAAGACCAGATATTGTTGTTCGCCTATTCGCAGGGAATGGACTTCTCTGACTTGCCCCTTACTGACAAATCCCAGTTCCCGTGCGGGTGCCACTTCAAAGTCCAGGTTGTCCTGTTGGAGCAGTACGCAGCCCAGATTAGCATCCATGCGACCCAGCTGCAGGGTATTTTCATAGAAGTTTCCGGATAAAAACAGGTCATCCTTCCCGTCGCCGTTGATATCCCACACCTGGATGTCGTGAACGGAAGAAAGTTGTGCCGCCTGCGGCAGGATTTTCTTGGAAAAGCCCGCTGTGCCGTTGTTGACAAAAATCACAGAGGCCAGCTCGGTGAGGGTTTCCACCGGCGCATTGGTCTCCCAGCATTCCGGAAAGAGTGCCTTCGGAGCCAGGGTACTGAATGCCTTATAAGAGGTCACTTCTTTTTTGACAGCAGGGATTTTGGCGGATAATTCGTCGCGGGTATGGAACAAAATTTCCTGGTTGTCGAAGAAGTAGGTGACGATCATGTCGGGATACCCATTGTTGTCGGCATCGCAGACACGCAGACTTACGGGTTGGGTTTCGGAGGCCCTCAGGCGGGTATTGCGTCCAAAATTTCCGGCGATGATATCGAGGTCGCCGTCTTGGTCTATATCTCGTGCAATGGCGGTATTCCACAGTCCTTTTGCTGCCTTCAACGCCGGGTCGTCGAGTGGTTCAAAACCGGTAGGGGTCCGGAGCAGGACTTTCACGCTGCCCCAGTCTTCCGCCACCACCAAATCCTGCTTGCCATCGCCGTTGACATCTGCCCAGCGGGCATCCGTAACCCGGCCGAGGCTGTTTAGGGCTTCAAAGGATTGGCGGACATAGACGCCGGATACATTTTCGAGCAGGATATGTTCGGGTCGGGCAGGGAAATTTCCCGGCTCCACCCTTGCACCGAGAAAGATATCGGGGTCGCCGTCGCCATCCATATCGCCGACTGCAATGCTGGAGCCAGTGAGGTAAAGTTCGGGGAGCAGGTCGGTTTCGACCAAAACCAGTTGCCCGCCATCGTTGCGGTAGAGTCTAACGCGCCTGGCGGGGTGCTTGCCTTGAAATTCGTTGCCACCGGGTAGCACCAGCAGGTCGGGGTCACCGTCCTGGTCGAAGTCGAGGAATTGCGCCGCGACGTCTTCGGCCACGGCATCGGGTTCAAACAGACTTTCCTGGGTTAGGGAGAAGGAGCCGTTGTCGCCTTGCAGCCACAGCTGACTGGCAGACCATTTGCAAGCGCCGATAAATACGTCGTCTTTGCCGTCTCCGTTGACATCCCCTACGGCCATGCCGGGCCCTTGGGTCGTGTTCATGCGCAGAAGGAAAGGTTCCCTGCCAAACTCAATGAGCTCGTTTTCGGTATGCCTGAAGGGCAGCTGAAGGGTTTCGGTAAGATCGGTAAATAGCGCGGGTGCTGCAGGAGCAGGGGTGTATTGCTGAGCGGCGACCGCCTCCTGTCGGATGCGGTTGCTGGTATTGGGCTGGATATCCGTGTGCAGACTGAGCGTCCCGTCGGGCCATCGAATTTTCAGGCTATCTATTTGGGGCGCATTACCCAGGCCAAACACCATGTCGGCCAATGCAGCCGATTGGAATCCCCTTACGGGAAAATTTTCTCGCACCATGACCTGTCCATTGGCGTACAACCAGCATTTTGCCCCCAGGGCATCGCGGTTAGCACCTTTTCCCTCCAGTTGGATGTTGACAAAAGCCGGAGCACTATTGGTATTGCGGGTTTTGTTTTCATACAAACTCACCGTTGCCGCGGTATTGCTGGTCACAATGTCCAGGTCGCCGTCGTTGTCGAGATCTGCAGCAATCGCACCGCTGGAAAAGCCGGGCATATCGGTCACCCAGTCTGCGCTGACCTCTTCAAATTGCAGGTTGCCCAGGTTGCGGTAAAAGCGATTGTGTAGGGGCACCTGCGGCATGATGTTGATGAGCGCCATATCCTCCTCTTTGAGGATATTGTTGCGCAATTTGGCCTGAATGGCTTCATGGGATATATAATTGACAAAATCCAGGTCATTGGGACGCCGGTAAATCCCGTTGGACACAAACAAGTCCACCCAGCCGTCGAGGTCAAAATCCTGGAAAAGCGGTGACCAGCTCCAGTCGCTGGCCTCCAGTCCAAGCAACTGCGCTGCCTCGCTGAAATGCCCGTCGCCCCGGTTGAGTTGCAGGGTGTTGCGGGAATACTGTTCGTTGTAGCCCAGGTTTTTCTTCATGTGGTAAATGTCGAAGGACTCCTCCCCGGCAGCTGTCTGGAGTACCTCTCGCCGGTAAGGCAGCATATCGGCTACAAAAATATCCAGGTGCCCATCGTTATTGACATCGGCCACGTCGGTACCCATCGAAAAACGGGAAGTATGCAGGATGCTCCGCTCGAGGCTTTCCCGGAAAGTGCCATCGCCCTGGTTGAGATAGAGGTAGTCGTTTTCGTGAAAATCATTGGCCACATAAATATCGGGATAGCCATCATCGTTGAGGTCGCTCACAGCCACGCCCAGACCATAGCCCAAAACGCTGGACAAAATCCCGGCTTCTGCGCTGACCTCCACAAAAAAACCATCATCGTTGCGCAGGAGTCGGTCGCCGGCCAGGGGATGACTTCGATTGATCAGCTGACTTCGGTTGCCGTAAGTGCCATTGTTGTGCACCGAATGAAACAATTGGTAAAGATCCAGGTCGCCGTCCAGGTCATAATCAAAAAACACAGCCTGGGTAGCAAAACCGCTGAGGTTAAGCCCGTAATCGGCGCCTTGTTCGTCAAAAACAGGTATGCCTGACTCGTTGAGTCCCTGGTTGATATACAAAAGGTTTTTACCCCGGTAGCTCCGGAAATCACCGAGGTAGGAAACGTAAACATCCGGCCATCCGTCCGCATTGACATCCGCTACAGATACTCCGGTTTTCCATCCGGGCTCCCCGGCCATCCCTGCTGTTTCGGTGATATCGCGAAACTTAAGTTCCCCGTCGTTGAGGTAAAGCCTGTTGCTTTCCATATTCGACACAAAAAACAAGTCGGTCAGACCGTCGCGGTTGAAATCCCCGGCACCTACACCTGCTCCATTGTAGAGGTACATGTAGTTGAGGATATTCCATTCTGCACTTTCGCTGAGGTTGTTGGAAAAATCGAGGCCGGTACTGGCGGCATCCCGCAGTACAAACCGGCTGTCCTGCCCGGCTTCACAGCCAAAAAGCCCGGGAAGCAGCAGGAGGATCCAGGATAACTTACTTTTTGCGGTAGATTTCAAGTTCAGCATTGTTTTTTCCGATTAGGTAAAATACATCAGTTCCATGTTGCAAAGTCGCTGCAGATCTGCATTCGCCCGACAGGTACAGCTGACCGTCGGATGCGCGGCTAAAACCGGCTGGATTGCCGTCGCCGTAAAGCACAATTCCTTTATTGCCCAGCATCCTCCCCACTTCGGGTTTGGCGTAAGACAAATTCCCGAAGCTGATCAAATCGGAGTTACCATCGCCATTGTAATCGTCCACCAGGAAATCGTACACAGGAGCCACCTGCACCGCACGGGGAAGGGGCTGTAGGGTAAAACTCCCATCTGACGACAGGGAGAGCAGGGAAGAAGCTAAAGTCTTGCAGGACAGCACTTGCGCTTCCCGGAGGTCTTCTGCCGGGAAAATTTCCTGCATGGATTTATCGGCGTAGTCTTTATGGTATAAAAATTTCTTTTTCAGGGCAATGTACTCTTTTTGCAGATCTCCTTTCAGGTGGTAGGGATAGGCCTGGCCGTTTTCGGTTTTGCAGTAAAGCGCTTCTAATGAGCCATTTTTGTCGAAATCGTGGACAAAAAGTTGCAAGGGGTTTTCGACACTGGCCTGAAACATGCTATTTTGACCAAAATTGCCGAGGGCAAAGTGCCAGGTTTGACCTTCCTGTTGGATCAGCTTGAGGGTATTCCACCAGCCCTCGGTATCGGGCAAGGCGCTGGTGCGGGAAAACTTCCCGGCGTCGTTCCACAGGATATGGATGGGCATCCATTCACCAGCCACGATGAGTTCGGGGTAGCCGTCGCCGTTCAAGTCCGCCACATGGGCATCCCGCACCATACCCAGCTGTTCGAGGGCTTGAAAATCAGTAACTTTTCCCCGCTCAAAACCTGTACCGCCCCGATTGATAAGCAGGTAGCTGTCGGGCGACTTGCCGTAATATCCGGGTGCGGAGCGGGTGCCCACGAAGATATCGAGGAACCCGTCGTTGTTGACATCTATGGCCTTAGCCACGGCACTATTGCGCCGTATTTTGGGGAGGGCATCGGCGGCTCGACTGAAATTGGGTTGGGAAGCGCTTCCGTTGTTGCGGAAAAAGCGGTCTTCCAGCGATGGATCCCCTTCGAGGTACTCCGAACCTCCGCTGCAGAGATAAAGATCCGGATCTCCGTCATTGTCGGCATCAAAAAACAGGGCATCGGTATCCTCTGCGTTGATATCATCATCGGGCAGTTCGAATTGTCGGAAGCTGCTGTTGGGGGCGGCCATAAAAAGCACCCCTTTTTGGCCGCTGGCGCCACCCACGTAAAAATCTTCTCGGCCATCGGCATTGACATCTGCCGTTGCCAAGCAGGGACCTTCGCGGGAGATCATGGAATAAAGCAGTTGTTCTCTGTCGAAATCAATAAAATTATTTTCCGCATGGCGGAAAACCGGTGCATTTGCGACCCTTTCCAAGCGGGTATCGGGCACCATATCTACTGCCGGCGGGGTAAACGGACGGGTTTGAGTGGGATCAATGGTCAGTGTTTGATGGACAGGAACCTGATAAAAAACAGCGCGTTGTCGGCCATTGTCGGCAAAATACTCCACACTGTCCAGGAGCTCGATCTGTCCCGTGCCCAATGGGGGCCACATCTGAACGGAGGACTGAAAGCCCCGGTTGGGGATATTCGTATGAGAAATGCGTTGGGTGCCGCTGTGCAGGATCACGTGATCGCCTACGGCAAAAGGATTACCTGCGCGGGTCTGTACGGCTATTTGAAGGGAATTATTTTCACTGGAATGGTTTTGATAGACAAAACAGCGATCATTGAGGTTGTTCACCACAAGATCCAGGTCGCCATCGTTATCCAAATCGCCGTAAGCGGCGCCGTTGGAATGGCTGGGCAGATCCAGTCCCCAGTTGGTTGCCTGGTTGGCAAACTGCCAGTTGCCGGTATTGCTGAAACAAAAATTGGACAATTTGTTGCTGGGCATAGCCTCTACGAAAGCCGAGAAATCCACTTCTTTGCCCATCAGCACAGCCTCTTGGGTCTCCTCATTGGCCAAAAAGGCAATAAAATCCTGATCGGTCACATCCTTATAGACCCCATTGGTCACAAAAATATCCTTGAAGCCATTGTTGTCCAGGTCGCACAGGAGTGCCCCCCAGCTCCAGTCGGTCGCGGCCACGCCGTTCAGAAATGCCTCATCGGCAAAAAAGCCCTCATCGTTGCGTTGGAGGGTGTTGTGCATAAACTGGTTGTGGTAGCCGCTGTTGTACCTGAAAATAAACTGATCGAAATCCACAAAATCCGTGGTCTGTTTCAGTCTTTTCAAATCGGGCGGCAACATATCGGTTACGTAAATCTCCGGCCAGCCATCATTGTTGAGGTCGGCCATATCAGCTCCCATAGAAAAGTGGCTGCCGGTATCGAAGCGGCGCACAAACTCTTCCGAGAAAGTACCATCCTGGTTGTTGATATACAGGTAGTCGCGTTCATAAAAATCATTGGATACATAGATATCGGGCCAAAAATCGCCGTTCACGTCGCCAACGGTCACACCCAGGCCAAATCCGATCACGCTGCCATAGATGCCGGCAGCTTCGCTCACATCGGTAAACTTACCCCCATCGTTGCGGTACAATTTATCGCCACCGTCCGGATCGCGCTGGTTGCGCAGGTTTCTGAAACCCAGGGAAGCCACGGATTGGAAAGAATTGTTGAGGATATAGGCATCCAGATCGCCATCGCCATCATAATCAAAAAAACAGGCGTGTGTAGAAAAGCCCTTGTCGTCCAGGCCATATTCTTTTGCGGACTCTGTAAAGGTCAGATCACCATTGTTGATAAACAGGTCGTTTTCGCGTTGACCACCTTTGATATCGCCCGAATTGCACACATAAATATCCAGCCAACCATCGGCATTGACATCCACCAGTGCCACGCCGGTGGACCAGGGTTTGTTGCCGGCCACTCCGGCTGTTTCGGTGATATCTTGGAAGGTGAAATTCCCTTTGTTCAGAAAAAGTCGGTTTTGGCCGGTATTGGAGGTCAAAAACACATCCTGCCAGCCATCGTTATTGACATCGCCGATGGCCACTCCGCCGCCATTGTAGTAATTGCGGTAGCGAAACACATCGAAATTTTCGGCATCGTCCAGGACATTGGCAAAATCAATACCGGTATCTTTTTCGGACATCAACTGGAAAAGGGTAGGGGCGGTATCAGACGCACCGGGCTGACATCCCAGCATCAGGACAAGGAGGCCGAAAAAAAGGAGCTTTCTTTCCATGATTAGCCGGATTTTAAGGGAGGAAGTAAAATCGGGAACAAAAAAAATAAAAAAAGGCAGAAGGCCGAAGCCTTCTACCAGTTTATAACTTTGAATCCGAAGAATTAATATCCCGGATTTTGCGCTAAGTTAGGGTTGGTTGCCAATGCCAGTGAAGGAATTGGGAACAACAACTTAGTTGCATTGCCGGCGGGTTTTTCAGCCCATGCCTGCAAGAACTTATTGAAGCGGATCTGGTCGTTTCTTCTCCAACCTTCCCAGTATAGCTCACGGCCTCTCTCTGCGAGCAAACCTTCCTCATCCAAACTGCTCAACGCTGAAGCCCCGCGAAGCGTACGGATTTGATTGACGATGGTCAGTGCACCAGCAGCATTACCTGAGCGCAACAATGCCTCGGCCTTCATCATCAGTACATCTGCATAGCGGAACACCACGTAGTCATTGTTGGCAGGACCTGCAGGATTAACAAAGTCCGGGATGTACTTGATCGCACGGATACCTTGAATCTCGTTAGAGTTGGTGATAGAGAAACCAGCAGAGAAATCGAGGTCGTTACCCAGACGGTCTTTCAGCGGATTGCCACTGGCATCGGTTTGCAAACCAGCCAAGAAACCGGCGTTGTATCCACCGCCACCTGCTTGGATAGATGGAATTTCGGCTTCTTTACGCACATCCTGATCCTCGAAAGAATTGTAGAAATCAGCCAGCGTAACAAAACCGTTCCATCCTGAAGGAACCTGGTTGTAGTGGAGGGTCATGAACCAACGCGTGTGGATATCACCTGCAGACGCATTTGTGTTCAGGTAGCCCCAGATCAACTCGCTTGACTCTGTCGTGTTATCAGGAGCAAAGTTGTCGAAATAGTTGGTCTCCAGACTGTAAGTACCGGAATTGATGATCTGGTCGGTATATTGTACCACCTTAGACATATCCGACTGGCTGAACGTGTAAGGACCTGCCTGAGCGCCACCGTTGGCATCGGTAGCCGCAAAAACAGCGCGGTTCAAGTATGCCTTGGACAACAAAGCGCGGCAAGCGTTTTTGTTGGTATATTGGCAACCTGAAGTATTCACGTAGCGCAGATCGGGAAGATTGGTCAAAGCCTCTTCGGCCAATGCAATCACTTTCTCGATCGCTTCTGTTCGGCTAAGTACGGCAGGAGCCTGAGTAAGGTCTTCACCCGGCTCGCGGAAAGGCACTTTACCAAACAAATCAACTGCAAGGTAGGTGTAATAAGCCTGGAAATACAGCGCCTGAGCCCTTTCTTCCGGGCTAGGGTTGAACTCCAGCGCAGAAGTAGCCTGGAACAAACCGCCCAGGATATCATTCCACGCCTGACCTACGTGAGCATGAGATGCAGTCCAGGAATGCGTGTGCATAGCCTGCCATGCACCCCCGTCAAACCAGTCTGTACCACGAGTTGGACCCGCGATCTCATCAGAAGAATGCGCTTGTAGCGACCAGGTACCCGCCTGACTTTGGAAGGGGCGAAGTACGTCGTAAGCTGCCGACAATGCTGAACAGGCATTCAAAATATCCTGTGCCACAGCATCTTCTTTTGTCAGCGCAGAATTTAGCTCTTCTTCGAGGTCTGTGCAACCTGCGAACAACAAGAGCGAGCTTGCCAGCAGTATTGATAATAATTTGTTCATTTTTGTGAAATTTAGAATTAACATTTTCTAATATGTTTAAACAATCTTAGAAATTAGCATTGATTCCAAAAATGATGGTCCTTGCTCTGGGGTAAGCTGTATAGTCAATCCCGAAAGAAGGCACACCATCTACGCTTTTGTTAATGTTAACCTCTGGGTCGAAGCCCGGATAATCTGAAATCAGGAACAAGTTTTGGCCTGTAACAAACACCCTTAGGTTTTTGATCCAGTTGGTGCTGGCCATATTGAGGTTGTATCCCAAAGTAGCATTAGCCATACGAAGGAAATCGGCATTGTACAGGTATCTGGATGAAACAGACAGCGAGTTGCCTGGATCTTCGTTGGTGTCCACGACATTTCTGGTGACGTTGTTGCCCCCTCTGAGTGCACCTTTAGAGAACAAAGCCAATGCTGTGTTGTCCATTACCTGATGACCGAAAGCACCATTCATAAAGAAGCTGAAATCAAGGTTTTTGTATTGGATATTACCTTGAACACCCAAAAGCATGTCTGGGTTCGGTGAACCTGCAAAAGCTCTGTCCACGGTACCAGGAGTACCTGTAACGATATCTATGTTACCATCGCCGTTGATGTCGCGGTAGATAGGAGCGCCACTGTCGTCAAAACCAAGGAAATCAGGTACATAGAAAGCGTATAGCTCCTGACCGTCCCAAAGCAGCTGACCCGTTTCGCCAGATAGACCCTGACCGGAGATGGCACCGGTGGCAATACCTGAAGGGAAGCCGGAAGAAACATTTTCGATAGAGTTGGTAAAGAAGCTGGCATTGACATTGAAGTCAATGGTCAGGTCTTGTTTCTCTACGAGCGTACCGTAAAAGCCCAATTCCACACCTGAATTTTTCACCTCAAGATCGCTCAGGTTAGTCCAGAAGAAGCCCGGAGGAGCTGGCGCGATAGTTGGCAAACGGAAAAGCAGGTCATTGGTGTTTTTGGAGAAGTAGTCAATAGAACCACCGAAACGGCTGTTGGCGAACTCGAAATCAAGACCCACGCTCGTTTGAACGGTTGACTCCCACTTCAAGTTGGGGTTACCCACAATTCGCTGAGAAGGGTTGGCACCGGTAAATTCAGGGAACACTTGGTCTCTGGTCAAACCAGCACCAAATTCCTGGTTACCCGTGATACCATATCCTACTCTAAGTTTTAGCAAGTCGAAAAATTCCGGGATAAACGCTTCGTCCGACAATTTCCAAGCTGCAGCAAATGACGGGAAGTAACCGTATTTGTTGTCGCCCTGGAATTTGCTCGAACCATCCGCACGCAAAGTACCCGTTACGAGGAACTTATTCGCGATGCTGATTTGTGCTCTACCGAAAACAGATTGAAGCTCCACATTAGGATCGTAGAAAGCACGCTGATCCACGACAGGGAAAGAGCTGGCAAACTGAAGGTTGCGCACGTAAAGATTCTGGTCAATGGTATTGAAATCCCTTCCCACCTGCTTGCTTCCTCTGCGCTCGAAATTCTGGTAAGAATAACCCGCAAGTGCGTTCAAGTTGATTTTGGAAGTGATATCCTTTACATAGGTAAGGGTGTGCTCGAGGATGTTGTTTTTGGCATTGATAGACTCGATGCTCGCTACCCCTCTACCTGTAGAGAAGTTGGCATTAAACAACGAAGAAACACCTACCCCTCTCAAAGCGCTGGAGCGGTCAACACCCAGGTTGAAGCGGTAATCCAAGCCGGGAGCCAGGGTGTAAGAAACCGCTGCGTTGGCCAGGATTCGCTGCGTTTCGGTGTTGTCCGAAAAGTACGCAAGGAACGCCTGAGGGTTGCGCTGGTTGTCACTGGGCTGGTTGAAAGAACCATCCGCATTGGTGTAGCGGCGGGTTGGGTTCCATCGCAGCGCAGAAGACATCAAGTCGCCTTCCGCACCTACGTTGTCGGAAATCGGAGCCATATCGTCCTCAATGTAGGAAGCAATGATCGTACCTTCCAACTTCAGTTTGTTGTCAAACGCATACTGAACCATTTTGGCCGTACCATTGTACTTGCGCTGACCTGAATTTTTTATGATACCTTCCTGATCCAAGATACCCAAAGAGAAACGGTAATTGCCGGTTTCGCTACCACCACCCACAGAAACGTTGTGGTTTTGCGTAATGGCCGTTCTCAAAATGTCTCCCAAAGCATCTACAGATCCGCCTTCATCCGGATTGGAATTACCTGCTGATCTTGCAGCATTGGGATATTCATCTGCGTTGAGCAGATCGTAAGTTCTGGCAATATTGCCAATTCCCACACTACCATTGTAAGAAATCTGTGGCGCACCCGCCTTTCCTTTTTTGGTGGTGATGAAAATAACCCCGTTGGCACCACGTGTACCATAAATCGCAGCAGAGCTGGCATCTTTCAAGATGTCAATAGACTCAATGTCTGCAGGGTTGATGAAGTTCAAGGGGTTTCTGGAGCTGGAGCTACCAAAACCGATGTCCGCTCCCGGGCTAACATCGCCACCGTCCAAAGGTACACCGTCCACTACAATCAAAGGACGGTTGCCCGCACGGACAGAAGACGCACCGCGGATACGGATATCCGCACCTGCACCAGGTTCACCACTGGCAGAAGTGATCTGCACACCGGCAGTACGACCCTGGATCAGCTGCTCCGGAGAGTTCATAATACCCTGGTTGAAGTCTTTCGTCTTCAGGGTAGTCACCGCACCCGTCGCATCCTCTACCTTGGTAGTTCCATAACCGATGATGACCACTTCGTCCAGGATAGTTCCCGGATCCATCGCTACATCAATTACATTAGATGCTCCGATCGCTACCGTCTGTGACGAATAGCCGGTGAAGCTGAAAATAAGTTCCGCAGCACCTTCGCTCAGCTCAAGGCTGTAAGCACCGTCTAGATCCGTAACGGTACCATTGCTGGTGCCTGCAATCAGCACGTTGGCTCCGATGAGCGTCTCCCCGGTCTTGCTATCCGTAACGGTACCCGTAATGGTCCGTTGCGCATGAGCAAGAGAAACCACGCTCAATAGAAACACAACTGCAACAAAAATTTTGGTAATAGCCTGTTTCATTCTTAAAAATTTCGTTAGCGTCAAAATTACAATAAGTAGTCAAAAGTAAAAATATTTCCCAAAAACAAGAATAAAATGTGGTAATTTATGTGATCATAGTAACATCAAAGTTTTTTTTTCACAGGAACAGTCAAATGTTTGGCAGAGGGGTGTGTTAAATTAATTTTAACAAAGTGTCCTGTTTTTTAATAACCAAACAAAATTTTTATACTTACGTTACAAAAAATTCAAATTTTTCCAATTATGATAGCAACGACACTGGACCATTTAATTTTGGGTATTCGGGATTTGGATCAGGGGAGAAGTGATTTTTTTCGCGCCAGCGGGCTACACTTGCAGGTAGGGGGGAAACATCCGTTTGGGACGCACAATGCACTGTGTTCGCTGGAGCGGGGGATTTACCTGGAAGTGATTGCTCCTCAGGATCCTGTGCATCCTCCGGATACGGTGTTTTCGCCGGGCAACGGCTGTCCGGAGTTATTTTGTTTTGGCTGGTCTTTGCGCACAGATTCCATGTTGGATTTGTTGGCCGCGCTGGATGCAGCAGGTATTGCGCATTCGCCTGTGGGAGAAGGGTCGCGCAAGACGCCCGACGGGCGGGTCTTGTCGTGGAAAACCCTGTTTTTGCTGAAGGACGGACTGCCCACTTTACAGCCATTTTTTATTGAGTGGGGGGAAGACAGTGTGCACCCGTCCGAAAGTACGCCGCCGGGCTGCAGCTTGGAGCAGGTGGTGGTGGGGTGGTATCCCGGTCACCCGCTGGACGAAAGTTTTTTTCCGAAGGATAAGCGGATAATTTGGGAGCAGGTAGCTGATCCGGCGCGACATGGGATTTTTACAGGTATGCAATTGAATACGCCAAAGGGGTTGATTACCTTTGGATAAACTAACTACATAAATGTTTGCTATGAGAAAGATTACACTGCTGGCCGTCTTTTGGGGATGGCTGTTTTTTTCGTGCTATGCACAAATCTATACGTACGCGCCGGATGCTGCACGGGCTCAGGAGGCTTTGGAAGGGCGCTTTGATGGGTATATCCGGCCGCAAAACCTGGATGAGTGGAACCGGCTGATGTCGTCCCGACCGCACCATGTGGGATCGCCCTGGGGAAAGGCGAATGCCGAGTTTATGGCGGCAAAGTTCCGGGAGTGGGGCTACGAGGTTGAGATTGAGACCTATCAGGTGCTTTTTCCTACCCCCAAAGTGCGCATCCTGGAGATGACAGCTCCAACGGCTTTTCGGGCGAGTTTGGAGGAGCCTCCGGTGGAGGGCGATGCGAGTTCGCAGCAGATAGACGAGATGCTCCAGCCTTATAATTGTTTTTCGGTGGATGGGGACGTGACCGGGGAATTGGTGTTTGTGAATTACGGTGTACCTGCTGATTACGAGGAGCTTGCCCGGCGTGGCGTGGATGTGAGGGGAAAGATTGTGATCGCAAAATACGGGGGATCCTGGCGTGGAATTAAGCCTAAAGTGGCTGCCGAGATGGGTGCAGTGGGCTGTATTATTTATTCCGATCCGGAAGATGATGGGTACTTCCAGGGTGATACTTATCCGGAAGGGGCTTTTAAAAATCCCTATGGGGTGCAGCGGGGCTCGGTACTGGATATGCCCTTGCGACCCGGAGATCCACTTACTCCCGGCTATGGGGCAACTGCCGACGCGCTACGGATCAGCAAAGAGTCTGCCGATAACCTGATCCGTATCCCGGTATTGCCCATTTCCTGGGTGGATGCACAGCCCCTGCTGGCTGCAATGGGCGGACCGGTTGCTCCGGAGTCATGGCGGGGGGCGCTTCCGGTGACCTACCACCTGGGTCCCGGCCCTGCTGTGGTGCGCCTTAAGTTGGAGTTTAATTGGGAACTCCAACCTGCTTATAATGTGATTGCGAAAATGCCAGGGAGTACGTATCCGGACGAGTGGGTGATCCGGGGCAACCACCACGATGCCTGGGTGCATGGGGCGAGCGATCCGGTGAGCGGTATGGTGGCGCTGATGGAGGAGGCGCGCGCCATTTCCGAACTGGCCAAAACGGGCTGGAGGCCGGCGCGTACCCTGGTGTTTTGTGCCTGGGATGCTGAGGAACCCGCATTGCTGGGTTCTACCGAGTGGGTGGAAGATCATGCAGATGAGCTGCGCAAAAAAGCAGTGGTGTATATTAATACCGATAGCAATAGCCGGGGCTTTCTCGGAGGGGGAGGATCCCACACCCTGGAGAAGTATTTCGATGAGGTCAGTAAGTCGGTAGTTGATCCGCAAACCGGCGTTTCGGTTTTCGCCAGGCTCAATGCCAGACAACAGGCAGATGGGGGCAAAGCGCTTTCCCACTACAAACTCGGCGCGCTGGGCTCCGGCTCCGATTATACCCCCTTTATTCAACACTTGGGGATCGCTTCGATCAACCTCGGTTTCGGCGGAGAAGGTAATGGCGGCGAATACCACACCGGCTACGACTCTTACGAACACTATACCCGTTTCAAGGATCCGGGCTTTGTATATGGGGCGGCTTTGGCCAAAGTGGCCGGCCGACTTACCCTGCGCATGGCCAACGCGACTATCTTGCCTTTTGATTTTGAGTATTTTACCCAAACGATTGAAGAGTACCTCGCAGATCTGATGCAGACAACAGATCGCCTGCGTACCAACACCGAACGGGAAAATCAAATGATCCGGGCAGGTTTGTATGCCCTCGCTGCAGATCCTACCCAGACTTTTGTGGAACCTCAACTCAAGGCCGAAATCCCTTACATCAATTTCGCTCCCTTGCAAAACAGACTTGCCGAATTGAGGAAAAGCATGGGGGCTTATCAGACAGCCCTTCAGAAGGCTGCCGCTAATCCAACACAACAGGCCGCCGTCAATGCCATCCTCAAAAATATCGAACGCAGCCTGACCCGGGAAGAAGGTCTGCCGCGCCGACCCTGGTACAAACACCATATTTATGCTCCCGGATTTTATACCGGCTATGGGGTTAAAACCCTGCCCGGTGTACGCGAAGCCATAGAACAGCGCAATTTCGGGGAAGCCCAGGCGCAAATCGAGATCCTGAGCGAGGTTTTGGGCGGATTTGTGCGGGAAATGGATAAAGCTACCAAGCTTTTGAAAGGATAGCTGAAATTTAACCCGGCAAAGGGGTTACGTTTTGGCAGGGAAAGGTATTAATAAGGGTAAATCAGGTGCAAGTCACCTTAAGGTGGCTTGCACCTGTGTTTTAAACACTTGGTTTTTAATTATTTAGCTTATTTTTTTTCTTTATTTCTTCACAGGCAACCTCACCACAGAAGCATACTTACCACCGTGGTGGATCTTGTTGTTGGCGACTACTCCGGTAGCTTCGTCGTAGTTGTTGCCGCCGGTGTTCATGTTGCGGTCGAAGCGAGGGAAGTTGCTGCTGGAGATTTCTATCCGGACGCGGTGTCCTTTGGCGAAGTAATTGCTGGTGGACATGGGGGTCATATCTATTTTATAGACCTGACCGTCTTCCATCCACACTTCTTTGTCGTAGCCTTCGCGGTAGCGGGCACGCTGGATGGTTTCGTCCAGGTTGTAGGCCCTGCCGTCGGGATATACGTCAATGAGTTTGATGGTGAAGTCGGTATCTTTGGCATCGGACGACACGTAGAGGGTGCTTTCGATGAAACCGCTGACTTCCATGCCTTCTTCCAGGGGCTCGGAGGTATAGACGAGGATGTCGTGGCGGGTTTCCATACCGCTTTGGTCGAAGGATCCGCCCTGAACGGCATTACCGGTACAGCACACATTACCGCCGTAAGAGGGCACGGGGTTCATGGGGTCGTAAGCAAAACCGTCCCCGTTGTCGGTTTTGGGTGCAGAGGCGGTAAGTTTGCCATCGCCATAAAGACTATTGGCTTTGCCACCGCTGCTGAGGTACATATTTTGCATCTGTACGCCTTGCGGGGGCCAGGTTTCAGCGGTCTGCCATTTGTTCATACCCATGGTGTAGTATTGTACCCGGGGAAGTCGTTGCTTGAGGCCATTGTCCACGCCTTTGAGCCAGTAGTCGTACCAATCGTAGAAAAGTTTGTCGTAGTCCAGTCTGGCGTCGCCAACATTGCGTTCGCCCACAATGGTTTCTTCGGTTGCGCGGGTATAGGCGCAGTGCAGGGTAGGTGCAATCACAAGGTACTGGTCGTCTCCTGCATCGGGATCTTTTCGGACGTGGTTAAAGAGTGCGAGGTTGGGGCTGGAGGATACATCGTACCAGGAGACAAACCAGAAGGAAGGTTTTTTGAAGGGCATATCGTCGTGGTAAAGTCCGCCTTTGTACCAGTCGGGATCATTGGGCTTGCGCTTCACCATGTCATCAAACACGCCAACGGGACCATTCACGTTTTTGAGGATATCTTTTACCGGCAGGTGTGCCAGTCCTTCCGACCAGTCCACCGAGGGCCTTTCCGGAGCCAGGTCAAAGTAACGGGAGTTGCGGATCAGTTGTTCTTGAGTGGTACCCGGAGGAAACATAGGTCTGACTTCGTCGTTTTGTACACCGTACAACCAGGCGATAAACAGCATTTGGGTAGCACCGCCCCGGTACCAGTTGCCCTGCTCGTAGTAGTCACCCACTCTTCCAACGCCTGCCCCAAAGCCCATCGGGATCATGGCAGTGAGGGCGGGATGATCGAGTGCCGCCACGGCCATCTGCCACTCGGCCGTAGAAGAACAGCCGTACAAGGCTACTTTGCCATTGCACCAGGGCTGATTTTCCATCCATTCCAGGGCATCATAACCATCTGTGAGCGGCGTCCCCAGGATATCCCAATCTCCTTCGGAGAAATAACGTCCCCGTTCGTTTTGCACCACGTAGGCATAGCCGCGCTTAACGGCTTCGAGGGCAGTGCGGTAGGTGCGGGTATTCATCTCGCCATTGCCCCAGGAATTGAAGTTGTAGGGGGTTCTCGAAAAAATAACGGGTACTTTTTCGTTGGTTTTGGGTCGGAAAATATCGGTGCTCAGGCGGATACCATCGCGCATGGGCATCATGACTTTCTGGTCCACAATAGCAATTTCTTTGAGCTCATCCAGTACGGTTTTCTGTGCCCAGGCAGACCCGGTGACAAACAATACCAGGAGGATCAAAAGGTTGAATCTGGTTTTCATAATAGTTGTTTTGATAAATAAAATACTTGATAATCAATAGGAAATCCGCTTGAGAAAGCCAGGGGCTTTGCGGTGCTGGCTGGCCTGTTCATAGGCAAAAGCCAGGCGGATAAGCGTGGATTCGGAGAATGCGGTGCCAAACAGGGATAGTCCTACGGGCAAGCCGTGGACGTAGCCTGCGGGCAAACTGATATTGGGGTAGCCGGCATGTGCTGCCGGTGAGGAACTGCCGCCGCCGAAGTGGTCGCCGTTGACCAGGTCGGTTGCCCAGGCCGGTCCTCCGGTTGGTCCAAGGATAGCATCGAGCTGGTTTTCCTGCAAGAGCTGGTCTATGCCTTTTTGGGATTGCAAGACAGTTTTCCGAACGGCTTCCAGGTATTCCGGGGTATTGAGGTCGCCTTTCTGCTGGGCGGCTTCCAGGATTTCCTGTTTGAAGTAGGGCATGGAAGCTGCAGCATTGTCCTGGTTGTATGCAATGACTTCCTCCAGGGTCTTCACAGGGGCATTGGCGTTGGCGAGGTATTTGTTGACCCCGTCTTTGAATTCGTAGAGCAACACATTATAGCTGGCTGCGCCGAGGTTTTTCCATGCCTCGGGTTCTTCGAGGTCTATCAGGGTCGCTCCTTTTTGGCGCATGAGCTCAAAGGCTTTTTCGAGGATTTGATCCACTTCTTCGTGAAAGCCCATATAAAAGCGTGCTATTCCAATACGGGCACCCTGCAATCCGTTGGGATCGAGGGCAGCAGTATAGTCAGAGGGGTATTTTCCGCTCAAACCTCGTGTTTTGTCGTCGCGCGGATCTTCACCGGACAGGGCAGCCAGCAGGATGGCGGCGTCGGTGACGGTTCGGGTCATAGGGCCTGCAGTATCCTGGGTGTAGGAGATGGGAATGATGCCACTGCGGCTCCACATGCCGACAGTGGGCTTGATGCCGACTACTCCGTTGGAGGAGGAAGGGCATACGATCGAACCATTGGTTTCGGTGCCGATGGCTATTGCGCAGAGGTTAGCCGATACGGCCGCTCCCGAACCGGAACTGCTCCCACAGGGGTTGCGATCCAGCACGAAAGGGTTTTTACATTGGCCTCCCCGGCCGCTCCAGCCACTGGAAGAGCGGGTCGATCGAAAGTTGGCCCACTCGCTGAGGTTGGTTTTTCCGAGCAGGACGGCTCCCGCAGCCCGCAATTTTTCGACAATAAAGGCATCCTGTGCGGCAATGTTTCCGGTGAGTGCCAGGGCACCGGCTGTGGTCATCATCTGATCTCCTGTATCAATATTGTCTTTGATCAGGATGGGGATGCCGTGGAGCGGGCCGCGGACTTTTCCCGCCTTCCGCTCTTCGTCCAGGGTACTTGCAAGGGTTAAGGCGTCGGGGTTGATTTCAATGACCGACTGTAGCTTGGGGCCATTTTTGTCCACGGCTTCGATGCGATCCAGGTACATTTGGGTGATCTCCCGGGCAGTAAGTGCTCCCTGCTCCATTTTTGCCTGGAGTTCACTTACCGTAATTTCATTCAGGGCAAAATCATCGGCAAATCCTTCAGGGGTTTCTTGTAGTCCGGAAGTTGGTGAAGGCCCATTTTCTGGACTGTTATTGCAGGACTGCATACCCAACACAGGTAGCGTAAGGCCTCCAATCAAGGTGTTTTTGAAAAATAATCGTCTTTTCATGCGTGTGAAAATTTAAGGGTTGAGCCGATTTTTAGCCCCAGATGGCCGCCAGTGCCCTGGCAAAATTACCGCCGAGGATCAGCCGGATGTGTTCATCGGAGTACCCTCTGCGAATCAGTCCTTCGGTGAGGTCGTACATTTTTTTCGGATGGTCCATTCCTTCGATATCAATTTTTTCGCGGAACGCGTAACTGTCTTTGTAGCCGGCGCGAAGGGATTTGTTGATCGCAGGAGGGAGATCATCGTAGCCGTTCAAATCAGCATCTGTGCCGATCCCAACATGCTCGATGCCTGTGAGTCGGACGACATGGTCAATATGGTCTATGTAAGAGTCCAGGGTAGTAGGTTCGCTGTTCGAGACAAAATTCCGGACAGCGGTAATGCCCATTACACCTCCCTGAGCTGCCATTTTGGTGATGGCTTCGTCGGTTTTGCAGCGCGGGTGACCCGGTGCGAGGGCCCGACAGTTGGAATGGGTAATCAACACCGGCTGGGTGGACAATTCAAAGGCATCCAGGGTTGTCCGGTCGCCGCAATGCGATACGTCCACGACCATGCCCACTTCGTTCATGGCCGCTACGATCCGGGCGCCGTAATCGCTGATGCCCCCGTCTATGCGGTCGGTCGAACCGGATGCAATGCGGTTCTGGGTGTTGTACGTAAGCTGCGAAATCCTTTGGCCGAGCTGGTAAAAACGCTTGACGTCGGCTACCTGTTCGAAGTGGTCGGAATTTTGCAGACCCAAAATGATGCCCATCTTGTCGGAGGTACGGATTTTTTCGAGGTCGGCGGCCGAGTCAATCCGCATGAGGTACTCCGGATGCTCGGCTACCAGGCCATTGTAGGCACCAAAAAACTGCAGACTGGCTTCTCGCACACCCGTACCGCCCAGACCTACGGCCGGATGAAAGATGTCTATGCCCGAGGCTTTGATATTTTGGAGTTCCGCTGCACTAAATTTCAGGGGGTCTTCTCCCTGTGCGGGAGCGGTGAAAAAACGGGTCATATCGAGCAAGGACAGCATGTCTATCACCAAGGAACTGTTCACCAAATCCACAGCTCGGGTAGAGTAGGGCAATGCCTGGTCGGCAAAAAAATGGAAACGGTTGAAGTTGATCAGTGGTACTGCCAATGCACCCATGCTGCCGGTCCGGAGAAATGACCTGCGGTTAAGTTTGGTTTTTCGCATGTGTTTCTTTTTCGAACAAAATAATTAATTTGGAACATGGATTGAATTTTTTGATGGGATATCTGACAGAACAGGAAATTTTCCCTCAATCCTTTTTGCAAATTATGCTTAGGGTTTCCACTTCGTAGCGACCCCGAGCAACCAGATCTTGCTTATTCCATCTTTCCCAACCACAAATTGCGCACCCTTCCATTGGACACTCGTATGCCCTTGATCTCGCCGCTGGCAAAACGTTCGATGCTGATATCCCGGAAAAAGCCGGGGGCAGCGACTGCACTTTCCGGGCTGAGGGGAACTATGCGGAAACTGCCGTGTCGGTTGTGGCTGACCTGCAATTGCCCGTCCTGGTGCCGAATGTGGTAGCGGGTGTCGAGTTCAGGGCTGTAGTATTCGCCTGTCCATTTTTCGAGTTCGGCGGCTTGTAGCATAGATGCTTGCAGGGGTCTGGCCTGGTATCTTTTTTGTTGGATTTGGAGACTGAACGCGGATCCCTGAGGGCTTAGGGTGACATCCTGCGCTTCGTTCCGGTAGCGGTTGTTGGTTCCGGGTTGCAGGGCGAGGGTTTGCCGAGGCAAAAGTTCGGTTTCGAGCAACAGGGTTCCGTTTTCGGAGCGAAGGTATGCGGTGGCGACCTGATCGCCTGAGAGGAGACCATAACTGCCTTCGGGTGTTGGGGGAGTGGGGGTGGCGCGATTGACCGGTGCCGCTTTGGGTTGGGTAAATTGGGAAGCGAGTTGCAGATCGGCCAGGGCATAGGCTTTGGGGCCGGGATTGCCGGCGGAGTAATTACTCAACACAACGATGCCGGTTTGCTGATCCGGGAAATAGAGCAGTTGGGCGCGATATCCGCCAACAGATCCGCCGTGCTGGAGGAGTCGCAGACCGCGGTAAGTAGTATTTATAATTCCCAGGGCATAAGTCAGGGTGTCGCCGTTGGTGAGGATGCCCCGCTCGGAGAGTCGCTCCAATGCGGCCTTTCCCCCCAGGGTGCCTTCATCGAAGTTGCGGATCCAGCGCGCCAGGTCATCCACGGTGGTATAAATGTTGCCGTTGCCAGTATAGGTCCAGTACTTCAGCGGCTGGGTGAAACTCCCGTCGGGGTGCTTGTCATAGGAAGTTGCCGTTTGTTTGACGACCTCCTGCATGTCCGAGCGAAATTCGGATCGGTTCATGCCCAAGGGCTGGAAGATATGTTCGCGGGTCCAGTCTTCAAAGGATTGTCCGGTGACCCTTTTTACGATTTCTGTGCAGAGGTTGAACCCCGAGTTGCAGTAGAGGTACTCCGATCCAACGGGAAAGTTGAGTTCGCGCTGCATGGACATATACCGAACCAGGTCGTCGTTGGTCATGTAGTCCCCGTCCCGCCATCCTGCAAGGGCCAGCAGGTTTTGGAAGTTGCGCAGACCAGAGGTGTGGGTCAGCAGGTGCCGAATGGTAATCGGCGTTCCAAAATCAGGGAGCTCCGGCAGGTACTTGCGCACTTCGTCGTCAATGGACAATTTGCCCTGCTGTTCGAGCAGTACCATGGCATAGGCCGTAAATTGTTTGGATACCGAAGCAATGTTCATGGCTGTCTCCCGGGTGTTGGGGATGTCGTATTCCAGACTCGCTTTTCCGTAAGCCCGGGTCATCACGACCTGCCCTTTTTCAATAATGCCAAATACCCCGCCCGGGGCATCGGCGCTTTCCTGCCATTCGGCAAAAATCTGATCAACCGGGTCGGCTGTCTGCGCTTGCAGGGCAGTCAGCGGCAGCCACAGCAGCAGGGGAAGGAGTTGTTGTAGGATGGATAATTTCATAATTGGTTTAAAGTTTTGATTAACAGTTATTTAAAACACAGGTGCAAGGCACCTTAAGGTGACTTGCACCTAGAATGCCCTCATTAATCCCTCCACCGACCAAAAGGTAACCTCGATGAAGGGGGTTTCTGTTTTTTTGGGTAAAGGGGCTTGTAACGACTCTCCAAATTAGGGAATCCCTTTGAATGGTTTTGTGCGGGATGGGTTTTTGTTTGGCAAAAATGATTTATATTCAGGGACTATAATCATGTTTACCCTGGATGCATCATGACGAAAACCACTTTGTTTTGCCTCGGACTTGGTTT
>JANQWK010000055.1 GCA_030729925.1 Saprospiraceae bacterium
AGGTGCAAGGCACCTTAAGGTGGCTTGCACCTGATTACCCTTATTAATACCTTCACCAAACCAAACGTAACCTATTCCCGCTGCGAATTTGACGAATGAAGGTTTTTGAACCCCAATGAAACCGGGCTTGGGGCTACTCCTTAATTGGGCTACTGCCCTTTTCTCTTTTTTCGGCGGGAAGGCTCCTCCTAAATTTTATTTTACTTCTTAGATAATCCTGGTTATTTTTGATTCAAATTGCTATTGCATAACCGTTTTCCGATGATCTCATTTTGATGAAAGCAATTATTCCAGTCGCTGGCGCCGGTACCCGATTACGCCCCCTCACCTATACCCAACCCAAACCCCTGATCCCGGTTGCGGGCAAACCGATTATTTCTTTTATTATCGAAGAATTGCGGGCAGCCGGAGTGGAGGATTTTGTGTTTATCATCGGCTACCTCGGGGAAAAGATCCAGAATTACGTCGAACAAACTTATCCCGACCTGAAAATGACTTTCGTGAACCAGGAAGAGCGACAAGGTTCGGCCCACGCCATCTGGATCGCCCGGGAGCATTTTCGCGATGCGAGCGAACTGATTATTTATTTCGGAGATGTGATTATTGATGTGGACTTTAAGCAGGTGGTACAGTCCGATTGTTCCTGCCTGGGTGTGAAAAAGGTGAGCAAGCCCTGGGAGTACGGAATCGTAGAACTGGATAAGAAGAAAATGATCAAGCGATTGGTGGAAAAACCCAAAATCCCCAAGTCGGAGCTGGCGATGGTGGGCTTCTACAAAATCCGGGAAGTAGGAATGCTTATTGATGCCCTGGATTTTAATATCCTGAATAATATCCGCTCCAATGGCGAGTTTCCGCTGACCGACGCCCTGATGCGCATGGTCGAACGGGGGGTGAAAATTATGCCGATCATGGTGGACAATTGGTTCAATTGCGGCAAAAAAGAAGTGCTGCTGGAAACCAATGCCATCTTTTTGGATCGCGAAGGCTATGCTTCTTCAGATTTGCCGTCCTTCGACAATTCTATTATCATCCACCCGGTGAGTATTGGCGAAAATTGCGAGATCGAGAATTCTATTGTTGGCCCCCACGTGACCATCGGCAATGATACCAAAATTGCCAACGCCATCGTCAGAGATTCGATTATCGGCAATTTTGCTTCGATCAAGGAGGTGATCCTGCAAAAGTCCGTAGTGGGCAACGATGCTGCCATTACGGGAGTGCGCCAAAGCCTCAATATCGGAGATAATACCGAGATAGATTTCAGCAGCTGATTGTATGGATCCTGGAAAATTGTACCTGGCCCTTCAGGTGGCAGACCTGAACCGCTCCCTGGCTTTTTATCGCCAACTGGGCTTCGAACCAGATCCCCGGCAAGGGGGGATCGAACAAAAATGGTTATTGCTCCACTGTAAAGATATGACCCTCGCCCTGTTCCAGGATATGTTCCCGCGCGATATGCTGGTGTTTGAGTCTGACCATGTACGCGAATTGTACCGCGACCTACAGGCCAAAGGCCTTTCTATAGATGTGGCAGTCAACATAGAAGGCCACTCAGGTGCCTGCCATTTTGCCCTGCTGGATCCGGACGGACACCCCCTGCTGTTCGATCAGCGAGAGAAAAAGTCCTCGTAAGTGTCTGCATACCAGATCACACTGGCAGCGAAGGAAACGCGGTCTATTTCGATAAGCGATTTGGCAAACCGATGCCATGCGTGTACAGGATCTCCATGGACTCCTATTTCCAGGAATTCTCCCAGCGCTTCACATCTCCCTATGTCTTCTTCCGAAGGAGGAACTTCCAGTGCCGCAATTCTGGCGAGGTCGTTGCCGCTTAAAATTTTACTGTGCAAGGCCGAAAGCGGAAGCCGACCAAATCCCATCCCGAGCTTGTCTGTGGGCTGGTACAAACTGTGTACCGCTTCCCCGCTGCTCCGCACGTAAAAAGTCCTTCCAAGCCTTCCCATCAAATCCAGGTTATCCGGATCAATTTTTCCATCCTGATCCATTGCCTGCTCGCTGATATGGATGCGCACCACTTCACAAATGACCAGATTGCCTGCTCCTCCACCCGTTCCAAGCGGTATGATCTGCTGTACCTTACACTCGAGTTGGGCCGGCGATTCTTTTACCCGAAAGGGTTTGACAAGATCCGAGGCAATAGGCGTAAGTCCCGATTTTTCAAATTCATTGACCTCTGGCGGATAGGCAATGCTACATAGCGCCATTTGACCAAGTATGTCATGGCTCACCATGTTGATCACCACTTCTCCGGTAGCCTCCACATTGCGAAGGGTGTCCTTGAGCTGCATATCTACCGGCTTGCGGTTAGAGGAAAAAATGACCGTGGGTGGATTGCTGCTGAATACATTGAAAAAACTATAAGGCGCAAGGTTGGGAACGCCGGAAGCATCCAGGGTGCTGACAAAAGCGATTGGTCGGGGGGCAACCAATCCTGTTAGCAATTGATAGACTTCCCTTTCCGGAAGCGTTTGGGGATCGAATGCGAGCATAGTTGGTTCGATTTATGTCCACAAGTTACCAATATTTTTCTTTATTCCCGAAACCGCAACTTTGAGGGGATTCATCTGGTTTATTGCAAAAACAACCGCTCGTTAATGATGCCAAAGTTTAATCTGGATACCTTGCTCAATGTGCTGCTGGCAGGGCTGCTGGTCTGGGCCGTGGTGCGCTATTTCAAAGGACAACCCGATGTGGATGCCGGAGTCCCCGCAGCTGATTTTACCCTGACAGCTATCCAGGGACAGGAATTGTCGCTGGATCAACTCAAAGGAAATTATGTGCTGCTCGATTTCTGGGCAAGCTGGTGCGGTCCCTGCCGGAGATCCCATCCCGGCTTGGTTAGACTCCACAATACCTACGCCAATGCGCGTTTTGCCAACGGCGGCAATTTCGTCGTACTCAGCATAAGCCTCGATCGCAACCGCGATAGCTGGCTGAAAGCCATCGAAAAAGACCAATTGTCCTGGTCCACCCATGCACTGGATCAATATTTACCCGCTACCGGAGGGTCTGTGGCTTCTCTATACGATGTCAAACAAATTCCTACCCGTTTTTTGATTGACGACAAGGGGATGATTGTCAAAGTAAATCCCGGTATGCGCTACCTCAAGCGCTTCCTGAAAGAAAAATTGGCGGACTAAATGCCCGTCTTCCACGTTTTTCCTGACATTTTGACGGTAAAAACAAGATGGCAAAATAATTGCAATACCTTCGCGTAAGAAAAAAAAGTGAGCCATGCATAACGAAGAAATAAAAGACGAACAGCCCGAGGTTACAGATCCAATGGAAGAAACAACGGTTTCAGATGACCAAGGGGTGACCGAACTGGAAAAACAACGGGATGAGTTGAAGGACAAATACCTGCGCTTGTTTGCCGAGTTCGACAATTATAAAAGACGCACGATGAAGGAGCGCCTGGATATCATGAAAACAGCTGCCCAGGATACCATCGTAGCTCTACTTCCGGTACTGGACGATTTCGAAAGGGCAAAACGGAATGCCGAAAATGAAAATAGTACCGAGGTTTTTAGTGAAGGGGTGCATTTGGTGTACCAAAAGCTGTTTTCCATCTTGCACCAACAAGGTCTGGAGGCTATGGATACCAACGGACAGCCCTTCGATCCGGAGTTGCACGAGGCCCTGACAGAGATACCCGCTCCCTCAGAAGAACTCAAAGGAGTAGTGATGGATACCATCGAAAAGGGCTATAAACTCAAAGACAAAATCATCCGACACGCAAAAGTGGTCGTGGGTAAGTAAATCCCCCTTTTAAATTTTGATTATGGCAAAGCGAGATTTTTATGAAGTATTGGGCGTGGGCAAGGATGCAGGCGAAAGCGAAATAAAAAAAGCTTATCGCAAACTGGCAGTGCAATACCATCCGGATAAAAACCCGGGCGATAAGGCGGCAGAGGAGAAGTTCAAAGAGGCAGCAGAAGCTTATGAGGTGCTGAGCAACCCCGATAAAAAGGCCAAATACGATCGCTATGGTCATGCGGCTTTCGACGGTAGCGGTGGATACGGCGGCGGTAGAGGGGGAATGACCATGGATGATATCTTCGAACAGTTCGGGGATGTTTTCGGGGAAGGCGGTAATCCCTTCGATGCTTTCTTCGGCCGATCTTCCGGAGGGGCTACCAGCAAAGGACAAAAGGGTACTAATCTGCGTATAAAGGTCGCGCTTACTTTAGAGGAAATTGCTGCAGGGGTAACGAAAAAGATTAAGGTCAAAAAACAGGTGGCCTGCGATGCCTGCAGTGGCTCAGGTGCCAAGGATGCAGGCTCTGTGAAGACCTGTACGACTTGCCGCGGCTCCGGGTATGTCCGACAGATCAAGAATACTTTCCTGGGACAGATGCAAACGACCGTTACCTGCCCTTCTTGTAATGGCTCCGGTCAGATGGTGACGGCCAATTGCCAAAAGTGCAAGGGCGATGGTCGGGTGTATGGCGAAGAAGCACTGGAAATCGAAATCCCAGCCGGCGTTCAGGAAGGGATGCAGCTGTCCATGCGAGGAAAGGGCAATGCAGGCCTGAAAGGCGGTCCCAATGGCGATCTGCTGATCAGTATCGAGGAAATTCCTCACGAGGAACTCGAACGGGATGGCATGAACCTGGTCTATGAGCTGTACCTCAATTTTGCAGATGCAGCCCTCGGAACTTCTGTTGAGGTGCCGACGATCGAAGGCAGGGTGAAAATTAAAATCCCGCCAGGAACCCAGTCCGGTAAGTTGTTCCGACTGAAAGGGAAAGGTCTTCCCGCTGTGCAAAGCTACGGCAGAGGTGATCAACTGATCCAGGTGAATGTCTGGACACCCAAAAAGTTGACCCAAGACGATAAAGAACTGCTGGAACGCATGCGCGATAATCCGAGCTTCAACCCGCAGCCGACCAAGTCAGATCGCGGCTTCTTCGACAAAATGAAGGATTTCTTTAAATAATTGAACTGTCCCGTATGCGCTTGCTATTGCTGTCTTTTTCCCTCTTTTTTCTGACCGCATGCGGGACAGATTACTTGCTCGATCAAAGGTATGCCCTGGATAAGGAAACATGGACCTACGACAATGTCCTCGGCTTCGAGGCAGTTATTCCGGATACCCTGAGCATCTACAACCTCTGGGTGGATATCGAACACCACAAGGATTTTCCTTTCCAAAACCTTTATACGCGCATCACTACCGGCTTCCCGGATCAGCAGCAGATCGAACAGCTGCTTTCGTTCGAATTGGCCGATAAGTTTGGTAACTGGCAGGGCGATTGCAGCGGCCAGTATTGCAGCTACCGCATTCCCATCCAGGAAGGTGCTTTTTTTAACCAAACCGGAAAACACACTTTCCAATTGGAACAATATATGCGCGCGGACAGCATTCCACATGTCCGCGCGATTGGTTTTCAGATCGAAAAGACCGGCCTGCGCCGCTAATCTTATCTGGTCAGATACATGTTACGCTGCCTGTCCAATTCCCTGAAAAATGGATCAGACAAGTCGCGGATAAATCGAATGGCTTCTCCCGTGGATTTCATCTCCGGTCCCAGGTTTTTGTCCACTCCGGGGAACTTGTCAAAGGAAAAGACCGGTACCTTTATCGCATATCCCGATGGCTGCGGCTTGATGTCAAAGTCACTTAGCTTGTGCGTGCCCAACATAATTTTAGTGGCAATTTTCAAATAGGGCACGTTGTACGCCTTCGCAATGAATGGCGTGGTTCGAGAAGCCCTTGGATTGGCTTCAATGACATAGACCTTGTCGCCCTTAATGGCAAATTGTACATTGATCAGGCCCCTGATATCCAATGCCTTGGCAAGTATTTTGGTGTACTCAACCATGGTATTGACCGCCTCTACAGACAGACTGTACGTCGGAAGTACCGCAGCACTATCTCCTGAGTGAACCCCAGCCGGCTCAATGTGTTCCATGATACCCATAATGTGGATGTCTTCCCCGTCACAAATGGCATCTATCTCCGCTTCTTTGGCCCGGTCGAGAAACTGGTCAATCAGCACCTTGTTATCAGGCAAGTGCTTGAAAATACTCAGCACATGGCGCTCCAGCTCTTCATCGTTGATGACAATTCGCATGCGCTGCCCGCCCAATACGTATGAAGGTCTAACCAATACCGGATAAGAAATGCGATTGGCCACCTCCAACGCTTCATCAGCATCAGTGGCAACCCCATAATCCGGATACGGAATACTCAGCTCTTTTAGCAAATCGGAAAATGCCCCTCTGTCTTCAGCAAGGTCCATGGACTCATAAGTCGTCCCAAAGATCTTAACCCCATGGCTGGCAAACTTTTCGGCGAGCTTGAGCGCCGTTTGTCCTCCCAACTGCACAATCACGCCCTCCGGTTTTTCCAATTCCAGGATCTCTTCAATGTGCTCCCAAAAAACCGGCTCGAAATACAATTTATTGGCCACGTCAAAGTCCGTAGAAACGGTCTCCGGATTGCAGTTGATCATGATGGAATCGTAGCCCGCTTCCTGGATGGCCAGCAAACCGTGTACGCAGCAATAGTCAAATTCAATCCCCTGGCCAATCCGGTTAGGCCCGGATCCGAGTACAATGACCTTCTTCTTCTCTGAAGGAATACTCTCGTTTTCGTGATCAAAGGTAGAATAAAAATAAGGGGTCTTCGCCTCAAACTCCGCTGCACAAGTGTCCACCATTTTGAAAGTACGCCGGATACCCAGCGCTTTGCGCCGCTTGGTGATTTCCTGCTCTTCAATACCCGTCAACCAGGCAATCTGCCCGTCGGAGTAACCGTATTTTTTCAGTTTCACAAGCAGCTCGGTCGGTATGGCCTCCAGCGAGGAATAACTTTCGAGCTCCGTCTCTAATTTGACCAGCTTCTTGATTTGCTTGATAAACCAAGGGTCTATTCGGGTCAGCTTCTGTATGGTCTTGGAAGGAATACCCAGCTTCAGCGCATCTTTCAGGCGGAAGATCCGATCATCACTCGCCTTCTCCAGCCGCATCAGGATATCGTCGGTCTTAATCCACTCCTTCATGTCGGCACCCAGCCCAAGGCGATTGTTTTCGAGCGACTGACAGGCCTTCTGCAAAGCCTCGAGGAAGTTGCGCCCGATACCCATGACCTCACCTACCGACTTCATCTGAAGCCCCAACTGATGGTCGGCACCGATAAACTTCTCAAAGTTCCAGCGCGGCATCTTGACGATCACATAATCCAGCGAGGGTTCAAAATAAGCCGAGGTCGTCTTGGTAATCTGATTTTTCAATTCGTCCAGGTTGTACCCAATAGCCAGCTTGGCCGCAATTTTGGCAATCGGATAACCGGTTGCCTTACTCGCCAGGGCCGAAGAACGAGACACCCGCGGGTTGATTTCAATGACGATCAGTTCTTCGGTCTCCGGATCCTGCGCAAACTGTATGTTGCAGCCTCCGGCAAAATTTCCGAGCGATCGCATGGCCTTGATGGCCTGGTCGCGCATATCCTGATAGGCCGTGTCCGAAAGCGTCATGGCCGGAGCGACCGTGATGCTGTCACCCGTATGGATCCCCATCGGGTCGAGGTTTTCTACAGTACAAATAATCACCACATTGTCATTGGCATCCCTCAGCAACTCCAACTCAAATTCCTTCCAACCCAGCACCGCTTTTTCAACCAACACCTCGTGCGTGGGCGACATGTTCAAGCCCCTTCGGAGCGCGGCATCAAACTCTGCCGAGTCGTGCACAAAACTTCCCCCACTGCCCCCTAAGGTGTACGAAGGACGGATCACCAGGGGATAACCAATTTTTTGTTCTGCTTCCTTGCCTTCCAAAAAAGAATTTGCAATAAAAGATGGCGCCACTTTTAACCCGATATCCACCATTAGGCGCCGGAACGACTCCCGGTTTTCGGTCAGGTCAATGGCCGCCAGATCTACGCCGATCAGCCGAACATTGTATTTTTCCAAAATCCCCATTTTCCCCACTTCAATGGCAAGGTTAAGGGCCGTCTGCCCTCCCATCGTCGGCAAAATGGCATCAATCTGCCGCTCCTCGAGGATCTGGACAATGCTTTCTGCGGTCAACGGCAAGAGATACACATGGTCTGCCGTCATAGGGTCAGTCATAATCGTAGCCGGATTGGAGTTGATCAGCGTCACCTCAATGCCCTCTTCCCGGAGCGAACGGGAAGCCTGGGTGCCGGAGTAGTCAAATTCACAGGCCTGGCCAATAATAATAGGCCCGCTGCCGATGATGAGCACGGATTTGATGGATGAATCTTTAGGCATCTGTGTTGGTTGAATGTTTGGACTAAAAAAAAGACCCGCTTTACAGCATGGGTCAGTCGGTGCAGGTCGAACTATTGCGGGGGCAAATTTACGTTTATTTAACGCAATTTCCGCATGTTGCCGCGATTTATTCGCCCATTGTTATGGTTAAAACGTCCGAATAATATTCTATGGCAAAACGAAAGTCGTAGTTGTCCCGCAAACCCTGAATGAGCTTTTTCCGCACGAGGTACAGTTCAAGGGGGCCGGTTGGGAGGTGTACGAGCTGCTGGGGCGTGAATTGTAGCTTTCCATTGTCCAAAGGACCGTCCTGCTGAAGGGTATAGGCATGAGCGGTGCTGTCGCTGAAAAGCAGCAGGAGGGTTTCATCCGCTGCGAGCGGTGCACCGAACAACTCCAGGTTTAGACCGGCACTTTTGGAACAGCCCGCTTGCACTCGGAAGCTATCCACCGAAGCGAGGGCAGCTTCGAAGCGCTGTTGCTTGCCGTCGTTTTGCAAAAAAGAAAACAGCGCCTGTTCGGGGTAATTTGCTTTGGCGGCATATTGATAGCGGGTGGTTGCATCACTGAGCTGCCTGGGGTCCATGGCTGTCGCCAAAAAGTTAACCCCTCCGGGAAAAGTTTTAGATAATCCGTTTTCTACACTACTGCCTTCCAAAAAAGCAGCGTATGCTTTTAGTTCCCGCTCGGGCTTGAGGTAACGGACGTAAAAGTCAGCATATATCCTGACTTGTTCCGCGCTACCAGGCTCCTGTATGCAGGAGACCAGGCCTGTGGCCAAAAATACAAGTACAAACAGGAGTCTGTTAAAAAAAAGGGGATAGCGTTTCATGGGTGTTTGTTTTGAGATAGCTTCTACCCTTGCAAAGGTAAAATATCCCCCCGGCGAACTGTAAAAGGATGCGCTGTTTTTTTGCCGACAGGCATAGCCCTTCTCCCGCAGAACGGAAAAAAATGAAAAGGATTTCTTGGAGTTGAAACAGAATCATTACTTTTGATCAAATTTATTGTTTCGGGTAGGACACTTTCCAACTATGCAAATCGAAAAACCAGTTACCCGAAATGTACAAAAACTGATTTAACCTATCCACTGATATGCTAAACCAATGTATATGACCAGGTATTTTATGCTGACCGCGCTGCTGGTAATCGGGCTGCCTCTATTGCTTGTAGCCCAAACTTCCCTGGGGGGCAAGGTGACCGATGAGGATAGCAAAGAGCCGCTGAGCTTTTCCACGGTGGTGCTGTTCAAAAACGGGGTGTATATCACCGGAACGCCTACCGATTTAGATGGCAACTACAATTTTACCAGCATAGATCCAGGTACCTACGAGGTGGAAGTGGGCTATACCGGCTACCAGACACAACGGGTAGAAGGGGTTATGGTACTGGCGGGTAAGGCCAATAAACTGGATGTGGCCCTGAGCAACGTGGGGGGCGTGATGCTGGATGAGGTGGTGGTGACCGAGTACCGGAATCCCCTGATCGAACAGGATAATACGACTTCCGGGGCGGTGATTACGAGCGAACAGATCCAAAATCTGGCTACCCGGAATATCAACGCGATTGCGAGTACGGCAGCAGGACTTTCTACTTCCGATGAGGGAGGCGCTATTACGATTCGGGGCTCGCGCAGCAATGCAACCGATTATTACGTGGATGGGGTGCGGGTGTTTGGATCCCTGATACCCGAAACGGAGATTGATCAGCTGCAAATCATCACCGGCGGTATGGAAGCGCGATACGGCGACGTTACCGGTGGGGTGATTTCGATTACGACCAAAGGCCCATCCGCTATTTTGAGCGGAGGCGTAGAGGTAGAGTCTTCTAATATGCTGGATCCCTACGACAATACGCTGGTTGGTTTTAACTTGAGCGGACCAATCTGGCGCAATAAGGCGACCAAGTCACCCATCCTGGGCTTCCGATTGTCGGGCCGATATACGAGTTTTGCCGACGACGACCCGCCCGCGATTGATGTTTTTACCGTCAAACCTTCAGTCTTACAGGAACTGGAGGCCAACCCAATCGTCAGAATCGGAGGAACACCCTTCGTGGCAGCCGATTTTTTGACCCAAGAGGATGCACAGGCACTCGACTACCGACCCAATGAAGGAGGAAGTCTGCTCGACCTCACCGCTAAAATTGACGCCCGGATCAGTCCCTCACTGGATATGACCCTTACCGGAGCGTTCCGAAATTCGGAAAACCAGTTTACGCCAGGCGGTTGGCGCCTGATGAACAGCCACAACAACCCCATCTCAAATGGCAATACCTTCCGGGGCAATTTTCGCTTTCGCCACCGCTTTGGAATAGATGCCGATGGCCGGCAAAAAAAGACGGGGTTTGTGCAGAATGCGAGCTATACCCTGCAGGCGGGCTATGAATTGACAGAAAACAATTCTGCCGATCAACGCCTCGGCGAAAATTACTTCGACTATGGCTATATCGGTAAGTTCGATATTGATTGGGTGCCCACTTTTGTAGAGTCTTTCAATCCCCAAACCGGCGAGTTCTTCCTCATCCATACGGATTACCGCGAAATCCTGCGAAGCTACACGCCGGGGACAAAAAACCCGGTCAGGGCCAATTTCAACAATGCCATGGGGCTCGATTTCGGCAGCGGAGAACCTCTGAATCCCAATATCGGCGAATATTTGATTACCAACCTCCAAGGGACTACCCCGGGTATTTCCCGCACCAGCTTTTTTGCCCAAAACGGTACCATCTCCAGCGTGTTTACCAATTCGTGGAATTTTCACAGGAATGTAGGAGATATCTATAGCGTAGTAGCGCGCTCCAAGTCCGAAATCTTGTCTTTCAACGGCAACCTGAGTTTCGACTTGGTTCCGGGCAGCTCGGACAAGGCACGCCACAGCATCGAACTGGGATTTATGTACGAAGAGCGGCTCAGCCGCTCCTATAATGTTTTTCCGGTTACCCTTTGGGATGTTGCTCGACAGCAGGCCAATAACCATATCCTGGGTATCGGGGAAAATAGAGATACGGCGTCTCTGGTGGATTATGAAAATTATCCTCGGACAGCTCTCTATGGACTGACCATCGCCGAAGGAGCAGATAATTTGTTTTACAAACGCGTCCGGGAGTCTTTAGGGCTGCCCCTGGATGCGTTTTTGAACGTGGACGGACTGGATCCGGAACAGCTGCGGTTGGATATGTTTTCCGCTAAGGAACTCAACGATCAGGGCCTGCTTTCCTATTTTGGCTACGATTACCTCGGCAATGAGTTCAATGGCACTTTCGACGACTTCTTTACGGCAACCGAGGACGGCGTGCGCACTTTCCCGGTGGCACCCAATCGCCCTACTTATGCCGCAGTATATCTCCAGGACAAATTCACGTTCCGGGATATCATTTTCCGCCTCGGTGTGCGCATTGACCGCTATGATGCGAATACGAGAGTGCTCAAGGACAATTATTCCCTCTACGATATCATGGGCGCAGGGCAGTTTCATGCGGAAAACGGCAGCGAGCGCCCCGGTAATATAGGAGACGATTATAAGGTATATCTGGACGAAACAGGTGCCGACGTACAGGCGTACCGGGACGGAGATCAGTGGTACCGCGGGGACGGAACCCCGGTCAATAGTGCTATCGAAATTGAAGGCATCCGTACAGGTCTGGTCAACCCAAAGTTTGTGTACGATCAAGTGACCGATGACCCCAATTTTATCAAAAGCCGCGATTTCGACATCAATGCTTCGTTCGAGGATTACCGTCCCGAACTGAACATCATGCCCCGACTGGCTTTTTCATTCCCGATCTCAGAAGATGCGAACTTCTTCGCACACTACGATATCCTGGTACAACGCCCGGCATCGAACACCCTGGCGACGCCCTTGAATTATTTCTATTTCATTGACGGGGCAAGTAATCTGATCAATAACCCGAATTTGAGACCGGAGCGCACCATAGATTATGAGGTGGGCTTTCAGCAAAAATTAAGCATGACCTCGGCCCTGAAAATATCGGCCTACTACAAGGAAATGCGCGATATGATCCAAAGCCGTACTTTCTTCCCGGTTCCCTTTGTCAACCAATATACTACCTACGACAACCAGGATTTTGGTACCGTAAAAGGCTTTTCGCTGCAATACGATCTTCGCCGTACAGGTAACTTGTCACTACAGACCAACTACACCATCCAGTTTGCCGATGGTACCGGATCCAATTCCGATTCCCAACGCGGCATTAGCAACAGGGGTAACTTACGCAACCTCTTTCCCTTGGACTTCGACGAACGCCACCGCATCAACCTCAACCTCGATTACCGCTACCTTTCGGGCAAGCGCTACAACGGACCGCGTATCGCAGGAGTTGATATTTTTTCCAACGCAGGACTGAGTTTGCAGCTGACCTCCGTGTCGGGCCGACCCTATACTGCCCGCGAACTGGCTACCGAACTCGGAGGAACGGGTACCGTGGGTGCCATCAATGGTGCACGCAAACCCTGGAATTTTTTCCTGAATGCAAGGGTGGATAAAACTTTCCGGATAGACAACCGGCACGGCATAAATGTGTATTTCCGGGTGTCCAATGTACTGGATCGGCGCAATATCATCAATGTATATCCCGTAACCGGTTCTCCTACCGATTCCGGATTCCTCAATTCCCCCAATGGGGAAAATCAACTGATCAGTATCGAAAATTCGGTGAGAACGGTCGAGTCCTACCTGGCTTCCTACCAGTGGGCCTTGCTCAACCCGAATTTGTACAGCTTGCCCAGACGTATGTACTTGGGCGCGCGCTTTACGTTCTAATTTTTTGGCCTTGGTACCTATAACTGAATAACAAGAGTATGCAAAATATGAACCGTCGAAAACGAGCAACAGGCCTTGCAGTCAGAGTCTCTGTGATGCTGATCGTGGCAGGACTTTACGCCCTGCCGGTTTTTGGACATATCAACCCGGCACTGGCAGCGCGTAAGGCTCAGGTGAACAAGAACAACAACCAGTTGGGTTTCCGGGAGAATTGCGATAATGCAGTTTCCCAAATAGATATGGCCATCAATAACGTGCGCGCCCGTTTGCTTACCGGGGGCGATGTGTGGTGGGACAGCAACGATGCACGCTACGTGGTGCCCAAGGTGCCGCCCGGGGTTCCAGAGGTGTCTTCTATCTTTTCCGGAGCTGTTTGGATTGGCGGAGTGGATCCGGGGGGTAACTTGAAAGTGGCAGCCCAGCAGCACGGACGAGCGAGCGGAGATTTCGATTTTTTCCCGGGACCGCTTAACCCCGAGACGGGAAAGACAGACCAGGAGACCTGCGCCAAATGGGATAAATTTTTCACGGTCAGTGGCGAAAGTATCCAGGAACATCTCCGCAACTGGAATCAGGCGAGGGTAGAGGGACGGGAGTACAAGGAGTCCGATATTCCCAAGGACGTCAGAGGGTGGCCGGCAAGGGGCAATCGCTTTTTTGAGGATATCCACCAGTTTAAATTGCCCAATACCCGCCAGGGTTTGGCCGGTTTTTACGACCAAAACGGCAATGGCGATTACGAACCCGATCTGGGCGATTTCCCGGTGATCGAGATCAGAGGTTGCGATGAACCCCAGTTTCCCGATCAAATGACGTTCTGGATTTATAACGATGCAGGTAATATCCATGCACAGTCCCAAGGTTCTCCCATCCAGATGGAAGTACAGGTGCAGGCTTTCGCATACGCTACCAACGACGAAATCAATGACATGACTTTCCAGCGCTACAAATTGATCAACCGCGCTATCGAAAGTATAGACAGTACCTTTTTTGCGATGTGGGTAGATCCTGACCTGGGTTGCCCACTGGACGATTACATCGGCGCGGACACCCTGCGCGATCTGGCTTATGTGTATAACCAGGATGCGCTGGATGGCTTTACCGGCTGTACTTGTAACATCGGTGGAGCTATCAATACGTATTGCGATGAAGTACCGATTCTCGGCGTGGATTATTTCAGAGGTCCACTCGATGAGTTTGGCGTGGAAATTGGAATGTCGAGCTTTACTTATTTCAACAACCAGGGTGTGACCCCCGCTCCTCCCAATGGCACGACAGACCCCGAAAATGCCCAGGAGTTTTACAACTACCTCTCCGGTTCCTGGAAAGATGGTACGCCTTTTACCCTCGGAGGGGATGCGTATCTCGATGGCATACCCGTGCAGTATGCTTTTACCGATCCTCCCAATGATCCCAACGGGTGGTCCATGTGTACACAAGCCCTGCCTCCGGGCGACCGCCGGACGATTCAGGCTTCCGGCCCCTTCCGACTGGATCCGGGAGCGGTCAACGAACTGATCATCGGTGTGGTATGGGTGCCCGATCAGGCTTATCCCTGCCCAAGTATCCGCAAACTCCAAGAGGCAGATGATATCGCCCAAGCCTTGTTCGACAATTGTTTTGAAATCACCGATGGACCCGATGCTCCGGATCTGGATTTTATCGAACTCGATCGGGAGCTGATCGTCATCATGACCAATGATACGGTTACTTCCAATAATGCTTTCGAGGCTTACGCCCAGCGAGGCCTGCAGATCCCCGCACTGGTTCAGGATAGCCTGTATCGTTTTGAGGGATACAAACTGTATCAGCTTTCCGGACCCAACGTCACGATCGCAGATCTCGACAATGTGTCCAAAGCCAGATTGGTCTATCAGGTGGATGTCGAAAATAAAGTAGGCCGGGTGTTCAACTGGACAACCGTAGATAATCCCACCGGGGAAGAGTATTACGTACCTGTCCTGGAGGTAGAGGGTTCTAACGGAGGTATTCGGCACACCTTCCGCATAACAGAGGATCAATTTGCCGAAGGCGATCGCCGCCTCATCAACCACAGAAAATACTATTTCACGGCAGTAGCCTACGCTCATAACGAATACGAACCCTTTGATCCTGAAAATATTATTGGTCAGCGACAGCCATACCTCGAAGGGCGGCGCAACATCGGTGACGGGGAAAATCCCTTCTACACGGTGATTCCGCGGCCAGTGGTGGATCGCTCTCTCATGGCGCAGTATGGCGATGGAGCCATCATCACCCGCATAGATGGGGAGGGAACGGGTCTCAACTTCCTGGATATATCTGATGAGACGCGCGAAGCTATTTTGAAGGACGAATTTAATGGGGAAATCACCTACAAGGAAGGTCGTGGCCCTATCGAGGTCAATATTTTCAATCCGCTGGATGTGGTAGATGGGGAGTACGAGCTGACCTTCGTGGATGAAAATATGGCGAATGACAGGTTGGACAACCAGGTTAGGTGGGTACTCCGCAACCTTTCTCTGCCGGGTAGTCCGGTGATCAGTTCGCAAAGTACCATCGAACGACTCAATGAAGAAATTATCAAAGAATACGGTTTTACGGTAACGGTCGGACAGGTGCCTGATGCGGGCGGCCTGCGCGGCGGTAGCAATGGGGTCATCGGGTATGAAGAATCCTATACCGATCCCAACGCAGCACCCTGGCTCACGGGCGTGAAAGATGACTTTATCCCCGGTCCGCTGGACATTGACGATGTCGTCTTCAATTATGTAGCTACCGGCGACGGCGAAGCAGATGCCGCTATTGATCCGGATCAAGCCTTTACCAATATCGGCCCGGGCTACTTTATTCCCTATTATCTTGCGGACTGGCGTCCGAAAAACGAGCAAAACCTGCCTTATATCACGCCTGCATGGTCGGATAACAGCGGCAGTTCCATCGTCCGCAACCAGAGCACGATCTCGAGTCTGAATAATGTAGATATTGTATTCACCTCTAACAAAGACTTGTGGAGCCGTTGTGTGGTCGTAGAAACCAACAACCGATTTTTTGAACTCGAAGGGTTTTCCGCAGCAGGTCAGCGCAAAAGCTTCGATCTCAGGGCTGCGCCCAGCGTGACCAAGTTCGACAACAATGGAGATGGCCTTCCGGATGTGGATACCGAAGACACTGGAGAAGGTATGGGTTGGTTCCCCGGGTATGCGATTGACGTAGAAACGGGTCAACGGCTGAATATTTTCTTTGGAGAAAATTCAGTTTACAATGGTGATTTCTTTGAAGAGGGCTATCTGGCTCCGCCAACAGGCCAGGACATGATGTTCAATCCATCCGGTCAGCTGATTCTCGGAACAGGGGGCTTGCCTACCAGTTATCGGTATTATGCAGGTGGCCACCATTTTATATATGTAACCCGGCAGCCTTACGATGGGTGTACTTTGCTGCGCACCCGATTCAGACCGGCACCGGTATCTTTGGTGAAAATCAATGCCATCAAAGATATTACCTGGACGGGTCTGGTGATGTCGGGCACGCCATTCAAGTCTTACCAGGAAGGATTGATCCCGGAAGACCTGGTTGTCAAGTTGCGGGTAAACAACCCCTATCAGGTAAAAACGGGTACTGGTGCGTATCGGGGTTATCCCACCTACCGGTTTACCGTAGCGGCCAAACAGGCTGCGGCGCTCGAAGGGCCAACGCTTGAAAATGCCCTGAACCAAATCAATGTTGTTCCGAACCCTTATCGGGGATATGCCGACTATGAAACCTCTCAGTTTACGAATGTCGTCAAGATCACCAACCTGCCCGCCAAGTGTACGGTCACTATTTTCTCGCTCGACGGGAAGTATATTCGCCAGTACCAACGCGACGAGCGCGGAGCTGTGCCGAGGGGCAACAACCGGGCGGTTGAACAAAACCAGATTACGCCGGCTCTGGAGTGGGATCTCAAAAACAGCAAGGGGATACCGATTGCCAGCGGGGTGTACCTGATTCACGTCGAAGCAGAAGGATTAGGAGCGCGAACGATCAAATGGTTTGGCATTAACCGGCAGTTTGACCCCACCGGATTGTAGGAAGGCGGAAAGTTGCAGATGAATTATAATCAAAAGATATGAACAGAGCATTATTATTGCTGATAGCTTTCTGGGGTCTGTTTCGGGCGGATCTGCATGCAGGGAATCCCGACCGACAGGGAGAGGCAGGAGCTTATGAGTTGCTGATGAATCCCTGGGCCAGGAGCGCCGGGTTGCATACCATATCTACCTCCATGATTCGCGGGGTGGAGTCTTTGCGACTTAATGTGGCGGGTCTGGCAAGGATCAACCAGACAGAGGTTCTTGCGAGCCATGCCGTGTACCTGCAAGGCACCGGGATCACCATGAATGCGTTGGGAGTGGGACAACGAATTGGGAAAAACAGTGTGTTGGGTATGAGTATCATGGCCCTCGATTTCGGGGAAATTGCGGTGACCACCACCGACGAACCGGAAGGAACCGGAGCGTTTTTCTCGCCCAATTTTTTTAATATTGGCTTCAGCTTTGCGCATACCTTCGAAAATAAAGTGTCCGTTGGGGTTACTTTCCGGGGAATCTCTCAGTCCACATCCGACCTCTCGGCTTTCGGATTTGCCGTGGATGCAGGGATTCAGTATGTAACCGGAGAAGCAGATAACTTCAAATTTGGAATATCGCTGCGCAATGTCGGTTCCCGCATGGCTTTCGGCGGAGAAGGACTGGCCACTCAGCGACCCAGTCCCAATGGGAGCGGCTACGAACTTACCCTCAGCCAACGCGCGGCGGGATTCGAGCTCCCCTCTGCCCTGAACATCGGGCTGTCCTACGATATCAACTTTGCCGAAATCAACCGCTTCACCCTGCTGGGCAATTTTACCGCCAATTCTTTTTCGCGCGACCAACTGGGAGCAGGCTTTGAATACGCCTTGAAAGAGATTTTTCAACTCCGGGCGGCTTACAAAGTCGAGCTGGGCAGCATTCAACCCTTTGAAGCATCCATTTATACCGGCCTCAGCGCCGGAGCTTCCCTGGAACTACCCCTGAGCAAGGAAAATAAAGATACGCGACTGGGCATAGACTATGCCTACCGGGATACCCGCCTGTGGAACGGCACCCACAACTTCTCGTTCCGCATCAGCATTTAAAACAAGAACCCGGCAAAATTTGAATGTTCCGTAAAAAATAGTATTTTTACCATTCGTATTAAATAAGAACGCTTTCACGTGGCAGGAGAGCGTTCTTATTTTTTACCGATTTGATTAACTTCGCATAGTACAATCCATACCATAAGAAGTTAAACCGGGAAACTCAGGTACCCCAGTTTTTCCCGAAACATTTCCCAACAATGCTGTCGTAATGGTTATCCACCTTCAATGATTTGGGTGTGGTATAGGCGCAGTGAACAAGCTTTTTGATACAAAACTCAAAAGTATGGCCAATTACAATTATTTAACAAAGGAGGGTTATCTTAAACTCAAGTCGGATCTTGAAGAATTGAAAACCACAGAGCGGCAAAAGGTAGCACGGGCGATTGCAGAGGCAAGGGAGAAGGGCGACCTTTCGGAAAATGCAGAGTACGACGCTGCCAAGGAAGCACAGGGTTTGCTAGAGCTGAGAATCAATGAACTCGAAAAGGTATTGTCAACTGCGCGCGTTATCAATGAGAGCGAGGTGGACACTTCAAAGGTGACGGTTCTGGCCAATGTGACGATCCGCAATACCAAAAATGGCAAGGAGATTACCTACAAGCTGGTTTCAGAGACAGAGGCAGATCTCAAGGAAAAGAAAATATCCGTGAGTTCGCCCATTGGCAAAGGTTTGCTGGGCAAAACCATCGGCGATATCGCAGAGGTGGATACGCCTGGCGGCAAAATGGTTTTTGAAATCGTCAACATTTCTATTTAACCACCCGGATTATGGCAACGATTTTTTCAAAAATCATCAGCGGAGAAATTCCGTGTTATAAGGTAGCTGAATCCGAGGCATTTCTGGCATTTCTGGATATCAGACCCCTTGCGAAAGGACATACTTTGGTAATTCCCAAAAAGGAAGTGGATTACTTTTATGATCTGGACGATCCGGATCTGGCGGAATTGATGGTGTTTGCTAAAAGAGTAGCACACGCGATCCGCTCAGTGGTTCCTTGTATAAAAATAGGTACTGCCGTAATTGGACTTGAAGTGCCACACGCACATGTTCACCTCGTACCGCTCAATGCAGTTGGGGAACTAAATTTTGCCCGCGAGCCGCTCCACCTGGAGCCTGCTGAAATGATGGCGATCGCCACAGAAATTAATGCCCACTTTCAGTAGAAGATTGTCCAATAAGCTGTTATTTTGCGGATCAAATTCCTAACCAATGAACACCCTCGAAACTGCTGCCCTGACTTTCAACAGAGAAGGATATACCGATCAGGCATTGCTGGATCTTTACCGCGCTATTCTTCTGCCTCGCATGATAGAAGAAAAAATGCTCATCTTGCTGCGCCAGGGGAAGGTTTCGAAGTGGTTTTCAGGGATAGGGCAGGAGGCTATTGCCGTGGGCGCTACGCTTGCACTGGATGCGGATGAGTTTGTTTTTCCCCTACACCGCAATCTTGGAGTGTTTACCTCCCGGGAAGTACCCCTGGATCGCTTGTTTTGCCAATGGCAAGGTAAGGACAAGGGCTTCACGAAGGGCAGGGATCGCTCGTTTCATTTCGGTACGCCCGAACACCATATTGTGGGTATGATTTCTCACCTGGGGCCACAGTTGTCCCTTGCGGGAGGAGTGGCGCTGGCACACAAACTCAGCAAAGAAAAAAAGGTGTCACTTGCTTTTTCCGGAGAAGGCGCTACCAGCGAAGGCGATTTTCACGAGGCCTTGAATGTGGCAGCCGTATGGGATTTACCTGTTATTTTTCTGGTCGAGAACAATGGCTATGGTTTGTCCACTACCACCGCCGAACAGTTTAAATGCGCCCAGATTGCCGATAAGGGTATCGGCTATGGCATGAGATCCCTGACGATAGATGGCAATAATATCCTGGAGGTGCACCGTACGATGCAGACGATTGTACGCGAGATGCGCGAAAAACCCGAGCCCTTCCTTTTGGAGTGCATGACCTTCAGACGGCGCGGACACGAAGAGGCTTCCGGTACGAAGTATGTGCCACAGGATTTGATGGATCATTGGGAAAAAAAAGATCCCGTTCAGCGATACGAGGAGTTTTTATTGGAAATTGGGGTGCTGCAACCCGACCTGATCGAGGAGATCAAGAAGGGCTTTAAGGAAGAGATCAACAAAGGGTTGGATATCGCGTTTAATGAACCCCCAGTGATAGCAGATTTGTCGCGAGAGCTGGCCGACGTGTACGTGCCGGTGACCGAGCCTCCCAAGGCTCCGGTCTCTGAAGAACCACGGGAACTGCGTTTCGTAGATGCGATCGCGGATGGGCTTTCTGTAGCTATGTCGGAGTTCGACAACCTGGTGCTGATGGGTCAGGATATCGCGGGCTATGGCGGCGTATTTAAAATTACAGAGGGTTTGATGGATCGCTTCGGCGCAGATCGGGTAAGAAATACGCCTCTTTGCGAAAGCGCTATTATCGGAATTGGGATCGGGCTGGGGCTGAAAGGCTACAAGTCCATGGTAGAAATGCAATTCGCAGATTTTGTGAGTTGTGGCTTTAATCAAATTGTGAACAATGCCGCCAAGCTGCATTACCGCTGGAGCCAGGGCGTTGACCTGGTCGTGCGCATGCCAACGGGTGCAGGGGTAGGCGCAGGTCCTTTCCATTCTCAGAGTAACGAAGCTTGGTTTTTCCATACCCCGGGGCTTAAAATTGTGTATCCCTCCAATCCCCACGACGCCAAAGGACTACTGCTGGCGGCACTGGAAGATCCAAACCCGGTCATCTATTTCGAACACAAAGCACTATATCGCAGCCTAAAGGGCAATGTGCCCACGGGATATTATACCGAGCCAATCGGAAAAGCCGCTCTGGTGCGCTCAGGTGCCCAAGTGTCGGTCATTACCTACGGGTCAGGGGTGCACTGGGCCGTGGAGACCACAGAAAAATTAGGCATAAATGCCGATATTCTCGATCTTCGTACCTTACTTCCCCTCGATTACGAGGCCATAGCAGCAACCGTTCAGCGCACAGGAAAAGTGCTAATCCTGCACGAAGCTACCCTTACGGGCGGTGTGGGAGCCGAACTGGCAGCCTACATCTCCGAACAGCTGTTTGAATACCTCGATGCCCCCGTGATGCGTGTGGCAGGCCTGGATACCCCAGTCCCCTTTGCCGCAAATCTCGAAAAAATGTTTTTACCACAAGAACGCCTTGAAACCCAATTGCGGAAATTAATCGCATATTGACAAATCGCTTTTTTTGAATATTTTATGTATATAAAATATTCTATATGTGCGTAATTTTTCATGTTTAACCTCAATTAAGGGTGAATTTCCTTTGAATTTAGGAGGGCAATAGCTATTTTTACTTTCAAGAGTAAGCTACACTACCACCAATTTGACAAGCACGGCCAAGCAAGGTTTTTGTACAATCCGATTTGTACACGCTCATTCCATTTTTTTCCTGATTTTCTTACCAATGTTTGTACTTTTGCGAACCAAAAGTAAATTTCAGCATGAATCTTGAAAAATTAGTAGCAGTAAGCGGAATGTCAGGTCTTTACCGCATGGCGGCGAATCGCAGCAATGGATTAATTATTGAGGATATCAAGTCCGGTAAGCGGAGTTTTGCGTCAGCGCGAAAGCACCAGTTTACGCCCTTAGAGTCTATTGCGATTTATACAGATGATGGTGATTCTGTTGAGCTGAAAAAGGTATTTCAGTCTATGTTGGATCAGATCACGGACAATCCTCCTGTCGTAAATCAAGCCGATTCGGAAGCCTTACATAACTATTTTGCGGATATTCTACCTACTTACGATCGGGTAAAGGTACACACGGGTGATATTAAGAAAGTGATTAAGTGGTTTAACTTCCTACATCAGGAAGGCTTGCTTGCCAGCTCAGCGGAGGAAGAGGAGACGTCGGAGTCTTAACGCGTATTACCTCCGCAGGTCAAATATTGTGTGGTACTGAAGGACAATATTAATGACAGACAAAGAGGTAACCGTTAGTTATGGAGACATTATCTATTCCCCGGCCACGTAAGCGAGCGTTTCTTCCCGAAGAGTTCAAGGTGACGGTTTGGTCTAAGTTGAAGCCTTATTTCAATGACCTGATCAATCGCGAAATTGACTCTACTGCGGCATTGGAACGCTGGTTGCTGGATTGGAGCGAACTGGACGCCGTGATCGCGGAGTCTTTTTCCTGGCGGTACATCAAGGTGTCGGTCAACAGCGCAGATCAAAAGGCGGCAGAGTTATATCAGTATGCGGTTCAGGAACTGGCTCCCAAGATAGATGGGTTCGAGGATCAACTGAACCACAAGCTTGTGTCGTCTCCTTATTTGGATAGTCTCAATCCGGAAAAGTATTTTACGCATATTCGCGGGGTGAAAAATGCCTTGCATCTTTTCCGCCAGGAAAATGTGGAGTTGAGCACGGAGGTGCAGATGAAGTCTAAGGCTTATGTGAAGCTTTTTTCGGAGATGACGATTGGGGTGAATGGCAATCAGATGACCCTCAATCGGGCTTCTTCCTTGCTGGAGGAGTGCGACCGCAGCCACCGTGAGGTGGTGTATCACAAGATTCATCAAAAACTTATTGGGCATACGGACGAACTGGACGATCTGTTTGATGAGCTGCTCCAGTTTAGACATCAGATTGCCTTGAATGCAGGTTTTGACAATTACAGGGATTATAAGTTTCAGTCCTTGGGTCGGTTCGACTATACCGTGCAGGATTGTTTTGATTTTCACGAGTCTATCAAGCGAGAGATCCTGCCGGTGGTGGATTCGCTGAACGAATACAGAAAGACTGCCTTGGGATTGGATACCCTGCGACCCTGGGATTTGCACGTGGATCCTATAGGAGGCGTACCGCTCAAGCCTTTCCATGATGTGGATGAGCTGGTGGATAAGTCGGCCGTTTGTCTGTCAAAATTGAATCCTTTGTTCGGTGACGTGGTGGAGCTGATGCGCGAAATGGGGCATCTGGATTTGGAGGCCAGACCCGGGAAGAAACCGGGAGGTTACAACATGCCGCTGCTCATGACGGGGGTTCCTTTTGTGTTTATGAATGCTTCTCAGTCTTTGAGTGATCTTCGAACTTTTATGCACGAAAGCGGCCATGCGATTCATTCGTATTTGATTCGGGATTACAAGATCCGTACGGTAAAAAGAGTGCCTTCGGAGGTGTCAGAGCTGGCTGCGATGAGCATGGAGCTCTTGAGTATGGGGCAGTGGGATGTGTTTTTTCCGAAGGAAGAAGATTTAAAACGGGCGAAGTTCTACCAACTGGAGTACGTCCTGAAGGTATTGCCCTGGATCGCGATTATTGACAAGTTTCAACATTGGTTATATACCCATCCCGGTCACTCGAAGGAGGAGCGAAAAGTGGAATGGAAACGCATTTTCCGGGAGTTTAATTCGGGTTTGGTGGATCACAGCGGATTAGACCACTACCTGGATCACCTCTGGCACAAACAACTCCATATTTTCGAGGTGCCATTCTATTATATCGAGTACGGGTTGGCTCAATTGGGAGCCATTGCGATCTGGAAGCGGTTTATGCAGCATCCGGAGCAGGCAATGGCAGATTATATTGCCGCCCTGCAATTGGGCTATTCTAAGCCGATCAAGGAAATTTATGCGCGCGCAGGGATTGCTTTCGACTTTTCCCCAACGTATGTGAGCGATATTGTGTCTTTTGTGAAAGGTGAGTTACAGCAATTGATCGAAAAGTAGGAGGTAGTCGCTATAGTTGCTGCTGTAACGGCAGGAAAGGATCTGCTTGCAGTCCGATTTCCTCCCAATGGTTACCTGCAGATGCATCTTCAAAGCCGAGTTTCATCGGGCCAAGAGCCCGTTGTCCTGCTATCCATGCGCCACCCTGCAGCTGTCGCCAATTGATCCAGTCAGCAGGAATGCCGCCCACGGGTAAAATTTTGACCCACATGCGCCAGCGTTTTGGCCGGAACTGCTCGTCCAGTTCCCACAGATAGGTATCTCCCGGCGTAACGCCCCCACTGGTATAAGTAACAGCCACTCCGCTTCCACCGTCGGGTAGTTCCACCCGGGTGCGCTCGGTACCCGGATCAAAGGCTTTACACACAGGATTGAGCCAAAAGGAGTCATTGCAGAAAAAGGCCCAGGCTTTTTGGCGCGCCTTGTCTGCTTTTTTCCCCGAGATTAATTCCCCCGACTGGTACGCCAGCCCCTGCTGGTTGTCGAGCTGCAGCAATACTTTTTTGTCGCCCCATTCCGCCTGCAAGAGGTTGCGCTTTTTGTCCCAGATGTACCGGTGCCCGGCAAAACTCCATTGTACCCAATGCGTTTGCTCCCAAGCTTCACAATTGACGCTGGACATCATCTGCCGCGCCAGTTCGTCAGCTGCTGCTCCGCCCGTACCCTTGGGAAGGGGGGGCTGGAAAATCCGGAGCAAGATTATTGCAACCACAACGAAGATTACAGATCCGAGAAAAAACTTGAGGCAACCACTTTTCATTGGAATAGGTTTTTGTTGAATAAGGTGAAAAAAGGAAAAAGGTTCATCTTGCCGTGCAGACCTATACACCATCCCAAAAGGCTTTTTCTGGCTGTTTTTTCAGTGGCAAGTTTGTTTTTTTGTGTTTAAAATAATGATAGTCAATGTTTTAAAGTACAGGTGGAAGCCACCTTAAGGTGACTTCCACCTGATTACCCTTATTAATACCTCGACATCCAAAAACGTAACCTTCATCGGCTCTTGTTTCAGACGATTAGGGTAGGCTTGTTTTTCCCGAAGGGAAAAGAGTCATTTTACCATCTCCGAACAGCCACCTATTTTGGTAAACGGATTACCCGTATTGAAGAAAGCATTGCCAGAATAGTTGTGGTATTTTTCTATTTTTGCAACAAAAAGAAAGTCAATGTACAAGGGAAAGAAAGTAGTCGTGGTGCTTCCGGCGTATAATGCCGCACTTACCCTCGAGCAAACCTACCGTGAAATCCCCCTGGAGCTGGTGGATGAAGTGATCCTTTGCGACGATGCGAGCAGGGACAATACCCCGGAACTGGCCAAGCGCATCGGGATTACCGAGGTGTTGGTGCACGAACAAAACAAAGGCTATGGGGGCAACCAAAAAACGCTGTACAACCGGGCACTGGAATTGGGCGCAGATATCGTGATCATGCTGCATCCCGATTATCAATATACCCCCCGACTCATCCCTGCTATGGTCAATATCATCGGCGATGGCCTCTACGATGTGGTGCTGGGTTCGCGCATCTTGGGCACGGGAGCACTGAAGGGTGGCATGCCGATGTACAAATACATCGCCAATCGGTTTTTGACCTTTGCGCAGAACCTCCTGGTCAACCACAAACTGTCCGAATACCATACCGGTTACCGCGCTTTTAGTCGGGAGGTACTCGAAACCATCAATTTTAACCAAAATTCAGATGACTTCGTCTTTGACAACGAAATGTTGTCTCAGATCATCTATGCCGATTTTGGGATTGCGGAGGTAACTTGTCCAACCCGGTATTTTGAAGAGGCTTCTTCCATCAATTTTTCGCGAAGCGTAAAATACGGACTTGGAGTACTGCGGGTATCGCTGACGCATTTTTTGCAGAAGCGAGGACTCACGCGCTCGCACCTGTACGATCGCAGCAAGCGGTAAGTCCCCGCTTGCAAGGCTCAGGCGAGCTGGTTGTATAGATTTCTCCCAATGTAGATAAGCGCCAAAAGAAGGGTGTAAGTCAGGGTAGCCGTCATGGATGTACAGTTTTTGGAAAATACTTATGGTTTAAACAATATGTCGCAAGAAATAGCTGGTCTGCTCGAAAAAAAATACCTGCAATTCAACGAACCCGGTTTCTTGTCCGATGATCCCGTGAGCATCCCCCACCGCTTCGACACCCTCCAGGACATCGAAATCGTCGGATTTTGGACAGCAGTACTGGCTTGGGGACAGCGCAAAACCATCATCCGCAGCGCAGAAACGCTGATCGGGCTAATGGACGGTGCCCCGCTGGACTTCGTACGCAACCATGAGGAGAAAGACCGCAAGCGGTTTGAAGGGTTCAAACACAGAACCTTCCAATACCTCGATACGCTGTATTTTCTCGAATTTTTTCAACAGTACTACCGCAACCACAACAGCCTGGAGGACGCTTTCGCCCGTTTTTTGCATGCCGAAGATCCAACGGTAGAACCAGCACTTATAGGATTCCATGAACTGTTCTTTTCGCTGCCTGAGGCTCCAAAAAGAACAAAAAAACATGTCCCTACCCCGAAAAAAAATGCTTCCTGTAAAAGATTGAATATGTTTTTGCGCTGGATGGTCAGATCAGATCACCGCGGAGTGGATTTTGGCTTGTGGAAAAATATTCAAACTTCCCAATTGCTTATCCCGCTGGATGTCCACGTGGAAAGGGTGGCCCGGCGCCTGGGGTTGCTCACTCGAAAACAAACAGACTGGAAATCCGTGCTCGAGCTGACCGATAACTTGAGGACCTTCGACCCTACAGATCCCGTAAAATACGATTATGCCCTCTTTGGAATGGGGGTTTTGGAAAAAGAGAGTCCCTTTTAAGGGTCGAAACGCAACTCCTGAATGAGGGTTTTGTCACCCGTTACTTTCATGTACAAATAAACCCGATAATTCCCCGAAGCAGTCTTGAGGTCACCTATACAATAACGCGCATTTCCCTCCTTGGAAGCCCCCTCATGCACCTGTACAAAACCCTGCGGCGGATGCGCTGCAAAGAATCCCGCAACCAGCGGTATCGCTTCCTCCCTGGCATAAATGCCTTCCTTTTCCGGCAGGGAAACCGTAAGCTCTGCATCGAAGTAAGATCCCAGCGTCTTTGCATCTCCCGCGCCAATAGCCTTTGTAATAGCCTGGAGGTCATAGGTATATACCTGCATAGAAGGATACAACAACAAGGCAAACAAAAGTATCTTCATCGCTCTTTTTTTAAGGGAAACAATTCCCGTTCGCAAATAATTCACGCTATCCCACTATTGATACCCCCCACATCACACCTCATCACAATCGTTTTTCCCCGGTAACGGGCATCAAAATCTCTGTTTTTTGCCTCAAAAACAATAGCTAAGTTATCCTCTAACGGTTTTTTATACCTATAAATTTTGAAGTGCCCACAATTTCCAATCCGCAACAAATTTGGTTGTTATAGCGTTTTTTTGGGCATAAATTTATGAAAATCAATAATTTAAAGCACAGGTGCAAGGCACCTTAAGGTGACTTGCACGTTACTTACCCTTATTAATCCCTCCACACCCAAAAAAGTAATCGTTTTTCGAGCTGTTTTTTAAAAATCTCAGGGCTTTACAAATTATCTGCCTGGGGGTGCCTGAAATCTTCGATCTTCCTTACTTTTGCAAAAAAAAATATGGCTGCGAATAAGGTGATGTTGCTGATTCTGGATGGCTGGGGACACGGTTCAAATCCCGCTTCCAGTGCGATCAGTAAGGCGCATACTCCCCTGATGGACGAATTGTATGAAAGTTATCCTCATGCAGAATTGATTACTTATGGTCTTGCGGTGGGCTTACCGGAGGGCCAGATGGGCAACTCCGAGGTAGGACATTTGAATATAGGTGCGGGTCGAGTGGTGTACCAGGATCTGGCAAAAATCAACCTGGCAGTGGCGGATGGTTCGCTGGCGAAGCATCCTTCGTTGCTTCGCGCCTTCGAACAGGTCAAACAGTCGGGCAAACGCCTGCACTACATAGGCTTGCTTTCCGATGGCGGGGTGCATGCCCATATTGATCACCTGCAGGCCTTATGCGCAGCAGCAGACCAGCACGGTGTGCCAACCTTCGTACATGCTTTTATGGACGGGCGCGATACCGACCCGAAGAGCGGCATGGGCTATCTGGATACTTTTTTGCAGTTTACGGCGGGTACTTCCGTTCAGCTGGCTTCTGTGATTGGCAGGTATTTTGCGATGGACAGGGATAACCGATGGGAACGGGTCAAACTTGCCTACGATCTTTTGGTGCACGCCAAGGGCGAACCCAGCACGGATATCCTGACAACCATCCGGCAGCGCTACGATAGCGGGGAAACAGACGAGTTCCTGCAGCCCATTGTTTGCACCGACCCCCAGGGGAGCCCCCTGGCACAGATGGAAGCAGGAGATGTGGTGCTTTGTTTTAATTTCCGCACCGACAGACCCCGCGAGATTACCACCGTGCTGACGCAAAAAGATTTCCCGGAACTGGACATGTACAAATTGCCCCTCCATTATCTTACCCTGACCAATTACGACGATACCTTCACGGATGTGGAGGTGCTCTATGGCAAAGACCAGCTCAACCTTACCCTGGGAGAAGTGGTCGCCGCCGCCGGCAAAACCCAAGTGCGCATCGCCGAAACAGAGAAGTATCCCCACGTAACTTACTTCTTTTCCGGTGGCCGGGAAACTCCTTTCGAGGGGGAAAAAAGAATTATGATTCCCTCCCCCAAAGTGCCTACCTACGATCTCCAGCCCGAAATGAGTGCCTACGAACTGACAGCCGCCATTATCGCAGAGATTCGCGCCTCCGTTCCGGATTTTATCTGCCTGAATTTCGCCAATGCCGATATGGTTGGCCATACAGGCGTGTTTGACGCCGCCGTGGCAGCTGCCGAAGCAGTTGACCGCTGCCTTTATGAGTTGATCCCCGTGGCACGGGAAAACGATTACGATGTGCTGATTATCGCCGATCACGGCAACTCAGATTATATGGTCAATGAGGACGGAAGCCCCAATACCGCTCATACCAAAAACCCGGTACCCGTGATCTTTATTCCGGCTCCCGATCGCAACGATACCTTCCAACTGCACAAAGGGGTGCTGGCCGATGTGGCACCTACCATCCTGCAATTGATGGAGATTTCACAACCCGAGGCGATGACCGGGAAAACCCTGCTGGAGCTATGAGAAACAAGCACAACAGGATTTATGGGCTGCTGATGGTCGGATGCATGGCATTGAGCTGTACCCCCGACCTGCCACAAGCGACAGCCGCGGCACAGCCGTTTTTTAGCCTGAAAGGTTTCTTCGAGGCAGAAATTACCCGCCTCGGTGAAACAGTACCCCGGGCAAATAAGTTATTGCGCATCGCCGAAAAAGAAGAAATCCAAAAAGGCCTGACCCTGGATTTTGCCACCGAACTGACCGCTTTCAAAGATTCCGATATCAATAGACCTTCCTGGGCCGATAAATATACCATAGATTCCGTGTTCGACGCCTCCGGCTACCTGAATACCCTCGAATACCTGGCGAAAGATTCTACCCTCTACACCCGACATATCCGCCTGGATTTTGAAACAGACGGAACCGTCAAAAACTGCATGATCCGAAACCGATTGACCAACCTGATCTCCGATTTCAGACAGTCACTACAGTATGACCCCAAAACAGGGTACACCATCACCGTGTACCAGGGACTCGGTGATGATGCCCGCCAACCCGTAACCTTAGTCGTGGAATTTGATCAGTAAAAGGGCAGTTGTTGCATAAAACGCAGCAACAACTGCCAGGTACATAGTGTGAGGAGTATGTGCTACTCAGTACCAGTACTTGAGTTGCTTCGTCAACGCCTGTATTATTCTTTGAGAGAAGATGATTGTATTTGCTGTTGACAAATATATTACAATTATTTGTAACCTACAATAGGCTACTAATCAGTTTTTTGAAAATATGGATGAGTCAGGGCAAAAAAAAGAGGCAGTGCACTTGGCACCACCTCAGCCCTAACCAAATAAAACCAAATTATTTTTGAGACTTACTGTCTTGCTTACTTATTGTACTTTATACAATTACAAAAGTACTAAAATTATGTTAAAACCATCCCAATATTTGGGCAAAAAAATTGTTTTTTTGCCTAATCTTTAATTTTATATTTTTTTAGCGAGGTGTTTTTTATTTTTTTAGAATTTTGATAAAATAAATGCCCGTTATTCCATATATTATTTTGAAAAAAAGATTTACTATGCGATCTGGATTACTTTTAGGATTTTTTTTGGTGTTGTTGTTTCCTGCGCTTCGGGCGCAACAGGCTGCTGATCTTGCTGTAGCGTACCAGGAAGACGCGCAGTTTATCCGTCGGATATACGATGATGCGCTGAGGTATTCGAGTAGTTATGACTGGTTGCACTATCTGACCAAGCGGATTGGGGCGCGTTTAAGTGGGACGCCGGAAGCTGCAGCGGCAGTAGAATATACCCGTCAGATGATGGACACGCTGGGTTTGGATGTGGTGCGTCTGGAGCCTTGTATGGTACCGCACTGGCAGCGTGGGACGTATGAGGAAGTTCGGATTGTTCATTCCAACAAGGCGGGCAGCCGGGATTTACGGGCGGTTTCGCTGGGGGGATCCATTGGAACGGGTTCTATGGGGATTACCGCAGATGTGGTAGAGGTGCGTTCGTTGGATGAGGTGGACACGCTGGGGAGTGCCGCCCTTGCGGGCAAAATTGTGTTTTTCAACCGTCCGATGGATCCTACCCGGATTAATACGTTTAACGCTTATGGGGGAGCGGTGGATCAGAGAGCATTGGGCGCAGCGCGCGCAGGCAAATACGGCGCTGTTGGGGTACTGGTGCGGTCTATGACGACGGGGCTGGACGATGTGCCCCACACCGGCTCGATGTCGTACCAGCCGGATGTGACTCCGATACCTGCTATGGGGATCAGTACAAATGATGCGGAGTTGTTGAGTCGCTTGCTGAAGGAGGAGTCTGTTCGGGTGTTTATGCGCAACAATTCGTCTATGTCGTCCGAAAAACCTTCTTATAATGTTATCGGGGAGATCAAAGGGAGTTTGTATCCCGATGAGATTATCCTGGTGGGAGGACACCTGGACTCCTGGGATATAGGAGAGGGTGCCCACGATGACGGGGCGGGCTGCGTGCAGTCACTCGGGGTAGTAGAGACCCTCAAGCGGTTGAACTACAAACCAAAGCGAACCATTCGGGTGGTGATGTTTATGAATGAGGAAAATGGGTTGCGCGGAGGTAGAACGTATTGGGAAAATTCCTACAAGGCAGGAGAGTACCATCTTGGAGCGATCGAATCGGATCGCGGGGGCTTTACGCCCAGGGCTTTTTCAGCGGAGGGGCATCCGGATATTTTTGCCGAAGGCTATAAAAATATCAGCAGGTGGTTGCCGCTATTGGAGCCTTATGGCATTACCTTTGAATTGGGAGGTTCAGGAGCGGATATCAGTGGTCTGAAAGACCAAAAGGGAATGCTGTTTGGGCTGGTACCGGATTCTCAGCGTTATTTTGATGTTCACCACACGGCAGCGGATGTGCTGGAGAGCGTAAACAAGCGGGAGTTGGAACTGGGTACGGCGGCGATGGCAACCTTGGTGTATCTGCTGGATCAATACGGATTTAAAGAGTAATGCATGTTACCAATGGAAAAAGATGTTATGGTGCATGGCCTGCGTTTCAGGCCGCTGATTGCAGCAGCAGAGATACAGGCAAGGGTAGCCGGAATGGGTGCCGCGATTTCTGAAGCTTATCGCGATAAAAACCCGCTTTTCCTGGGTGTCCTGAATGGTTGTTTTGTGTTTATGGCCGATCTGTTGCGCCATTGCGATATTGCCTGCGAGGTGTCTTTTATCAAGTTGTCTTCTTACGAGGGACTGCAGTCTAGCGGAACCGTCAAGACTCAGATCGGACTGGAAACGGATATTCGGGGTAGGCACGTGATTTTGGTAGAGGACATCGTGGATACAGGACGAACTTTGAGTGCGTTTTTGCCTGAACTGAAAGCCATGGAACCGGCTTCAGTTGCCCTGGCATCCCTGGTGGTAAAACCGGATGCGCTGGCGTTTCCCTTGCACATTGATTACGTGGGCTTTGAGATCGAAAATCGCTTTATTGTAGGGTATGGCCTGGATTACAACGGACAGGCGCGCAACTTACCCGGTATTTTTCAATTGGCATCAACTTAGTTTTTGTACCATGACGACAACAGCTTGGCAGGATATCGCCCTGCAAACGGTAGAAGCGGTAAAGGAAGTGGCGGCATTTATTCGTTCCCAGCTGGGAAGGGTTGGCTCGGCCGATATTCTGGACAAGGGTACGCACAGTCTGGTGAGCTACGTGGATCGCCGTGCGGAGGAAATGCTGGTAGCGGGTTTGCAGAAAATTACCCCGGATGCGGTTTTTCTGACAGAAGAGCAAACGGTGGCTCCTGTAGCGGGTGAATTGAAGTGGATCATTGATCCGCTGGATGGAACTACCAATTTTTTACATGGGGTTCCCTTGTTTGCGATCAGCGCAGGATTGGAATACCAAGGTAGGATAGTGGTCGGAGTAGTGGCTGAACTGATGCGGGAAGAGTATTTTTGGGCCTGGGCAGGAGGTGGCACTTTCCTCAACGGTAAACAGGTAGGCGTCCGACGCTCGGAGCGTTTGTTTGATGCCTGTATTTGTATAGGCTTGCCCGCTGACCAAGGGGCATTGTACCGCGACACCCTGCATTTGTTGTCTCGCCTGATTCCGGCTACCCGTGGGGTGCGCAACCTGGGGGCGGCAGCGGTGGAAATCGCATATGTGGCTTGTGGCCGTTTCGATGCTTTTATCGAACTGGGACTCTCTCCCTGGGACGTGGCGGCGGGGGCTTTGTTGGTACAGGAGGCAGGAGGGAAGGTCACGGATGCTGCAGGTGGAGCAGATTACCTTTACGGAGGGGCTTTTGTTGCTACCAATGGTGCTCTGCATCCGGAGGTTCTGGAGCAGATTCGGCATGGATCCTGAGATCGGTTTTCCGGCTGTACCGGAAACTGGTCTGACTGCTTTTCGTTTTGATCGAACTTATTTCTCTGCTTAGCTTTTGCAGGTTACCTTAGTTTTCTAAAATAGAAGTCATGGATTTACTGGAAAATATTCGTTACGCGATTCGAACTGTGCGCTCCAACTGGTTGCGTGCAGTACTGACCCTGCTGATTATTGCATTTGGAATCATGGCTCTGGTAGGCATCCTGACAGCCATTGACAGCGCGATTTATTCTCTTAGTTCGAATTTGTCGTACTTAGGTGCCAATTCTTTTGACATCGAGCCCAAGGGGGATGGTATGGGACGAAGGAGAGGAGGGGTTGTGGAAAAAAGAGGGGATGCGATCAGTTACAAACAGGCTATAGCTTTTTCTGAAAACTACGATTTTCCCGCCAGGGTGGCTATTTCGATATCTTGTACCGGTAATGCAACGATCAAGTACCAGGATAAAAAGACCAATCCCAACGTAATTATTTTCGGGGTCAACGAAAATTACCTGGAGGCGCGTTCTTTTGAAATTGAGGTGGGGCGTAATTTTACCCGAAAGGAGGTAGAGTATGGGTCGTATAATGCGATCGTGGGTGCGAATATCGTGGATCAGCTTTTCGATGGGGATGCCTCTAAGGCGCTTAATAAGGACATTTCAGCCGGCAATATCAAACTTCGGATTATTGGGGTGATGAAAGAAAAGGGTTCGAGCATGCGGGACAGTGATGATCGCCGGGTGCTGATCCCGTTGTTTACGGGAAAACGGTATTACGGAACTTCGGATACGGATTACTCGCTTTATGTGTCGGCGAACCAGCCTGATCAGGTGGAGTTTGCCATTGCCGAGGCCACGCAGGTGTTTCGCAACATTCGGGGTTTGCGGGCTTCAGAGGAAAATGACTTCGAGATTACGAAAAGTGATAGTTTGATCGGGGTGATTAAGGAAAACACTTTGTATTTCCGGTTGGGAGCTATTGGGATAGGATTGATTACCCTGTTGGGAGCCGCGATAGGATTGATGAACATCATGTTGGTTTCGGTAACGGAACGCACGCGTGAAATTGGGGTGACGAAGGCATTGGGGGCGACCCGTCAAAATATATTGATTCAGTTTTTGACCGAGGCAGTCGTCATCAGCATGATTGGTGGTTTGTTGGGGATTGTCCTGGGGGTTTTGGTGGGTAATGTAGTGACCGTGCTGATGGGGGGCTCGTTTTTATTTCCCTGGCTATGGATTACGGTTGCGGTGATCACCTGTACCATTGTAGGCTTGATTTCCGGTTTGTATCCCGCTTTAAAGGCAGCGCGGCTGGATCCGATTGAGGCGCTCAGATATGAGTAGCCCATGCGGCGGGAATTTTTACTCCAGGTAGGTTTTGTGGTGCTGGTCAATTTGTTGATCAAGCCTTTCTATATCTTTGGAATTGACCGTACGGTTCAGAATGTAGTAGCGGCGGAGCAGTACGGTTTGTTTTTTGCCGCATTTAATTTTACTTATCTTTTTCAGATCCTCAACGATTTTGGGTTGCAGGCCTTCCACAACGGACAGGTGGCGCGCTCGGGGAGGATCGTGGGCGGCGATCTGGTCAACCTGATCCGGGTAAAGTTTTTACTGGGGTTGGTGTACCTGCTGCTGGTGTTTGTGGTAGCGCAACTGCTGGACTATCCAAATGATTATTTGATGTGGATAGGCATGTTGGCGCTCAACCATGGGCTGAATTCCTGGGTGTTATTTTTTCGATCCGGCATATCGGGTATGGGGTATTATTTTCGGGACAGTTTGCTATCGGTGATGGACAAATTGTTGCTGATCTTGATAGCCGGGTTGCTGTTGTGGGGGGATCTGGGCCAGGGGCCTTTTCAGATGGTATGGTTGATTTGGGCACAGGGGCTGAGTTTGCTGCTGACCAGCATCGTAGCCGGGATCCTGGTTTTTCGTTTATCTGGTTCACTTTCAGCGCCTTTCAATTGGCATGGGGTTCGACAAGTACTGATAGAGAGTCTGCCTTATGCCCTGGTGGTATTTTTAATGACGGCCTACACGCGCATAGACGCAGTGATGCTGGAGCGGATGTTGGCTGAAGGAGCTGTGGAAGCGGGCAGGTATGCGGCGGGTTTCAGGTTGCTGGATGCCGTGAACATGCTGGGATTTTTGTTTGCAGGTTTATTGCTGCCCATGTTTTCGCGGCTGTTGGCTTCGGGTGAGCGGCCGGACGAACTAGCGGCAACGGGTTTTCGGGTATTGGTATCGGGAGCTGTCATTTTGGCAGCAGCCGTTTCGGTGTACAGTCAGCCCATCATGGCAGGTCTATATGTAGATGGCGATGGGTATTCGGCTCAGCTGTTGACCGCGTTGATCTGGAGTTTCCCGTTTTTTAGCGGAAGCTATATATACGGTACCCTATTGACCGCCCATCGAAGTCTGCGTGCCATGAATGCGGTGTTTGTATGGGGGGTGCTGCTGAATGTGGGATTAAATCTCTGGTGGATTCCCAGCCACAAGGCGGTGGGTGCGGCTTGGGTGACGACCCTTACCCAGGGCTTGATGTTTGTGGCGCAGTATCTGCTGGCTCACCGGCTGCTGCGAATGCCTTACGACATTCGGATTTTGCTTCGGCTGGGAATGTTGGCGGGGGTGGTAGTAGGATTGGGTTGGCTCTTGGAAGAAAGTTCCTGGTTTTTTTGGGAGCTTCGCTTTTTCCTGCTTTTGGGTATGGGGCTTATCTTTACCTTTGTGCTGGGATTGATCAAGCCCGAGTTACTGCTTGGGCTGTTGCGATCCCGTTCACACGCTACTGACTAAAAAAAGAGGTATGTCATACGATCCTGAAACTGGCGGAGGGGAAGAACACCTGCTCGGAGCCCTGAATACGCTTTACCGGCGTAGAAAACTTCTGTTGTATGCTTTTGTACTGACTTGTGTGGGTTCTGCCGTGATCTCTCTGTTGCTGCCGGTGTATTACGAGGCAAGTACTATTTTTTTGTCGGCCAGTCCTGATCAGGCGAAACCGGGGGTGTTGTTTGGGGAAAACAGTTCCCAACTCAATTATTATGGCTCCACGACTGACACCGAGCGGCTGCTCACCCTGGCCGAGTCCAACGAGCTACTGGAATTTCTGATAGATTCTTTCGATTTATATCCCCATTACGATATCAATCCGGATCATCCGAAGGCAGCCTTTTTGATCAGGCGCAAGTTGAAGAGCTTGTATTCGGTCATAAAAACCAAACGCGATGCCATAGCGCTTCAGGTGGAAGATCGCGATGCAGAACTGGCTGCGCGGATGGCCAACGCTGCCCGCGAAAAAATTGGCCAGATGGCTTTATCGTTGGTGCGATCGGCACAGACCAAGGCGGTGCAGGCTTTCGAATCGGAGATGGCAGCTAAGTCCTGGGAACTATCTGTTTTTGCGGATAGCTTGCAGCGCTTCCGCCAGCAGTATGGCATTTACAACATGACGGCACAGTCTGAAAACCTGACTACACTCTATGCTGAGGCGATATCCGAACTGGCAGATAACCGTTCCCGGCTGGAAACATTGGAACGTAGTCCTGCAATTCCTAAAGATACTTTGGCGTATATGCGGGCTACGGTAGGAGGGCTCGAGCAAAAACTCGCGGTGATTCAGTCAGAAATGAATCGCTACAACGAAGGAGTATATAAAATGAATTTCTACGAGCGGCAGTACTACGATATCAACGAGGCATTGAGTGCTTTGAAGCTCAGGCGCAAAGAATACGGGGCGACACTGAGCGCCGATACGCCGGCGTTGATTCTGGTAGAGTCTGCCGAAACGCCCCTGGTCAAATCTCGCCCCCAGCGCAGTTTGCTGGTGCTGTTGTCGGGCGGCGTGGCACTTTTCCTGAGTGTATTCGGCATTTTGTTGCTGGAGGCGTATCGCAGCATTGACTGGCCCAAAGTGTTCCATGACTAACTTCATCCGAAATATTCGCGCCGGAACCACACCGGAGGTCTTGCTGATGGCTTTTCTCGGGACAACTGTGCTGAGCATTTGGTTGGGAATTGCCTTGGAGTCGTATATGTTATGGGCTACTCCGCTTGCAGTATTGCTTGTGTTTATCGCGATCGTGGACTTTCGAAAACTATTTTTCCTGTTGCTATTTCTGATTCCGCTTTCTACGGAACTGTATTTGCCCGGCGGTTTTGCCACCGATTTCCCCACCGAACCTTTGATGGTTGGGCTGCTCCTGATTGGAGGAGCCTGGGTCTTGCAGCGGGCATCCCGACTACAGACCGATTATATCCGGCATCCTATCAGCATTCTGGTATTGTTGCACCTTGCCTGGATCCTGATGACCACACTCGGCTCGGATCTATGGATGGTCTCTCTCAAATTTTTACTCGCCAAACTCTGGTACGTAGGGGTCTTTTACTTTTTGGCGCTGCACCTGTTGCGCCGGGAGGCGGACATGCGATTATTTTTCTGGCTGGTCTTTTCCAGTCTTTTACTGACGGTAGTTCTTACCCTTTTTCGCCATTCGGCATATAATTTTTCCTTTCAGGATGTCTTCCGGGTTTTGCATCCCTACCAGCGCAACCACGTCAACTACGCTGCGAGCATCAGTCTTTTCATTCCATTCGTATGGCTGGGGATCCGTCGCTACGCGAAAAAAAAATACCTCCGCAACCTGTTGTGGCTGGCGCTGATGATTTTGCTCCTGGGGGTGTATTTGTCCTATACCCGAGCAGCATATATTGCCCTGCTGATTGCAGTGGGCAGTTACTTTCTGATTCGAATGGGCTGGCTGAGATACCTCATTCCCGCTGCGCTACTGGTGGCTGTATTGGCACTGGGGTATCTGATGCGTGCCAACCGGTTCATGGAACTGGCACCCAATTACGACCGGACGATTTCCCATACCGATTTCGATAACCTCCTCGAAGCGACCTACAAATTAGAAGATATCTCCACGATGGAGCGGGTGTACCGATGGGTAGCAGGAGGCTATCTGGCTCTGGATCACCCCTGGATGGGCGTTGGCCCGGGCAATTTTGTCAATTTTTATCGCTCTTATACCCTGGACGCTTTCCGCACCTACGTCAGCAACAACAAAGAAGATTCCGGGATCCATAGCTATTATCTGATGACACTGGTAGAGCAGGGTCTGCCGGGGCTCCTGATCTTCCTGCTCTTAGCTGCCGGAAGTCTGATCTGGGGTGAACAAGTATATCACCAGACCCGAGACCCGGAACGAAAACTACGGGTCATGGCTGCTCTATTGTGTTTGATTATTATTGATAGTTTTTTGATTATCAATGATTTGATAGAAACAGATAAAGTTGGTCCCTTCTTTTTTATGTCCCTGGCCGTGATCGTAGCAGTGGATGTTGCCAATAGGGTTAGTTTGGATAGTTAAATCAACTTAAATTCATGATTATCAAATATTTAAAACACAGGTGCAAGGCACCTTAAAGTGCCTTGCACCTAGATTACCCTTATTAATACCCCAAGGCTG
>JANQWK010000056.1:0-1185 GCA_030729925.1 Saprospiraceae bacterium
TATTTCCTATCTTCACCACCTATAAACCCGTTGTTATGAATCCTACGCATCACACGTCCCTCAACTGGGGCATCTTGGGACCCGGCAAAATTGCGCGGAGTTTTGCGCGCGATCTTGCGCTCGTGGCGGGCAATCGGTTGCTGGCTGTAGGATCGCGCAGTGCCGACAAGGCCGCTGAATTTGCCCTTGAATTTCACGTGCCCCGCACCTATGCCACTTATGAAGCGCTGTTGGCCGACCCGGAGCTTGACATCGTATATATTGCCACCCCGCACGACTCCCATGAATACTGGAGCCTGCGCGCTATGGAGGCGGGTAAGCACGTGTTGTGCGAAAAACCTGCGGCGGTCAATGCAGTTCAGCTGGCTCGGATGACTTCCTGCGCTCGGGAAAGGGGAGTCTTCTTCATGGAAGCCCTTTGGTCGCGTTTTAACCCTTCGATCATGGAGGTCATCCGGCGGGTATCCAGCGGTGACATTGGCACTATTCAGTACATCCACGCCGACTTTTCCATTTACCGGGATCCTCCGGCCGACCATCGCCTTGTCAACCCTCATCTGGCTGGCGGAGCCTTGCTCGACCTGGGTATCTATCCGGTATTTCTTGCGGTCAGTCTGCTCGGCACGCCCGAAGACATCCGCGCTTCGGCTCAGCTCCACCCTTCGGGCGTAGATGCCCAGACGGTAGCCACGCTACACTACAAAGAAGCCGTGGTGCAACTGATGTGTGGCATACGGAGCCAGTCGGACATGCGGGCGCGCATATATGGCACAGGCGGAAGTTTTTTCCTGGAACCCGTTTGGCACGAAACCCAGTCTTACACCTGGCTCAACCTCGCCGATGGCAGCAGCACCCACTACCCCAGGCCTACTTTGGGCAAGGGATACAGCTATGAAATCATGGAATGTATGTCCTGCGTGCGGGCCGGGCTACAGGAAAGTCCGCTTTGGTCCTGGGAAAACAGCAGAGCAGTCATCAGCATTTTGGATGAAATCCGTAGGCAAACGGGCGTAATTTATCCATTTGAAAAACCCTAACCTACCAACCCTCCAAGAAATCCAGGTAACGCAGGCAGGCCTGGTCGTCAGAACCTTCACTTGGCTCGGTCGCCAGCCAGGCTTCCAGGATTTCGGTAGCCACTTGTGCTGAAACCAATCGAAGGCTCATGCACAACACATTGGCATC
>JANQWK010000056.1:1285-11278 GCA_030729925.1 Saprospiraceae bacterium
GCATCGGTACATAACGCGGCTCTTATCCCTTTCACCTTATTGGCGGCGATACTCACCCCCGTACCTGTCCAGCAAAACAAAACCCCCTGATCAAAATCGCCTTTCGCCACCGCAGTTCCCAAGGTAGCCCCCACTGCCGGCCAATCCGAACCTTCACCCGGCGCCAGAGCCCCGAACAAGCCCACCACATATCCTTTTTCCTGGAGCACCTTTACCACAAAGGCAGTCAAATCAGTATTCATATCACTTCCAACAGCAATTTTCATCTTTATCGGATTGTAGCCACAAATTTAGCCAAAGAAAACCTGGCGAAAAAGGTTACTTTTTGAAGTGTTGGAGTATTAATAAGGGTAATCAGGTGGAAGGCACCTTAAGGTGGCTTCCACCTGTCTTCTAAAACACTGAATTACAATTTTTTAAATCAAAATTCAACACTTTCAGGAATACCCATCACTTCCCTTTTTCAACTGATTGTGTTCTACTTTCAGTTGGAAAGTCTGTTCTGTAGAATTTTCTTCACTGGGTTTGCGAAAAGCATCGAGGGTACCGAAAGCCAGGGACTCCAGGATATGGATAATCTGGTCGAAATAATTTTCATCGGTATAATCTATATCGGTCAGTCTGGGCAGGTGCCGGGCAAAATACACATGGTTGTTGGCCGACTCGATCAAGGTACTGGCCAAGGCGCGGGGGTAGGGAAAATCTGCATTTAGTTGCTCTATGATAACTGCGATCTTTTGGCAAAGCGACTTATAAGCCAAGAAGAACCCTTCCTTATTTTCGTCATCCACCCCTTTGTGGTGATAAGCCTTGATGCCCTCAGCCACTACGATCCGGTGCAGCACATCCTCATCAATAAAGCCAACCGAAGTATTGCGCTTGGCCGTATCCACGATCACCGAAATTGCGATTTGCAGGCATCGGCGTGGATCCGAGATATTCATCGTATTAAAATCAATCCGAAACTTCATCCACTCCCAGTACCAATTCAGGAGATACACAAAAAGTTTGTGCTTGTTCTCGAAGTAGCGATAAATAGAAGCCTCGGTGGACGAAATCAGCTTGGCCAATTTGCCGAAGGTAAAATTTTCGAACCCCAGTTCGTCTATCAGCAGCACGCTATGCTTCAGAATTTTCTGCCCGAGGGGGGTCATCTGCGGGTCTTTCAAATAAAGACCATCATTGATTTGGAGATTGATGTTGATGGTGGTCATGAAATTCCTTTTGATTTGCCAAAATCCAACAGGCGGTTTGCCTGATCTATAATAATACAACACAGCCCTCAATTCGTTCGCCGGTAAATTCAATCTTGGTCAAAAACAAACAAATATTTGTCCATACCCATTTTAACCTATATTATAGGTTCATTTTTAATTTTTTTGAATTAAAATTCCAAAAAAGCACTTTTGCGTGAACATTCTGCAAAAGCATAGCTTATACCTACTGATTTCGCGATTTGATGTTGACTCGGACACAAATTGCGGGTAATTATTTGGCTACTGAAACCTTTTACGCATTATTAAAGACAAACGCACCTAACCGACCAAATCATCCGCCATGCAAGTCTTGAAGCAAAATTCCTGTGCTTGTCCTCACAAAAAAACGTCCCGATCGCCCACCACCAAAAAGTATCCCTTTTTTTTGGGGTTGCTGATAGCGATTGTGCCAAAGTGTCCTTTCTGCGTCCTTGCCTATTCCAGTGCTATGACTTTGTGCAATGGTTCCAAGCTTTATCTGCACCAAGCTGGCTGGACCTCTTGGATATCTATAGGTCTGGTTGCATTTACCCTACTAATGGTAGTATTGAACTACAGGGGCAGGCGCACCTGGTTGGCTGCTGTGGCAATTGTAGCGGGAGGGAGTATGGTTGCCATGGCAGAACTGTACACGGGGCAGTTGCAACTGTATTACGTAGGAGCCGCTTTGGTTTTTCTCGGAATATGGACCAATGCCAGTCTTTTTTCACTCCTCCGAAGCTTTTCCAGGACATTGCAACAAAAGGGTCTGAGGGGATGGGGTCAGCAAATGCTCCGGGCAGCCCGCAACACAAGCGTAATGTAATCCTCGATATCAGGTTTAATATTTTATCATTCTAAAACTAACCTTATGATACCTGCAACCTTTGACTATGCCGCGCCGGCAACACTGGATGAGGCCATAGCCCTGCTCGAAAAGCACGGGGATGAGGCCAAAATCCTGGCAGGTGGTCATAGCCTTATCCCTATGATGAAGCTCCGATTTGCTTCGCCGGAATTTTTGATTGACATCAACAATATTCCGGGGCTTTCCTACATCAGGGAGGAGGATGGCTACCTGAAAATTGGTGCTCTGACCCGAGAGTCTGACCTGGAGCACAACCCGATCGTGAAAGCTAAGTTTCCGATCTTCACCGATGCTACCAAACTAATTGCCGATCCCCAGGTCCGCAACATGGGTACGATAGGTGGCAACCTTGCACACGGCGATGCTGCCAACGACCATCCTGCCGTCATGCTTGCCCTTCGGGCAGAAGTTGTGGCTACCGGGCCCAACGGACAGCGCACCATTCCCATTGATGCATTTTTCTTTGGCTTTTACATGACCGCTCTGGAGCCTTCGGAGATTCTCACCGAAATCCGCATTCCTTTACCGGGTGCTGGCACGAGCAACGCCTATCACAAACTGGAAAGGAAGGTAGGCGATTATGCTACTGCCGGAGTTGCTGTCCAGCTCGCCCTCGATAGCCAGGGGGTGTGTCGTGAAGTGGGAATAGGGCTGACCAACGTCAATCCTACGCCTATGCGGGCTGCACGCTCGGAAGATGTCCTGCGCGGACAAAAAATCACCGATGAACTGATTGCACAGGCGGCAAAATTTGCTTCCGAGGATTGCAGTCCTTCTTCGGATCTCCGCGGCGATGAGGCTTACAAACGATCTATGGTGGGTGTGCTGGTCAAACGAATGATCCGCAAAGCCATGGAGAGAGCCAGCTAATTTTTTCAATTTTAAAGTGAACATGATATGAAAAGAGACATAACCATTACCGTAAATGGCGAGCAGCATACCGTGGCCGTTGAACCGCGCACACTACTTGTGCACCTAATCCGCGAGCAACTCGCACTTACGGGAACACATATTGGTTGCGATACCAGCAGCTGCGGTGCCTGTACGATTCTGCTCGACGGCAAGTCCATCAAGTCCTGTACCGTACTTGCCATCCAGGCCAACGGTAAGTCTGTACAAACCGTCGAAGGACTGGCAGCTCCCGGTTCCATGCACCCCATTCAGGAAGGATTCAAAGAGTGTCATGGTCTGCAATGCGGCTTTTGTACCCCAGGTATGATGATGCGTGCAATAGAACTGCTGGAACACAACCCCAACCCTACCGAAGACGAAATCCGATGGGGAATTTCGGGCAACCTCTGTCGTTGCACCGGCTATAACAATATCGTAAGAGCCATCCAATACGCCGGCGCAAAGTTGCAGGGACAAGAAACCCCTTCCACGGAGCCGACTTTTGTGTAAGGCCAATTTTTAACAAGTATAAATCACCTATATTATGAATTGCAAAACGTCTAGAGAAGTAGGCGGCATGGGGCACTCCATCAAACGCAAGGAAGATGCCCGATTCGTGGCCGGAAAAGGCCATTACCTGGATGATATCAAACTTCCGGGTATGCTGCACATGGACATCGTGAGAAGTCCCTACGCCTACGCCAAAATAAAGTCTATAGATGCTTCCGAGGCGCTGAAAGTTCCGGGAGTGCTTGCTGTGGTTACCGGTAAGGATCTCGAACAGTACAACCTGCACTGGATGCCTACCCTTATGTCCGATACCCAAATGGTGCTTCCCACCGATACTGTGATGTATCAGTCACAGGAAGTGGCAGCCGTGATTGCGACCGACCGCTATGCCGCCCGCGATGGGCGGGAGGCCGTACGGGTGGACTACGAACCGATGAAGCCCGTGATTGACCCTTACAAGTCTCTCGCTCCTGATGCGCCCCTACTCCGACCCGACAAAGAAGGCAAAACAGATAACCACATCTGGCACTGGGAAGTAGGCGACAAACAAAAAACCACCGACCTTTTTGAAAACGCAGAGGTGGTCGTCAAAGAACAGATGCACATCCCGCGCATCCACGTGGCATCTATCGAGACTTGCGGCTGTGTGGCAGACTATGACAAAGTCAACAACCACCTGACCATGTACATGACTACCCAGGCTCCTCACGCAATCCGTACGGTAATCGCTCTGGTAGCAGGCCATGTAGGACTGACCGAGGAGAAAGTACGCGTGATTTCTCCAGATATTGGGGGTGGATTTGGCGGAAAAGTTCCCGTTTATCCAGGCTATGTGATCGCCATTGCCGTGTCCTTCCTGATAGGCAAACCCGTAAAGTGGGTAGAAGACCGCAGCGAAAACCTACAGGCCGATTCGTTTGCCCGCGACTACCACATTACTGCTGAAATGGCAGGTACCAAAGACGGAAAAATCCTGGGCACCCGCTTCAAAATTTTGGCCGACCACGGCTATACCGATGCTTCTGCCAACCCCTCCAAGTTCCCAACAGGGCTGTTTTCCATCGGTACCGGTTCCTACGACTACGATACCGCCTTCATGGAGGCCGATGCAGTTTATACCAACAAACCTCCCGGAGGGGTTGCCTACCGCTGTTCTTTCCGCGTCACAGAAGCCGTGCATGCCATCGAGCGCATCACCGACCGCTTTGCATTGGAAATCGGCAAAGACCCGGCAGAGCTGCGCATGCAGAACTTTATCAAAAAAGAGCAGTTCCCCTGGAAGTCTCCCACCGGATGGGAATACGATAGCGGCGACTATCACGCAGGTTTGCAAAAAGCTATGGATGCTGTAGGCTACTGGGATCTGAGGAAAGAACAGGCCGAAAAGCGAGCCCGCGGCGAATTTATGGGAATTGGCATCTCTACCTTTACCGAAATCGTGGGAGCAGGGCCGTCCAAAGATTTCGATATCCTGGGCATCAAGATGTTCGATAGCGCCGAAATCAGGGTTCACCCTACGGGAAAAGCGATTGCCCGCTTTGGTACGAAGTCTCAGGGTCAAGGTCACGAGACGACCTACGCACAAATTATCGCTGAAGAATTGGGCATTCCTGCGGAAAATATCCAGGTGGAAGAAGGTGATACCGATACTGCGCCTTACGGTCTGGGCACCTACGCCAGTCGTAGTACCCCTACCGCTGGTGCTGCCGCCGCCATGGCTGCGCGAAAACTGCGCGACAAGGCCAAAAAAATTGCCGCTCACCTGTTGGAGGTCAGTGAAGACGACCTCGAATGGGAAGTGGGTAAGTTTTTTGTCAAAGGGGCACCGGAAAAATCAAAATCTATCCAGGAAATTGTTTTCGCCGCCTATACCAACCACCCTCAGGGCATGGAAGCCGGCTTCGAAGCTACGCATTACTACGATCCCCCAAACCTCACTTTCCCCTCGGGAGCCTACATCTGCGTGGTGGACATAGATAACGAAACGGCAGAAATAAAAATTCGCCGATTCGTAGCCATTGACGACTGCGGCAACATCATCAACCCGATGATCGTACAGGGACAAGTACACGGAGGTCTGACCCAGGGTCTGGCACCTGCCATGTACGAGGAACTCATCTACGACGAGGAGGGCAATATTCTCAACGGTACTTTTATGGACTACCTGGTTCCAACCGCTGTAGAATCACCCAACTGGGAAACCGGTCATACCATCACCCCATCACCTCACCACCCAATCGGTGCCAAAGGTGTGGGCGAGTCGCCTACCGTTGGAGCGCCACCCGCGATTGCCAATGCCATCGTAGATGCTTTGTCGCACCTCGGCGTGACACACCTGGATATCCCCATTACCCCGTACAAAGTCTGGAAAGTACTTCACGAAAAAGGCATTGTGCAATAAACAAAAAAATACTATTCCTACATGAAGACAACCATCAATAAAGTCTTTCAGGTAAACGAACCCATTGATAAGGTCTGGTTTTATCTCAGCGACCCAGCCAAAATAGTGACCTGTGTGCCAGGTGCTTCCATTACGGAAAAAATTGATGACCAAAATTACAAAGGCCAGGTTTCCCTGAAATTCGGCCCTGTAAAATCTGACTACAGCGGAGAAATTGTGATCGAAGAACTCGACAAGAGCGCACATCGCATGATCCTGCAAGGTAAAGGGCTCGATTCGAAAGGTAAAGGAAGCGCAGACATGACCATGAATGGACTGCTGACCCCCAAAGATGGGGGTACCGAGGTGAATTTCACCATGGATGTATCCATTGTGGGCATGCTGGCACAGTTTGGTTCCAGGCTAATCAATGATGTTTCCGATCAATTGCTGGATCAATTCGTTGGCAATTTCAGCAAGCTGCTTGAGGCAGATACCGCTGCCCCCGTTGCAGCAGCGGCTGCTGCTGCTCCACCTGCTGCCGACAGCTCCCTCAATGCTTTTGCGCTGGCAGGAGCAGTAGTTAAAGGGTTTTTCCGGAGGTTGTTTGGCGGGTAAGGTTACTGTCTGAACGGTTTAATTGATAAAATCAAAGCACTTATGCAATTTGACCACGGGGCCGTCTCGGCCCCTGATTTTATTTCTGATCAATTCGACAAATTGGGATACGTAGTGGACGAGGAATTGTCCACTATCTTATTCCTGATGCTGAAATTGGGTAAACCCCTACTGCTGGAGGGCCCCCCGGGCGTAGGGAAGACAGAAGTGGCTACTTCACTGGCAAAGTTCCTGAATACGGAGTTGCTGCGCCTCCAATGTTACGAAGGCCTGGATGTCCATTCCGCCGTGTACGAGTGGAACTACCAAAAGCAATTGCTGTCCATCAAAATCCAGGAAAACATGCACCGCTCCGAGTCGGAGAAGGAAGCGCATATCTTCGGAGAGGAATTTTTACTAAAACGACCGCTGCTAAAAGCCATCACCTCACCTCAGGCACCTGTGCTGCTCATTGACGAGATAGACCGAGCCGATGAGGAGTTCGAGGCTTTTCTGCTCGAGTTGCTCTCGGCTTTCCAAATCAGCATTCCGGAGATGGGAACGGTCAAGGCCCTTCACAAACCCCTCGTTATCCTGACTTCCAACCGCACCCGCGAACTCAGCGATGCGCTCAAACGGCGATGCCTGTACCACTGGGTCAATTATCCCGATATGGAAAAGGAAATCCGAATCGTCCACAAACACCTGCCAGATATGCAGGAACAGCTGATCCGGGAACTCGTTCGGGTCGTACATACCCTACGCGAACAAAAACTCGATAAGTCACCCGGCATTGCCGAAACCATAGACTGGGCAAGCGCCCTACTGGCTTTGGGCTACCGCGAACTTACCGAAGAGAGTATCGCCAAAAGCTTGGGCTGCGTCCTGAAATCCACCGATGACATCAACAGCATCAAGCTGCAAGGGATTGCCTCCCTCCTGGCCGCCACCAAAATCAACTGACCATGAACCCAAGCCAGCATTTCTCCGGATTTTCTTCGCTCGAACAGGCTATCGTGGGATTCGGTCAACAAGCCCGAGAACTGGGTTTTAATGTCGGCGTACAGGAAACTATAGACAGTCTCCTGGCAGCTACCTCCGGCATAACCGCCAATAAAGATCATTTTCGCTACGCCCTGAAAGCAATCTATTGTTGCGCGGAGGAAGATAGTGAAGCCTTCGATGCCCTCTTCAATGCCTTCTGGAACAAACGCCGGCACCTCATCGAAAGTAAGGTTAACTTCAAGAATCGCAGTAACCTGCAAAAAAAAGGAGTGCCCTCTCTCGTAATGGTGGGACAGGGAAAACAGGAAGAAGGAGGTACCGATACCAAAAATGTGTCCGGTGCCAACGATATGGCTCGCTTGCGCAAAACAGACTTTTCCCGGCTGAGCGAAATGGACAGCAAATGGATGGAGGAAATTGCCCAAAAACTCTGGGAACAGATGAGCATGCGCCTGAAAAGAAAGCTCAAAGCTACTCCACGAGAAGGACAACTCGACCTCAAACGAACCATACGGGCCAGCCTTTCCTATGGAGGAGATCCGATCAAACTCCAATACAAAAACAGAAAACCCCGCAAACCCCGACTGATTACCATCCTGGACGTGAGCGGATCCATGGACAAATACAGTTTTTTTCTCCTCCGCTTCCTGTTTGCCCTGCGATCCTGCTTCGAAAAACTGGAAACCTTTATTTTCAGCACCCAATTGATGCGCATCACAGAAGAACTTCAAGCCAAAAATTTGGATTATACCCTGGCCATGCTTTCCTCACAGGCCAACCACTGGTCAGGAGGTACCCGCATCGGCGAGTGCTTTAAAACCTTCAACGATCAACACGCCAAACGCATACTCAATGGCGATTCTACCGTGATTATCCTCAGCGATGGCCTGGATACCGGCGACCCGGAAGACCTGGCCCGCGAATTGAAAAAAATAAAACTCCGCACCCGACAACTCGTATGGCTGAACCCCCTCAAAGGAATGCAGGGATACGAACCCGTCCAAAAAGGGATGCGCGCCGCACTGCCCGAGGTGGATGTCTTCAAATCCGCCCATAACCTGGATAGTATTCTGGAACTCGAAAAACTATTGATGCATGTTTAACGAATTTCTTCAAAAAACTCAAATCCTGTACCGGGATAATGAACCCTTTGCCATCGCATCGGTGATCAACCGACAACTTCCTTCTTCTGGCAAACCCGGTGATAAGGCAGTTATTGATAAAGAAGGCCGGATTACCGGCTGGGTCGGCGGCGGCTGCACCCGAGGCATTATTCTGAAAGAGGCAGGAAACGCCCTGAAGGATGGTCAACCCAGGATTGTGCGCATCAGCCCGGATCAGGATAGCTCCCCCAAACCAGGAGTGATTGATTACAAAATGACTTGTTACAGCGGAGGAAGTGTGGAGGTGTTTATTGAACCCGTATTGCCCAGACCCCAACTTGTGGTGATGGGCAAATCCCATGTCGCCAAAGCCCTTTGCCGCCTGGCAAAGGCAATGGATTATTCCATTTTTGTGGTAGCAGCCAATGCCGAAGATACTGCCTTCCCGGATGCCGACAAAATCAGCCCTCAACTGGATCCCTCCCAGCGCATACCCGAAAATGCCTTCGTGGTCGTTTGTACCCAAGGCGAAAACGATGAGGCACACCTGGCCCAAGCCCTCCATACCAAAGCAAGCTATATCGGCTTTGTTTCCAGCCGAAAAAAAGCCAATGCCGTTTTCCAGACCCTCCGACAAGAAGGGTTTGCCTTCGACCAACTCAAACGCATCAAAACCCCCGCAGGACTCGATATCCAGGCTAAACTCGCAGAGGAAATTGCCATCAGCATCCTGGCAGAAATCATTACCCTGCTCCGCAATGGCTCAACTTCTTCCCAAGAGACCACCACACGCCCCGATACACCAGAATATTCAGCAGAAAGCCCAATCTTCATCAATCCGGTTTGCCAAGTACCCGTAGAAAAAAGTACAGCCAAGCATGTGGTAGAACACGAAGGACTCAAATACTATTTCTGCTGCGATGGCTGTAAAGTGACTTTCGAAAAGACGCCGGAAAAATACGCCCTGCAGGCAAGTACGTAATTTTTTATTTTTATCAAAATAATGATTTTCAATACTTTATGAATCAGGTGCAAGCCACCTTAAGGTGACTTGCACCTGATTACCCTTATTAATACCTCGACATCCAAAAAAGTAACCTCCCTTTGCTGCGGGTTAAAAGTTCAGGAGATCAATGGGACGCTTGGCACAATTACCTGTTGGAAACCATCTCAAAATGATAGGCGCAAGTCCTCCGAGATATTCCTGGTTTTTACTTATTCCGCTCTTGCAGGACTTCATTCAATTTGACGAACTAGAGGCTATTCCCATGTAGTTTTTAGACCAAAGGGTTATTTTGCCAAAAACCTATCCAAAAGGAGTTACCTTTCGAGCCTAAAACATTAAATTATTATGTCTGTAGCGCTCAAACATTACCCCGCCCGGGAAAAAGTGGCCTTATTTGC
>JANQWK010000057.1 GCA_030729925.1 Saprospiraceae bacterium
TTTGCTCACCATAAAGGGATTGCATAATTACAATGAAACGGATTTTCGTCGGGCAGTAGCGTATCTTCAGCGGCATTACCGGGATTTTCCATTCGAAACCCTGGTCAACCCTATCCTGTCGCTGGAAGAGCTGCCTACTGCTTTCGAGTGGTACCGATTACCCCAGACTTACCGCGCGGGCATCCAACCCGGTTGAGGATCCGGATGGATGTCTCTTTCCTTTTTGAGAAAATAGGCAAATGCCAGTAGTCCGAGGAGGATGATGGCAAAACCGGTGATAAAACTGAATGTCGTGAAAAAATGCAACCAAGAGAGGTCTTTCACGAAAAAGTCTTTGTATAGCATCACCGCAACGCTGGCCAGGTAGCCGAAGGAGTCGGCAATGTACATTAGAAAACCAATATTTCCGCCGGTTTTGAAAAGGGCAATCCAACGCTCAAACAGCATCGTGTGGTAAAACATATAGGGCAAATACATGCCAAATCCGGCTCCAATCATCCAGGTTACCGGCCCAATCACTCCCCGGGTAAACATCCAGGTTGCGAGGATCAGCGTGATGCCGCCAAAGAGGATCATGAAAAAACTGATGTAAAAGCCCGGGCGAGCCCGCCGGATCAAAAACATGGCTCCGGCCAGTACCAATACCAATACCGCTATTGGGATCTCGGAGAGGGTCAACATTTCGGGCTGCGCTGCAAAGCCCAGCGCATTCCAGATTTCTACGGCAAAGTTGTCCCGGAAGTCGCGGTAAGCATTTAATCCCATGTAAATGAGGGTGGTCAGTACAATCCCAGGCGCAAATTGGATGAAAAAACGCCGCCGCTCTGCCGCCGTCATGGGCTGTCTTACCGTTCGCTCCACGACGTCCGCCTCACCAGGTTGGGGTATGCGCGACAACAAAAAGAGTCCCAGCAACAACAAGGGAACAAACAACAAGCCCGTCATCCAAGGCATCCAGTATTCACTTACCCCCTCCAGTACCAAACTCCTGCCAGTTGACTTGACAAAACCCGAAGACACGATAAAACTCGATGCCAACCCGGCCGCCAGTAGTTCCGTTTGCCGACGCCCTTCCAAAAAACCAAAAACGAGTCCCCAAATCATACCCAAAGGTAAGCCGTTGAAAAATAAGCACCATACATTGTAAGGCGCAGGAACCAGCGCAAAAGCCAATAGCGCCAGCCAAGAAACGCCAATCAGTCCCAAAATATAAACGACCCTGCGCTCCGGCTTCATTTCCGAAACCAGCTTGATGCCCATAAATTTCGACAACGTGTATCCAGCTACCTGAAAAGTAACCAGCATGATCTTATAGTCCATACCCCAAATGACCATACCCTCATACGTCCCCGCACTGAATGGCTTCCTAAAAGCATACATGCTGAAATAGGTGAGAAAAGCCCCGGCAATACTCCAGGCGGCAAACTTGATGTCCTTGACTCGTTTCTGCTGATCCATAGCGGTTTCTGCGATTGTCCAACCTTTACCCCGGCAAAATAGACAAGCCCTGCTACAGAACGCGCATTCCCTTCAATAACATTAGGTTAAGTCTTTATTAAGCCAATGCTATTCCTTGTTTTTAGCTGCGCAAAAAAAATTCAAAAAAACCTTCGGATGAGGGTTACTTTCGGAGGGGAAAAAGGAATTAACAAGGGTAATCTAGGTGCAAGTCACCTTAAGGTGCCTTGCACCTGTGTTTTAAATCATTGATAAACAATGTTTTAATGATTTCTTTCCTCTTCCAAAAACTATTTTTCCACATCTTAAGCAAAAATTAAGTCAAAGGCAGCGGCAATTCTCCGCAAATTTTGAAAACTTTGATGATGAAAATTTTAATTGTAGAAGACGAACCAGGGATCAGCGCTTTTCTCCGGCAGGGGCTGGAGGAGGAGTCGTTCGAGGTGGATGTGGCAGAGACAGGTGCCGAGGGGCTGACATTGGCGTTGTCCGGGGAGTATGACCTGTTGCTGCTGGATTGGATGCTCCCGGGGGTGAGTGGCGTCGAGCTTTGTCGCGTTTTCCGGAAGTCTTTCCGGGATATTCCGGTTATTTTCCTGACGGCAAAAGATACGGCAGAAGAAGCTATTTTTGCGCTGCAATCGGGTGCGAATGATTACATCCGCAAACCTTTCCATTTCGAGGAATTGCTGGAACGGATACGGGTGCAGCTGCGCCCCAAAATAAATGATCAAAGCGAGTTGACACTTGGACCGATTACGCTGAATAGAGATACCTTTGAGGTGTACAAGCACGGCGTACCAGTGAGCCTCACCCAAAAGGAGTTTGCCTTGCTGGAGTTCCTGATGCGCAACAAAGGCAGGGTTTGCCGGCGGTCAAGTATCATCGCCCAAGTTTGGGATATTCATTTTGAGTACAATACCGGGGTCATTGATGTGTATATCAATGCCTTGAGAAAAAAACTGGCCCTCACGGATGCGGAGAATTATATCCAAACCGTCAGAGGAGTGGGTTACTTAGCAAAGGAATGAGAAATATCAGCATCAAAGACAGGATCGCTTTGTATTACCTGCTCGCTACCGGCCTGGTCATGGCGCTGGTGTTCGGGTTTATTTACTTTTCTGTTTACCGCACAGTATGGGCCAATCTCGACGGGGACCTGTCTTACGAAGCCGCCCAGCATACCAACGAGATCATGATTGTTGGCGATACGATTATGTTTGTCAATAAACAAGAGTGGGAGGAGCGCGAACACAAGGAGCCACAGGTGAATCCGGTGTTTATTCAGCTGATGGACAGCCAACTGCACCTGATGGACAAATCGCCTAACCTGAAAGAGGATGTGCTGCCGATAGAACAGATTACAACCCTGGGAAAACATTTTGATGGAAAATTAAAAGATCGGGACATCCGACTGGTTCAGGTTCCCCTCAAAGAAAATGGCGTCACGAAAGGGTATATCGTGGCGGCTATGTCTTCCACTTCTGCTATTGCCGTGATTTCAAGGCTCCGCAATGTGCTGGGACTTACGTTTCCCTTTCTGCTGGGCGGCTTGTTTTTTGTGTCCCGCTACCTGGCCGGAATTAGTATTCTGCCCATACAGGAGTTGACCGGTACCGCTACGCGCATTACCAAGTCTAACCTCCAGGAAAGGTTGCCGCTTCCCGCTAATAAAGACGAGATCTACGAACTGGCCGATGCTTTCAATAACCTGCTGTCGAGAATCGAAAGGGCCATGAAACGGGAAAAACAGTTTACTTCAGATGCTTCTCACGAACTGAGAACCCCCCTGGCGAGCATAAAAGGTACCCTGGAAGTCCTGATGCGAAAAACCCGCTCCCCTGAAGAGTACCAGGAAAAAATCAATTATTGCTTGAAAGAGATGGATCGCGTCCACGGATTACTGGAACAACTGCTCCTGCTGGCAAGAATGGATACCGGAAATGATGGACCTCAAAGCAGAATGGCCACCCTCCCGGATATGATTGAGGTCTCTTTAGATCATTTCCGACCGCTGATCGAGGCGAAGCAACTCCAGGTACATTTCTATAACCCCATTCCTCCGAAATCTACTTTTCCCGCTTATTACCTCCAACTGGTGTTGGGCAATATCCTGAGCAATGCGATCAAATATACCCCGGAGGGAAAAGCTATTTATGTCGAGATTCTTCCCCAAGACGAGACTTGTGTTTGTACGATCCGCGATGAAGGGATCGGCATCCGATCCGAAGACCTTGCCATGATTTATGATAATTTTTTCCGCTCGGATCCGCTCGGCCATCGCAATATCTCCGGCAATGGACTGGGGCTTTCTATCGCCCGAAAGGCCGCAGAAGCCATACAGGCCAAACTCGAAGTCTCCAGTGTGCTGAACCAGGGAACTACGGTGTCGGTCGTATTTTAAGGAAAACTTAAGGAAAGCTACAAAAAGGTGACAGGTTGATATTCTACATTTGGAAGAAAATCAACTCAAATAATGTTGGAACGGATCATTCAATATAGTATTCACAACAAGCTGATCGTTCTTTTGTTCGCCGCAGGCATCATCGGATTCGGTTTGTATGCCCTGTCCCATATACCCATCGGGGCTGTGCCGGATGTGACCAATAACCAGGTTCAGATCATTACGACATCCCGCAATCTGGCTACCGAGGATGTGGAAAAGTTCCTGACCTATCCGGTAGAACTTGAGATGGCCAACCTGCCCGGCGTAAAAGAAATCCGCTCTATTTCCAAGTTCGGCTTGTCCGTGGTCACCGTGGTCTTTGAGGAAAACTTAGGGACTTATCTTCCCCGCCAGCTGATCGCTGAAAAAATCAAAAGCGCCGAGGAGAAAATTCCGGCAGGTTTTGGCACGCCTTTCATGGGACCTATTTCCACCGGTCTGGGTGAAATTTACCAGTATGTCATCGAAGTGGATCCGGCTTACAAAGACCAATATTCGCTGTCGGATATTCGAACCATCCAGGATTGGGTGGTGCGCCGACAATTATCCGGGATTCCGGGCGTGGTAGAGGTGAATACCTGGGGCGGTTTCCTCAAACAATACGAGGTGGCCGTGGATCCCGAGAAGCTGCGCAGCTTGGGCTTGTCGCTCTCCCAGGTTTTCGAGACCCTACAGAAAAACAACAGCATCGCCGGTGGCGGATATATCGAAAAAAACAATCAGTCTTACTTTATCCGAGGCGAAGGACTGGCAAGTAGCCTGGAGGATATCGAGTCCATTGTAGTGGACAATAGAAATGGCAGCCCGGTTTTTATCCGGGATGTGGCCCGCGTAGGTTTTGGAAAAGCTACCCGATTTGGGGCGATTACCGGCAATGGCGAAGGAGAGAAGGTACTCGGACAGGTGATGATGCTGAAGGGCGCCGATTCAAAGGCGGTGATTGATGCGGTAAAAGCGCGTGTAGAAGAGATTTCGCCCTCCCTGCCCCCCGGAATCAGTATCAATGCCTTTTTGGAGCGCAGCGAACTGATCGGCAAAACGACTTTTACGATTACCGAAAACCTGATCCTCGGCTGCCTGATTGTCGTTTTTGTGGTGGTCTTGCTGCTGGGAAATTTCAGATCAGGTCTGGTGGTGGCTTCTGTGATCCCCCTAAGCTTGTTGTTTGCCTTGTCCCTGATGTATCTTTTTGGGATTGATGCCAACCTGATGAGCCTGGGCGCGATAGATTTCGGGATTATCATTGACGGGGCAGTGATCATCGTGGAGTACATCGCCTTTAAAATTACGGCCGATCGCCAGGCCCTGATGGGAATGACCAAATCCGACCGCCGCGAGCGAATGGATCAAATTACTTTCCAGGGCGCCAATAAGATGATGCACTCCGCCGTGTTCGGCCAGCTGATCATCATCATCGTTTTTATTCCCATCCTGTCTCTTGTGGGCGTAGAAGGGAAAATGTTCCAGCCCATGGCACTGGCTTTTTGTTTTGCCCTGATCGGCGCGATGATCCTCTGTTTTACCTACGTGCCCGTGATGGCAGCGCTTTTTATCAAACCGGGAAACCCGGAAAAAAAGACTTTGTCCCGAGCCCTGATTGGCTGGATTTCCCGGCGCTATGTGCCCACTATTACCTGGGCGCTTCGCTACAAAGGACTGGTGATTGGACTGGCGATCCTGCTGTTGGGCACCTCGGTGTATTTGTTTAGCCGCATGGGGGGAGAGTTTGTGCCTACCCTGGATGAGGGGGATTTTGTGATTCAGCCCGTGCTGAAAACAGGTACTTCCCTGAGCAAGACGGTGGAGATCACAACTAAGTTCGAACAGATTCTCAAAACTTTCCCGGAGGTGGAACAGGTGGTGACGCGCATCGGGGCCGCCGAGGTGCCTACCGACCCAATGTCCATGGAGGAGAGCGATGTTATTATCAAACTTAAACCCAAGTCCGCCTGGGTGACTGCCGAGACCAAAGACGAGTTGGCCGATAAGTTTAAGGAGGCCCTGTCCATTTTCCCGGGCGTGGACTACGAGTTTACCCAACCGATCGAAATGCGTTTCAACGAATTGATTACCGGGGTTAGAGCCGATCTGGCGATCAAAATCTTTGGGGAAGACCTGGATATCTTGTACAAAAAAGCACTGGAGGTGGAAAAAGCGATTCAGGGAATCGAAGGGGCAGCGGATATTTCCGTAGAGAAGGTAGCCGGACTTCCGCAAATGTCAGTAGTGTATGATCGCCGCAAGATTGCCAAATACGGTTTGAATGTGGAGGAACTCAATGACCTGATCTCCATGGGTTTTGCCGGCGCGCCAGCGGGGATGGTTTTTGAAGGTGAAAAACAATTTGATCTGGTGCTGCGCTACGATCCCGAACATCAGGGCGATATCCAGGATCTCGAAATGGCTACCGTCATGCTGCCAAATGGCCAGCAACTGCCGCTGTCCGAGTTTGCTTCGATCAGCTACACGAAAGGACCTGCCAAGATTTCCCGCGACAATACCAAACGTCGGATCGTGGTGGGCGTGAATGTGCGCAACCGCGACCTGGAGTCCGTGGTGAACGATGTACAGGAGGTGATCGAGCGGGAGGTTCGCCTGCCGGTGGGTTATACGATTGATTATGGCGGACAGTTTGAAAATCTCCGCACGGCTCGGCAACGCCTGATGGTGGCTGTACCCGTTGCGCTGGTACTGATTTTTGTGCTCTTGTATTTTGCGTTTAGTTCCGTCAAAGATGCCCTGATTATCTACAGCGCTATCCCGATGGCCGCCGTAGGAGGGGTGCTGCTGCTCTACCTGCGCGATATGCCATTTAGCATTTCAGCAGGGGTTGGGTTTATTGCCCTTTTCGGCATCGCCGTGCTCAACGGGATCGTACTGATCGAGGAGTTTAAAGAATTGAAAGCCCACGGGATCAGCGATGTCAACGAACGGATCATCAAAGGTACGAGCAATCGCCTTCGCCCCGTTTTACTGACCGCCTCAGCCGCCGCTCTGGGCTTTTTGCCGATGGCTATATCCACTTCCGCTGGGGCAGAGGTGCAACGACCGCTGGCTACGGTGGTGGTAGGGGGACTGATTACCGCAACCCTCCTGACCCTGCTGGTGCTTCCGGTACTCTACGCCCTATTTGATGGTAAGTCGTCCCGCTCAGCTACTGCCCTGCTCCCGTTGCTGTTTGTCTTGCCGCTGGGCAACAAACTCCAGGCGCAGCAGCCCGCCATAGACCTGAACCGCGCCGTGGAAATCGCACTGAACAATAACTTAAGTATTAAAGCCTCCCGGCAATACGTCGCCGAAACCCAGGAGCTGATCGGTGCTGCGGTCAATATAGACAAAACGAGCGTTTACCTGAACCGGGACCAAAACAATATTGCTCCCAATGACCGACCGCTCACCGTCCTGGGAGTGAGTCAGGCCATCCGCCTGCCAAGCGTTTATGATGCCCAGCGGCAAGTGTTGGAAAACGAAGCTGCGCTTTCCGGGACCCGCTTGCGCATGGACGAGCGACAACTGGTCAAAGACCTTTCCCAGGCTTATGTCCAAGTGGTATATTGGAAAGACATGCAACGCAACATGTCCGAATTGCACGCGCTGTACCAAGATATGGCCGGGGCTGCCGCCAAAAAATTTGAGGCAGGTGCGTCCGACTACCTCCAACAACTAAGCGCAGAAACCCGGGAGAAAGACGTCTGGGTACAACTGCAACAAATAACAGACCAACTGGATAAATCCTACGCCCGGTTTTACAGCTACCTTCAGTCCGATACCAGCTATGTGGTGAGTGATGATACCCTTTCCAAAATCCCCCTACAGGCCGCAGATACGACCCGACATCCCGGTCTGCAATATGCCCGGGATGCGATCCGCCTGGCTGCCTCCAAAGAAAACCTGGAAGCCAAACAGCGACTTCCGGACTTTGAAGTGTCGCTGTTCGGTGGAACCAACAACGGTACCAATGCAAAATTCTATGGGGGCTTCCAGTTGGGCGTTTCGGTACCCCTCAACAAAACCACTTACACCTCGCGCATCGCGGCAGCACGCATCGCGACAGCACGCGCAGAGACTGCCGCAGGGGCTTACTCCAAACAATTATTCGCAGCTTATGCGTCTTTGCAGGCAGACATTAATCAGTACAATAAGGCAGTGGAATACTACGAGACTACCGGTAAAACCCTGTCTGAACAGTTGGTCTTTCACGCAAAAACCGCTTTTGCCGCAGGCGAAATTGATTTCTTTCAGTACAGCCAGCTCCTGGAACAGGCGCGATCTATCAACTTCACGTACCTGACCAACCTGCTGAACTACAACCTGAGCGTATTGGAATTTAACTATTTAATGAATTAGTCATGCCACTCATCAAATATCCAAGTATAATGTCGTTACCTACATGGATCCTCCTTGGGGGACTTTCTTTTGCTTTGGCTTCCTGTTCCGGTCGCAACCCGGAAACGGAAACCGCAACACCGGACTCGACCGAATCAACATCGGACGAACAGGTCACCCTCAGCCGGGAACAATTCGATTATGCCGGTATCGGTCTGGGCAAATTAGAAATGCAAGAATTTCATGATGTCGTCAAAAGCACGGGCATGCTCGATATTCCGCCGGGCAATCAGGTCGCCGTTCATGCTTATTATGGCGGTTATGTCCGCAAAATAGACCTCCTGCCCGGCGAAAAGGTCAGACAAGGACAGGTACTTTTCGTGTTGGAAAATCCGGACTATATCCCCATTCAACAGGAATTCCTGGAACTAAAAAGCCAAATGGCCTACCTCAAATCCGATTTTGAGCGCCAGCAATCCCTGGCAGCCGATAAAGTGGCCTCCCAAAAGAGCTTACTCAAGGCAGAAAGCGATTACCAAAGCGCACTTGCCCGCTTTGCGTCGCTCCAGCGACAACTGGAACTGATGAACATTGATGCCGGTCAGCTCCAACCCGACAAATTGGTCACTACCATGAACGTGTATGCACCCATCAGCGGCCATGTGACCGAGGTGAATATTGTCCGCGGAGATTTCCTGGATCCCTCCGAAACCGCTCTCCGACTGATCAACACAGATCATATCCACCTGGAATTGAATGTGTTTGAAAGAGATCTTCCCCGCCTGGCGATCGGACAGCCGATCCGCTTTTCTACCCAGGACGATCCTTCCGTGTCCTACGATGCTTATGTGCACCTCATCAATAAAAAAGTGGATCCCGAAACCCGCATGGTAAATCTGCACGGCCACCTGACGGAGGACAAGCACGCCGCTTGGTTTAGCCCGGGGATGTATGTAGAGGCAGAAATTTATACCAGCTCCGTGCAAAAACCAGCTTTGCCCCAGGATGCAGTGGTGGAACTCGACGGAACGTTCTATGCCCTGCTGCGCGAACCATCAACCGGAACAGATTTTTCTTTCTCCATGCAAGTGATAGAACCCGGAGCACTGTACAAAGGTTATCGCGAAATAAAAAATGCAGCCGACTTCAAACCCGATGCCGAATTTATGATCAAAGGCGCTTTCGACCTGATCGCCGAATAGGATCAACCTAATGCTACGTCCAGGATCATCATCACGGCAAATCCAACAATGAAACCCAGTGCAGCAATATCCGTGTAACGGTCGCGCTGGGTTTCCGGGATGACTTCCTCAATGACAACAAAAATCATGGCACCCGCCGCAAAGGCCAATGCAAAGGGCAGTATGGGCTGCAGATAGAGCACCGCAAGCGCACCGGCTACCCCGGCAAAGGGCTCGACAAAGGCGCTCAGCTGACCAAACCAAAAACTGCGGAACTTCGATACCCCTTTTCTTCGCAGGGGAAAACTAATGGCTATCCCTTCGGGAAAATTTTGGATCCCGATACCTATCGCCAACGCAATGGCTGCACCCAGGGACGCCCCGGGGATGTCCGCTGCAAACGCGCCAAAGGCGACACCCACTGCCAGACCCTCCGGAATATTGTGCAGGGTGATGGCCAGCACTAGCAGGGTAGTGGAGCGCCAGTCTGTTGGGATCCCCTCTGCTTCCGTTTTGTTGAAATTGATGTGCAAATGCGGAATCACCCGATCCATGCCAAACAAAAACAAAGAGCCCGCCAAAAACCCAAGCGCCGGCATCAGCCAGGGGATATACCCCAACTGTTTGGAAAGTTCAATGGAAGGCGCCAGCAGGCTCCAATAACTCGCAGCCATCATGACACCACCGCTGAACCCAAGCATGCCATCGAGCCACTTGCGCGATAAGTCCCGGAACACAAACACCAAAGCCGCACCCGCGGCGGTCACCAACCAGGTAAAGGTAGTTGCCAGCAAGGCCGCCAATACGGGCCATTTGTGCGCAAATTCCTCCATGTCTCCTTTTTATTCAGGTACCACCAATTGCAATCGGGTCACGCTGGCTTTTCCTTTTTCCGTGAGGGAAACCATGAAAATATCATTGTACTGATCGTGCGTAAAGTCTTCATAATCATTACGCCCGATCAACACATTGAGCATGCCCGGAATGGTATTGGAGTGTCCGGTAATAAAAAATGACTTACCGGCGTGCTTGTCGAGCAGTTGATCCATCAGCACTGCCAAGTCCAGGTTGGGATCGTAAGTCTCCACCGTCCTACCCAAGGTATCTGCCAGGGGCTTCAAGGTATTGATCGTTCGCTCAAAAGGCGTGGCATACAGCCCGTCAAAGTCGGTACTCGCAAACAATTCCCTAATCATAGCTGCCCGCCTGCTGCCTTTCTCCGCCAACGGAGGATTTTTGGAACCATCCTCTACCTTCTCCGCATGTCGAACCAACAGGATGGTTGTGGGCGGTTGAGGTTCACGGACAGGCTCCTCGCTACACGCTGCAACGGCCAGGAGCAAAACAAACAAGGTGAATCGGAATAGTGGGTTCATGTGTCTAAAGATTGAGTTACAGGTTTAAAGGTCTAATGTAGGGATAAATTTGGTGTAATTCCAGATTTTTGATTAAAATTTTATTGTATATATTTGAAAATCAATACCTTAAAGCACAGGTGCAAGGCACCTTAAGGTGACTTGCACCTAGATTACCCCTGTTAATTCCCCCAGCTGCCAAAACGTAACCCCTCCGGCCAGATTTTTTAAATTTTTTTATCTTTAACTGATCGCCTTCAAGTACTCTTAAATTTTTCCAATGGATATCTACGACCTTTTGGTGGATCTGCACAAGGATGGAGAACGGCAGGGCCCGGGAAGCGAGGCCATGACGAAGCGTGCACAGCAGTTTCTCATGTGGAAAATAACTGCCTGCAGATCGAACCATAAACTCCAT
>JANQWK010000058.1 GCA_030729925.1 Saprospiraceae bacterium
CAACGGTCGTTTTCCGTGAAAATCCCCCTTTGTAATCTGTGTCCATCTGTGGATGCCAACCGCCAACGGTCGTTTTCAACTGAGTCGAGCCAGCGCTGCGGCATTGCGCACGGATTGAGAGAGCCAGTGCTGTTCCCTTCCAGGATCCTTTGGCAGGATGAGGGTATGGGCTTCGGGCTTGAATACCAGTACGCCAAAGGGAGGAATGGCAATCGTGATGCCGAAGGGGCGGTGCTGCCGGTAAAGGCGGCGGGCTGGTACGCTTTGGTGAACGACCTGCATGCTTCCGCCATAATCTATGTGGTCGCTGTTGAGCACCTGGGTCCAGGTGCCACCGAAAGGAACCTGAATGTCATAAACAGGGTGTTTGACAGGGGTGAAATTGCAAACGACCAGGAGGGTATCTTCCGGCTGGTCGGAAAACCGGAAATAAGCCAGGATGCTGTTGTTGCGGTCGTCACCGATGGCCCATTGGAAGCCTTCGTGGGAAAACTGCCGGAAATGGAGCGCCCTTTGTTCCCGATAGAAAAAATTGAGTCGGCGAACCCAATGCTGCAAACTTCGGTGCGGTTCGTGGCGGAGGAGATCCCAGCTGAGTTCTGACTGGAAATCCCACTCCCTGGTTTGACCGAATTCCTGCCCCATAAACAGTAGTTTGGTACCCGGGTGGGTAAACATATACCCATACAACAACCGGAGCTGGGAGAATTTATCTTTTTCGCTGCCAGGCATTTTGTAGATCATCGAAGCTTTGCCGTGGACAACTTCATCGTGGGAAAAAGGCAGCATAAAGTTCTCGGAAAAAGCATAGACCATGCTGAAGGTGAGTTCGTCGTGGTGAAAACGCCGATGAATGGGATCTCGCTTAAAGTACCGCAGGATATCATGCATCCAGCCCATCATCCATTTTTGCCCAAAACCCAGCCCTCCTTCGTGTACGGGTTTGGAAATTCCGGGCCAGGCAGTAGATTCTTCGGCAATGGTAATTGTATCGGGAAACTGTTGGTAAACCGTCGTGTTGAAGGTCTTTAAAAATTGTATCGCCTCCAGGTTCTCGTTGCCACCGTATTTGTTGGGGATCCACTGACCGTCTTCGCGGGAATAGTCGAGGTAGAGCATAGAGGCCACTGCATCTACCCGGAGCCCGTCTATGTGGTAGTATTTTAGCCAAAACAGGGCATTGGCAATCAAAAAATTAGCGACTTCGTTTCTTCCGAAATTGAAAATATACGTTTTCCAGTCCGGGTGAAAACCTTGCCGCGGGTCGGCATGGTTGTAGAGGTGGGTACCGTCGAAGTCTGCTAATCCGTGTGCATCGGTGGGGAAATGCGAAGGTACCCAGTCGAGGATAACCCCAATGCCGGCTTGGTGAAACTGATCCACGAGGTACATGAAATCCTGCGGGGTGCCAAACCTGCTGCTGGGCGCAAAATAGCCGGTTACCTGATAACCCCATGAGGGGAAGTAAGGGTGTTCCATGACCGGCATAAATTCGACATGTGTGAAACCCATATTGCGGACATAGGGCACAAGTGCGTGTGCCATTTCCCGATAGGTGAGGAAGGTCCTTCCGTCTCCCGGCCTTTGCCAGGAACCCAGGTGCACTTCATACACCGAACAAGGCTGGTCGTAGCTGTTGCGCTGCGCTCTTTGCGCCATCCACTCCCTGTCGCTCCATTGGTAAGACAGATCCCAGGTCACAGAAGCCGTCTGCGGAGGCGTCTCCCAGAGATACGCATACGGGTCGCCTTTATACAGTTTGCGCCCGTCCCAAGACAAAATGAAATATTTATATACCTCGCCTTTCCCGAGACCCGGGACAAATCCTTCCCAGATCCCGGATCCGTCTGACCTTGCACTGAGCACGTGTGCCCGCTGATCCCAATGGTTGAAATTGCCGACGACCGAGACATAGCGCGCCTGGGGTGCCCATACGGCAAACTGTACCCCCGGGCTGCCGTTTTTATGCACCAAGTGGCTGCCCAACTTTTCATAAATATCGAGGTGCCTGCCTTGTTTGAACAAAAACACATCGAAATCGGTCAGTACGTGGCTCGGCTGCGGGTTGGGATCCTGTTTTTGCATGGGGTCAGACAGTTTTTTGGGCTTTAGGCCCTTTTAGAAATGGCATATAGCATATAGGATACAAGTCCAATCACGAGCAGACCTATGCCGCCGGAAAGGGGTTGATCTACAATAGCAAATACATTGGAACTTTGGTAAATCGCTACCGGAATGGCCAGGAAGATACCGATGAGGGCTTCTCCCGTGATCAGACCGGAGGCAAAGAGCAGTCCGTTTTTGCCGCTCTCGGCAACCGCACTTTTACCCATGGCCTTGTTGGACAGCAGGGCAATCAAGCCACCAAACATAATCGCACTGTCCAGCTCAAAGGGCAGGTAAAGTCCGACCGCGACAGCCAGTACAGGTACCCTGAAATCGCTGCCTCTGGCTTCCTGATACTTGTCGAGCAAAATGATGAGCACGCCGATAGCCGCTCCGATATAGACCATCGTCCAGGGAAGGTTGCCTTTGAAAACACCCTCCGCGACGCTCTGCATGAGGGTAGCTTGTGGTGCGGCAAGCGCATCGGGTTTTTCTGCGGTAGCAGGGCCAAACCCATAGGCGGTATTGAGTAACTGAAGTACCAGGGGAAGCACCAAGGCTGCTGAAATTACCCCCACCATCTGCATGATTTGCTGCTTTCGGGGAGTAGCCCCCAAGATGTTACCGGCCTTGAGATCCTGCATGTTGTCCCCGGCAATGGCTGCCGCCGTACATACCACAGCTCCGATCAGGATAGCTGCTGCCGGACCTTTTTCGGCACCGCTGCCCAATAGTGCCAACAAAATCAGGGAGGAGGTCAGGATCGTAGCAATGGTTACCCCCGAAATGGGGTTGTTGGAACTACCTACGAGTCCCGCCATGTAGCCTGCCACGGCAGAAAAAAGAAATCCCGCGACAATCATGAGCAGGGCCATCAGGGCGGTAATCGGCACATCGGCAATTTCGCGCAGGTAGATGATAAATACAGGGATGATCATGATGCCGATACCCAGGATGACCCATTGCATGGGCGTATCCTGTTCGGTTCTGGGGGTGTCCGTGCCTCCGGCTTTTTCCTTTCGTAGGGCTTGGATACCGCTGTTGACAGCAAAGGAAATCGAAGACCTGAGGTTGATCAACGCCCAAAGTCCGCCGACGACCATCGCGCCTACCCCGAGGTACCGGATCTGGGTACTCCAGATCATTCCTCCCATTCCTACGGGATCTTCTGTTGCAGGGGTTCCGGTGAGGGAAACATACAAGGGGATAGCAATCCACCAACTGATGACGCCTCCGGCAAAAACCAGGAGCGCCACGCGGAAGCCCACAATATATCCGACTGCAATGAGTGCAGGGGAGAGGTTCATACCCGCATAGGCATATACTTTATTATACGCCAGGGTGGCCGCTTCAGCCACGCCGTTCCAAAGCTTCCACCCTGCCTCGGCAAATTTTACCATCGCGCCGATAAGTCCGCCGAGTACCAAAAACTGTACGGCCTTACCCCCGCTTTCTCCGGTTTTGAGCACCTCCGCAGTCGCGACACCTTCGGGAAATTTGAGCTTTTGCTGTACGATCAGGGCATTGCGCAGCGGGATGGTGAACAATACCCCCAGCACCCCGCCGCAAAGGGCAATCAGGGTCGTTTCGAGGTAGTTAAATTCAGACCAGTAGCCCATCAGTACTAGTGCCGGAAAGGTAAAAATGACCCCGGCAGCTAAGGATTCGCCTGCGGACGCTGCTGTCTGTACAATATTATTTTCCAGAATATTATGTTTTTTAAATAACCTGAGGATGGCCATGGACAGTACCGCTGCGGGGATACTGGCCGAAACGGTCATCCCGGCAAACAAGCCGAGATAGGCATTGGCTGCAGATAGTACAATGGACAGGATGGCACCCAAAACAAAAGCCTTTGCAGTGGTTTCGGGAAGCACAGTGGCAGCACTGATATAAGGCTGCTGCTGGTTTTCGTTTTTCATAGGTTAGTGTTGGTTGTAAAGAATTTCTTCAGGGTCTAATATACAAAAAAGCCCATCGGAAATATAAATATTCGATCTCGGGACTGTTCAAATTTATTTTTGAACCTGGATGGGTTTGGCCGACCCGGTGGAAAGGGGCAGATGGGGGAGCGGTCCGAGTTCTTCGCGGGCGACGGGGTTGGGGACAAATCCGCTGAGTTGCCATTCGTGCAACCACTTACCCGCCCGGAGGGGCGTGGTAATGCTGACGACTTGGGGCAACAGCAGACCATTGCCATAACGGGTGTAGTGTTTGAAGTAGGCCGTAGCCCTCAAGGAGGGATGGCGTTCGCGCAGGGTGTATTCGATCTTGTCTATGCGGCCGTTTTGGGTGTTGATCCACACGACAAACTGATCGAACGCTTTGCTGGCTTTTACCCGTTTCCAGGTGACGAATACCCGCTCGTAGGTGACCTGGTTTTCCTGACTGGAGCCAATATAGGCTATGATAGGAGCCTGGATAATGCGCAGCGGGAATTCTATGAAGTACTGATAAGCCGGTAGCAAAAAGGCGATGGTGCTTTGACGGCTTTGTCGGATCTTGCCCCGAGGGGTTCGGACATAGGCTTGCCAAGACTGTAGCCCCCAAACGCGATCCATCCATTTGCCGCTGTCAAACCGGGCTCTTCCGGTAAAGGATCCGGGGATATATTGCAGTTGTAAAGTGGCTTGTCTGCCCGGATAAGGCGACGCAAGGGCACCCAGCCAACCGTAATACTGATCCGTTAGCTGGATCTCATACGTTTCGAGGGTTTTCCAATATTCCGCACCATGTACCCCGGCTGCTTTTTCCAGTAGGGCTTTTCCGCGGTTTTCATCCCAATAAATATAGGCAGTATCAGGCCTGATATCCCGCACGGCACAGGCGCTCAGCAACAGTGCGGTGCAGAGGATCCACGGGATGTGGCGGATCGTGTTGCGGCGAGTGGACATCAACTTACCAGCCCCGGTATTTTGGTGGGGTAATGCCTTGGAGCCGCAGATATACGATCATCTGGGCGCGATGGTGGGTGAGATGATCCTGCATCAGGTGGATAATTTGCCGCCGACTGAAGTTTCCCGCAAAAAAATCTACCTTTTCTTCGAGGGCTTCCGGCTGGATTTGGGCGAGCACCCTGGCTCCTTGTTGCAGGGCCGTTTCGAGCAATTGCAACAGACTGTCTTTATCAGTCGGAAGCTCGGCAGCCTTTGGGGCGGCTTGTGGACCACCGAGGTAGGCACTGCTCAACCAGAGGATATTGGAGGCCAGGTGTCCGAGTTGTGCGCCAAAACTCATCTGATCCGGAGTAGGCTGGAAACCATACTTTTCAGCAGGGAGTAGCAGTGCGACCTCCCGGGTATAATCCCCCGCATTAGCCCATTTTTGCTGGATTTCCGTGAGGAAGGCAGCCTGTCCGTAAAGTGGGCTGAGCCACAGGATCGCAATAACGGGGAGCAGAACATTCAGGTAACGAAAAGGGCTAGGCATAGGGCGTTAATTTTTTCCGGAGACAGCCGGGTGGTTCAAAGATGTAACAATTTCCTGTATCCTGCCTTTGGCAAAATAATGGACAAAGGTTCGGACAGGCAAATCGGGGTAAAGTTGTTTCAGGCCCTGTCGGGCAAAATGCATCCAGGGTGCCAGGTTGCGGCTTTTCTGTTCCATTTTTTCCGGGTCACCGGCAAAACTACTTTGCTGCAGCACGATGATCTCCCGGTCGTTGAGCAACAAATCATCGAGCGTGGTGACAAAAACCCGCTTGTCGAAGACCGCTCGCAGGGGCAGGTTGCGCTGATGGAGGTAGTCGGGGTACTGGTTGTGCAAAAAATCCAGCCACTGGCCGTTCCAGCGAATCAGTTGCTGGGCTCCGGGGGCTGTACCGGCCTCAAAACGGGTGGCTATGCCTTCGGCTATTTTTTGCCGGTGGGCAGGAGCGTACTGGCGATGATCGGCCCGGAGGAATGCTTTGATGGCGGCCGATAAATTTTGAGAAGAGAGCATAAATTCCTCATCCGGCGGGGTAGCGAGGTAAGCATGTGCCGGCTGGATTTGAACCACGAGCTGTTTGTCCCAATTTTCCCGTTTCAGGTCTATGAAGCGTGGATTGGACGGACTCAAACCTGCGGGTTGTTGGAGATGGGTGATGGTTTCCGGCACGGCTGGTTCCCGCACAAAATCGTTGGGCATGGTCTGAACCAGCGTCTCTTTGGCGATGACCTGCTGCTCCCAGACCCACGGGGTATCATCGGTATAGGGGTCTAGTACGGGTTGGGACTCATTTCCCTGATGGAAAACCCGGTTGAGCCATCGGGTGGGAGTATTCCGGGTTGGAAAAATGAGTATATCTCTGGCTCGAGTAAGCCCCACGTAGAGCAGCCGGGCTTCCTCTAAAAGGGCATCCCGGGTATCTTGTACGCAAAAATCGCTGCTCTCCAGGCGTTCGCGGAGGGGTGATTTCAGTTGGGGAGATCCGTAGGGATTGATCCAGAACCGCAGCCAGCGGTTGCCGAGGATGTTATTCAAGTCCACTTCTGTTTGGGTGGACATGATTTTTACATCGGTGAAACTATTTTTCAGGTTGTTTTCCAGACTGTGGCAAATCGTGATGGGCCATTCCAGCCCTTTGCTTTTGTGGTACGTCAGGATTTTGACGGCATCGGGATCCTGGTCGGTACCCTGGTCATCTTTTTTGGCCTGGTTGAGGTCGTACAACCAGAGTAGAAAACCACCGAGGGTAGCGGGGCTATGCGAATTGAAGCAATTGTCTTCATATACGGTAGCCAGTCGGCGCAGCTCATCCATATTGGCCAGGCGTTTGCTCTTGTTGCCCCATTGCAGGGCAAGGTGCTCGAGGCGCAGCCTTTCGATGACCAGGTGGAGGGTTTCGGAGCAGGACAACTCCTGCAGTCCGGCCGATAGGTGTTGCAGTTCCCGGATGATGGGGTATTGACTGCCCCAGCTTTCTTTGGGGGTATCTTGCAAAAAAGCAAGGCGATCCTCCACAATGCTTTCCAGGCTTTGTGGGGTACCGAGGAACAAAATTTCGGCTACAGAGAGTTCGTCTTTTGGTGAGAGCAGGTATTTCAAACAAGCCAGCACCAACTTGGCTTCGGCGGTATCCAGCAGTCCCTTCCCTGCAATCACGGCCTTGACGCCAACTCGGCTTAGGGCTTTTTCCATTTCGAGGCATTCTGCATTGGAGCGGCAGAGGATGGCCACGTCCGCCGCAGTCGCCAAGCGGGTTCCTTTGCCGCCGGAATCGGGCAGGTGGATGCCCTCTTGGAGTCTGTCGCGTAGGGTAGTCGCTATGCTGTTTTCCATCCAGGGTTTTCCCGGAGGAGCTTTTGAGGGGCCTTCGTGCAGGAAATGCCAGTGTTGGACAGCCAGACCCAGGTCTATCGGTTCGCCGGAAGGATGAGGGCTATCGGGTTTGGCGATTTTGGTGCGTTTGGGCTGTAGGGCCACCTGTTCCTCGGGGATACCGGAAAAAACCTTGCAGAAGAGCGCATTGCTCAGGAACACGAGATCTTCGCGCGAGCGCCAGGAAAAAGGTTGGATATTTTCAGCTTTGATCCCTCCGGTCGCATCAATGATGGCCTGCATGAGTTTGGGATCTGCCCCCCGGAATCCGTAGATAGACTGCTTGGGATCTCCCACCCAGATCGAATGTCGGGCGATGGTAGAGAGGGAGAGGAAAATCTCCAGCTGGATGGGGCTGGTATCCTGGAACTCATCCACCATGAGCAATTCAATTTCCTGGGCGAGTACCTGTTTTACCGAAGGGATACCCAGCAGCTGTCTCACCTTCACTTCCATGTCGGTGTAGTCAATCAGCCCCCGTTTGCGCTTGTACTGTTCGTATTCCAGGATGGCATCAATGGCGACCTCGAAGATTGCGTAAATATAGTCCCGGATATCTTGGTGAAACTGAGGGTGCGTCTCATGCCTGTCGGCAAAACCAGCGAGCGCTTCCACGACCTCTTTGCTCTTTTTTCCTGGTTCCAGTCTGGCCAATTTGATCCAGTAGTACCAGGGGATATCGTCTGTATAGGCGAGTTTGCTGGCGGCATCCTGTATGATTTTCAGCGCCGTCTGCGTTTTTTTGGTGTCATCTTCATTTGCCTCCAGTGCCTCCAGGGTTGTTTGGATGAGGGACTTCAGTTCGGAAGCGGCCTGGGATCCGAAATGGGGATCGGCAGGAGGGAGGAAGGCTGCGAGGGTGTCGAAAGAGCGCTGTTTGCTCTCTTCCAGTACGGTTGTCGAAAAATCGTTTGAGCGCGCGTAATCAATGATAGTTTTGACCTCTTTCCGCCAGTCGAAATTCAAATTGGGTTGGTTGAAGCCCAGTTTTTCGCAGAGTTTGTCAATCCGTTCTACCCGTTCGGCTTGAAGTACGGTAGCGAGAGACTGGTTAAAAATGAGCTGTTGATCGGCATCCGGCATGATCTGGATGCTGGGGGAAACCCCTGCCTCGTAGGCAAAGCGCTGGAGCAGTTTGACGCCCAGGCTGTGCACCGTTCCGATCAGGGCATTGGGCAATTCAGCGGCTTGGTCGAACAAGCCCTCCCGGATCAATTCGGTGCTGACCCTTTCCTGGAGTTCGGCAGCGGCTTTTTGGGTAAAGGTGGTGGCGATAATGCCCTGGGCTTTCAGTCCGCCTTTGATCAATCGGACCATTTCCTGCATCAGTCGGAAGGTCTTGCCGCTACCGGCACCTGCGGAGATAATTTTTAAGTTGTCTAAGGCCACGGTTGTTGGAGCTTTAAAATTTATTTTTCCACATCATACTTTCCACGGGTCGCACGGTACGTTCGTTGTATTTGGCATTTTGCTTGCTGTTGTAGTAGTGTTCGATCTCGCCGTCCACTTTGAAGTAGATGAGCTGTCCGATGGGCATTCCGGCATAGACCCTGACGGGGTGGGTGCAGGAGATTTCGAGGGTCCAGGTATTGCAAAAGCCCACATCGCCTTTGCCGGCTGTTGCGTGAATGTCTATACCGAGTCTGCCGACGCTGGACTTTCCTTCGAGGAAGGGCACGGCGTTGTGGGTTTCGGTATATTCGAGGGTAACGCCCAGGTAAAGGGTATTGGGGTGCAGCACAAAGCCGCTGTCTGGAATTTCTAGGTACTCGATGGGGTTGTGCTTGCGGGCATCGAGGATATGGTCTTTATAGATGGCCAACGTTTTGCCGAGGTGGACATCGTAGGAATTGGTGCCGAGGTTTTTTCGGTCGAAGGGTTCGATCACGATTTCTCCGCGTTCGATGCTTTCCAGTATTTTTTTGTCGCTCAGGATCATGTATGAGGGTTTGTGAACAAAGATAAGGGTTTGTTTTTTTGTTTCACAAGTCCCAGCGGATGATGGCGCGGTCGTCTCCTGCGGAAAAAAGGGTTTTGCCATCTTCTTGCCAGAGCAGGGCATTGACAGAATTGAAGTGTCCCTGATCGCGGAAGCCTTCGATGACTTTGACGAGCTGGAGGTCTGCGGTCTGCCAGAGTTTGATGGTTTTGTCGCGACTGGCGGTTGCAAACAGGTTTCCTCCCGGTTGGAGTTGGATATCGTTGAGGGTAAACCAGTGGGCGGGCAGACTATCCATGAGCCGGGGTTGTGCGGCGATATCCCAGCGCTTGAGGTGTGCATCCCTGCCTCCGCTGAGCAGTTGCCGGGCATCTGGGATGAGGCAAAGACTGAAAACCGAGTTTTCGTGGGCCTGGGAGATGTGTTGGGTCACAACCATATTGTCGGGATCCACAAAGTAGATGTTGCCGTCGCTGGATCCGGCAATCAGGAGGTTTTGCTCGGGATAGGCGATCAGACTGCGGATACTTTTTCCCGACAGGGACAGGCTTTCCAGACTCCTTTTTTGGGTGAGGGACCATTTGTGGAGCATGCCGTCTCCGCCTGCACTAAACAGGTACTGTCCATGCTGCAGGAGGGCAAACAGTCCTTTGGTGTGGACGGCTATATTTTTGGTGGCATCGGGATTGTCGAGGGGAACCCAATGCAATCCGCCGTTCATATTGCCCGCAACGACCTCGTGGGTTTCCGGCAGGTAGAGCAGGGAAAAGATTTGTTCGGACACCCGCGCAAGGAGCTTGCCCATGTCGGGCTGCTGGGTGTCCCAGCCCACGATCCAGCCATCGCCCGCACCGGACAGGAAGGTGTGGGGAGTGCGATAGGGGGAAAGCGCGAAAATGGCGCCGTTGTGGCCGGTAAACTGGCTGATTTTGTACATGCCTTTGGATATCTTTGTTTACATTTAAAAGCGCGAACCTTTATTTTGGTTGGGTTATATACGATTTTTATGGCACAAATTCTGCAGGAAAAAATTTTTCCTTCCGGGGAAATTGGTCTTTGGCGCATCGAGGAGTCGGAGTCTTTTTTTTTGGAGCAGCTGCAGTTGGAGGCTTCCGACGCGTTGCAGTTGTCACGCATTCAGGGAAAAAAAAGATTGGAATGGCTGGCGGTGCGGCAACTGGTACACCGGATGTCGGGCAGTGTGGAGCGGATCCCTTTTTTGAAGGATGCCTGGGGAAAGCCTCACCTGCGGGATGCGGGCATGGAGGTTTCTATCAGTCACTCGGGCAATCTGGCGGCTGCCATCCTGGCTCCGGTGTCGGTGGGCATAGACATTCAGTTGCCGGTCGAGAAGATCACCCGCATCGGCCCCCGGTTTTTGAGTCCGGAGGAACTGGCGTCGGTGTCAGCCGGCAATGAGATCATGCACCTGCATGTGTTTTGGGGAGCCAAAGAGAGTCTTTACAAAGCTTATGGTCGTCGGGAACTCGATTTTTGTGCCCATATCCGCATCCACCCTTTTGCCTACGATCCCGATGGCGGGCGCTGCCACGGAGAGATCCGCAAAGAAGATCAGGTGGTGCATTACGACATTCATTATCGGATCGAGGAAGGTGCCATGCTGGTATATGCGTTGGAAACCCGAAAATTTGTTTTTCGGCCGTAAAGCGCTTCCTTTTGACCTCGATTTGTCCGGAATTGTCCAAAACTGTCCGGGAAAAAAGGAGTAAAAGTCGGGGATTTTTGGTACAGGTGGAAGGCACCTTAAGGTGACTTCCACCTGACCGTTTGTTAATCCCACGAACCCTGCCAGAGGTAACCCCCTTTTGGG
>JANQWK010000059.1 GCA_030729925.1 Saprospiraceae bacterium
ATTATCCCAAAAAAGAAATCAGCACCCCGGCTGCCACTGCAGAACCGATCACGCCGGAAATATTGCTCGACATGGCGTATTGCAGCAGGTGGTTTTGCGGATCGTACTTGAGGGCGATGTCGTTGGCCACTCGGGAGGCCATGGGTACGGCACTCAGTCCGGTAGCACCGATCAGCGGATTGATTTTCTTTTTGGAAAACATATTGGTGATCTTGACCGCAATGATACCGCCGGCAATGGAGAATGCAAAGGCCAGGAATCCACCTGCCACGATCAGCAGGGTCTGGCTGTTCAGGAAACTCTCGGCGGTCATGGTCGCCCCAATGGACAGCCCCAGAAAGATGGTCGCGGTATTCATGATGGTCTCGGAAGCAGCCACAAACAACCGGTTGGTATCGGCGCCGACCTCTTTGATCAGGTTGCCAAACATGAGCAGTCCCAGCAGGGGTACGGCCGAGGGAACGAGCACGGAGACCATCAGCACCAGGATGATCGGGAAGATGATTTTCACCTTCTGGAGATCCTTGATGCGGGTTTTTGCGGGAAACAATTTTTCCTGTTCCTTCATGTTGATTTTGAGTTCCGATTCGGAGACCATCAACTTGACCACAAAGGGAATGATTACGGGCACCAGAGCCATATAGGAATACGCAGCAATGGCGATAGGCCCCAGCAAATGAGGAGCCAGGATAATGGCCGTGTAGATGGCCGTAGGGCCATCGGCTCCCCCGATGATCCCCAGTGCCCCTGCCTCCTTGAGCGAAAAGCCCAGGGCTACGGCGGAGATGAGGACAATAAAAATGCCGAGCTGTGCGGCTGCGCCAAAAAAGGCCAGGCGCAGGTTGCGGAGCATGGGCCCGAAGTCGGTCATGGCACCTACCCCCATAAAAATCAGTGGAGGGAGGAGACCAGTCTTGATCAGGGCGTAGTACAACATATTCATGATCCCATACTCGCTGGCAATTTGCACGAGGGTCATTTCCATAATGGCCTTATCGGCATACGACGACACTACATTCATGTGGCCGCCCGGAAAGTTCGCCAGGAGTACCCCGAACGCGATGGGCACCAGCAGCAGCGGTTCGTATCGCTTTTTGATCCCGAGGTACAACAGCAAGAAACTCAACGAGAGCATCAGTATAGCACCGGGATCTGCTGCCAATTCCCGGAAGGCGGTCATTTCGTACAATCTACTTAAGATATCCATGCTTCACAGGTGGGGATTGGTTAACAAAAATCAACGGATGCGCATAATCACATCGTCCTCCTCGATCTCCTCTCCGTGTCGGGCCACAATTTCAGCAACGGTACCGCTAAACTCGGCACTCACAGAATTGATCACCTTCATGGATTCGATATAGCCCACAATCGTACCTTTTTCTATGGCATCTCCCACTTTGAGGGGTTTTTCCGAGCTGTCTTTGGTTTGGAAAAACTTACCTTCCAGCGGCGCAAGGATATCTCTGGTCTGGGTATTTGTTGGAGCAGTCGGAGCCTGTGGAGCCTCGGGGGCTGTTGCTTGGGGTGCGGCGGTACTCGCAGCTGTTGGTTCTCCCCAGGAAACGGTCACTTTGTAGGCTTGTCCATTGACATCTACGTGCATCACTTGGGGCTGAACAGCCGGGAGCGATGCAGGGGTCCCCGGCACAGCCACCTGGACTTTAGGGTTTTTAGCCGCTTTGCGCGCCTCCAGGTCTTCCAGGAACTTCGCCTTGGCTTTACCGGATTTATACTCCTCGTAATTGTTGGGGTGCATGGCATATTGCATCAACTCCTCATCATCCTCGCCCTTATCCCATCCTTTTTCCTTCATTTTCTGTTCAAAAACGGGCAGTTCGTCCGGATACAGATCCTGTGGATTGCCGGTAAAGAACTCCTTGCCCTCTTTTTTGGCGAGTTCGATGATCTCTTCGCCAAGTGGCCCTGGCAATTGTCCCGAATTGCCCAGGATCAATCCCCAGGTATTATCATCTATCAATTCCCAGCGCTCCTTGCCCTTGATCAGGTTGATCGAATTCATCAGCGCCACGTTTTTCACATATTGGCTGTAGGGGGTAACCAGGGGCGGGTAGCCCAATCTTGGCCAAACGTGTTCGACCTCTTCAAACAACTTCAGCAGCAGATCGTCTGTGGACATGGCGGCCTGTCCGCGTTTTTCCAGCCATTTGTTGAGGCTCTCCAGGCTTTTCTGCAAGTCGGCCATCAAACTTCCCATCATGCCTCCGGGCAGACCCGATCCGATGAGTAGGGAATTGGTGAGTCTGTTTTTGGGATCAATATAATATCCGAGGAAATCGTCAATAAACTCTTGGGTAAGCGAGCGGGCCTCCATGTAAGCCTTCATGTTGATCGGAGGAACATCAAATCCATCGTCTTGCAACATCGCGTGGATAGTCAGGAGGTCGGCATGACCGGTACCCCAGGAAAGCGGTTCCATCCCCACGTCAATAATATCAGCCCCGTTGCGAGCCGCCTCCAGAGCCGAAGCCACAGAGAAGCCGGGGGTGGAGTGGCCGTGGTATTGAATCAGGATATTGGGGTGTCGCTCGCGGATTCCTTTGACCATTCTGCCAATCGAAGCCGGGCGACCCACACCTGCCATATCTTTCAAACAAATCTCTTCTGCACCCAAGGCGATCAGTTCATCGGCCAGGTTGATGTAGTAGTCAACCGTATGGATCGGAGAATAAGTAATAGACAGGGCGGCTTGTGCAATCATGCCCCCTGCTTTGGCGTACTCAAACGAGAGCGCCATATTCTGGGTATTGTTGAGTCCGTCGAAGGAGCGGGAAATATCCGTGCCCTGTTTTTTCTTGACCTTGAACATCAACTTGCGGAGATCTTTGGGAGCGGGATTCAGCCTCAGGGCGTTTAGCCCCCTTTCCAGCATTTGGGTCTGGATGCCGGCCTCGTTGAAAGCCTTCGTCCAGCGCCGGACGGAAGTATTGGGGTTTTCCCCAAACAGCAGGTTGATTTGCTCGAAGCCCCCACCATTGGTCTCTACCCGGGCAAAACAGCCCATATCCACAATTACCGGTGCAATGCGCTCCAATTGATCTACTCGGGGCATGTACTTGCCCGAAGATTGCCACATATCGCGGTAAACCAGGCACAATTTAATTTCTTTTCCCATGATATCAGGTCTTGGTTAGTCAGTTAGCTTAATTTTTCTCGATCTTCAACACGCTTGCTTTTCCTTCGCTGAGTTGCGCCACGGCAGCGGTAATAACAGCTATGTGGGTAGAAGGTATTCCGGCCGGACTTGGCGGAGCGGATTCGGTTTCACGGTGCAGGGCGTTGACAATTTTGATGAGTAGCCGGCCGGTAAGTACGACCAGTCCGAGAACCATAAACACAGTGATCATTCCAATCGCCAAAACGATGAATGCCGTTTCAAGGTTTTCTGTTGCCATAATTGTTGGGTTAGTCGTTTTTCGCGCTCCTTTTTAACGAAGGGGCAAATTTAGCAAAAACCCAGCCATAACAAACTTTTGCAGCCAAAAAATACCCCCTTAAAGATTTTCCGGGTTGACTTTTGTCACCATAAGGGGGTTTACCCCGGCTCGCCGGGAAAAATGTAGCGCATTGTCCACAATAGTTCCTGCATCTGCTTACTTTTGCAGGACTATTTTTGTTCCCAAATGATATCCAGATCAAGACATGAGCCGAAAAATTAAGGTGTTTAAATTCGGGGGGAGTTCCCTGAAAAATGTAGAAAATATTGGCAGGGTGGTGGAGATTCTCCGTCAGCATCGCGATCAGCAGATCCTGATTGTGGTTTCAGCGATGGGCGAGACGACCAACGGCCTGGAGAAAGTGGTTGCCGCGCATGCAAAGGGCACGGGCCAGGCAATTTCCCTGCTGCAGGATATTCGGGCTTACCACCTGGAGATCCTCCGCCGGTTGGTGCCGGATGAGGGGCAGGAAGTGTATGCCCTGATCAATGATTTGTTTGTAGAGATCGAGTGGGTGCTCGACGAGGCGCCCCATGACAATTATGACTACATGTACGATCAGGTAGTGGGTTTTGGCGAGTTGCTCTCTTCCCGCATCATCCAGGCAGCCCTGCAACAGGCCGATCTTCCTACCACCTGGTTCGATGCCCGGGATGTGATCCTGACGGACAACCTCTACCGCGAGGGTTGGGTACAGTGGGACCAGACGATTGCGCGGGCCAAACAGGTGCTCACGCCGCTGCTGGGCGAACCGGGCTTCCTGATCACCCAGGGCTTCATTGGTTCTACCTCCGAAAACTTCACCACCACGCTGGGTCGGGAGGGTTCGGACTATTCGGCCGCGATTTTTTCGCATTGTTTGGATGCGGCCAGCATGACCGTTTGGAAGGATGTGGCCGGGGTGTTGAATGCCGATCCGAAGATTTTCGATAATGTGATTCGGTTAGATCGGATTTCCTACAAGGAGGCCATCGAAATGACGTACTACGGAGCCAGGGTAATTCACCTGAAAACGGTAAAACCCTTGCAAAACAAAAATATCCCCCTTTATATCAAGTCTTATCTGCACCCGGAAGATCCCGGAACGGCTATTTCCGGCGATGTGGATGTGAGTTATCCGCCCATCATCGCAATCGAAAAAAATCAGGCGCTCTTGCAGATTTCTACCCTGGATTTTTCTTTTGTGGCCGAACAGCATATCAGTACTCTGTTCCAACACATTGCCCGATTTCGACTGCAAGTGAATACGATGCAGAATACCGGCTTGAGTTTTGTGGTCTGCTTTAACGATATTGACGAGAAGGTGGATCAGTTTGTAGAGGCTATTTCTGCTGATTTTCAGGTGTATGTGGACAGGGGGGTGGAATTGATCACGGTGCGGCACTATCAGAAAGATTTGCTGGAAGAATTGGTTTCCGGCAAGGTGGTGCTGATGGAAGAGCGGATCAAGGACACGGCTCAGATGGTGGTCAAAACAGTACCTCGTTTGAAATTAAAATCCTGATCGCATGGTGCCGGAGGTCGCAGCGATGCTGTCGGACGAACTGAATGTGTCCGCATCCGACCGGATCCTGGTGGCTCTGAGTGGTGGACTGGATTCTGTGACCCTGGGTTTTGTGTTGCACCAGTTGGGCTACGCGATCGGTCTGGCGCACGTGAATTACGGTCTCCGGGGGGTAGATTCGGACGCAGACGAAGCCTTTGCGGCCCATCTGGCGGTTCAATGGGGGCTGCCCTTTTTTGTGACCCGGTTTGATACCAAAAACAAAGCAGCAGCGGAGGGGCGATCGGTGCAGGAACTGGCGCGGGAGTTGCGCTACACCTGGTTGGAAAACATTCGAGCGGAAGCGGGTTTTGACTGGATCGCAACCGCGCACCACCGCAACGATGCTATAGAAACGGCTCTTTTTCATTTTGCCAGAGGCACAGGTATCCACGGACTGAGGGGGATTCCCGCGCGCAACCAGCGCATCATCCGCCCGCTGATCCGGTTGTTTCGATCCGATATCCTGGATTTTGCCCGGAGGGAAGAACTTGTTTGGCGGGAAGATGCCAGCAACGAAAGTTCCCTGTACCAGCGCAATTACCTGCGCAATGAGGTCATTCCCAAGCTGGAAGGATTGCATGGGGGCTTCATCGGGGGAGCGGGCAGGACGATAGACCTGATGCGGGCTGCAGGGGTGTGGTACGATTGGGCGATCGGATACTGGAAAACACAGGTAAGCAGCCGGCAAGATGGAACTTTGCGGCTCCACAAGGAACAGCTACGCGCTGCCCCTGATCCCGGCGCCCTGCTCTGGGAAATTTTACATCCCCTGGGGTTTTCGGCCGCTCAGGTATCGGATATCCTGGATCCTTCGACCCGAACGGGGGCCGTATTTGAGGGGAAAGGGCAACGCTTGGTCAATGACCGGGACTACTGGCTGCTGCGTCCGTGGCCCGAAGCAGAGATGGGGGACTACAACCTCGAGTTGGGCCAGGAGGAACTTGTCCTTCCGGATGTACGGATCCGTTGTTTTCCCGAAGGGGGCATCCCTACTGTTTTTTCGGATGATCCCCGGATAGTTTACCTGGCGCTGGAGCACAAAGACTTCCCCTTGCGGGTTCGCAAATGGCGGGTGGGCGACCTGTTTCAGCCATTTGGAATGGGGGGGAAACACCAAAAAATACAGGATTTGTTCAGCAACCGAAAGATGAGTCTGCCCGAAAAAGAAAAAATTTGGGTACTGGCAACAGCCGACGGTCGGATCTGTTGGGTCATGGGGCTTCGGACGGACGAGCGTTTTCGGGTAAAACCCGACAGCCGGCAGGTTTGGCGACTGGAAATAAAAAAATAAGTTTGTAACTTTGAATCAAAATCCCAATATGACGCGATACCTGATTACCCTGATAGCAACACTCTTGTGTTTGCCCCTCTTTTCCCAAGAGATAGAAATTCCCCGCACCCAAATGTCCCTCATCACCAAAAAAACGGCCGTCTGGTGTCCATACTGTGGCGATTGGGGCTGGAACATGTACAAAGGACTGGTTGAGGACAATGCCTCCCGGGCTCTGATGCTGTCTGCCCATTACAGTGGGGATTTGTCCAACAGTACCGCGATCGCCCTTACCGGCAACTTTGGCGGTGCCGGTCAGCCCAGATTTTACCTCGGACACCGGGATCAGGGCGTGAACAGTGGCAACATGTCCACCAAGCGTGCGGATATAAAAGCTGCGGTGAGCGATGCCTATGAAAACGGCACGCCGCTGGCACAAACGGGGTTCCGGATTGAAGTCTCCGGTCAGACCGCCACGGTACAAACCGCAACCCGTTTTTTCAGCGCAGCTGAAGGCACCTACCGATTAGGAGCCTACCTGGTGCGCAAAACCTTGAATTATTCCCAGGCCGGTCGTGGGAGCATGGCAGACCATACCAATTTGCTGATCCGGGCACTGGGGAGTGAAAATTTCGGAAAAGCGATTGTCAATGGCAGCGTAGCGGCAGAAACCCTTTTCAACGAAACCTTTCAGGTGGAATTTGAAGCATCGGAAAAACCGGAGGATTACCTCGTGGCGACCATCCTGTGGAAGGAGGTCAACGGGAAATTTGAATTTGTGAATACCAATTTTTCCGACCTGGTATCAGAGGTATCCACGTCGGTCAACTCGAATATCCTGGCGGAAAAAAGTCTGACGCTGGCTCCGAATCCCGTGGCGGATGTATTGTATCTGAGTTTTTCCTTGAAGCAGTCGGTAGCAGATGCCCGGATCAGCATTCGCGATTTGCAGGGCAGGGAACTGCGCCGGGTATTGGCCGGATCGCTCGAGGCAGGTCCTCAAGCTTTGGAAGTCAATAACCTGGAAACACTTCCTGCGGGGGTATATGTGGTACAATTTAACCTGGGAGGGTCGCTGTCGGCCGTGAAATGGGTCAAGCAATAGGTCGGTCCGCATGATCAGACTGGATTTGTTGTCAAAGGTCAACCAACTGCGCACTAAGAAGGAGGCCGAAAAAACCCTGGTATTTGACCCCTTGAGGAAAAAATGGATCGTGCTGCAACCGGAGGAATTGGTGCGACAATGCCTGATTCTATGGCTACACGAGGAGTTGCAGTATCCCCTGCAGCGGATGTCGGCCGAAAGAGGCATCAACGTGCAATCGCTTTCCCGCCGGTACGACTTGTTGGTCTATGACAAACAACTGCAGCCCTGGTTGTTGGCCGAGTGCAAAGCACCCAAGGTAGCCCTCTCGGATCGCGTATGGGAGCAGGCGGGTCAGTACAATTGGTTTGACGAGCGGCTTAGGGTTCCTTATATTCTGATTACCAATGGAATAGAAACAAATTGTTCCAAAATCAACTACGCGGAGCACCGTTGGGAGCCCCTGGACGCATTGCCGAACTGGCCGGAATAATTGACATCCCGGAAGCATGGTCACCAACATCTTCCAGACAATATTGTATATTTGAAGTGAATAAGCACTAACCAAATTGAACATGGCCCCTGAAAAAATTTTGATTACCGGGGCCAACGGTCAGATAGGCACAGTATTGGCGAAAGCGCTATCCGAAAAACATGGCAGCGACCGCATACTGACCACGGACCTGAGGCCCGCGACACATGCCCTGCTTCCCTTCGCTGCTTTAGACATTTTGGATGCCGACAGGTTGGAATGGTTGATCCGCGAGCATGGCATCACCACGATTTACCACCTTGCGGCCATTTTGTCCGCGAAAGGAGAACAAGACCCTGCCCTTGCCTGGCAAGTCAACATGGACGGTTGGTTCAACGTCCTGGAACCCGCCCGCAAATACGGGCTAAAAGTATTTTTTCCGAGTACGATAGCTGTTTTCGGGGATCACATTCCCCGGGAAGGCACTCCCCAGCATGTACCTTTACAACCTACCACCGTCTATGGCATCAGCAAGGTAGGCGGAGAACTTTTGGGAGCTTATTACCATGCCAATTACGGGGTGGATGTGCGTTCCCTGCGGTACCCCGGGATTATTGGGTACGAGTCCCTTCCTGGAGGCGGAACCACCGACTATGCGGTAGAAATTTTTCACCACGCCTTAGCTGAACAGCGGTACACCTGTTTTTTGTCGGCCGAAACCCGCCTGCCGATGATGTACATGGCCGACGCCGTGCGGGCAACCCTCATGCTGATGGAGGCTCCTTCGGAAAATATCCGGGTGCGGACTGCTTACAACATTGCCGGGATGAGTTTTAGTCCGGAAGAGATCGCCGCTGCCATCCAAAAGCATATTCCGGATTTTCAGATCACTTACTCGCCCGACTTTCGCCAAAAAATAGCAGAAAGCTGGCCGGCGAGCATAGACGACACCGAAGCCCGACAGGACTGGGGCTGGCGGCCGATGTATGACCTGGAAGCCATGACCGAGGACATGATCAAACATTTATCCATCACTGCATAAACCACCATTATTATGTACAGCAACATACAGGCCCAGCTGCAGGCCGAGTTGGCATCCATTGAAGAAGCAGGTCTTTTCAAGCGCGAGCGCATCATCGTTACGCCCCAACACGCCGCGATCAAAACGGATAAGGGCTTGGAAGTATTGAACTTTTGTGCCAATAACTACCTGGGACTATCTTCCCATCCGGAGGTGATTGACGCGGCCAAGTCTGCCATAGACACGCACGGTTTTGGGATGTCCTCGGTTCGGTTTATTTGTGGCACCCAGGACATCCACAAGGAGCTGGAAGCCAAAATTGCCGGTTTCCTCGGCATGGAGGACGCCATTCTCTATGCAGCGGCCTTTGATGCCAACGGCGGACTCTTTGAACCCTTATTGGGGGAGGAAGATGCCATCATTTCCGATGCCTTAAACCATGCCTCGATCATTGACGGGATACGCCTTTGCAAGGCAAAAAGGTACCGCTATGCCAACAACGACATGCAGGACCTGGAGGAAAAGTTGAAAGAAGCCCAGGGGGCTCGCCGCATCATGATCGCCACGGACGGCGTTTTTTCGATGGACGGCAACATTGCCCGTTTGGACAAAATATGCGACCTGGCGGAGCAGTATGGCGCGTTGGTGATGGTGGACGACTGTCACGCTACCGGATTTATTGGCAAAACCGGTCGGGGAACCCACGAATACAACAACGTCATGGGGCGGGTAGATATCATCACCGGAACCTTTGGCAAGGCCTTGGGCGGCGCTTCCGGCGGTTTTACCGCGAGCAAAAAGGAAATCGTAGAGATCCTGCGCCAACGCTCGCGACCCTATCTCTTTTCCAACACCCTGGCTCCCGCCATTGTAGGGGCTTCCATCAAAGTCATTGACCTGCTCACAGCCTCCACCGAGTTGCGGGACAAGCTCGAGGCCAACACCCTTCGTTTCCGCAAAGGCATGGAATCAGCCGGTTTCGACGTACTTCCCGGTCAATCCGCCATCGTACCCATCATGCTGTACGACGCCAAATTGTCCCAAACCTTTGCCAATGCGCTTCTGGAAGAAGGCATTTACGTCATCGGCTTCTTCTATCCGGTCGTCCCGCAGGGTAAAGCCAGAATCAGGGTGCAATTGTCTGCCGCACACGAATTTGAGCACATTGACCAGGCCATTGCTGCTTTCACCAAGGTAGGAAAAGCCTTAGGGGTGATCTGAAATCCGTTGGTTCAGAGGGCAGATAGCCCCTGAAAGTAAAAAGCAGGACAAGTCAGGAAAAAAGGAGGTCTTTATTGGGTTACCTTTTTAAAGGCCGAGGTATTAATAAGGGTAATCAGGTGGAAGTCACCTTAAGGTGGCTTCCACCTGTGTTTTAAATATTTGATTACCAATATTTTATACAAAAAATTCCCCTAAAAATCCAGCCTTTATCCCCAAAGCGTAATACTCGAAAGCCCCAATCCCAGTACGATCAGGAGGAGTTTCTTGAGGCTGATGCGGTGGTGTTTTTCATAATCGGCCTCATAGATGATGGTTGTTCCGATGTGAAGGAAAGAGCCCACCACGATAGCCAGTAAGTAGGGGAAAATATGGGCTGGGAGTTGGATCAATTGTGCGCTTAGTGCTCCCAGGGGCGAGCTGATAGCGAAGATACCCAGGCAAACCAGCACCCGTTTTTTGGAGGTATGCTCGTTGAGCAAAAAAATGGCCAGGGCAAAAGCGGCGGGCACCTTGTGCAAAATGATGCTGATGAGCAGGTAATTCATGCCTTCAAAAGCATGGTGATGGCTATCCACATCGAGTTGGTGGTAACCGGAAAGCGGCATACCTTCGATAAAAGCATGGATGCTTAAGCCCAGCAGGATGGGAAGGCTTTTAAAACGGCCTTCATGCGAATGGGCGTGAATATGGCCGTGTTCCAACCCCATGGACAGGTGTTCCAGCAGCAGCTGAATCAGGAATCCTCCGGCAATCCAAAGTCCGATATAGGCACTGGGGTTGTCGAGGTAAATGGAAGGAAGTAAGTCGAGCAAACAAACGCCGAGGACGTAAGCGCCGGTAAACGCTACGACCAGCTTAAGACTTTCCTGTCTGAGGTTGTGCGGAAAAAAGGCAATGGCTCCGCCAAAAATGACGGCCAAAAACAGAACCAGGTATTCCCAAAAATGCATGAATGGCAGTAGTTTTAATGAATAAGCATTGCAGTGCCACGGGCGGTCTTACCTGCGGTAAAAACATAAATCCGGTACACCAGCCAGCCGGAGCCAAGCCCCAGGAGGCTGCCGGCAAGAATGTCCAGGGGATAGTGCACCCCCACATACACTTGCCCGTAGGCGATTGAAAATGCCCATACATACAAAGGTACGATCATCCACCGGTAGCGCATGCCCAGGGTGAGCACTAAAAAGGTAGCCAGGGCAAAATGGTTGGTAGCGTGGGAAGAGGTAAAACTATAGCCTGGTCCACAGGGAATCAGCAGCGCCACATCGTCTTTTACAGCCGGATCATTACAGGGGCGCAGGCGTTTGACCGTTTGTTTGACCACCCGACTGGAGAGGGTATCTGCCACTCCGATGGTCAGTCCGGCCATGAGCAGGAACAACAGGGCAGCCCTTTTGAAGCGATACACCACAAAGCCGGCCAGACCCAGATACAAGGGAATCCAAAATGACTTTTCCCTCCAGTAGGGCATCAACCAGTCGAACAAGGGAAAATGTCCCTGCTGGTTGATCAGTTCGAACAGGCGGAGATCCAGTTGTAGCAGTTGATCCATTCGGGCTATTTGTTTTTTTGTGCAATCAAAATACAGCGGGGACTGTTCGCTGGATCAAAAGAACGGAGCTGGTAATCGCCAAACACCTCCCGGATCTCCAGTCCGGCCGCAGCGAACAAGCCTTCAAAATCCTTTTTTTCCAACAGCGCCACATTTTCGGTAAACCGAAACCGCTCACCCGATTGCACGACTTCTATCTCTTTAATAATACGACCTCCTGCAATAGACCTCCTGAGCTGGAAATGCGCGTCCCCGATCACCCGATTTTCTTCGGGAATGTAGTGGGATCGAACATAATCCGGATTCAAAAAATCTAACACAAAAATGCCACATTGTTTCATTTCTGTATAAACGCTGTTAAGGGTTTTTAGGTTGTCTGCCGGATCTATAAAATATCCAAAGCTGGTAAAGAAATTAAAGACGTAGTCGAAGTCATTGACCCGAAGGGGGCTTCGCATATCGTGGACAAAGAAGGAAAGGTTTTGATTTTCATACTGTTGTGCAAAAGCGATATTTCCCGGGGCGAGGTCTGTTCCGGTGACAACAAAGCCCTTGGAGGCAAGCAGTCGGGCATGGCGGCCTCTGCCACAGGCCATGTCCAGCATGTGTGCTCCAGCGGGGGGCTGTAGCCATTGGAGTAAATTTTCGATAAACCCTTCCGCTTCGGCATGGTCTCTGTCTTGGTACAGAAGGTGGTAGAGGGGAGAATCAAACCAGTCTTCGTACCAGTTTTTCCCCTGGGTCTTCCTGCTCGCTTTCATGTGGTCAAATATACAATCTGGTATAAATTCGTGACCCTCTTATTGATGGTCTTTTTTAAATTTGTAAAAAAAAGCTTGTGGCGCTAATTCAGTCTATTTCGGGAATCCGCGGTACCATTGGCGGAAAGTACAAAGAAAACCTCACTCCGCGGGACATTGTAGAGAGCGTTTCGGCTTTCGGGCAGTGGATCATCAATCGGGATTTGCCCAAAAAGGTGGTCATCGGGAGAGACGGGAGAATTTCAGGGGAGATGGTGGCACAGTTGAGTATTCAAACCCTGCGGGCTATGGGGATCAGTGTCTTGGATCTGGGTCTGTCCACCACACCAACGGTAGAAATGGCCGTAACTGCACAGAACGCAGGTGCGGGAATTATCGTGACCGCCAGCCACAATCCGAAAGCATGGAATGCGCTGAAGTTGCTGGATCAGCATGGGGAGTTTATTTCGCAGGAGGCCGGGGAGGCACTTTTACAGCTGCTTCAGGACGGTGCCATTGAATATGCTTCTGTGGATGCCTTGGGGACATACACTTTCCTGTCCGATGCGCTGGATCAGCACGTGGAGGCGATCCTAAACCATCCGCTCGTGGACGTGGAGGGGATTCGCAGAGCGGGCTTCCGGGTGGTGCTGGATCCGGTCAATTCCACCGGCGGACTGGCAGTGCCCTTGCTGCTGGAAAAACTGGGTTGCGAATGGGAGGCCATTCACAACGACTTGAGCGGAAATTTTGCGCATAACCCCGAACCCCTGCCCGAACACTTGGGCGATTTGTGTACTACCGTGGTCAATCACGGGGCAGACCTGGGGATTGCAGTAGATCCCGATGTGGATCGCCTGGTGTTGGTCAGCGAGGATGGATCCGTCTTTGGAGAGGAATATACCCTCGTAGCCGTAGCAGATTATGTGCTGGGTAAGCGAAAGGGCAATACCGTATCGAATTTATCGTCGAGTCGGGCGCTCAGCGATATTACCCGCAAGCACGGCGGACAGTATTTTGCCAGTGCCGTGGGCGAGGTCAATGTAGTCCAACAGATGAAAACTGTACAGGCCGTGATAGGCGGAGAAGGCAACGGGGGAGTCATCGTACCCGATTTGCATTACGGACGGGATGCCCTTGCCGGGATCGCTTTGTTTTTGTCGCACCTGGCCGCCTTCGGCGGAAAAATGTCGGAACTGCGGCAAACTTACCCCGACTACCAGATGGTGAAAGATAAAATGGTCCTCGACCCCGCTGTGGCAGTGGATCAGTTGCTGGAACAACTGGCTCACCATTACCGCAACGAAACCTGCACCACCATAGATGGGCTGAAAGTGGATTTTGCCCATGCCTGGGTGCATTTGCGCAAATCCAATACCGAACCCATCATCCGGATTTATGCCGAGGCGCCTGACCTGGAGCAGGCGCAGCTACTGGTTGCCGACATGAAGACTGCCATGCAACGATTTTTATGAACCAAAATGCCATGACTATGCGTGCCCTGGAAAGTTATTTTGCCAAGTTTAGAGAACATATCATCGGGAAGGATCAATATTTCGACAGCCCCTTCGGTCGAAAAAAGATCATCTATGCCGACTGGATTGCCTCGGGAAGGTTGTACGAGCCTATCGAGCGCCGCTTGCTGGAGCATTTTGCGCCTTTTGTGGCCAATACGCACACCGAGACGACCGTGACCGGGAGTTCGATGACTTTCGCCTACCATGAGGCCAAGCGGATCATCAAGGAGCATGTCAAGGCTGCTCATTCGGATGTCCTGATTTCGTCAAATTCCGGGATGACCGGGGTGGTCAATAAGTTTCAACGCATCCTGGGGCTGAAAGTGCACGAAAAATTTCGCGCCCGGGTAGAACTTCCCGAAGCCGATACGCCCATCGTGTTTGTGTCGCACATGGAACACCATTCTAACCAAACTTCCTGGCTGGAAACCCTGGCCGATGTGGAGGTGATCCGGCCTACTCCGGAGGGTCGGGTAGATTTGGAACACCTGCAGCAGTTGCTGGTACAGTATGCCTCCAGAAAGACGAAAATCGCAGCGGTGACTTCTTGTTCGAATGTAACCGGCTTGCAGACCCCTTACCACCAGATTGCCCGGATGATGCACGAGGTTGGTGGGCTTTGCTTTGTGGATTTTGCCTGTTCTGCTCCGTATATTGATATGGTGATGCGACCAGCGGATCCCCTGGAGCATTTGGATGCTATTTATTTTTCTCCGCATAAGTTTCTCGGTGGCCCCGGTACGACAGGTATCTTGATCTTTGACCCCAAACTGTACGACAATAAGGTGCCCGATAACCCTGGAGGGGGAACGGTGGACTGGACGAACCCCTGGGGCGGACACAAATACATTGACGAGATCGAAGCGCGGGAAGACGGCGGGACACCCGCTTTTTTGCAGACGATCAAGGTGGCGCTTTGCATCCGATTGAAGGAAGAGATGGGTGTTGCACAGATCCACCAGCGGGAGGAGGAATTGCTGGAGATGGTCTGGGAAAAATTGGAACCCGTGCCGAATATTCATATTCTGGCGGGACACCTCAAAGACAGACTGGGGGTGATTTCGTTTTACATAGAGGATTTGCACTACAATCTCGGGGTGAAACTCCTCAATGACCGCTTTGGCATCCAGGTCAGGGGCGGTTGTTCCTGTGCAGGCACCTATGGACATTACCTTCTGCACGTGTCTCCGCAATATTCGCAGTCCATCACGGAAAAAATCAGTACCGGGGATTTGTCGGACAAGCCGGGCTGGATCCGTTTATCCCTTCATCCGGTCATGACAGATGCCGAGTTGAGGTACATCCTGGATGCTATTGTGGAGCTGGCTGCGCAACACAAAGTGTGGGCAAAAGACTACACTTACCACAACCGCAGCAATGAGTTTGTGTGCGATTTGCCGCATATCCGGGAACAGGAATTGGTTCATGAATGGTTTAATCTATAAATAATGACACAACGGGTATATTTCGATCATGCTGCTACGACTCCGATCAACCAAGAGGTAGGAGCGGTGATGATGCAGGCGATGGAGGAACTGTTTGGCAATCCCTCATCTATCCATGCCGATGGCCGAAAGACCAGGGCGGCCATCGAAAAGGCGCGCAAAACGGTGGCAGGGATCATTGGGGCTTCCATCGGGGAGGTGTTTTTTACCTCCGGTGGCACCGAGTCCAGCAATATGGTGCTCAAGGGAGCCGTGCGCGATCTGGGGGTCAAGCGGATTATCAGTTCCCCGATCGAACACCATTGTGTGCTGCACAGCCTGGATCACCTCGCCTCCGAAGAAGGTACGGAAATTGTGCTGCTGGAAGTGGATCCCAAAGGAAGGATCTCCTACGAAACCTTGGAAGCCATCCTTCGATCCGATCCGAAGCCTACGTTGGTCTCGCTGATGCACGCGAATAACGAAATAGGTACCTTGCACGACATCGAGCGCATAGGGGCGATATGTGCCGAACACGGAGCCTATTTTCACTCGGACACGGTGCAGACTTTGGGTTTTTATCCCCTGGATGTCGCCAAAGCCCGGCTGCATTTTTGTACCGGTTCTGCTCATAAATTTCACGGTCCAAAGGGTTGCGGGTTTGTGTATATCAACAGCGACAGCATGTTGCGGCCCTTCATAGATGGTGGCGGCCAGGAGCGCAATATGCGGGCGGGCACCGAAAACGTAGCGGGCATATTGGGTTTGGCCAAGGCGTTGGACATGGCGCAGCAGACCATGGAGGAGCGCCGACAACAAATCCTTGCCGTCAAAAACCGGCTCAAATCGGGTTTGGAGACCCTGGTGCCTGGCATCACTTTCAATGGGGAAGAAGGGCACGCGCAGCACTACAAAATCCTCAGCGCCGCTTTTCCACCCGGCCCTCGCACCGAACTCTTGCTGTTTAACCTCGACATTGCCGGGGTAAGTGCTTCAGGCGGTAGTGCCTGTAGCTCCGGTGCGGACGCAGGATCACATGTCATTGGTGCCATTGATCCTGGTGGAGAAAAAAAGACCATTCGGTTTTCCTTTGCCCATACCAACACCCTGGCGGAGGCCGACAGGGTGTTGGAGGTGGTGGGAGGATTGATGGGGCATTAGGTGCTTACCAGCTAAGCGCTGAAAAAACCAATCGCTTAAACAGGTTGCCGCTGGGTTCTGCAGGAATGCCTCGGGTTTGTTTCATGATGATCCCGATGACCTGTTCTACCGGATCGGCAAAATACTGGGTGTTGAAGTATCCACCCCAGGAGAAGGTGCCTTCGCTGCCCAGTCCGCCGAGGGCAATGGCGTTTTGGTTGGTTACCTGAAAGGCCAGTCCGTAGTGGGTAGCACTGTTGGCGTCCCAAACATTGTCGAAAGAATTGTCCATGATGGTTCGGATGGTACTCGGACTCAGAATTTGGGTGCCGTTGAGCTGTCCGCCGTTGAGGTACATCTGCAGGAAGCGGGCGTAATCCAGGGCTGTGCTGGACAGACCGGCGCCGCCGGAAAAGAAGCTGCGCGCTCCGGTGGTCGGGTAGTCGGTGTCGTAAAAAGTATCGGGGTAGGGTACCCACTTTCCGTCTTTTTGGGTTTGGATGGCCACCAGGCGATTGGCTTTAGAAGCCGGCAGGTAGAAATAGGTGTCTTCCATGCCCAGGGGTTCGAAGAGCCGTTCCTGCAAAAAGCGGTCGAAGGGCATGCCGGACAGGATTTCCACCAGGTAGCCCAGAACGTCCAATCCTTCGCTGTAGGTAAATTTTTCACCCGGTTCGTGGTGCAGCGGCAGTCTGGCCAGTCTGCGCACGCTTTCCCCAATCGTCACGGGTTCGGTAGTAAACAAATCCGTAACGCCCGCTTTCTGATACATTTTGCGGAAGCGCTCATCGCCATCAATGATGCCATAGCCCAGTCCGGAGGTATGGGTGAGGAGGTGGCGAATGGTGATTTCCCGCTTGGCGGGTCGTCCGGTGAAAGAACTGTCAGCCGGGTTGAAGGTTTCCAGGACCTGTGGATCCTTGAACTCCGGAATGTATTTGGAGATAGGATCATCGAGGTCGAACTTGCCTTCTTCCCAGAGCATCATCACAGCGGTTGCGGTGATGGCTTTGGTTTGGGACGCAATGCGAAAGATGGCGTCTTTTTCCATGGTTTTGCCGGCTTGTACATCCGCCATGCCGTAGGCCTCGTGCAGGACGATTTCTCCGCGGCTGGCGATGAGGACGACCATTCCGGGGAGTTCGTTGTTGTCAACATAAGACTGACAAAGGGCTTCAATGCGGGCCAGTCTTTGGGGGTTGACACCCGTGAGACCAATATCGGTCGCAGGGAGGAGTTCCTGCGCCGTTAAGGGGACACTCAGTGCAATACTCAGTGCCCAGATCAACAGAAAGTGAAGGTTTTTCATGATGTTGGTTTTAGTCTTGCAGCAGTTGGGTAAAAACGGGTTCCAGACCCATATTTGCCCAGGTGAAGGCATAGGTGTCTGCCTCCAGGGCCAGTCTTTGCTCGGTAGAAACGGAGCCGTGTCCGGCTCGGGTTTGCACCCGGATCAGGACGGGGTTGTCTCCCGCATGGTATTCCTGAAGCCTGGCGGCGAACTTAAACGAGTGTGCAGGCACCACCCGGTCGTCGTGGTCGGCCGTGGTCACCAGGGTCGCCGGATAGGCGGTTCCGGGTTGGAGGGCATGATACGGCGAATACTGTTTGAGGTAGGCAAACATCTCAGGCGAGTCATCGGCTGTCCCGTAGTCGGCCGCCCAGCCTGCTCCTGCGGTGAAAGTATGGTAGCGCAGCATGTCGAGTACCCCTACAGCCGGCAAGGCTACTTTGAACAGTTCTGGCCGTTGGGTCATGCACGCGCCTACGAGCAGTCCCCCGTTGGATCCCCCGGAAATAGCCAGGAATTCAGGAGTGGTGTAGTCCTCTTCGATCAAATAATTGGCTGCTGCGATAAAATCGTCGAATACGTTCTGTTTGTTGAGCTGGGTACCTGCCAGGTGCCATGCTTCGCCATACTCGCCGCCGCCCCGGATATTGGGCTGGGCGTAGATGCCGCCCTGTTCGAGCCAGGCAATGCGAGAAGCGCTGAAGGCGGGGGTCAGACTTACATTGAAGCCCCCGTAAGCGTAAAGCAAGGTGGGATTTTTGCCGTTAAAGGCAATTCCCTTTTTAAAAACGATAAACATAGGTACCCGGGTTCCATCTTTGCTGGTATAAAACACCTGCCGGGTCTCGTAGTCTTCCGGGTTGAAATCCACCTGCGAGCGCCGGTACTCCTGGGATAGTCCCTCGGCGATATCGTATTTATAAATGGTATTGGGATAGGTAAAAGACGTAAAGGTGTAGTACAGGCTGGTCTCCGTTTTTTTGGCTGAAAAGCCATAAGCAGAACCAATACCGGGCAGAGTGATGTCGCGCTCGAGTTTGCCCTGCAGGTCGAACTGCTGCACCTGGGTTTTGGCATCTACCAGGTAGCTGGCAAAAAATTTCCCCCCACCTACGGAGGCACTCAGCACATGTTCCGATTCCGGAATGACATCCTGCCACTTGTCCGACTGTGGCTGGGAAAGTTCAAAGCGCACAACGCGGTATTTCGGTGCGCCAATGTTGGTGTAGAGATAAAAGTCGGCCCCTTCGTTGGTCAACACCGAGCAACTGGCGAAATAGTCGTCCTGAATCAGCACCGGATCGGCTGTAGGCCGACTCAAATCCATGATATACAGCTGGTTGCCGCTGGTATTTTGCGCAGCAGAAATCACCAGGTATTGCTCGTCCTCTGTTACTTCGGCAAAAATGTAGCGGTTGGGCTGCTTGTCGCCGCCAAAAACCAATTGATCCTGATCCTGTGGCTGTCCGAGGGTATGGAAATACAATTTGTGGTTGGCCGTTTTGGCAGAAAGCTGGCTGCTGTTCTGCTTGTCCGGGTTGTCATAACTGCTGTAGTAAAAACCTTTGTTGCCCTTCCAGGAGAGACCGCTAAACTTCACGTCCTCGAGTATTTCTCCCACGAGGGCCTTGCTTCGGGTATCCATCACATACACCTTGCGCCAGTCGGATCCGCCTTCGGTGATCTGGTAGGCCACCAGGCTGCCGTCTTTAGAGAAAGACAGACCGGCCAATCCCGTGGTGCCGTCCTCGGAAAAGGTGTTGGGGTCCAGGAAGACCTCCGGCTCGGCATCGGGATTATCTGCCGGGGTGCGATAGACGATGGCGTGGTTTTGCAGACCGTCATTTTTGTAAAAATACTCGTAATCGCCTTCCCGAAACGGGGCAGAAATCTTTTCGTAGTCGTTGAGCTGCTCCAATCGCTTTTTGAGGTCTGCCCGAAAATTAATCTGATCGAGAAAGCCAAAAGTGACCTGGTTTTGTGCCTCTACCCAGGTCGCTGTTTCAGGCGATCGGTCGTCCTCCAGCCAGCGATAAGGATCGGGAACGGCGGTTCCGTGGTAGGTGTCCACCTGATCTGTTTTGGCGGTTTCCGGATAGGGAAGAAGCTTGCGCGGCTGTTGGTCAGACTGACAAGCCGACGTAATTAATGCTGCCATAAGTAAGCATCCGTATTTATTCATGTGCCGTGGTTTTTATTCAGGAAGATAAACCTTCCATTTTGAATAAAAATACATATTCCAGGGCAATTTCTTTTAATCTTTGAAATCTTCCGGATGCACCTCCGTGACCGGCATCCATGTTGGTGTATAACAACAGCAGATTTTCATCGGTTTTGCGCTCGCGCAGTTTGGCTACCCACTTGGCAGGCTCCCAATACTGCACCTGGGAGTCGTGAAGCCCGGTGGTCACCAGCATGGCCGGGTAAGCTTGCGCCTCCACGTTGTCATAAGGAGAATAGGACTTGATGTATTGGTAATAGACGGGATCTTTGGGGTTGCCCCATTCGTCGAATTCACCCGTGGTGAGGGGAATACTCTCGTCCAGCATCGTCGTGACGACATCCACAAAAGGCACTGCTGCCACGATGCCCTTCCAGAGATCGGGGCGCATGTTGGCAATGGCACCCATGAGCAGACCGCCTGCACTGCCACCCATGGCATAAAGGTGTTCCGGGCTGCTCAGGCCTTCCCGGATGAGGTGTTCGGCACAAGAGATAAAATCGCGGAAGGTGTTTTTCTTGTCGAGCAATTTGCCACGGTCGTACCAGGATCTGCCCAGCAACTGTCCGCCGCGGATATGCGCTATCGCGAAAACGAAGCCGCGGTTGAGCAGGCTGAGGCGGGCAGAACTGAAAGTGGGATCCACCGTGATGCCGTAGGAGCCGTAGGCGTACAGCAGGACGGGGGTGGAGGAGCTCAGTGGAGTATCTTTGTGATAGACCAGGGAGATGGGCACTTGTACGCCATCGTGGGCGGGTGCATACCATCGGCGGGTCAGGTAATCCGATGCCTCAAAACCGCCGAGTACCTCCTGTTGTTTGAGGAGGGTCTTATCGCGGGAAAAAACATCGTAGTCGTAGGTCGAGGGCGGGGTCGTCATGGACTGGTACCCAAAGCGCAGGAGGGGGGTATCCAGGGTTCGGTTGACGGAAATATACGCCGTGTAGGCCTCTTCCCCGAAATCCAGGTAATGTTCGGCTTCGCTGTCGCTAAAAATCCTGAACTGGGTCAAACCTGCCTTGCGCTCTTCCAGTACCCAGAAACGGGCAAAGGGTTCTATGCTTTCCAGCAACACATCCGGTCGGTGAGGAATGCGCTCCTGCCAGTTGGACTGTTGGGTTGCCTGGTCGGGACAGCTCATGACCTTGAAGTTAGTGGCGCCATCTGCATTGCTCAGGATCAGCCATTCGTCGTTGCGGTGGTCAATCTGGTATTCGTGTCCGCGGATTCTGGGAGTAAATTGCACGGGTGCCTGGTCGGGATCATCGGCGGATATGAGGTAGTAATCTGAAGTAATCGTCTGGGAGCAGCCTATGATGATGTACTTTTCCGACTTGCTCTTGTACGCGAAAGTCAGGAAGGTATCATCTGCCTCGAAATACACCTCCTGATCGGTAGTCGGGTCTTGGCCGATGCGGTGTTTTTTGATCCGTTCGTGCCGGAGGGTCTGTGGGTTTTTGCAAGTATAGAAGAAGGTCTGACTATCATTGGCCCATGCGACACTACCGGATGTGCCCGGTATCTCCAGCTCGGTGATGACTCCGCTGTGGAGATTTTTCAGGTGCAACGTATATAATCTGCGCGACACGGTATCCACGCCAAAGGCCATCCACTGGTTGTCCGGACTCACATATACCCCCGACACATCGTAATAATCCTGTCCTTCTGCCAAGACATTCACATCCAGTAGGATCTCCTCTGGCGCATCGGGATGTCCTTTCTTGCGGGTATAGATGGGATACTCCTGTCCGGTCTCGTATCGGGTAATGTAGTAATATCCTTTGTACAAAAACGGAACGGACTGATCTTCCTGTTTTATCCGACCCAGCATCTCCTGGTAGAGCGACTCCCTAAATGCCTTTTCGGGAGCCATTTGGGTCTCGAGATAGGCATTTTCGGCCTCCAGGTAAGCAATCACCTCCGGGTTATCGCGATCATTGAGCCAAAACCAGGGATCTATTCGGGTATCTCCGTGAATTTCAAGCTTGTGAGGAACCTGTTTGGCACGGGGGGGCATAGGCAGCTCCGTCATGGTAGTAGTTTTTTTACAATGATACTACAAAAATGGAGAATCCCGGAAGGATCAGCCTTGTCCATTTGCCATTTCCTGCACAAAGAGTTTCTGATTGAGTTGTCGGAGGGCTTGACTCTTGGCCGATTCCGGGATGAGCAGGGACAGGTTGTTCTGGCTGCCTCCGTACGACACCATGCGCACGGGGATATCCTCCAGGGCATCAAAAATCTGCCGGGTAAATCCGGGGTGTTGGTCGAGTTGATCCCCCACAATGCACACGATGGTCTGTTTTTCCTGACAGGTAATCTCTCCGTAGGGAGCCAGGGCCTCCAGGATACCGGGAAGTTGGGAGGTATCGTCAATGGTGAGCGAAACGGCAACCTCGGAGGTCGTAATCATATCAATGGGGGTGCGGTATATTTCAAACACTTCGAACACCTTGCGCAGGAAACCGTAGGCATTGATCATGCGTCCGGATCTGATCTGGATGGCAGTGATGCCGTCTTTGGCGGCTATCGCTGTGATGGTTCTGCCCGAAGAAGCAGTTGAGATGAGGGTTCCCGGAGCTTTTGGCTGAAAGGTGTATTTCAATCGGATGGGCACCTGGGTTTTTTCCGCAGGAAGCACACAAGAAGGATGCAGAATTTTAGCGCCGAAATAGGCCAATTCTGCCGCTTCGCGGTACGACAAGTGTCGGATAGGGAAAGTATCCGCTACCACTCTGGGGTCGTTGTTGCGCATTCCGTCTATGTCTGTCCAGATCTGCACTTCTTCAGCCCCGATGGCAGCTCCGATGAGGGTAGCCGTATAATCGCTGCCGCCGCGATTGAGGTTGTCCGTTTTGCCCTCGTGATTTTTGCAGATATAGCCCTGGGTCACAAAACAGGGAATTCCGGGGTTCATCTCCAGCAAAAACGACAACTCCGCCGTCAGGAAATCCAGATCGGGTTCGCCTTTGGCGTCGGTGCGCATGAAGTCCAGCGCAGGAATCAATTGGCAGGGCACTTTTTTCTGCGCCAGCAGGAGCGCAAAAATAGCCGTTGAGAGCAGTTCCCCCTGAGCCAAAATACTTTTTCCGATCGCGGCGGTAAAGGGTCGGGTAATCTGTTGCGCCAAAAAATGAAAATGATCCTGGACGATTTTTTTTGCCGCAGGCTTCGCTTCCGGATGAGCTGCAAAAAGTTCCTTTACAAACTTTTCATACGACAGCCGAAGGGCGCCCAGTTGCTGGGATGCACCGGGGATGTCTTGTCGAAGGATAGTATCTGCCAGCTCTTGCAGTTGATTGGTCGTACCGGCTACCGCCGACAACACCACAATTTTGGGCTGATCGTCGGCGACCAGTTCCACCAAATGCTCCATACGCTCGGGACTTCCAACAGAGGTTCCTCCAAATTTCAGCACTTTCATGACGCTTTTTTTCTACAAAAGAAGAGCTTGTCTTGCAGAAACGGTATTTTTTTCAGAATTTAAACCTAAATTTCACAATTTGTTAAATTTTTAACATGAAAACCATTGCCGAATTAGTCCAGGTAGAGCTTAACCGCTATCCCTTCCTGATGGAAGCCTTGCAGGAGGGTTTGATCAACGTATCGGCCTTGGCGCGCAGTTTGCAGCCTACGGTTTCCCAGGCGGCGGGCAGGGAGGTGAAAGAAGGGGCGATTGTGATGGCGGTCAACCGTTTGCCGGTAGGGGGAGGGCATTTTATGTTGCGGGAGATCCGTGCTTTTGCCCGGCAGCTGACCGATATTCGGGTGCGTTCCAACCTGTTGGATTACACCTACCTCAATTCGGATAGCCTGATCCGGGCGCAGGCCCAACTGCTTGCGGTGGTCAGCGAGCGGCCAAAGACGTTTTGTACCTATTCCCAGGGGGTAGCTGAAACGACCATTGTCATATCGAGCGGCTTTGAAACGATCATGGAAGAACTTTTCCAGGGGGAGACCCTCACCGACCTGACGCGCAACCTCTCGGCGGTAAGTCTGATGCTGCCGGAAACCAACCGGCAGCTGTACGGGATTTATTATTACATTCTCAAAGATTTGGCCTGGCAGGGGATCAATGTGGTCGAACTGATCTCGACTTCCAACGAGTTTACCATCATCGTCGCCGACAAGGACCTCGATCAGACTTTCTCCATCCTGGTCAATATGCGGAAGGTCTGAATCCGGGTGTAAAACAGCACAGGAGTTCCAAATCTTTTACGTATTTTTGCGAAAAATAAACTTAAAAAAAGTATTGTCGTGGGAAGAGCATTTGAATATCGCAAAGCTACCAAATTTGCCCGCTGGGATAAAATGGCCAAGGCCTTTACCAAGGCGGTGCGGGAGATTACCATCGCCGTAAAGGCAGGCGGGGGAAGTCCGGAGTACAACGCTATGCTGAGGAGGGCGATTCAGAACGCCAAGTCCGTACAGATGCCCAAGGATAAGATCGAGAATGCGATCAAAAAGGCTTCGTCCAGGGATGCGGCGGATTTCAAAGAGATTGTCTATGAGGGTATGGCTCCGCATGGGGTGGCTGTAATTGTAGAGACAGCGACCGACAATCCGACCCGCACGGTTGCCAATATCAGGGCTATATTCAAGAAGAAAGGTGGAAGTTTGGGTACCTCCGGGATGCACGATTTTATTTTCAATCGCAAGGGGGTGTTCTATGTCGCAGCAGATAAAATCCCGGATGCAGAGAGTTTTGAGCTGGATTTTATTGACCACGGGCTGGAGAAAATGGAATTGCTGGAAGAGCAAAACCAGTATTTGTTGTCTGTGGATTTCACCGATTTCGGCAAGATGTCGGAGGCTTTGGAAAATGCGGGGATAGAGCCGGAAAAATCCGAATTGCAGCGGCTCCCAACCATTGCGAAAGAGATTTCAGAGGAACAGGTGGATGAGGTGCTGGATTTTATTGATGCCCTGGAGCAGGATGACGACGTGCAGAACGTGTTCCACAACCTGGAATAATCCGGAAAGATAGTCCGGCACCGGGTTTAGCTTTTTCAGTCCGGTGCCGGCTCAAATACCTACAAAACGAACCAACTCATGTCGGCACAACACTTCCTTTTTGTCGGCTGCCTTGCCGTGCTCTTCCTCGGCTGCAGCCCCAGCGATCCGCCACAGGATTTCATCAAGATTGGCGTCGCTGCTTTCCAACACGAAACTTGTACTTTTTGTCCTACTCCCACCGACATCGAGCAATGGGAACATTATGGGCCGCCGCTTCAAGGTAAAGAGGTGTTGTCGCGCGACAGCTATGTAAAGGGTTTTGTCCATGGGATAGGCGATTTTAGTGGAGTGGAGCTGGTTGGTCTGACTTCGCCTCGGGATCCCGTGGGAGGAAGCTCCGGATCATGGGTGACCCAAGCTGCTTTTGACAAATATACCAACGCCATGGTGGAGGATATCCGCGCTCAGGGCGACCTGGACGGGGTATATCTGGCTTTGCACGGGGCAATGGCGGTCAAGGAAATACCCCGTCCGGAGGCAGAGATCGTGCGCAGGATTCGGGAAGTGGTAGGCCAGGATGTGCCGATAGTGGTGACGCTTGATTTGCACGGCAACGAAGATGCTGCTTTGGCAGAGGTGGCGGATGCCATTTTTTCGGTAAAGCGTTTTCCGCATTACGATAGTTATTTGCAGGGTGAACGGGCTGCGCGCATGTTGATGCACATCATTCGCGGGACTTACGACCCGGTGACGGTGACGCGCAAGCCGGGGGTCATTACCCCAACCGTGATGCAGGGCACCAGCGTGTTTCCTTGTCTGGACATCATGGAACGCGCCAGGCGTTGGGAGGAACACCATCCCGGGGTGGTGGTATCGGTGATGTTTGGTTTTCCCTGGGCCGATGTGCCCGATGTGGGCGCGACGGTTTTTGCCACTACCAACAACGATCCCGCACTGGCTGCAACCATTGCCGATGATTTGAATGATTACATCTGGGCCTTGCGCGAACCCTTCGCGGGACTCCAATATCCAAAGGTTCCGGAGGGGGTGCAAGAGGTTATGGATAATGTAAAAAAAGGATTGACTCCGGTGATTGTGGCGGATTACAGCGACAGGATGGGGGATGCCACTTTCATCACGGAAGAATTGATTGCAAAAGGCGTTTCTAACTTTTTCATCGGTACCTTGGCCGATGCACCCTTGCTGGATAGTTTGTCGGCCGCCGGCAAAAAGGCAGGAGATGAGGTAACAGTAAATATCGGAGGTCGCTTGGCGGAATCGAGTGGAGCTCCCTTGCGGGTAAAAGGCACGCTGGAGTATTTTGGCGCTTATGACAACCCGGTTGACGGCAAAAAATACGATCGCTTTGCGGTGATCAACCTGGGCAACAACAACAGAATTGCGGTGAGTCCCGATTTGTATCAAGTCGTCTATCCCGCTATTTTTGAGGCACTTGGCATTGACGATAGCACCATAGAGATCATCGTGCTCAAATCCAGAAACCATTTCCGTCGTGGGTTTGACCTGATTGACTACTCCAAATCTATCGTCTGGATAGATCCACCCCTTCCATTTTTCGGAACCATCCACCTCGATGCCCTGGAGTACGAACAGATTCCGGACACCTTATATCCATTTGTCAGACGTTAAAAAAATATCATCCATGATCAAGCAACTATTTTTCGTGAGTTTCCTGTGCCTGCTGGCAGTTGCCGGTTTACAGGCGCAATCCCCGGCTGCTGCCGGTGCGGGTTCCCGCAAGCCCCTGAAGGTATTTATTTCGGTGGACATGGAAGGCATTGGGGGCATTGGTACCTCCAGAATGTTGGCGCATGGGGGAAAAGACTACGAAACGGGTCGAAAGTTGGCGACCGCGGAGGTCAATGCAGTAGTCGCGGCGATTTTTGCCCAGGGACCGGCAGAGGTGCTGGTCAATGATTCGCATGGGGACATGCAAAACCTGTACCACCTCGATCTGGATCCGCGGGTAGAGTACATCCAGGGCAACAATAAGCCCCTGGGTATGGTGCAAGGCTTGGATGGCAGTTATGACGGGGCTATATTTATCGGATACCACACCCGTGCCGGCACCGAGGGCGGTTTTCAAGCCCATACGGGATCAGGCGTGGTTAAGGGATTGTGGATCAACGATCAGGAAGTGGGCGAGGGCGGACTCAATGCTTTGTTTGCCGGATCCATGGGCGTTCCGGTGATTCTGGCTTCCGGTGATGATGCTTTTGTGACGCAGTTTGGTGCCATAGTGCCTTGTGAGCGGGTGACGACCAAATATACCGTGACCACAGAAACGGCCAGGTTGATTCATCCCACCCGGGTGCTGCAGTTGTTGGGTGCCGCCACGAAAAAAGCCATTCAGGGCATAGCCGGGGCACAACCTTTGGCAGTAAGCAACCCCATTCGGGTGCGGATGAAGTTCGATTCCACCACCCGTGCGGATGTAGCAGAATCGGTGCCCAATGTAAAGCGGGTAGATGGATTTACCATTGCCTTTGAATGCACCGATATGACCCAGGCGTATAAGGAAATTCGATTGATGTATAAATATTTAAGCTGGTAGTTGTATCTTACAGGGGACTAAATGAATCTATGTTTTAATAACCCCCTGTTTTTAAATGAAAAATTCTGTCTCTACATGGATATGGATGCTGCCCGCGATTGTTATTTTGGGCAGTTCCTGCCAGTCGCCCGCTGCTCCGGCTCGGACTTTTGAAGAACTGACCATCGCAGAAATTCACGAGGCATTCCGGGAAGGAACCCTTACTTCGGAAGCGCTAACCGCTTACTACCTGGACCGCATTGCTGCGCTGGATCAGTCCACCGGCATCAATGCGATCGTCGTGGTTAATCCGAGTGCCATGGAAGATGCCCGCCAGCGGGACGAAGCGTTCAAGCGCAGCGGTGAGTTGCTTCCCCTCCACGGCATTCCGGTCATTGTAAAAGACAATTACCTCACCAAAGGATTGCAGACCACCGCCGGTTCTATTGCCCTCAAGGGGTTTGAACCAGCGGAAAACGCAACTCAGGTGCAGCAACTTCTGGATGCGGGAGCCATCGTGCTGGCCAAATCCAACATGGCAGAATGGGCTTTCAGCCCCATGCACACGGAGAGTTCTATCGCGGGGACAACCCGTAACCCCTACAACATTGAGCATGTGCCGGCCGGATCGAGTGGGGGTACAGCTGCTGCAGTGGCCGCCAATTTTGGGGCAGTCGGATTGGGGACCGACACGGGCAATTCGATCAGAGGACCTTCTTCCCACAATGCCCTGGTGGGGTTTCGCAGTACCCTGGGACTGACCAGCCGGCATGGCATTGCTCCCTTGTACCTGCGCAACGATGTAGGCGGCCCTATGTGTCGCACCGTGGAAGATGCTGCCCGAATCTTGCAGGTCATCGCGGGAGTAGATCCCTTAGATACCCTGACGCGGTACGCCGAAGGCAACATTCCGGATAATTACCTCGATTTTCTGCAAAAAGACGGCTTGCAAGGAGCCAGGATAGGGGTGATGCGGCAACTGAGTGACAAAAATCCGGATTCAGAGGTAAGTGCGCTGTTCGAGCAGGCGCTCCAGGATATGATTGCCCAGGGCGCAGTCTTGGTGGATCCTTTTGTGGTGCCCAGGCTGGATACCCTGCGCCAGGATCAGTGGTGTGCAGACTTCGGGCAGGACATTGCATCATTTTTACAAACCTTTGTCAAGCGACCGGGAGTCAGCTCCATAGAAGATATTTTGGCCATTGGCGGTACCTCTCCCTTTGTTACGGGCAGATTGGAGCGCTTTGTAGGGCGTTCGGGACGCTGGGAACAGGGGGATATTCCCTGCGGAGATCCTTATACCGATGTGTTGCGCATTGCTTATCGGGAAGCCATAGAGCAGGCGATGGATGCGTTGGAACTCGATGCGCTGGTTTATCCCTCGTGGAACCACCCTCCTGCGAAGGTAAGTGCTTTTGAAGAAGGCTATAAGGGCGACAACAGTCAGCTTATTGCGCCACATACCGGTCAGCCGGCATTCACGGTACCGATGGGATTTACCACGGGCAATTTACCTGCCGGCATTCAATTTCTGGGTCGGTCTTTCAGCGAACCGGTATTGATCAAACTTGCCTATGCTTACGAGCAGGCCACCCGGCATCGGAGGCCACCGGTACTGCCATAAAAGACATTGGGGCGAACAATTGTCCGCCCCAATGTTTAGTTGCTAATACTTTGCCGGTTGTCCGGGTGCCGGAAGGGTTTTCTTCACAAACATGCGGATATCCTCGTTGGCTGTTTCGAGATCTTCCCGTCGCAGGTACATCATGTGTCCGCTGCGGTAGCCTTTGAAGCTCAGGCGATCCTGCATGCGGCCACTGGGATCCAGGTGCCACATGGTATATTTGGCATTGAAGTAGGTCGTAGCCCCGTCGTAGTAGCCGGATTGGATCATCACATGCAGGTAGGGGTTTTGAGCCATTGCCAGGCGCAAGCCTTCTCCGGTGCGATCTCCGTTGCGGTTCCAGGGGTTGACCGGACCAAACATATTATATTTGATATCGGTATTCCAGTTGAGGTGGTTTTTGAAATAATAATTGATAGCAGGGGTAAAAGAATGCAACCAGGAAGTCAATTCTGAGTTGTAATCCGGTCTGTCACCTGCCAGTTGGCGATCAATACCGAGGTAGCGAGAATCCAATCGGCCCACGGTAAATCCTCCGCGTTCGCGCAGCAAGTCCTTCCAGAAAAAGGAAGTGGACACATCCAGGTTGTGCTGCAGGATCGTTTTGGCCGAAAGGCCGGAATAGTAGGCCATTTTCTCTGCCATTTCCGTTTTTTTGTCGTCAGACAGGTACCCACCCATGGCCATGGCCGGAAGCAGTTGGTTGATGGTGAAATCTTCCACCTCTGGCAGGAGTTCATCCAGGTCTTTGGCCTGTAGCTCTGGAGCGAGTGCTTTCTGGTACCATGCGGCGGCTGCGAAATAAGGCAAACGGTTGGCCGCATCCACGGGGCCGTCGCGTTCGATGCCCAAGCCGGTGGGCGACACCAGGATCACCCCGTTGAGGTACATCCAGTGGTTGTTTTGCAGCTCATTGGCCAGACCTGATACCCGGGTTGTACCGTAGCTCTCTCCGATCAGGTACTTGGGAGAAGGCCAGCGGTTGTGGCGGGTCACGAAAGTATTGACCCAATCGGCCAGGTACTTGATATCCTCGTTCACCCCGAAGAAAGTAGCCGGTTTGGCATTGTCATCGAGGATTCTGGAATAGCCGGTATTGACCGGATTCACAAACACGATATCGGCCACATCCAGGATAGAATAGGGGTTGTCGCGGATGCCGTAGGGCTGAACGGGGTAGCCCTCATCGTCAATTTTCAGGATTTTGGGTCCGGTATAAGCGATGTGCATCCAGACCGAAGCAGAACCGGGTCCGCCGTTGAAAGAAATAACCAGCGGGCGGGCATCTCGATCCTTTACATCGGTGCGTTCGTAGTAGGTGAAAAACAGTGCGGCGACGGTTTTGCCATTGCTGTCCCATACGGGTTGGGTTCCGGTCACGGCACGGTAGGGTACTGCCTGTCCTTTGATGGTCACTTGGTGTTTGGTTTCCACGACTTCATCGGCGGGCAACTTGCGATCCTGGGCCTGGAGGCCTAAAAACCACAACCCTGCAACCATGCTCAGTAAAAGTAATCTCTTCATGTCGGCTATTTGTTTTGGTGGTATAAAAAAAGTAAATCAACTATTTCAGGTAACGGTTTCCCATCATGGGGGGAAACAAGAACAGTGCGATCAGCAGCACGTACCAGGCGTTGGACTGGACAAAAGCCAGGAGCAGCAAAAAACCGGGATCGGAGGGATCCAGCAGCCGCTGGATGAGTACCCCGAAGGTCAAGCTGGCCATTACCCAGAAAATACCGGTAATCCATAAATCGCGCCTGGCCAGCCCCGAAAGCGGTTTGCCGAACAACATCAGGTTCATCACCAGCAGGGCGATGAGGAGCGAGGGCAAAAACATATACGGTACCAATTGTTTTTCGGCTCCGGTATTGCGCAGGATCGGGTACCTTTCATAGATCAGGCTTGCGCCAAAAAGAACCCCCATCATGCAAACCCAGACCAGCACTACGGCCGGATAAAAGGAGCGTGCCGGCATCACACCAATTTTCGCATAGACAGCACATTCCCGAAGTGCATGCTCTCGTGCAGGTTATTAAATACAATAGCATCCTCCACGGAGTTCAGGATTACCCCGTAGCTCGTGGTATAAGGAGAATACTGTTGAAATACCTTGGCCTGGTAATCGGTCCAGGTTTGATCGGGCAGCGCAAAAGCCGTCTCTTGCAGGTACTCCCATTCATCCGCCGGTGCATTCCCGTCCGGTTTGGTGCCTTTCCGGTACTTGGCGATAATATCTTCGCGGACGAGGGGTGTCAGTCCGGATAACGAATACGTCAGCAATTGCTGGGTCACAATCACGTGTCCGATATTCCAGATCAGGTTGTTGCCGAAGCCTGTAGGAACCGCATTGAGCCGTTCGAGCGAATAGTCTTCCACGGCGCGGAGCATATTTTCTCGGGTTTTCCGGAGCAAATGCAAATGATAATCTACCATTTTCTTGTTTTTTGCTGCGTAAGTTCGCAAATTATCGGCAGTTTTTCATCCAATAATCATGGAGCAAATCAATCTGGGCAAATCGGACATTCGGGTGAGCCGTATGGGCTTTGGCTGTTGGGGGCTGAGTGGCGCTTATGGGAGCATCGCGGCGGGGGAAGCCGAGCGGCTGTTGCAAGCGGTAGCGGATACGGGGATTAACTTTCTCGACACGGCCGACGTCTATGGAGGGGGAGCCAACGAGGAACTGCTGGGTCGGGCGCTTGCCGGTCGCAGGCAGGAAGTCGTCCTGGCCACCAAATTTGGTTACGTGGGTGACGAAATGGGCGGCTTGCGCATAGATGGTCGCCCCGAGTACGTTGTTGCTGCCTGTGAAGCCAGTTTGCGTCGCCTGCGCACGGACTATCTGGATCTGTATTATCTCCACCGCGTGGACAAAACCGTGCCCATAACGGAGACGGTAGGCGCCATGCAGCGGCTCAAAGACCAGGGCAAGATCCGGGCTATTGGGTTGTCCGAAGCCGGCATCGCCACGCTCCAAAAAGCAGGCAGGACAGGGAGGATAGATGTGCTTCAATCTGAATACTCCTTAGCCACACCGGACCTCCAAGACCGGGTGCTTCCTTTTCTCGAAGAACAGGGCATCACCCTTGCGGCCTTTAGTCCCCTGGGCAGAGGCATGCTCACCGCCCTTGCCTCAGGGCTACAGCCGGGATCGGATGACTATCGCCGGCTCATCCCGCGCTTTCAGGAACCCTATCTGTCGCACAATATCCGGATAGCTGAACAAATGCAGGACATGGCCCAACAACTGGGCACCTCGCTCGCAATCCTTTCTCTGGGCTGGATCCTCGCCTCCGGCAACCACATCCCCATTCCCGGAACCCGCAAGTTGGATCACCTTCGGGAAAACTGTAGAGCCCTGGAATTGCGTTTGTCTCCGGACATCGTACAGCAGTTGGCCAGCCTGGCTCGACAATTTCGCGGTGCCCGCCACAACCCCGCCAATGCGGCATTTTACGATGTGGACTAAAAAAAACCACATTTTTGGTGCGTAAAAATTTCCAAAAAACAAAATCTTGTTTATTTTTGCACTCCATTCAACGGAGGAGTGGCAGAGCGGTTGATTGCACCTGTCTTGAAAACAGACGTACGTGAGAGCGTACCGGGGGTTCGAATCCCTCCTCCTCCGCCCGGATAAAAAGCCCCATACTTGGGGCTTTTTGCGTTTAAGACCCGAAGGATCACCTCCTAAAAAAAGCCATGATGCATTTCTCCCAATTGGTACCCAGTGTATTTTACACCGACATTTCAGACGGACTAAAACTTTTTGTAGGCGCTCTGGAATTCACCATCGCACATGAAGACCTCAACAGTTCAAACCCTTACTGTGTCCTCAAAAAGGACGGCATTCAGATCATGCTTTTTGAAGACCCCCAATTAGCGCGGGAACATCATCCCGAATTGCGGCTGGTCACCCCCAACATCGAAGCAGTATTTGAAAAGATTTCCGGATCTCACCCCCATTTACTCCACCCCCATCTTAATCAAGTCACCCTTCGCCCCTGGGGTGCAAAAGAATTTGCCATCGCAGACCACCAACTGGGCATACGATTCCAGCAATGGTGAATCCAAGGTAGGTCGTACCCATTCATTCGCGTGGAATTGCCCTTACGGGAAAAAATAATTGGGGTTGGGTTCTACCCTCAAATGGCCACCATTATGCCTAGGGTGAGAGGGCTGAATAGGTACAAAAAAATTAAACGTGGTACACATGATGAACCCTTCACACCTTCAGACCATTGCGACTTATGGGGTTTCCATGGTCTTGATAGATATTTAAATCTATGATAATCAGCGCATTGTAGTGAAGGTTTGCGATCCGCTTCCTCCGCCCGGACAAAAAGCCCCACACTTGGGGCTTTTTGCGTTTTTGGCAAAAACGGCTGTTGGCAGGCATCCCTACATAAAGCAGCATTTTTCCTAAAATCAGGGCAGGAACAACTTTGTAAATGGTGGCTATTCGGCCCCGACCATCCTTGATTTGAGGGTATTCCTCTTAAGCAATACGCTGATGCTGAATAGGATGTCCTATTTGTTTATTGGGGGGCTACTTTTTGGGATGTCCAGGCTCCCAGATCAATCGAACAAAAGAACTTAGGCGTTCATTTTCCCGACTTACGGGAACTCCTGCTACGATCCCCACCAATAAATTGTCGGCAATCCCTAACCTCATTTGAGGTCTGATGGTCATATCAAAGTCCCTGTTGTCAAAAACCTTGTTAAATTCTATGCCGATAAAATTTCTTGTTCCCGGAATCATGTAGTGAAAACTGGTATTTATATCATAAGTTGTATGCCAATCATTAAAAATAAAACTTTGTTCAATTTTTGGACCTGTATATATCAAAGAATGAAAGTTGGTAACTATTCAGCCAACATCCACCTCCAACACCGAAAAATGCCCAAACAGCATCAACGACGCGGGGGGGTAATCAATTGTAATATCTTTGCCCGGATTCTCAGTAGAGACGCAAGATATTGCGTCTGTTCAATATTTTGAACCCCTACCATAAAATTATGGAAAAACATAAAAACAAATACCACACTGCCCCGGCCTATGGTGCGTTTAAGGATTACGGTTGTAGGCCATGTATGTTGTTATTCATTGCGGACGGGATGATAAAATTATCCAAACCCTACGACAGGCATCATGATGGATCGAACATGGAGACGCAAGATCTTGCGTCTCTACAAGATGAATTATTCAAACCGAATTTGGACACCACCATTCCCAGGGGGAGGGGGCTGAATAGTTACCATCTTGTAAGCAGACAGTTTTGGCCTCGGTCCACGACTGCCTTCCCAAAGGTGCGGTAAGATAAATTTGTTAAAATCATTTTCATTGAAGAACACAGGTATGCAACTATTCGCAGTTTTTTCTAAATTTAGCATCGGTTTTCAGTTGAATTTTTTTCATTTTTTGGCAAAACAAATTTAAACTATTCACTGAAAACCTTTTTTCTTATCTCCGAAAACCCGCTACTGGTTCATTAGAAGAACCAGGCTCAAATCCATTAAAAAATTTACACCAAAAACTGGATGATGCAGTGTTAACTGCTTATGGTTTTGGAAAGCGAAAAGACTTACTTACTCAATTGTTGGAACTGAATTTTGAAATTGCTTCAAAAATTGAAAATGGAGAGGAAGTACAAAGCCCTGGTTTACCCAAATGTGTGAAAAATAAAAAGGAATTTGTGAGTGGGGATTGTGTTAAGATTATGAATTAATAAAGCCAGCGTACAACAGCCGTTTTGCAAAAGCGGGGGTTTCGTGCTTCTATGATAGAGAAGTGCTAAATTCAAGTTTTGTGCATCTAATGAAGTTTAGTGCTGAAAATCCCCGCCTTCGCAAAGCGGCCAAACGTT
>JANQWK010000060.1:0-93796 GCA_030729925.1 Saprospiraceae bacterium
CTAGGGCAAGACCCAAAAAATGGGTAATCAACATAACTTCTCGCATGGCGAATTTAATTTTAGGTTTTGGAGGTATGGTTTGTTAGGTAACAGAACAACCGGAAACCGGAAAGTTCATTTTTTGAACACAAAATAAACAGCCAGGATCAGAAAGAAAAACCCCAGCAGGTGGTTCCATCGAAAAGTTTCGTTTTTGAACACCAAAAAGGTGAATATCAAAAAGACCCCAAGTGTGATCACCTCCTGAAGGACTTTAAGTTCGACTAAGGAAAAGGCTCCCCCATTGGCTTTGAACCCGTATTTGTTGGCTGGTACCTGGAAACAGTATTCGAAAAAGGCGATTCCCCAGCTGATGAGGACAATGGCAAAAAGCCCCAATTTTTGGAAGTTTTTCCATTCGGAAAATTTCAGATGGCCGTACCAGGCCAGGGTCATAAAGGTATTGGATAAAACGAGTAATATAATGGTGGCCAGAGGCTTGTGCATACGCGTAACGATTATAAGTGATGGATAGGACAGGTAATTATTTTTGCGAAAGCATTCTCAGACCCAGGTTGTCTATGACCACTATCCCTGAGGTATCCTGGTCAAAAACCAGACTAATGGTACTAATGGCAGCGGGATTGAAGTTTGTCTGGTAGCGGAAACGCTCCAGCGGCAAGACAACATCCTGCAATTGCACCTCCCAGTCTTTTCCTACTCTTTCCCGACTGAGTCCCGGCAGTTTAAGAAATCGGGAAAACAAGGGTGGGGGTAATTGCTGGACATCTGACAAACGCAGCGTGGCTGAAATGCCGGTGGTGTCGGTCAAACGCACGAGGGGATCAGGGCTGGGAGCAGCATGGGGTTGTTGGTGGTCGGCTTGGTCGCCCAGTTCTTTTCGATCGCCGCTGCCCAGGGTCAGTAACAGCGCTTCAGTTTTCTCGATCTGGAGGGCTTGCGGGAAACTCCAGGCATAAACCGCCTGGCTGTCAGCAGGGGGCAGACGGTCGCCATAATCCCAACCAAGTACTAAAGCGTGGTTCTCCTGAGAATCTGTACTTCGCGTTTTTAGTTTTTCCTCTCGCCATATTTTAAAACCCTTTGCCAGGTTGCCCACACCGGATCTTCCGACCCTTGGCTCCAAGTCCTCTTCGAAATCCTGGATCCAGCGATCCCGGGAAGTTTGAAACCGAGAGCGGTAAGCATTTTCCGGCAGCCAAGCCTTGCCGTAGGCTGGGGACTCAAATAGAGGCATATAAGTATGGTCATTGAGCAGGGCCCCTTTCGCAAACGCGCTGATAAAAACCTGGGCGATCAATTGTTGCGACTCCGGACGCAGCAGAGGAGCCGTATTAAGCAGCCAACTGTAAGGTGGGCCAAAATCCCTTCTGCCCCAGGTCGTATTGAATTGCCCATGATTGGCCCGGTGGATATACACCCCTGCCTTGACATAATCCGCATCATCCGTAAACTGGAGACGCTGGAAGGCCCGCATGCCCCAGAAGCTCGTTTCATCGGCATCGTAACTACCCTGAAGCGTGAGGTAGTTCACATTCTCCATGGTCATCTTTCGGCTGTAGCGATAATCCGTTGGAGCCAAAGCCACCACAGCTCGAATTCCAAAATTAAAATCAAAGGGAAGCAATGCATTATCGGGAAAAGCAGACAAGCGGTTAAACACAGCCGCGATGGCGACGGCCTCTCCCCCTCTCGAATGGCCTACCAGCATCACGCGATTTAAGTCAGCTTTTCCCGAAAGGTCATGACTCGGAGAAGCATTCCATTCGCGCCATTGAGCGGCATGTTGAAGTAGTAGCCAGGCTCTTGCAGGCATCTCTTTGCCCTGGAAATCGCCTGACCAGTGGCCGTTGAGGAAATTTTCATCTACCGAAACAGCAATCACACCCTGACTTGCCAGCATCCGCCCGAGATAGCCATAGCCGTCATCCGAATAGTCAATCATACCGTGGTTGCCATGAACGATGAACGCAATCGGGAAAGGCCCTTCCCCTACCGGCAGATAAACCCTGCCGTTTAGCGGAAAATCCTTTACCCCAAATCCCCAATATTGTTCCCGCCACTTTTTCTTTTTACCCTTCCAATCAGGTAACAGCAAAGAAGCATCCACGGTTGGAGTATTGAACCTGACTCCTGCAGCAAACTCAAACCGGTATTTATCTGTACCACTCCCGTAAGTAAAGGTATCCACCTCGAAAACACCCCTGGCAGCGGGACTTATCAGACCCTCCAGAGGAGGATTCAGACTCGAGCTTGCCTGATCATCCGACCATTCGTCGGCATAGGGATCCGTTCCCTCCATGGCCAACCCATACACGCCGATGGTCAACAACAATAGAGGAAGCAACAGCCCGCTCAAGTCCATGAGTGAGAACTTATTTTTCAGGCGAAGCCCAAACCAGGACATGCCCAATGCCGTCACAAACAAGAGACATACCCCAAGGTAATACACTCCATCAGGAAGGCGGAACCCCGACAATTTTGCCATCCAGGCTGCGCCCAAAAAAGCAAGTGTGGCATACCACAATGAATGGGGAATTTTCGACAATAGTCCAAAAAGCAAGGGCAGTATCCGCTGTAACATCACAAACACCAGTACTCCGACAACTGCACCTGCCACAAACATCAACACTTCGGGGACACCGGTTTGCCAAAAATAGCCCACCAGGCCAAATAGAAACCCCGAGAGTGCCAAAAACAAGCGGGATAAGGTACGCGAAAAAGAAGAATGCGTCATGTTTTTCGTTTTGTTGCCGTTTCCGGCCGGGTGTATGGCAAATTTGAGACAACAAGGCTATCCCCCACTCACCGATCAAACGCTTTAGCATCCACAGAGGGGTCATAATCGTTTTTCGTGATCAAGGCATGCAGCTCGCTTTCCGGTTTTTTGGAGCGGAGGATGGGAAACAACAATTGTACAAACCAAGGCTCCTTTTCTTGGTTCCAGGCACCAAATTTGGATGGATATTTTCTCGTGATTTTAGCGGTACCGAAAATTACATCCCAAATAAAAAGCAGGTTGCCATAATTCCCGTTGGGATGCGATATCCCATCTTCAGCAGTCAGTCCATGATGCGCAAAATGAGTACTGGGTGTAGAAATCACCCTTTCAACCACCCAGGCAATGGGGTGTAGGAATTTGTGCTTGTATAAAAACCTATCCCATTTTGTTTCACTATGTGCAAGCAGGATAACCATTAACTTAACAGGCAGGTAGAAAAGATACACTGTACCCATTCCCATAAAAATCAAGCAGGCCGACAACCAGATTCCTGGCATAAAAGCATAATAAAGTATGGCATTTCTATAGGTTACCAGCACCCCCATCTCCTCTACCACATGATGCGGTCTGTGTAGTTTCCACATCATCCTATTCGAATGAGAAAACCTATGCCACCAGTACTGTGTCATATCATCAAAGATCAAAAAAGCAAGCACTTGCCAACCAATGGCTGCCTGGATAAAATAATCCTCGTATTGCGGCAGCCATTGATGGCCTGCCCAAATGACCAATACAAAAATGGCAGGTTGAATAATGGTAGGTAAGGTAAAAAGGCTTACCAACTCAATGGTCCAATCATTTTTGCTTCTCTTGTCATCGAAATACAAGCCCCCCATGGCTTCTATCACCCCCAGAATCAGGAGCATCAGGACAGGGATGGACTTGCTGATTAGTTCATGTTCCATAAAAATTCAATTTTTTAAAAACTGCAGGGCATCTTGCACGGATTGTTCCGGGATTTCTTCCATTGGGACATGACCTGTATTGGGATAGACAATCAGGGTATCTCGCGACAGGCGTTCCTGAAACTTACTTGCCGCTGTATGGGGAATCAGGAGATCACTATCGCCCCATTGAAGCAAAACGGGCAAGTCTAGTGTGGCAATTTCATCAAAACGGGACTTGGGGTTTCGCGACTGCAGCCGAGCCATAAAAGCAGCCCGATTGCCTTCCCTTTTGGCAGCTGTCAGGTAGAGATTTTCCATTCCGGCCGGCATCCGCGAGGGATCTGCATAAACATCGCGCAAGGTCTTTTTGACAAAAAAGCGCGTGCCGAAATTCTGTAGCAAAGTAGCCAGCCAGTCTATTTTGGCCAACTTAAACACGGGAGTACTTTTGGCATTGGAAACATACACCCCTGCGGGCGCCAACAAAATCATCTTTTTCACCTGATGCGGGTGTTTGAGGGCGTATTCCCATGCTATTTGTCCTCCAAGGGAATTCCCTGCCAGGTAGAAACTATCCAATTGTAAGCTGTCGCAAAAATCTTGGAGTACCTCAGTGTAAAAGTCAATGGAATAATCGCCATCCGGAGAAGGGCCGGTAAGCCCAAAACCCGGCAGATCCAGTCGAACTACCCGGTAATGCTGCTTTAATACTGCTGTCCAGGCATCCCAGGTATGTAGCAGTCCACCGGTACCGTGGATCAATAAAACCGGCTCCCCTCTACCCTCTTCCGTATAATGCAAATCCATGCCCTTGATGGGAACTATGGCAGAATTTTCTTTGCGCAGTACCTCAGCCGCTGCTGCAAGCGGTATATCGGGTTCGTAAAGCCAAATAAGTCCCACCATCAGAAACAATAAAGCCAGAATACCTGATTTCTTCAAGATGGTCATGCCTGTAGCGTTTTTAAGATGTACTATTTGCTCGTCCAGCCCCCATCTACCGCGATGGCCTGCCCCGTGGTAAAGGATGCCTCTTCGGAACACAAGAACAAAACGGTTTTTGCGATTTCTTCAGGTAGTCCCAATCTCCGCATGGGGCCATCGCCTACAAGGGCTTGCTCCCTTTCAGGATCCTCCCCTACAAAGCGCTCTACCATAGGGGTACGGATCACGCCCGGACAAACAGCATTTACGCGAATGCCTTTTCGGGCATTTTCCAGAGCGGCGGCTTTGGTTAGACCTACAACCCCGTGCTTGGAGGCACCATAAGCAGACAAACCCGCAAAGCCAACCAAACCCGCAATGGACGCGCAATTCACGATTGCCGCGTTGCCTGTCTTGCGCATAACAGGGATCTGGTGCTTCATGCACAGAAATACCCCCTTCAGATTGACATCTATGATCCGCATCCAGTCTGTTTCCTGAACCGCCTCCACGAAGGTAGCCTCTCCTTCTATACCGGCATTATTAAAGGCAAAATCCAACCTTCCGTAAGTGTCCACTGCAGCCGCTACCATAGCCGCTACCTGATCTTCCCTGGACACATCCGTGTGAACAAAAATTCCCGATCCACCACCAGCCTTAATCAGATCCAGCGTATCCGACTCCTGGATATCCGCAAGCACAACAGATGCTCCTTTTTGTGCAAATGCCAACGCTGTAGCCTTTCCAATCCCTGAAGCCGCTCCTGTAACCAGGGCAACTTTACCACTAAATGGGTATTCCATGTACCTAATTTTTTGAGTTTAACCAATGTTGACTACCCAATATAGACAAAAAATTACCAAGACTCAGGTATTTGAACCCAAATTTAAAACAGGCAATTTTGACCATAATTGGATAATTAAAAATAGTCTAAATAAAAATTAAATATGCGAAATTGGTTTTCCTTTTCCTTCGTATTGTTCGCATTGGCATCCTGCCAGCCGGATGCTCCTGCTGCAGCGTCCTCAGTCATTCCCGAGCCCCGCATCATTTCGCTCAGCGGAGCCATCACCGAAACGGTATATGTGTTGGGCTACGGCTCGAAGGTGGTGGGGGTGGATGTTACGAGTACCTACCCCCCTGAGGCGCAACTCCATCCCAAAGTGGGTCACGTGCGCAGTCTGAACGCGGAAGGCTTGTTAAGTCTCCAGCCCACCTTGATTTTGGCGGAGCAATCCGAATTTAACAGTCCGGCGCTCAAACAAGTCGAGGCTGCCGGCATACGGGTGGCCTACTTGGAAAAGCCTTTTTCTCTGGAGGCACCTGATGTTTTGTTTCAGTCTCTGGGGCAACTACTCGGCCTACCTGCGCAGCAATACCAAAGGGAAATGGAACGCATAGCGCTCGAGCGGGAGCAACTTGCGAGGAGGTCCAAACAGCTTGATAGTCGCCCTAAGGTCGCATTTATCTATTCCCGTGGAAAAGGCCAGATGCTATTGGCAGGGAAAAATACTGCTGCAGATGCCATGATACAGGCGGTGGGTGGGGTCAATCCACTACAGGATTTCGAAGATTTTCGGGCATTTTCCCAGGAGGGTTTGTTGGCTGCTGATCCGGATGTCTTGTTGTTGTTCAGTACAGGGCAAGGTACGGAAGCGGATACCCAGTCCCTGGCTCAAATCCAGGGGCTTGAACAAACCAAAGCGGGAAAAAACAAACATATTGTTTTTATGGATGGCAATTATGTACTCGGATTCGGGCCGCGGAGCATAGCAGCGGCGTTGGAACTCCAACAAAAAATCATTGAATTTGGCTACTGATACCCCTTTTCGCAAAACTGTCTTCTCCATTCAGGGTCTTGGAGTGCTGCTCATCCTGGTGTCGGTCAATGCCCTGTTTTGGGGAGCCTACCCGCTTACTCCGGGCGAACTGCAAGACTTCTTCGCAGGGAAGTTGACAGGAACCCAGGCTTTTCTATTGTGGGAAATCAGAATCCCCAGGATCGTATTGGCTTTAAGTACAGGAGCCATTTTGGCGGTATCGGGAGCCGCACTTCAGGCGCTGTTTCGCAACCCGCTGGCAGACCCCATGATCCTTGGGGTAACCTTTGGAGCCATGCTTTTTGCCGTAGGCGGAATTGTACTTTCCTATACCCTTTTTTCCTGGCTGCCGGTATTGGTGCAGCAAACAGGGATAAGTTTGATGGCATTTCTGGGCAGTTTGTTGTTTACCCTATTGGTGTATGCCCTGTCCACTAAGGGCAGGCACACATCAGTTGCTACCCTATTGCTTGCGGGTATAGCTCTGGGGGCTATTGCCAGTGCTATTACGGGGTTGTTCACTTACTTTTCTACAGAAACCCAGCTTCGAGACATCACCTTTTGGACAATGGGCAGCCTGAGTCAGGCCACTTGGACCATGCTTGGGGTATTCATACCGGTATGTCTGCTGGTACTTGGCCTTGTCTTTCGACAGGCAAAAGCGCTGAATGTACTGGCCCTCGGAGAGGAGGAAGCAGCATTAATGGGAGTAGCTACGCAAAAAGTAAAGAAGGTCATCATTATCGCTACCGCGCTGGGAGTGGGAGCCAGTGTAGCCATAACAGGAGTCATTGGGTTTGTAGGATTGGTCGTTCCACACTTCCTTCGATTGGTTGGCGGATCGGACTATCGTTTTTTGCTTCCGGCAGCTGCCCTTGCAGGAGGCACCTTTCTCGTTTTGGCAGACACCCTCGCCAGAACCATTTTAGCTCCGGCAGAGCTCCCTATCGGCATCCTGAGCTCGCTGATTGGCAGTCCTTTTTTCCTATGGCTGCTCCTTAAACAAAGAAAACACCATGAAATTTTTTAAGCCATGCTTGTAGCACAAGAAATATCCTATACAAGGCAGCAGCGATTCCTTACCCGGGAAATCAGCATGCAGATCCCGGAAGGCGCATTCTTCACGCTGGCAGGGCCGAATGGAGCCGGGAAATCTACGCTCTTGAGACAACTTACAGGGGCAATCCAGCCAACCCACGGTCGTGTTTTACTGAAAGGCAAGGACTTGAGGGAATGGAAAAAATTGGATCTGGCGCTGGTTCGGGGAGTACTTTCCCAATATACCCAGGTAGCTTTCACGCTATCGGTACTGGATATCGTATTATTGGGGCGATATGCCTACGGGGGAGTTGAAACCAGTGCGAAACAGCTACAGGTCGCAGAATGGGCATTGGATTTGGTCAATATGACTGCTTTTGCCAACCGCAACATACAGACCCTATCGGGAGGGGAACAGCAGCGGGTACATTTGGCCAGGGTACTGGCTCAAATCTACCACCCGGAAAGTCTGGAGGGGAGGTATCTGTTTTTAGACGAACCCACTTCAAGTTTGGATATAGCTCAACAGTACCGGATGCTGCAAGTGCTACAGCAGCTCTCTGTCAGTCAAGGTCTTACCGTGGGGGTCATTCTACACGACCTGAACCTTGCCGCACGATTTTCCGACTATGTTTTCCTGCTCAAAAACGGTCGGATGCATACCTTCGGCACCCCGGAACAAGCCTTGCAACCCGAAACCATAAGCCGAGTATTCGGGATTCCTATTTCGTATGTATCTACAAACATTAAACAACATAATGATGACCTACAACACCAGCACCGAACTCGCTGAAAAATATCAGGCACTCAAGCAGCTTGAGCCCGGCTTGAGGATTTATGATGCTGCTCAGAGACTGGAAGTTTCAGAAATGGAACTCCTTCAACTTCAATTAGGAAATGGGGTAATCCGGCTTCGAGACAACTTTATGGAAATGTTGCCCGAAGTCAAGACTTTCGGAACCGTTATGGCCCTCACGCGCAACCATTGGGTCGTCCATGAAAGGAAAGGCGTTTATGACAATGTTTCTTTTGTACATGGCGGAAGCGTGGGGCTTGCTGTGAACCCTGATATAGACCTTCGGTTGTTTATGAACCGCTGGAAATACGCCTTTGCAGCGGCGATCCCCGGTGGCAAAGACCGCATCCTTTACAGCCTCCAGTTTTTTAACCCTGCCGGAGAGGCCATTCATAAAATTTACCTCACAGATACATCCGACAGGGATGCCTACGAGACTTTTGTCGCTAAATATACCCATTCCGAGCAAGTAACCCTGGACTTTAAAGCCGCGCCACTGGAAGTTAATCCCGGCAGAAACAGTCTAAACCCGGATGAGATCGCGGCCTTCCAGGAACACTGGATTCGACTACAGGACACCCATGATTTTTTTCCCCTGCTGAAAAAATTTAATATCAGTCGTACCGCAGCCCTGCGTTTTGCCCCTGAGGGCTATACCCGGCAGATCGAAATTGGCAAAATCTCCACCATGCTCGAACAAGCAGCTGCCCAACAAGTCCCCATTATGGTCTTTGTCGAAAACGAAGCCTGCATTCAAATTCACACGGGCGAAGTACACAAGATTCTTCCACTCAACTCCTGGATCAATGTAATGGATCCATTATTCAACCTCCATCTTAATCTGGATGGCGTAGGAGAAGCCTGGATCACCAGGAAACCCACCGTTGACGGAGTGGTAACGGGGGTAGAATTGTTTGATCGAGGCGGCAAACTCTTAGTCTATTTTTTCGGCAAAAGAAAGCCAGGTTTGCCTGAGCTCGAAACCTGGCGATCTTTGGTTGATGCCCTTTAAAATCCAGCCCGGATCAAAAACTGATACGGAAGCAGTGTCGTATCCAATGCAAGCGAAGTGTAACCTGCCTGTTGGAGTTCTTCCATTACCTCCTCTTTGCTGATCTTGTGATCAACGGAAGGCCCCACAGGCAGTTCACGCTTGAAAAAATCAATGACCACTAAGTTGCCGCCCGACTTGATACCTTTGCGAACTTCCTCAAAATAGGCTATCCTATTCTCAATATGGTGATACGTATCCACGATGATCACCATATCCACCTCTCCTTCTCCAAGCGTACTGGAATCATAGGGGATTTTACGCGTTTCTATGTCTGCCTCTGGAACTCCCAGACTGTCCCGCTTTTGGGCAATATAATCCAAAAAGCGCTGATCTACATCGGCACAGATAACCTTGGCACCGGCCTGATGCATCCGAAAACTAAAATATCCGCTTCCGCTACCAATGTCCATCACCCGCTTACCTTGCAGGTCACCCAGATAGGCCATTACCTTATCCGGCTGTTGCCACTCATCCCTTTCTGCCGATTCAAAATTGGCCACCAGGGACTCAAATGGGCGACTGTTCATTTCCCGATTCGCATGGTTGTGGTCATGCTGATGTCCGGGTTTTATATGTTCATTTTCAGCAGATACTGTATTTTCTGTCTGCCTATTATCACAGGAAAAAAATCCCCAGGCCAGGAAGATAAAAACCATAAAACGTTTCATGAAGGTATGTTTTTGCTTATGAAATAACTAATCGCTCCCAGTACAACGATCCCAAATCCAAGGCCTGTTTCGAGGGGTTGTTCGATCAACAGAAAGACGAGGATCCAGGCGCTTGCACCCAAAAAAACCAAGGTAAGTAAGGGATGAAATGGATTTCGGAAGGGAAGGTCGTACCCTTTTTTCCGTAGGAGAAAGCTCCCTCCTACGGTGAGGGCGCTAAACAATTGCAGGATAAATCCCGAAAAAATCAGGATTTGTTCGAAGGTACCGGTCAGGATAAAAGCTGCGCTCAGGGCAGACTGAAACCAAACGGCACGCAGCGGAACACCTGCTGCCGTTTTGGGTCGTAAAAAACGCCAAATCCGGTAATCTTCTGCCATCATTTGGCTCACTCGGGGCCCCACCCAAACCATCGCACTGATGCTGGAAAATAAAAACAAAGCGATTACCAAACTAATCTGATTGCCCAGAGTTGCCCCAAAGAGGTTACCCGCCACGATTTGTCCCACCTCCAACTGACCGGTTAATTGTGCAAGGGAAGCATTCGCCAGAAAAACGAATTGCAGCAAAATATACAGCAAAGTCACCAGCAAAGTTCCTACGATCAAGCCTTTAGGCAGGTTGCGTTCAGGTTGGCGGATCTCCTCAACGATGTAGGCTGCCGCATTCCAACCAGTATAGGCATAGGTGACATAAACCAGAGAAACCGCAAACGCGGGTAGCATGATTTCATCGGTCCATCCGGCTGACCAGTCCAGTGCGTTGTTTTCTGCCGCCACCCCCAATCCGGCAATAATAAAACCAATGACCAACACCACCTTGAGTAAGGTAATCCAGTTTTGCACGCTACTACTCTGCCGGATGGTAAAGGAATGCAACGCGCTTGCCACCAAGATAGCCAAAAGCGCAGGCAAGCGAGCCGGAATGTCCGTAGCTGCCTGTACATAAGCACCCAACGCCATTGCCGCGAGTGCAACCGGTGCGGCAAACCCAACGGTCAACGATACCCAGCCCGAAAGATAGCCAATCAAGGGATGATACAACTGGGAAAGAAAATGATACTCCCCCCCTGAGCGCCGAAAAAAGGCTCCCGATTCCGCATAGCTCAATGCACCTGCCAGTGCAATTACCCCACCAATCGCCCACAGCAGCACAATACTCCAGGAATTTTGGGTGTCTATCAATTGAAAGCCCAGACTGGAAAAAACTCCAGTCCCGATCATGTTGGCTACGACCAAAGCCCCCGCACTCCACGCACCTATTTTCGACGAGTCACGCATACCGATGATTTCATGGCAAGATAAAAAATAAAACGCAATGTAGTTGCAAAAAACACAAAAAGTCAATTGTCAAAAGAATGTAATAACTAAAGGAGGGCCGACCTTTTACCCCCTCAACCCGTTTTCTTTGTGCGAGCAATTTAGATTCAATCAAAATACCAAACTGTCATGCAAAGAAATCTACCACTTTTCCTTCTTTTCTTCGCACTTCTAAACCATGGATTTGCGCAAGAATTTGCCCAGGTAGCAACAGGTGCTGGATATCAAAACCAGGCATTTTACCGCTTATCGGACAACAACGTGGCACAGTTGCCCAATGAAAGTTGGGATTTGGCCTTCAGTATGACCGGGCAATTCAATGTAGGCATTGCTATTAACGAGTCCACTACTTCAATTACAGGAGCCCCTGCTGCGGAGCTCGTCATTTACCAAACTTCCCTTAGAGACTTTTCGGTTGCGGTGGACAGTACCCATTTGGCTGGGCGTATCCTCAACGATGAATCGTCCTGGGCAGAGGGTGGTGCATTGAGTTTGGTTGCCAATCCGGCTGATCCCTTTGACTTTGGCTGGGGTTCTTATAGTCCTGTGACCCATACCCTATCGGGAACCCGCGTATTTGCTGCAAAATTAAGAGATGGCAGCTTTAAGAAATTCATCGTTTCGTCTTTTGCCGGCAACACTTTTACCTTGAAATATGCCAACTTCGATGGTTCTGATGAAAAAACGGTTGCCATTAACCGGGGAGATTATCCTGAAAACGTATTGGTTTTCTTTTCATTCAGTACAGGCGAAGTATTGGCACCGATTGGTACTTGGGATTTGATGTTTGGCAGGTACCTCACCAAACTGGACGACGGAGAAGGCAATATTCTGGACTATCCGGTTACGGGGGTATTGAGTAACGGCATGATAGAAGCGGTAAAACTCCAGGGAGTAAATCCGGCGACGGTCAACTATACCGAGTACCTGGACAGTTTCAGCACCCGTCTGGATGTCATCGGACACGACTGGAAAGCCTTTAGTTTCACCCAGGGATGGGTCATTCCGCAGGATTTGGTCTTTTTTGCCAAGACCCCATCGAACGAGGTATATAAACTCGTTTTTGTGGACTTTGAAGGTTCTTCTACGGGGGTGTCCACCATCGAAAAAACTGCGCTTGGGATCCTATCTTCCAGCCGCAACCTACAATCCAGCTTCAAGGAAGCTTCGGTATTTCCCAACCCTGTAGTTGATCAATCCACAGTGGTGTTCACCGCCGAACGCAGCTATGCGCAGCTTCCGTTAGTGATCCGGGATCTATCGGGCAGGATCTTATGGCAAGCAGCAGTACGTGCTGACGAAGGACTCAACGCCATCGCTATTCCGGCTCTGCCTTTGGCACCTGGCATGTATTTCCTGAGTGTAGGTTTGCCGCAGGATCAGTTTACCCTGAAGTTTATCAAGCAATAACCCAACGCCATCCCTAAACATCCGTTCATGCTACATCGAACACTTTTGTTTCGCCTACTGCTGGTCTTGAGCCTTTTTTCCTGCCTGACGGCAAAAAAAAGTTATGCCCAGCCTAATGCTTTGGACTCTATCGGATTGTACTACAATCTGGAAGACGTGGTCGTTACCGCTCAATATGCCCCAACCGATAGCAGGCAATCGCTTTATAAGATCCGTAGTATCAAGCGGGATGTGATGGAAACCAGGGGTACGAACACCCTGGAGCAGTTGCTCAACCAAGAACTGAACATCCGGATATCCCAGGATCTCATTTTAGGGTCGAGCCTGAACCTCCAGGGGGTGAGCGGGCAAAACGTCAAAATCATGATTGACGGAGTGCCGGTCATTGGTCGGGTCGGAGACGACATAGACCTCAGCCAGATCAGTCTGAGTAACATTGAGCGGGTAGAAATCATAGAGGGTCCTGTATCGGTCAACTATGGAACCAACGCCTTGGGTGGTGTCATTAACCTGATTACCAAGAAATCGCAGCTCCACCCGCTGGATCTACGGTTTACCAGTCAGATCGAAAGCATAGGTTCTCGTTTTCTCAACGGACAATATGGGTTTAAGCCTTCGGCAAAAATATTACTGCGTGGCGACGCGGGCTACCAGGAATTCGACGGATTCAACCCGGTAGCCCCTGAACCATCGCTGGAACGAACTTTTCAGTGGAACCCCAAAACACAGGGGTTCTTCAACCAATTGGTGCGATTTGACCTGGGGCAAGACCGGCAACTGCGCTGGAACACCTCTTTCTTTATGGAGGAAATTGAGAATCTGGGGCCGGTTCGCCGGCCTCAATTTAAGCCCTATGCCTTTGACGAGTACTACCTGACCCGGAGATTTGACCAGACCCTCACTTATGAAGGGAGTTTCAAAAAAGATTTGTACTGGCACATCACGGGAGCTTGGAATACCTTCCGTCGGGAAAAACAAAGTCTTCGACTGGATCTGGATAGTGCAGCGCAAACAGAAATTCCGGCTGAGCAGGACACCACCCGGTACCAGGCTTTTGTGTTCAGACCTGTTTTAGCCAGTCGTTTTTCCGAAGGGAAACTCAATTTTCAAGCAGGTTTGGACATCAACCACGAGATAGCGATGGGTAAGCGATTCAATGACCCCGGAGCAGATGCTTCGTTCCGCTCCCAAATAGGAGATTATGCAGGTTTTCTTACCCTCACCTTTCAGCCCATAGCCGCCCTTGACGTGCAATTAGGCGCCAGAGCGGCCTACAACACGCGGTTTGATGCACCTGTAGTACCCTCGTTGCACCTCAAATACGACTTTAGTCCCAACTGGCAATTACGAGCCTCGTATGCCTCCGGCTTCCGCAGTCCCTCTGTCAAAGAATTGTTTTTTTACTTTGTAGATGCCAGTCACTTTATTGTGGGGAACCCTGATCTGGGTGCTGAAACTTCCCAAAACATTCAAGGGGTTCTGGATTTCCGCCAAGAGGGGAAACAGCAGTTTCAGTTTACCCTGACAGGATTTTTCAACGACATCCAAAACAAGATCCAGTTGTTTGATTTTGTGGAGCAAGACGGGGTAATGATCCCTGCAGCATCCCTGGGGCAAGCCACTACTCGTTTTGCTTATTTCAACCAAGAGCGGTACAAAACCCTGGGAGTTAATATCCGAGCTGGCTGGAAATGGAAAAACCTCAGTCTGGATGGTGGTATTGCCCCTACTGGTAGCTACAACCCCCTTTCAGCCACAGTAGCTGAGGTAGCTGATTATACCTTTACCACAGAAATGAGCGGCCAACTGGGCTATCGCATTCCCGGAATTCAACTTGAAGGACAATTTTTTATTCGTTACAACGACCGCCTGGTTCGTTTTTACCAAAGTACAGATACTGAAGGTGTACCGGTAACGTTACAGGCTATCCAAGATGGATTTGCGCTGGCAGACCTGGTATTTACCAAGAAGTTTCCTTCTCTGGGACTTACGCTGAGCAGTGGGGTAAAAAATCTTTTTGATGTAACAAACATCAACACCAATGGTGCAGGCGGAGGCGGTGCACACAGCGGAGGATCCAGTTCTCCGATCGCTACGGGCATTAACTATTTTGCCAGGCTCTCCTGGAATTTAGAGAAAAAGCCATAAAATGGAGAAAGGCTTTCGGATGTTATCCGAAAGCCTTTCTCCATTTTAAGCACTTATGCTTTCTTCCATCAATTCACCACAATTCGCTGTACCGTTCTCACCTGATTATTTTGCACAATCAGCAGATATACACCTGGATTCAGGGTACTGATATTGAGGTTGAGAGACGCTGTACCATCGGATAATTTTTGGCTCATCAGTTCGACCCCCGACAGATCGCGGACACTCAGTACGAGGTCTCGCTGATCAGGATAAGCTACTTCCACATTAATAGATCCGCTGCTTGTCGGATTGGGGAAAGCCACTACTGATCCTTGAAGACTGCCACTTGCCGGAGTTTTGGAAGCATTATCACAACTACCGCTATTGGCATCCCCTCCTGTGAAAGTACAGGACTTCGACCAAGCCGTAAAGGTACCATCACTGCACAGGGCACGCACACTCCATTCGTAGGTTACCCCTGGCAACACTCCTCTCAGTCCAACCGTAGAAATTCCGGTATTGTAGTTAATCCAGGTATTGCTACCCAGGCGGCGGAACCGCACATAATACCGCTGGGTTGTCGGCACAGCAGTCCAGTTAAGTCGAACGGAAAACCGGGTAATATCATCGGCATACAAGCCTGTTGGAGTCGTACAGGCATCCACCTCCGGGCAAGGCACACAAGGACCACCGCAGTCCACACCTGCTTCCCCTTGGTTTTGAATACCGTCGAAGCAAGTAGGGCAAGGGGTACAGGGGCCACCGCAATCTACTCCGGTCTCGCCTTGGTTCTGAATACCATCAAAGCAGGTGGCGCATGCGGTACAAGGACCACCGCAGTCTATTCCCGTCTCGCCCTGATTTCGGATACCATCGAAACAGTTAGGCGATTGTCCCTCCGGAATACCGTTGTTGCAATTTCCGCTCGTGGTGATACCTCCGATAAAGGTACACATATCCGACCAATTGCTTGGATCTTCACTACATTGGGCATACACCCTCCAATCGTAATCGTATCCATAAGCGATACCTCTGATTTTCAAAAAGGTATTAGCTGTTGTAAAAGTAAACCACTGGCTGGAATTGGACAATCGGATTTGAAGCACATACACATCTGCCCCGGAGACGCCGTTCCAATTCATTTGAGCACTACTTCGGGTAAGGTCGCTGACAAAAAGTCCGGTAGGTGCCGCGCAACTCTCCACGGTAGGACAAGGTATGCAGGGGCCACCGCAATCAATCCCGGTCTCGCCCTGATTTTGGATCCCATCGAAGCAACTCACGCATGCAGCACAGGGCCCTCCACAATCCACGCCTGTCTCGCCCTGGTTTTGGATCCGGTCGAAACAAGTGGCGGGAGTAGATTCCGGGCCAAAGCAGCTACTGCTGGTTGGATTGCCGGCCACGAAAGTACAAATCGAAGACCAATCGCTGTAGCCCGTACCACAGTACGACCTCACCCGCCACTCATACACCACTCGGTTGGCCAATCCCCGGATAGAGATATTGATATTACTGGTATTAAAGGTGTACCAGCTCACCGAGCTGGAAATTTTGATTTGAACTTGGTATTGGCTTGCGTAACCTACGGTTGACCAATTGAGCGTAGCCCTATCGGTGCTGATTTCGCTGGTAAACATACCGGCCGGAGCCTCACAAGATAGTTCCGGACATGGGCCGCAAGGGCCACCGCAGTCAACCCCGGTCTCACCCTGGTTTTGGATGCCATCAAAGCAAGTAGCTCCCCCTTCTGGCTGTGTGCCGGTGCCGGTACAAGTGCTACTAGACCCAGCATTCCCTGTAAACGTGCAAAGCACAGACCATTCACTGGTACCGGATCCACAAACAGTACGCACCTTCCATTGGTACAATTGACCGGGAACAATACCGCTGAGTTCCATGCGGGTTTGACCGGTTGTAAAGGTGTACCAGCTGCTGTTGGTGCTCAGCCTGATTTGGATTTCGTAGTTGCTGGCACTTGAAGCCGCTGACCAGTTAAGTGTCACTCGGTTAGAGGCGATATCTGTCGCTGACAAGGTCAAAGGAGGTGCACAATTGTATTCCGGGCAAGCGGTGCAAGGTCCGCCGCAATCTATACCCGTTTCGCCTTGATTTCGGATCCCATCGAAACAGGAAGGCTGTGCGCCGGCTGTATTCAGACAACTGCTGCTGGATCCGTCGCCGGCCACAAAAGTGCAAACCACCGACCAGTCGCTATAGCCAGCGCCGCAATAAGTACGCACGCGCCACTCATAGAGAGATCCACTGCTCAGATTGGTTGCCACCAAGGTCGTAGCCGAGGCATTTAGTGTATTCCAGGTAGTCGAAGAACGCAATTTAACCTGAACCTGATAAAGCGTTGCGCCCGAAACGGCGGTCCAATTGAACCGAGCCTGACTGCCAATGATGTTATCTGCGTAAATCCTCACAGGGGTATCGCAGGTGAACTCTGGACAAGCCGTGCACGGTCCACCACAATCTATGCCTGTTTCGCCCTGGTTTTGCACCCCATCCACACAAGAAGGCTGCGGTCCGCTGGTATTCAGACAGCTGCTGCTACTTGCATTGCCGGCCACAAAGGTACAAGAAGCAGACCACTGGCTAAATGATCCCCCACAAAAAGAACGCACCCGCCACTCGTACAGGGAACCATTGACCAAACTCGGCACTACTAGTGATGTGGACGTCGTATTGGTAGAATTCCACGTACTGGCACTGCGCAATTTGATCTGTACTTCGTATAAAGTAGCATCAGACACAGAAAACCAATTCAATCGGGCCTGGGTAGATAAAATATTATCTGCATACAAACGAGCAGGAGCCGAACAAATAAACTCCGGGCAAGGACTGCATGATCCCCCACAGTCTGTACCGGTCTCATCTCCGTTTTGTATCCCATCATTACAAGAGGTACAATCTGTCGTCACATTCACCCCCGTGGACCAGGTCGGACTCGGGCCGGTGTTGGTACCATCGCATACCTGAAACACAAAAGCCTGGAAGCAGGTACAGTTTTGGAGGTTTAGGCCGATGGCACCGAGATCTAGTGAAAAACTATCCGTCAGATAAACAATACTACCAACGGTATCCCTGACAGAAAATTTGGTTAGAAAAGCATTATTGGCATTAATTAGAATCTCTTGAATATGTGAATTGTCACCATTCGGACGAGTAGAAGCCGTATCCGGGTTGGCCATAGTCATGTTGCAAGTACCACCCTGATAAATCCGAATTTTGAAACGGTGGTTGGTGGTTTGCATATTGGCTCTCCAACCGATTTTAAACTTATTGAAAGCCGTAGCTGCCGTATCTACGGTTACCCCTGTTACCGTTTGACAGCTATTGCCAATCGCTTCTGCTGTTATTTTGGTGTTCATCAAGGGATTGATGACCCCATCTCCATCAAAGGAGTACGTGATTTTATAGCAGACCTGTCCGTTTACTTCCTCCGTCGCAACCTGAATAGCATCGCCTGTTTCTGTCCAGGTATTGGCTACTGCCTGTGTAAACGGAATTCCTCCGCCGTAAGTAAGGGCCAGTTCGTAGTTTTCAGTAACGGCAATAGGATCCCAGTCTTGGACACAAACATACACGAATTGACTGATCTGTTTGAGATCTTGGTACCAAACCAGGTTAAAGGTTTCCTCTTCCCCCTGAAGCCCATCCACATAGATGGTGTTGTTGTTAGAACAGAACCCATAGAACGAACTATCCAAAGGACTTTCCAAATTGGATTGGGAAACGACCAGGTCGTAGGAATAAGGAATAGCCTCTCCCAAAACTGCAGAAAAAGTAGAACAACCCGCATCAGGGCTATCGCAGCGCTGCTGCAAAGAGACAAATACCGAATCCAGTCCACCTAATACGGTAGGCGAGCTTGTGGTGCCACAATTTGTTCCGCCCGTCACAAAAATCAAATCTTCAGGCGCCACACTCACTACAATACTATTACCCGTAGTACTAATGTAGGTAGGGCCAGAGGTGGATCCTTGGGTGAAGGGATTGGTTTGATAGACACAGCTATCCTTGGTAATCACCTGCATAACCCAATAATGGTTAAGAAATGCACTGGGATCGGTGGTAGTACCGCCTGCTACAAACTCTACCCGCAAGTTGTAATCGCGGGTATTTGCACAAGTAGGTGCAATTTCATCAATAGCAGTTACCGTAGGAACGGCACAAGTGACAACGGTACCAGGACAAGCCCCTCCTGCAGGAAAAGTCTGCGCAGCGACCTGTATCGACATAGATAGAAAAATAACAAATAGGGGTACCACCGACTGGAGCAGTCGGAAGAGAGGTTTTCCTTGTTTCATGAGTGTCCGATTTGATTTAAATTAATGCTGGGTAACTCTTGCAGGACAAAACATGATTAGGTTGTTACACTTCCACAAATGTAACAAAAACCCGTGTGATTCAAAGGAAAAAGTTAAAAAAGCCGTCGGAAAGGGAATATGGGGCAACAACCCAACCCGGTTACTGCCCCATGTATTGAATATTTTATTGCATAATTACCCGTTGCAGCGTCACTTGCTCTTGATTTTCATGTCTGAGCAAGTATATCCCCTTAGGTAGATTTGACACATTAATTTGCAGCGTACTGCTTCCGTCAGTTATACTTTGACTAAGCCAGCGTTTGCCACTTAGGTCGAGGATGCTGATTTGAGACACACCGGAAACTGTAGTAGGCACAACCACATTCAGAATTTCGCTGGCCGGGTTCGGGTAAACCTGGATCGTAGTCGCGGTAGCAGTAGGATTTACGTTCACCCCAGATGCACTGCCCGGTCTGCCTGCAACAAACAAAGCTGCGGGGGACCAGTCTGAAGAAGTCTCCCCACAAACGGATTGCACCTGCCACTCATAGACTTGTCCCCTTTGCAAGCGAGAAACCATGTAGCGGTTAATGTTTGTTCGGTAAGTTGTCCAAGTTTCTGTTCCCTGAAGTCGGATTTGCAGGATATACTGGCTAGCCTCTCTGGCACTGATCCAGCTTAGTATAGCACTGGAACCCAGTGCAAGTTGTCTAAGATCGGATGGAACAGGACATCCATTGTCCTCTTGGCAAGGTGCGCAAGAACCACCGCAATCCACGCCGGTCTCATCCCCATTTTGCGTACCATCCTCACAGGTTGGCGCCGGCTCCTGTGTGCAAGACGTGCAGGAACCGCCACAATCTACCCCGGTCTCGTCTCCATTCTGAATGCCATCTTCGCAGGTAGGTGCCGGTTCGCAAGGAACACAAGAACCACCACAATCCACGCCGGTCTCGTCGCCGTTCTGTATGCCATCCTCACAAGTTGGAACTACTGCTGCCCCACACTGTCCGGTTGCAGGATCATTGCTGTTAAAGGTACAAATATCTGTCCAGCTGCCCGTCTGTTCAGAACACATTGTCCCAATGCGCCATTCGTAATTTGCACTTCTGGCCAAGCCGCGAATCGTCTGGGACGTTTGTCGGGTTCGGAAATCATACCAGGTTGAAGCTCCTTCCAAACGAATTTGTATGTTGTACATGGTAGCATCTTCCACAGGCTCCCAATTAAGGGTAACCCTTCCCCTGGCAAAATTGGTAACCCGCAAACCCTCCGTGGCGGGACAAACGAAACAAGGAGCGCAGGAACCCCCGCAATCCACGCCTGTCTCATCCCCATTTTGCGTACCATCTTCGCAGGTAGGCGCGGGTACTTCCACACAAGGAGCGCAAGAACCACCACAATCTATGCCAGTCTCATCGCCATTCTGGATTCCATCTTCACAGGTAGGTGCCGGTTCGCAAGGAATACAAGAACCACCGCAATCCACACCGGTCTCATCCCCGTTTTGGAGTCCATCTTCACAAGTAGGTGCCGGTTCGCAAGGAGCGCAAGAACCACCGCAATCCACGCCTGTCTCATCCCCGTTTTGGAGTCCATCCTCACAAGTAGAAGTCCCTCCTAGGCCTCCGCAAGGCTCGCAATAACCGCCACAATCAATACCCGTTTCGAAGCCATTTTGAATACCATCTTCGCAGGAATTACAGTCTGTCGTAGCATTCACTCCGGTTGACCATCTTGGACTGGTTCCGGTATTCGTGCCATCGCAAACCTGGAAAACGAACGCTTGGAAGCAGGTACAGCCTTCGAGACTAATACCGAGGGAACTGAGATCAAGGGTAAAACTATCGGTCATATAAATATTACCGGCAATGGTATCCTGAACGGTAAACTTACTAAGTCGGTCGTTATTTGACCCGATCAGGATTTCGTGGATATAGGAATTATCTATATTCGGACGGGTGGAAGCCGTATCCGGGTTCATCATTGTCATGTTGCAACTTCCTCCCTGGTAAATGCGCAATTTGAACTGGTGGTTGGTCGTCTGCATATTGGCTCTCCAGCCAATTTTGATCTTATTATAAGCGGTAGCAGCGGTATCCACGGCAACGGCTGTCACCGTTTCACAATTGCTGCCTATGGCTTTTGCAGTGATTTTGGAATTCATTGAGGTATTGATCATGCCATCCCCATCGAAAGAATAGGTGATTTTATGGCAGGTCTGGCCATTGACCTCCTCTGTGGTCACTTTGATCGAATCACCGGTTTCGACCCAACCATTAGCAACAGTCTGATTAAACGCCAAATTGGTGCTGTACGTCAGCTCCAATTCATAATTTTCTGCCACTGCGATAGGTGCCCAATCCTGCAAACAAACATACACGAACTGGCTGGTTTGCTGATAATCTTTATACCAACTCAGGTTAAAGGTCTCCTCTTCCCCTTGCAGCGCATCCACATAAATAATTCGGTTGTCGGTGCAATATCCGTGCATGGAACTATCCTGAACACTTTGGAAATTGGACTTGGAAGTGATCATATCAAATGAAAAAGGAATAGCCTCTCCAAAGCGGGTCGAAAAAGGAGAACAGCCGGATCCCGGATCATCGCAGCGCTGTTGGATAGACACATACACCGAATCCAGTCCACCGAATAAGGTAGGAGGATCTGTCGTCATGCAGTTTGTTCCACCTGTCACATAGGTCAGATCGCCGGGAGCTACATCCACTATCAGGCTATTGCCGGTAGTCCGCACATAAGTTGGTCCACTGGTCGTACCTACGGTAAAGGGATCCGTCAAATAAACACAACTATCCTTAGTAATCACCTGCATCACCCAATAGTGATCGCGAAAAGCGCTTGGATCGGAAGTCGTTCCACCCGCTGCAAACTCAATCCTAAGCTTGTAGTCTCTTGCATTGGCACAGGAAGGTGGTACTTCAGTAATAGAAGTAATTGCAGGACTCGCGCAGCCAGATGCTATGGATGGGCAGGATCCCCCTTCGGGAAAACTTTGGGCCACGAGGGGCTGTCCGAGGGATATCAAAAGCGCAAAAAAAAGAAAGAAGCACCTTGGTGTTTTGAATAAAACTTTGACAGGCATCATGAATGTCCGGTTTAGTGTTATGTGATAGTGAAGTGATCCCAGAGGGACGAAACATGATTAGGTTATAGGAAACTAAGCCCTACAAATGTAGAAAAAACCTGTTGGTTTCGAAAAGTTATCGGCATAAATTAGAAAGGTTCATAAAAAGGTCGTTCTGTATCTGAAATCGAAGACTCGGGAATAGGTTGACCGAGATGATACCTGGAATAAAAATAATTGGGGGATTTGACCTCATTGTTCCATTCCTGGTGAAATGCTTCCATGGTTGATCCGGCGGTAGGAGGAATTAACCAACTCCAGTCACCTGTAACCGCTCTACCCTCGGTACTTTCCCGTTCGGTGAACTTCATAAACTGTTTGGCTGCATTATGATGATCAATGAGGGTAACCCCGGCTTTCCGGAAACTAAACCAAACAGCCTCTTGCAAGACCACTAAAGCTTTGTCCTTCCAGACCTGGAAATGGGGATCCTGGTCGAGGTGTAGTTTTTCCGCGATCAGCGGCAACAAATTATAGCGATGGGTGTCGCCCAGGTTGCGCACTGCAATCTCTGTAAGCATGTACCACCCATTAAAAGGAGCAGCAGGATATAAAATTCCGCCAATCTCCAGCACCATATTAGAAATCAGGGGAACTGCATACCAGCGGATACCCAGATCGGCAAACCACGCGTAGTCAGGGTGTTCGATATATACCTCAGGAACTTCCTTTTCCCAGGTAAACAGCTTCGGCACCCCATCTGAACCGCTGATGACGGTAGGCAGCAAATCGAAAGCTGTCTTCTTACCCTTCCAACCCTGTCGCACGCAAAACTCCGTAAATGCCAGCATAGCGGGATCTCCCAAAACCGCCCCCTCTGCTGTTGTCCAAGCTGCATAGCGAAACAATTGGGGATTCCATATTCGCAACGCAGCTGCTGCACCTGGAAATGCGGGACGGTACACCGAAATAGCTGATCTGATCTTACCGTCGTTCCAGGCATAATCCAGGTGTTCCTGAAGGTCTTTGAACACCAATTCGGGATCAGACAAGTGCCGCATATCCCGAACCTTTAGCGTTTTCCAAAACAAACGCCCTATACACCGATTGCTGTTGCGCCATGCGACCTTTGCCCCAAACTCCAGTTCCTCCGGAGTATGGGTATAAGTTTCGGTCAGTTCGATCTCTCGTGCTATCTCTGCCAAGCGTTCCTCCTTTCCAGGAAGTCCCTCCTCGTCAAAAAATAAGTTTATAAAATCGGTCGCCGACGCCAACAAACTCACCTGTACCTCCTCCATGTTGCTATTATTAGATTGCTAAGGTAACAACAAGAAAGGGATGGGGTTTAGGAGCTATCTCAAAATTATACCCAGTGCTAAAAAATACGGAATAGTGCATTTTAATAATTTTGAGGTGGGTGAAACCGGGTACATTATGCAAGATTTTTTTCTAATAATTTTTAAAAAATGATTTTTATTTATATTTTAGACCAAATAAAAATTATTATGAACAAATTTCATAAATATTTTTGGAGTCTGCTATTGGGGGCAAGCTTACAAAGCTGTTTTGATCCACCCGTAATTGAGTCCCAGGTAGCCTCGGTGCAAATACCTAAGGACACTATAACCGTCGCTAAAAAAGAACCACAGGTAACCCCGTTACAAACACCTAAGGACTCTGTAACCATCGCTAAAAAAGATATTATACTCAAATTCAGAGTATTAGAACCTAAAACACTACTGGAAGCGCACTATCCTGGCATGAAAATAAAGGATTCTCGTACCCGATACCAAATAGACCTGGAGGACAATTTCGGAGAAGAAGTGGTCTATCACAATACTTATTACATCACCCAATATGACTCAATACTTGCACTTGTTGTTTTTGAAAATTACGTGCTTGAGGATGGAAAGCGGGGTAGCTGCAGTTTTTGTTCGGGAGGTTACACAATAGCCAAATATGTCAAACAAAAGAATTTTTGGGTATTCCAACAATTTGAATCTTGCGAGTGCGGATCAGCTGACTACGGGAATGTAAGTCCATTCGAGCTGATTGAAGTAGGAAACGAAACCTTCTTTGTGTCCCAACTGGACGGCAGCCGGCAGGGATATGGAAGATATTTCATTGAAGTTTGTAACACCCGGAATTTTAGTAATTCCCTGCAGTTGATGATGATAGGAAATGACAATTTAGGAACTGGTATGGATCCACAATGGGGCTTCACCAGTAGTTATCGCTTTTACGAAAGTCGAGGGACGATCTACCTTGAAATCATATCAAAAGGGACTTATGATCCTCAAAACCAACGTCAACCAAAAGATCAAATTAGTGATTATTTTAGGGGAACATTGTTTGAGTATAATCCCGAAACCCTGCTATTCAAAGAAATTCCAAAAATTGACGAATAACCCCACCCAATGGCAATCAGTTTCAACAAAATCGTACCTTTTATTACCGAAAAACTGCCTCTCAGTACAGTAGCTACCCTTATTTTAGACTGTCTGATCATTGATCAAAAGCTGGCGCATCCGGAGGAGCAGTCGTGGTATTTCAAAGCTGGCATACAGGGACAACAGCAGCGTTTAAAAAAACTGGAAGCGCACTATGAAGAAATGCGCGAGCATTTTAATACGACAAACAGGGATGGGTGGATGGAGTATATTGCAATACACAAAGAGAAAGCCTTGAATATCCGAAAGGCAAGTAATGGATACCTGTCACAAATCCAGCTAATAGCCATCGAAATGAGTGAAGGGCTAGTGCGCTATGGGGAAGAAATGTTGGCTTTAAAAGCAAGACTCCAGGAGTTGCGGCCGTTTCGAGCATACAAAGATTACCCACAAGAACTGGAACTAATTCTTGAGGTGGGTTAGAAACGACACTTCACATTCCTAATACTGCCACACATCCAGGTATTTGCCAAAAATTTTCGCCAGATTTTCGGCATCGGAGATGGCGCGATGGTGAATGCCGGTAAATTCGAATCCTTCCCTTTCTACGGCCGATTTAAGTCCAATCGGGTGGCGGTGGCGGCGCATTTCCTGGTATTGATGTTTGATATTCATGTGAGGATCAACCCAATCGGAATCCATTTCGTGCAAGTCACAGTTTTCGATAAGCAGTTTACGGTCGAAAGACCCCCAGGAGCAAAGCACAAAATCGTCATCGAAGGACTCTGCCCAATCGAGAAACATCTCGGAAGCTTCGGGAAAGCGGGGAGCTCTGGCTACGTTCTTTTGTTCAATGGAAGTCAATTTTTGGCAATAGAACGAGAGGTAGGGATGCACCACCGGTTGCACGAAGGTGCTGAATACGTCTTCTACCTCACCGTAAGGATTGAGCAGGTAGGCACCGATTTCGATGATTTCCTGCTTCATTAATGCAGGTTTTCCTTCCCAGCAGGTAGCCTCGAGGTCGTAAATGACAAAATTCACGGGCGATAACTTCTGTTTGTAGTAAAGTTACCTGTTTTCACAGGGTTTTCCAATTATTCTTCAAACAAGGGGATGCTTTTATTCCCTTCGACTGGGGGAATGACACCCTCCAAGTTGTAATAATCAAGTCTATTATGGTAGAAGAACAAAGTTTTGAGGTTTTGGCTCACCACTTTGCCCTGTTTGTTGAATTTAAGGGGTTTGAAATAGTGATAAGACCCCAAATGCCGGATACCGTCTTTAAGGATGACCTCGGGATCTTGTCGGAGTATGGGTGACAATTTGACCTTACCTGCGGCCTCCTGAGCCAGGAGGGACGCGCGCACACTGGAGATGATTTGCATCAGTCCCGACTTTGAAAAAACAATATCTTCCGGGGGAAGGCGGAGAATGCCGTACAGATCCAGTTTGGGATCCTGCATTTTCAGCCATTCAAAAGCGGCGTAAGCGGTAAGGTGGCTGCTAAGTACAATATTGTACCGAAAATAGCTCTCCACTACCTTATCGGCCAAAATCCGGGTATATTCCCCATCACGTTGAGGATCGGTCACTAATTTGCCATCTCGCATAAAGTACTCGGCAATATCAATCTGCTTACCGTATTGGTCGAAGCTCTCCCCGGCAGCGTTTACCACATTACCCATGACATCCATTGGTTCCCCGAAGGAGATCATGACATCATTTTTTTGCGAAAAAGAATGCCAAGAGTAGGTTAGAATTTGATACAACTGGTTGGAGCGATCCTTTTCCCGCAGGTATTTTTCGCGTCCCATGCGGCGAAGGTGTTGTTCGATCAGGAAGCGCGCTTCCAGGACGAAGTGATAACTCAGGATCATGGGCACCACAAAAATCTTTTCGCCTTTTCCGCTCTCCATGTTGCTCCGCTGGGCTTCGACAAGCGTACTTAACAGCCCCAGCTTAAGTTTTGTCTCCAGGGAACCACTCCTGGATCGGGTTCCTCCGGGAAAAAACACACTGTTGGTGCCGCGTTGTAAAGCGAGGCTCGACATATTTTTCAGCGTCTCGAGGTAAATCGCATTCTTTTTCCGGCGATCTACCCGGTATGCTCCCAGGCGGTTCATAAAATAAGCGGCGATTCCGGAATTGTATAAATTTAGCCCGGCTCCGTAAATAGGTGCAGGTATGCCTACAAAAGTATCGATAGCAAAGCCCACCAGGATCGAATCCAGGTTGCTGAAATGCGTAGGTAAAAATACCAGGGTGCCTTTAGACATCAGCTCGCGAATTTTGTCGAGCGGCCCATCCACGATCATTCGGTCTGACAGACGCATCTTGTTCCCCCAGATATCGAACAAGTTTTTCGCGGCAGCGGTATTAAGCAGACGGGTAAAAAACAGGGTAAGGAATTTACGGGCAAAGCGAAAGGTACCGATTTTAAATGTACCCACAATCTCTTCTGCGTAACGTTGAATGAGGCTCTCGAAAATCTCCCGATTGATTACTCTGGTTTGATCCGCTGTTTGCCCGATCGAACTTTTGATCAATTTTTGCTGCAGGCGCTTAAAAAACTGCTCTTCTTTTGCCGGATCTACCTTCCAGGGTTCCTCTTTCACGCGGATGCGCTCGAGATAAATGGTTTTATTGATGACATCAGTCTGTTTCTCCAGGGGAAGTTCCAGGAAGTAGGCCAAGGTTTGATCTTGTATTTCACGGACAAACCGCTTTCGATCTTCACTGAGCAAGTAAATAGGCCACTCCGAAATATTGGGCATCACGTGTGGAAGCAGCGAACTCTTTGGACTCATTTAAAGCTGGTTTTTATCAGGCGGGAAAGTTAGACAAAAAACTCCAATAGAGCCGGACAAATCAAATCCCTTCTTCATCGAAGCGGGCATTCACTTCCAGGATAAAATCCAGGATAGCCTCGCGACCGGTGGACTGATTGGCGGAAGTGATAAACTCCCTGGGAAGGGTTTCCCAGTATTCCAGGAGTTTTTCCCGGAAGGCTGCGATATTTGCGTTTATCTCATCTGGTTTAGACTTATCGGTTTTGGTATAAACCAGGACATACGGAACCCGCATCTCGCCCAGTCTGTTGATGAAATCAATATCTATTTTTTGGGGAGGAATATTCGCATCAATCAACGCAAAAGCCACCTGCAGGTTCCAGCGCTTGGCCAAGTAGTTTTCGATCATCGTCTTCCACTGCTGCCGCTTCGCCTTAGAAATTTTGGCATACCCGTAGCCTGGAAGATCTACGAGGTACCAGTTGTTGTTGATGTGAAAGTAATTGATCATTTGGGTTTTGCCCGGCTGGCGAGAAGTCAAAGCCAAACTCTGTCGTTGGCATAACATATTGATCAGGGAGGACTTGCCTACGTTAGATCGTCCGATAAATGCATATTCAGGTTGCTGAATACCCGGGCATTTTTCCTCTGAAGGATAACTGCCTATGTAGTTTGCGTGAATTATCTGATATTTTGCCCCCATAACCTAAAGTCGCTTAATGACCTGCAATTTAACATAAAGTTATGATATTAAGTTAATTTCAGGTTTTTCTGTCCATAATATAGGGGTAAACCTGTCGTTTTAGCATCCTGGGTACATTCAAATTTCATCATTTTAACGTTTTTCCTATGAAAAAGTCCATCTTGTTTTTGTTGGTCAGTTTTTTTGCGCTCACCTCACTTCCCGCACAGATCAAATTGGGGGTAAAAGTCGGCGGAAGCACGACCAGTCTGAATGCCAGTCAAATTAACTTGTTCAATCAAGGCGGGTTAAAAGAATTGCAGCTTGCGTTGGCCGATGCCAACTATGGGATCCATGGCGGATTCTTAGTGCAGGTAAAACTGGGTGGTTTGTTGATCCAGCCGGAGTTTTTGTTCAACTCCAATAGTGTGGACTATGAAGTAACAGACCTCAATACCCTGATTACCCAAATCAAAACAGAAAAGTACCAGTACCTCGACATTCCCGTATTGCTGGGTTTCAAACTGGGGCCCCTCCGACTCATGGCAGGACCTGAAGCACATGTTTATCTGGACAACACTTCCGGTTTGCTCGATTTTGACGGCTACCGGCAGGACTTCGACGAGTTGACTTTGGCTTGGATGGGCGGCGTAGGGCTTGATCTTTGGAATATCATGCTGGACTTGCGCTATGAAGGCAACCTCACCAACTTTGGAAGCCATATCAACTTTAAGGGAAATTCTTACAGCTTCGATGAGCGTCCCTCTCGCTGGCTCTTTTCTGTCAGCTTCCTGCTCGGCAAATAAATTTCCGGCAAAGCATACAACCCCATACTGTCTATCCCCCTCCTTCAGGTATTAAGTCAGGGCAAACTATGACCACAGCAACCCGTATGACAGAATCAGAACTGATTGATGCCTGCCTGGCTCAGGACAGGCTGGCGCAAAAAATGCTGTACGACAGGTATAGCGCTGCCATGTTTACCCTGGCTTATCGCATGACCAATGACTTTGAATTGGCCAATGATGCCTTGCAAGAAGCCTTCGTGAAAATATTTCGCTCCTTGCACCAGTTTCGAAGAGAGTCAACCCTCGGCGCCTGGATCAAAACCATCGTTACCCGCACCACCCTGGGCCTGATCAAAAAACAAATCCAGTTCAGTCCCCTACCCGATGACATCAACCACCACATTGTGGACTGGGGACATGCTTTAGATGTCGAGTACCTCGAAAAAGCCATTCAAGGCCTTCCATCCGGCTACCGAACCGTGTTTGTGCTCATCGAAGTCGAAGGTTTTTCGCACAAAGAAGTCGCTGAATTGTTGAATATTTCTGTAGGCACAACGAAATCACAGCTTTTTCATGCCCGGAAAAAGTTGAAGGAGTATTTGGAAACTATGGAAAAGTAAAAAAATAAACCTTTGGTTATGAAGGAACTAAACAACAAAACCTTGCAAGAAGGCCTTAAGCAGCTTCCTATCTATGATGCTCCTGCTGCGGCCTGGGATGGGATAAGCGGCCGGCTTTCGTCTGACCAGCTATTGAGGGAAGCCTTGCAACAGTTGCCGGAATACCAAGCGCCAGCGGAATCCTGGCAGGGGGTATATCGGCGGCTTCAGCTTGTGCGAAGGACTCGGTTGGTCTATCAGGGACTCTCTGCCGCAGCGACTATTGCGCTTTTGGTAACCCTGGGCATATTGTTGGGAAACAGAGAACCCTATCAACAGGTTACCCTAAGTTATGGGACAGAATACATGCAGATTCCTGTAACAGCAGATCCACAACTTCCCGAGGATGAAGTATTGATCGAAAACTTACTGGCCAATTTCGATCAAACCGCTTTTTTAGGGGATGATCCGGAGATTGCGCAGTTGAGGGAAGAATATTCAGAACTGAAATCAGCCAATGAGCTACTGCGATCCTTGATTGGCCAATATGGCGCGGATCCCTCTTTGGAATACCAATTAAAAAGCGTAGAGTTTCAGCGAAGTGACCTGGTTAAAGAATTGAGTATGCGGCTGTTTTATTTTAATTAAGTGCTTAAGTTGCTAATTATGGACACAAGGATGACTTTCTTATCCCTTTGCCGGGGGCTGGTGTTGCTACTGGCTGTTTTGGATGGGGTTTCGCTCCAGGGACAACAAGTGCAGTTGGTGAGCAAAAAGATTGAAACTTCCTATCCTTACCGAGCGGGGTACGAACTCAATCTGGAGGGGGAAAAAGCGGAAATTCGGGTTGAGGCATGGGACAAGCAAGAGGTTGGCATTCAGATTGAAATGATTTCCAGGCACCCGGATAAGACGATAGCGGAAAAAGCACTATCGCATATCCAATACAAAATCGAGCGGGTGGACAACCGGATTTATATCCGCAATTACCTGTCAGAAAACCCCGATCCGGCACAGAACGCTCAATTGCATGTCAAGTATTTTATCCGGGTTCCCGCGCAGTGTCCGGTCTATGTAAAAAACATCTATGGAATTGCTACCTTCCAGGATCTGGCCAGTAGTCTTCGCATTTTTTCTCAATTCACCCGACTGGGGCTGGATAATATTCGGGGAGAACTCGAAGTATCTACCCGATTTGGGGATCTCGAAGGCCGGCACCTGGAAGGCAATCTGAGCATTGAGTCGCGCAGGTCTGATCTCAGGTTGAGCCATGTATCGGGCAATTTAGACCTGGACACTTACTATGGAAAAATCTTTCTAAGTGAGCTGGAAGGCTTGCTCGACCTCAACATTACTGCAGAAAAATCAGATATCTTTTTGGAAAAAATGGACAGTCGGCTGTTTGGTTACCAGATCAATGCCACCAATGCGCAACTCAACCTACCCAGTGACCTGCCTTTCGTTTTTGCCGAAGGCAGTGAAGGTACCCGAAAAGCTACTTACAAACCGGCAAAAGAGATTTACCCGAGTATATCCATCACCATTCGACTGGGAAGTCTGACCATGAACCGCTAAAGAAATTTGGCACCTTTTTGCGATTAGCATGCTGTTTTTTAAACCGGGTGTGCTAAAATTGCATTCTATTTGATTTAATGCCTAACCAAAGCGATTTTCCACATGGAGGTTCAATGTATTCCCTTTCAACAGGTCCCCCAGTTTTCCGGCAAAGATGTTGCTTACGCCACAGGTCATCCAGCACTTCGCCCCTTTTTTAAGTACGATGTTAGCCTGGAAAGTTTTGCGGATGTAATCCGCGACAAACAGCAAGCTTCGACAGACCGGGATCTGCTGGTGCGGGTACTCGAATCGCAATACGCCACGATCCCTACGAAGGATGCCGTTCGGGAAAATATTAGGGCTTTGGCTTCTGAGCATACTTTCACGCTGGTCACCGCTCACCAGCCCAGTCTGCTAACCGGACCGCTATATTATATTTACAAGATCATCTCCACGATCAATTTGGCCAAAAGTCTCCAAAATCGCTACCCCGATTATCGCTTTGTGCCTGTATTTGTAAGTGGAGGGGAAGACCACGACTTTGAGGAGGTCAACCATGCCCATTTGTTTGGTAAAAAACTGGTATGGGAAAACAGCGAAAGCGGAGCTGTCGGGATGATGCACACAAAATCCCTTCAACCCGTTCTGGAGGCACTTCAGGAAATCCTGGGCGACGGGGAATCTTCACAAGTCCTGTTTGAACGCATTAAAACTGCCTATACCCGTCACGAAATCTATTCCCAGGCGACCATCGAACTGGTGGACAGCCTTTTTGCAGACAAAGGCCTCATCGTACTCAACATGAACCATCCGGAGCTAAAGCGACGCTTTATCCCGATTATGGAAGCAGAATTGTTCCAGCAATCTTCCCGGGCTTTGGTGGAAGCCACCCAGCAGGAACTGCAGGCTGCAGGTTTTTCAGGGCAGGCTTATGTGCGCGAAATCAACCTTTTTTATCTCAAGGAACAGCTGCGGGAGCGCATTATTCCCGAGGGGGAAACCTTCCGCGTTCACCAGACCGACATTCAATTTACTGCTGCTCAATTGCGCGAGGAACTCTACCAACATCCGGAACATTTCAGTCCAAATGTGGTCCTCCGCCCTTTGTACCAGGAGTATATCCTTCCCAACCTTGCCTATATTGGTGGCGGAGGAGAAATTGCCTACTGGTTGGAGCGCAAGCGTCAATTCGAACACTTTGGCATCAACTTCCCCATGCTCGTTCGTAGAAATTCCGTACTCTGGCTCGATAAAAGTACCACTCAGCGCATGGAAAAGCTCGGATTGAGTACGCTCGATATTTTGGGCGACACAGAAGAGCTGATCAAATCTTATGTGGAAAAAAACTCAGGCAGCGAGCTGGATCTGAGTCAGGAAAAGGATACCATGAGTAGTATTTTCGACCAGGTCTTGGCAAAAGGATTAGAAATTGATCCCACCCTGGAAAAATCAATCCTGGGTGAGCGCACCAAGCTCATCAACAGTTTTGAACAACTCGAAGGAAAATTGATGCGGGCGGAGAAGAAAAAATTTGAAACGGCCATCAACCAGATCCGCAGCCTTAAGGAAAAACTCTTTCCGGACAATGGTTTACAGGAGCGGCACGACAACTTGTTGCCATATTACCTTAAATACGGAGCTACCTTCTTTGAAATATTGCAGGACAACCTCGATCCCTTACAGGAAGGTCTCGTGGTTGTCCTGGACAAATAAGCTATCGGTAATCGTCCCTCGCGGGCTGAAACACATCCATTACCCGACAATCTTCCAAAGCCACTGCAGAATGGGGCACTCCGGAAGGAATGACCACGTAATCGCCAGCCCGGCAGACTTTCGTCTCGCCGTTGACAGTCATTTGCAAAGCTCCGGAAAGCACATTGGTGACTTGCTCGTGGGGATGGTGGTGTTCCGGCAATACACTATTGGCCAGAATATCAAAATAAGCCACTGTAAGTTTGTCGGTATGCACCATGCGCCCGAAAAAACCGGGGAGCAACTCTTTCACCGGAAGATCTCCAGAATGTCCAAAAGTATGTTCCATGTCCATAATAATTAATTGCGTCTGATTAATCCGCCCGGAAACACTACCAAGCTTTCGTTGCCATCTCGTCCAACCGCTGCCACACCAAACAAATAATTGTCAATGACGATATTTTCCAGGGTAACATCGGTAGTATTTTTATCTACGTATCGGAATTTTTCCCATTGCGGGGAAGTCGTATCACGCCAATACACTTTATAAGCTATCAGATTGGGATCCTCTACCGCATCCCATTGTAAGCGGGTAGAAGGCTGTACCGCTCCTCCGATTTTTACATTTTTCGGAGCGGCGGGTGCCGAGGCCAATCCTGCCAGGGTAATTGCATTGACGGCAGTCAGTTTGGCTGCATACTCGAAGTTCACCCCTTCGATCACATCCCCGTACTTGATGCCATTTTCCTCCCGGATGTTTTGGTGTTGGCGATCGTAATGTTCGTGGGTTTCCATAATGCGCACTCCTGCGAAGCCAAAATCGTTGAAGGGACGGTGGTGTCCTCCTCGGCCGAAGCGATCCAATCGGTAAATCATCAGGGCGCGCATATTGGTCATGTACAGGTCGGTCATTTTATGAACATACCTGGCCAGTTGTCGCGACACGCCATCCACCTCTCCCCCATAAAAGCGGCGGCTACTTCGCTGCTGCTCGGTTTCGGTAACGGGCGTCGGTTCAGAAAATACCCGGAAAGTGGTATTGTCAATCACTCCATCAATTCCCTCAATATTGCCGATCATATCGTTGTTCAGAACCCCAACGATATCCCAGCCTTCGGCCACTGCCACCTCGGCCATGTATCTGCCGCCGTGCAACCCCTGTTCTTCTCCGGATAGACCGGCATATACAATAGAACTTGGAAACTTATATTGACTCAGTACCCGGGCAGCCTCGATAGCCCCTGCCATACCTGAAGCATTATCATTTGCCCCCGGGGCATCTGATTCGCCGTCCATGGTATTGGAAGCTCTTGAATCAATATCACCGGACATGATCACGTAGCGGTTGGGAAACTGGGTACCGCGTTGAATCGCAACCACATTTACCACCCAGGTATCTTGTGGGATGCGATTATTATCTGCTGCTTTCACCAAATTTCGTTGGTAATACACCTCCAGACAACCGCCGCAGGCTGCCGAAATCTTATCAAACTCGGCCTTGATCCACCTCCGAGCAGCGCCAATACCGCGAGTATCCGAAAGGGTATCCGAAAAAGTATTGCGGGTTCCGAAGCCTGCAAGCATCCGGATATCTGCCTCCAGGCGCTCCGGTGAAGGACTTTCTGCGATTGCGCTGATCCGGGGATCAACCGGGGACGGCCATGCTTGCGCATGCAGCCAAGGAGCAGCAAGAAAGGCCATCAAAATTACGGAAAACGTCTTACGGAACAATTTGGTCCACATCATTTGCAATTATTGTTTTACAGGTTTAAGGATCATCACTTCATCAGCCACTGACTGGATCTTTGATTTGGAATAAAAAACGGGGAAATACTGATCGCTTGCCCAAATGGGGAAGAGATTTCGGTAATGCGGATCGTCGGGATTTCCGGCTTGTCCGGGTGAATTGGTACCCAAGCTCATATCCCAATCGCCTGTATCCACAATCAGCTTGAAGGTAGCTCCGTGGGTTTGCACATCACCACCACCGGTATTGTTGACAGTCAGACTATTGCCGCCCCGAGGTACGGGTGCGATATCCAATTTTTCCCGAATATCAGGTTTCACGGCGTTGCTCAGCGGATGTTTCATCCCCACTACTTTATATCCGGGTTGGCCATACTGCCATTTGCCCATATCCGTACCCAACTTTAGCATCAGCCGTTCCTTTGCAGTTTTGAGCGCCTCCAGCAAAAACGCATTCCTTCCTGCGATAGGATCTTCGCCGAACCTGCGATCGGGAAGGGTTAGCCAATTCACCACGAGGGTCATTTGCAGGCTGATAAAGGGTCGAATCGCTTCGGGAACCATGAGCTCGGTCATCCTGTCGCGAAGAGCGCGCTCCCATTCGTTATAGATACCTGCGGCGATGGAATTCTTTTTCAGTTCGTAGTCCCAATCCAGCAAATGATGGATCATCTGTTGGAGTGTAGGATCTTCTGTTTGAACATTTTCCAGCATGGGCGACAATAGCCGTGCGGGTAGAGACAGGTAGCTGGTTTGCAAGCGCGCCATATCCATCAGCGTATTTTTGCGACCGCTTGACAGGAACTCGGCGATGCGGTCAGAGCGGAAGGGATCCGACCAATTGTAACCAATCGCATCCATGTACAAGTAATCGTTGGGGGTAACATTTTCATTAGCTGTCGCAAAAAAGCCAGATGCGGGATTATAGGTATGCGGTTTCGCTTTCATCGGCAAATACCCGTCCCATTCGTATCGGCCATCCCCTGGCACGGGCACCATGCCACTAAAATTCCTTCTGATTGGGGCAATACCCACGGACTGCCAACCAATATTGCCCTCTTTATCTGCCCAGATCATGTTTTCACCGGGGATATTGCTATAGGTGCAAGCCTCCCGAAACTCTTCCCAAGTTTTGGCCTGATCCATGCGCAAGCTTGCCATGTAAGGTGCGCCCCCTGGTTCCAACCACCCGCAACGCATGGCTGCTGCCTGTGTTTTATCGTCGCTCACAAACAATACGGGACCGTGGCGGGTATATTTCAGCTCCACCACTTCATCTTTTTGTCCCTTTACTTTAATGGTTTCGCGGATCACGCGCATGGTTTCCCAGGCCCCCTGATACCAATATTGATCGGGATTCTTTGGATTTAGTTTATAGATATACAAGTCCTCTGCATCGGTAGAAAAGATCGTCAGTCCCCAGGCTCCATATTCGTTATGGCCGATAGAAATACCCGGAATCGTGGGTTCACCCCCACCGATTACGTTCCATCCCGGGCCGACGAGGTGGGCCATGTAACGAAGGGAAGGTGCGGCTACTGCCCTGTGCGGATCATTAGCCATGATGGGATAACCACTCTGCGTCAATTGTCCCGACACAATCCAGTTGTTGCTCCCGATGGTAGAAATATCCTCTTTCTGCGCCAGGTTGTAGCGCTCCTCATCGGCCTGTGCAAGCGACTCAAAAGCCTTCACATCGGAGTTTTTTAACTGTGAGAGCACAATATCATCGGGTTGAAAGCGGATAGGTCTTCGAAAGGCGGAGTACAGCTCCAGGATATCCTCTTGGAAAATCGCGGGATCAATAGCGGGATCCAGGCTCAAATCTGGTTGCCGGGGGTGAAAAAAAGACAGCTCGCGCACTTTTTCCTCCCCTGCCAGTAACACAGCTTTGGCCACATCCAGTTCGTCCCGAATATTACCCAACAGTCCCTGATGTCGGGAAATCACCACATCCGGTGTCCATTTACCCGGAAGCATGCCGAGCAATTTGAACTCGGTGGGCAAGTCATCTGGATTTTGCAAAGCCTCCTCTACGGCTGCATTCACGCCATTCACAAAAGCATGGATGATCAGGGAACCTCGGGGGTGGTATCGGTTAAAATCCTGTTCCAAGTCGCCCCGGTATCGGAACAAACGGGTGCCGATATCCCGTTTCAATTCGCGGGGTCCCATTATTTCCGCAACCGTACCGGTCGCCTGGCGACGCCACACCTCAAACTGAAACAAACGGTCTTTAGCAGCATAATAGCCTTGGGCAAAAAACAAATCGGCCTCAGTTTGCGCATAGATATGAGGAATTCCCCACTCATCTACGATAATTTCCACCTCCTGTTCCAGCCCCTTCACTTGGAGGGTAGTACTTTGCTGACCCCATAAAGGGGAAAAGGCCAATGCGCTAAGCAAGGCCAGGCATAAAAAATTCTTCATGGTTTAAGTTGGTTTTCGTCGTGAAAAAAAGCGCTTATTCCTCAATCTCTACAATAAGTTCGACTTCTACCGTAATTCCTCTGGGCAGGCTCCCCATACCTACGGCGCTCCGAGCGTGTTTGCCGCGGTCACCAAACACCTCCACCATCAAATCAGAAAAGCCGTTGATCACCTCGGGCTGATTGGTGAAATCATCTACAGCATTAACCATCCCCAATACCTTAACGATTCTTTTCACCTTATCGAGGCTACCCAATTCAGCCTTAAGCACGGCCAACTGATTGATCGCAGTAAGTCTGGCTGCCTCATACCCTTCCTCAATCGTTCGCTCTGATCCAACTTTTCCGGTAATATAAGTTCCATCGGGCTTTTGTGGCCCTTTCCCGGCCAAGAAAAGCAGATTACCTGTTCGGACGACATTCACATAATTGGCCACCGGGTTGGATGCATTGGGCAATTCTATGCCCAGTTCAGCTAAGCGCGCGTCGGCAGAAGGCTCGGAAGCAACTGCTGCTGTTACGGGAGGCTCCGGCTGTGGATCGGGGTCTTTTGCGGGTGCGTTGCACGAAAACAATCCCAGTAAAACGGGGAAAAAAAACAGCATTACATACCTCATAGCTTGGTTGGTTTTGGTGAACCATCAAGTTACGCAAAATTACCAAATGCCTATACTTAAGCTGATCAGCTCAGGTGAAAAAAGCCCAGCAGATCGCCCAGGCGTTCTTTCAGATCCTTTCGATCCACAATAAAATCGAGGAAGCCGTGTTCCAGCAAAAATTCGGACGTTTGGAATCCATCGGGCAAGTCCCGCTTGATCGTCTCCTTGATCACCCGAGGACCTGCAAAACCAATAAGCGCTTCGGGTTCTGCAATATTAAGATCGCCCAGCATAGCGAAGGAAGCAGTAACCCCACCCGTGGTAGGATCCGTCATCAGGGAAATATATGGAATGCCGGCTTTCGCCATCAGAGACAATTTGGCCGAAGTCTTGGCCATTTGCATCAAGGAATATGCCGACTCCATCATGCGGGCTCCCCCGGAGCGGGAAATAATCAGTAAAGGGATGCGGTGCTGCAGACAATGATCTATCGCGCGGGAAATCTTCTCGCCCACGACGGTTCCCATGGAACCACCAATAAACTGAAAGTCCATGGCAGCAATCACCAAAGGCTTGCGATGCACCTTTCCCACGCCCACTGCCATAGCATCATTGAGATCTGTTTTCGTTTTCGCTTCGATCAAGCGCTGGGAATAAGGTTTGAGGTCTGAAAAATCCAGCGCATCCATTGCAATAAGATCATCGAAAAGCACCTCGTACTGACCATCGAAGATGATCTCGAAGTACTCTGCTGATCCGATACGAACGTGATAATTACACTTGGGGCACTTATGAAAATTCTCTTTTAATTCTTTGCGGGTACTCGTCTGTTTGCACTTTTCACACTTGTACCAAAGGCCTTCGGGCGCTTCTTTCTTATTTCTGGTAGCAGTTTGAATCCCGTCTTTCAATCGTTTGAACCAACCCATACAATTAGTTTAACTTTTTGTGGCCTCAAAAATACACAAACAAAGCTCAAATTTAAAATTAGGGATTATAATCGGAAAACTAATTATCTGCTTTCAAAGAAAAGCCATGCATGCCAAAATCTATGCCCTGCCGGCAAATTTTTATGAATTTTCTCTATTTTGTGCCTTGAGCAATTAAATAGACAAACCAACATGACAAAGAAAATCCCCTTACACTGGAAGATCATCATCGGGTTGATCCTGGGAATTATATATTCGTTGATTTCGAGCAATTTTGGCTGGAACAGCTTTACCATTAATTGGATAGATCCCTTTGGAACCATATTTATCCGCTTGCTTAAGTTCATCGCCATACCTTTAGTCTTGTTTTCGATCATTTCGGGAGTCGCAAGTCTGCCGGATCCTTCCAAGCTGGGGCGTATGGGCGCAAAAACCCTTGGTGCTTATCTAATTACGACGGTTTTTGCGGTAAGTGTGGGTCTGCTCTTGGTTAATGTATTCAAGCCGGGGGAATATGTAGCGGAGGAGCAGCGCATCAAGAACAGGATAAAGTATGAGGTTTGGGTAAAACAAACCACAGGTGTAGAACTGTTGGACGGCGTTAATTATTCGGCTGATCCCCAATACGCTGGCTATTTGGATGATGCTGCCACGGAACTGGACAGGGAAGCGGGCAACCAGACTGTTGAATCGCGGATGGAGGCTGCTCAGGATTTGAAATCTACCACTCCACTGCAGTTTATCGTCGATTTTGTACCGGATAATATTTTTGCAGCCCTTAGCGATGGGGGAAAAATGCTGCAAGTCATCTTTTTTGGGATCTTCTTTGGAATAGTCATGATTTTATTGCCCCGCGAGACCACCCAACCTGTGCTGGCGGTCATCAATGGCGCCAATGAAGTATTCCTCAAAATGGTAGAGCTCATCATGAATGCGGCGCCTTTTTTTGTCTTTGCGCTCATGGCTGGAGTCATTGCCAAGATGGCCAATACCCCGGGGGAAGTGTTGGAAATATTCAAAGGACTCCTCTCCTACTCCGTAACCGTGTTACTCGGATTATTGATCATGATATTTGTCGTTTACCCGGCCATTTTGCTTTTCATGGTGCGCAAAATTGGTTATTTGGAATTCTTCAAACGGTTCAGTCCCGCACAATTTTTAGCCTTTTCTACCAGTTCCAGTGCGGCCACACTACCGGTCACCATGGAATGTGTTCGCGACAATCTGGGGGTTTCCAAAAATGTCACCAACTTCGTTTTGCCGATAGGCGCCACCGTCAATATGGACGGAACCAGTTTGTACCAGGCTGTAGCGGTAGTTTTCCTGGCGCAGATGCACCTTGTTGACTTGACCTTTGACCAGCAGCTGACCATCGTCCTGACGGCTACGCTGGCATCCATAGGATCGGCAGCAGTACCCAGTGCCGGATTGGTCATGCTCATTGTGGTATTACAATCTGTGGGCCTGAATCCAGCCTGGATTGCCATCATATTTCCTGTGGATCGCATTCTGGACATGTTTCGCACCGTGGTCAACGTTACTGGAGACGCGACGGTTTCGACCCTTATTGCCCAAACCGAGGGTGAACTCAGCTATGATCCTGAACTAAAAATTTAACCTGAACAACCGATATGGAAGACAAGCTATCTTTGGGTCCGGGTTCCCGTGTAAGGCACCCGGCCTTTGGGGACGGCGTGGTTATTGCCCTACACCCTGCTGCGTATGATGTTTCTTTTATGCTGTATGGCATAAAGAGCGTTGGAAGGGATTATGACAAATGGGAAATCATAGAAGCTGTCCCTGCGCAGGAAGCAGTGACCTTCTCTGACATGGAAAAATCCCTGATCCGCATCCTGCGGTATTACAGTGATTTTAGTGAGGTTACCCCACTGGGCGACAAATGGATCGGTGGAGTCCTCGTACTCCGCCCGGGGTCGGATGAATACCAGGCCAAAGAAATCCCCATGGAGACCTTCTTTCACAAGATAGTGATGGTTCGAGATCGCCTGCGGGTAATGGAACAACGCATCAATAGCAGCAACCTGGAAGATGAAGAAAAAGTCAACTTGCAGCAATATATTACACGCATTTATGGCAGCCTAACCTCCTTCAACGTCCTTTTTAAACACAAAGAAGATCAATTTGTTGGAGAAAAGAAAACAACATGAAATCACCTGGACTACCTGTTTTTTTGCTGATCGCACTGGCTATGGCAGCCACCAGCTGCTTTAAAATTGACAACACCTTCACCGGGCTGGCTCCGGGTTCTTGGCGGGCTACGCTGGAATTGGAAGAACAGTTTATCACCCATAACCCCAAAGGGAAACCCCTGCCTGAAAAACTCAACTGGGAGTTTGAGGAAGTCACCAAGGGGGAGTTGCCCTTCGTATTTGAGGTCATCTATACCGACGATAGTACCTTCCACCTCGAAATCATCAACGGACCTGAGCGGATCAAAGTTGAGGACATCCATTTGGGAAGGGACTTGCAGCTAGCCCGAGATACCATTTATATCAATTTTCCAATATTTGACAGCCATATCCAGGCATTCGTAGAGGAGAACCTGATCGAGGGAGAATGGGTCGTTCGCAACCGGACTATGGAAAACGGCGCTCCGTATGTAGTCCCTTTTTTAGCCCGGCACGGGCAAAACCACCGATTTACCACCCTCAAAAAACCACCGGTGGCGGATATTAGCGGAAAATGGGAAGTTGACTTTGAAGTAGAAACCGACCATCCTTTCAAGGGAATAGCAGAGTTTCAGCAGGACGGCAATGAACTGACAGGGACTTTCCTTACAGAAACCGGCGATTACCGATACCTGGAGGGCACTGTACAAGCCAATAAAATCTATCTTTCCTGTTTCGACGGCAGTCATGCCTATCTGTTTGAAGGCAAAATACAGGAAGACGGCAGTCTCATAGGATCTTACGCAGCGGGTATTCATTACCAGACCCTTTGGACTGGCAAAAAAAATGAAAACTTCGAATTGCGTCACCCTGATAGCCTGACTTTTCTCAAGCCGGGTTACGACAAATTCGCTTTTTCTTTTGAAGATGCAAACGGTCAGGTAGTCTCTTTGGAAGACGAGCGCTTCCGCGGAAAAGTGACTTTGGTGCAGCTGATGGGAACCTGGTGTCCTAATTGTCGCGATGAAACTACTTTTTTGGTGGATTATATCCAAAAAAACCCCGAACTTGAATTCGAAGTAGTCGCATTGGCTTTTGAGCGACAGCGGGAAAAGGAAAAAGCCATCCGAGCTATTAATATTTACCGGGAAAAATTCCAAATGGACTACCCCATCCTGCTGGCCGGAAATGAAGACAAAAACGATGCTTCGGAAGTTTTACCCATGCTCAACACAGTGGTAGCCTTCCCCACCTTGATCATTATGGACAAAAAAGGAGCCATACGACGCATTCATACCGGTTTTTCGGGTCCTGCAACCAGTACTTATGAAAGCTTTACCCGAGAATTTGACCAGATGCTCCGTGACCTCATTGCAGAACCCTGAACTTTCTTATATCTTAGCTGCTAATCCCATTATTAACCAGTTTACCGTCCAACATGAATCCGAATGAAGTAATTTTAGCCTGCCATGAGGCAAACAGCGATATAGCTGATTCTCTGTCCCGTACACTGGCAGGCTCCGGCTACACCCTCAAACAAATGCGGGCAGCTGGCAATGAGTTGGAGCATACACTGGCTGAACAGCTTGGTGCTACGAACTTACCCACCCTAATGTTGATTAGCGACAACTTCCTGAAATCGGCCAATTGCCTCGAAGGCATGTTGCCTTTAGCCAATGATGCCTCCCGAAAAATAACCTATATTTTTACCGAAGGCAAAGCTTCCGATCCGGAGACCGGGGAAACTTATGCAGTGCCCACCGTAATTGACCGGATTGGTGACATGATCCGATACATTACCTTCTGGCACGACCAAACCCTGGAAATTCGGAACACCAAAAGCAGCGTTTCGGGAAGTGACATGGAAGATTTTCAGGAATATTTCAGAAGAATACGAGAAATTGCCAATGATGCAGGGGAGTTTTTGCGCCTCCTGCGCAGCAGTGCCCCCCTCACTTTGGATGAATTTACCGCCAATGACTTCCAGGCTTTTTTTGTGTTCCTGGACGACCAAGAGGCATGGCAAAAGTTCCAGGAAAGCCCTCCTGTCGAAATGCCGGTGGAAGCAGAAGCAGATCTCACCCTTGCAGAATCTGCCCCCCCGGAAACCGGTCTTGCTATGGATACGCCGCATATCCATCCAGAAGCAGCCGAAAACGACCTTACCCTCATCGCCGAACCAGTTGATTTGGAACCAAGCGATATGGAGCAAAACGATGCGATGGGGCAGGACTCTCAGCAACTGATTAAACAAGGTATTAAAGCCTTTGATGAGGGCAGGTTTGAGGAAGGAATTTCCATTATCGGACAGGTTGTAGAACTCAATCCGGGAGACAATGACCTGCGTTATCATTACGCCATGATGCTGGCTCATAATGACCAGCACTTGGATGAAGCCGTTGATCAATTGAAGCTCGTACTGGAGGTCAATCCTTCCAAAGAAGAGGCGCTCATGCTTTCCGGTAGATTGGCCGAACAGCAACAACGGTTTTCTGATGCCAAAGGCTTTTTCCAGCGGGTGCTGGAACTGAACCCTCAACATCCCGAAGTACATTACAAGTTGGCTAATATCATGCTGAACCACTTTGAAGATCAGGCAGATGAAGCCGCCAGGCACCTGCTCGAGGGAGCAGAGCAGCATACTGATAACGCCGAAAAACTTTTCCGGTATGCGCGTATGATAGCTAATCTTGAAGGGTACACAGAAAATGCAGAAGCTTTGTTCCGACAAGTTTTGGATCTTCAACCCGATCATGCCCCCAGCTATCTCGAACTGGCACATTTGCTAAAACATCAGCATGCCCACGAAGCAGCTTGGGAGGCTTATCAACAAGCTGTCCAATTCAAACCGGAACTGGCAACGTCTGAATGGGATATCTTTTTTGCGCTACCAGAACCAGAACCAATCCAGGAGCCGCCCGTGGAAAGTCCTACCATTATTCCTACACCAAAAGTTGCACCCATGTCCGAACAGGAAGCCATCAAGGCCTTGATAGATAATATTCACCAATTGCAGTCCCTGCTTGAAGAGAAGCAAAAACAAGCGCAAAGCAAGGAAGTCAACCATGCAAAGATTGTATTGATCACAGGTGCCAGTTCGGGAATTGGCAAAGCTACCGCCAACGCTTTTGCCGCTGAAGGCTACCGACTTATCCTGAATGCCAGAAGGGGCGATAAACTAGCAGCTTTGAAAGCGGAGCTTGAAGCCGCTCACCAGGCTGATATCATCCTGATGCCTTTTGATATCACACAGTATGCATCGGTTGCCCAGGCCTGGGAAGCCTTGCCGGAGGAGTGGAAATCCGTAGATGTACTGGTCAATAACGCAGGTAAAGCAAAGGGTCTGGCTCCCATCCATGAGGGAGAGCTTCGGCATTGGGAAGAAATGATTGATACCAACCTAAAAGGGTTGCTGTACATTACCCGATTGGTTACCCCACAAATGGTCGCGCGCAAAACCGGACACATCGTCAATGTGAGTTCGACTGCAGGCAAAGACGCTTACCCCAACGGCAATGTTTACTGTGCTACAAAGTTTGCTGTTGAGGCGCTCACCAAAACCATGCGGCTCGACTTACACAAATACGGCATCAGGGTTAGTCAGGTGGCTCCCGGACATGTAGAAGAAACAGAATTTGCCTTAGTCAGGTTCGACGGCAACGCCGAACGGGCAAAAATATACGAAGATTTTAAGCCACTTAGTGCTCAGGATGTAGCCGATGCCATCTTATACATGGTCAATCGGCCTCCACATGTAAACGTACAGGACATCCTGCTGATGAGTACCCAGCAGGCCAGTGCGACAGTCGTAGATCGAAGTGGCCGCTAAGGTTTAATCCGGCATGGAGCCGAAAAAGCTTTTAAGATACTTGGCATTTTCGGCTTTCATGCGACCACTCAGAATCAGTCTCACCTCCCGCCGACGTGGCGCAGACTCATACCGGGTTTGTTCTATTTCGGTAAGCGGAATGACATCCGGTATCGGAATGGGCTTGCCCGTAGTCTCGTTAATCCCTACGAAAGTATAATAGGCATGGTTGCATCTCCTGGGATTCTTTCCTTTGATATCGGCTGCGAACACCTCGACATATACCTCTACAGAACTGTTGAACGCGCGGGTAACCGTAGCCTCGAGTGTAACGATCTCCCCTACTTTAATGGGCTTTTGAAAAGAAACGTGGTCAACTGAAGCTGTCACTACATGTGCTTCGCAATGTTTTCCTGCACAGATACCGCTCACGATATCCATCCATCGAAGCAGGTTGCCCCCCATCAGATTGCCCATGGGGTTGGTATCATTGGGCATCACCATCTCGGTCATCACCGAACGGGAATCGCTTACGCGTTTGGGGTGAAGGGTCTCACTCATTTTTTAGGGACATTTTTTATCAACGAATCATCACTCCCCTGCGTTGCAGGAAAGGGATTGGGGTAAAATAATCTTCGTGCATCGTTCCGTGGACAAACACATACTTTTTGTCGTAGAGGTACTGTTCAAACAAAAAACTGACCCAAAACTCATGGGTCAAGTCAAACAATTCAATGTGAATAGGCTCCACCTGAACCACCTGCATGGGGCCAATTTCTTCAAAAAAATGTCTGAGTGTTGTCGTTTTACGGGACTCCCCTTCCAGTTCTCCGTATCCCCTTGCACTTACCAGTACAAACCGAATAGGCACCTCTTTCAGGTTAATCAGAAAAACATCCCAAAATTCTTTTTCATCAGGGCGTGGCACAACCGCAACCACAAGGTCTTCCACCTTTTTTATCGGAATATCCTTTTTCATTTATTCAACTGTTTTGAGCCGCTTCTGCCCAGGCAAAGCCAAAAACTTCCTGGAAATGCCGCTTAACTTCTGCTTTAACCTCATCCATTGCCACCTCGTGCCCCAATTCAGCTTGCAAAGAGGTCACCGTTTTGTTCGGATCAGCTATGCCACACGGTACAATGTAATCGAAGTGCATCAAGTTGGTATTGACGTTGAAAGCAAACCCATGCATGGTAACCCAGCGGCTCAAGTGCACCCCAATCGCACAAATCTTTCGCATGGGGCGATTTCCATCCGGCTCCAGCCATACCCCGGTAAAGCCATCGGATCGCACACCGGCCAGACCATAAGTACTCAGGGTGCGAATCACTACCTCCTCCAGGTAGCGTACATACCGATGCACATCCGAAAAGAAACCATCCAGGTCAAAAATAGGGTAAGCCACCAACTGACCCGGTCCGTGGTAAGTAATATCACCGCCACGATTGATCTTAAAAAACTCAAAACCAAGTTCTTCCAGCGCAGGCGCACTCATCAGCAAGTGATCTGCCGAACCGCTCTTTCCAAGCGTAAATACCGGACGATGCTCACAAAACAGCAACTGATGGTTGCGAACCGGCGTCATTTCCGGCAATGTGCCTGCTTTAGCCAGTTGCCTAAGCTCCAGCTTGTCCCGAATCAAGCCGTCCATCAACGACTGTTGAAGATCCCAGGCATCCCGGTAAGAAATACAGCCTAAATCTTTAAAGGTTATTTTTTCCATGGCAAATTGTTGCGAAAATACGTAAAATTCAGGTCTATCCCCTAAAAAACAAAAACATGACAATCAAATGATACTTACCTCACTTCATTTTTGATCAATGGGTTTATCTTTGCGGCAACAAAAAAACAGGCATGAAAGATTTATTGATTGTTACCTTACTTACCCTAATGCTGGGCGGATTTTCCGCTTGCGGCAATTCAAATCCTCAAGGAGAGGAAACGACTTCTGAAATGGCACAGGATACCCTCCGCAAAGCAGAAGAAATCCATCTGGCCAATATTCAGCAACTCACCTTTGGCGGAGACAACGCTGAGGCGTACTTTAGTTTCAGTGGCCAGCAACTTGTTTTCCAGGCTACTAATCCCGACTGGGGAGTTCCCTGCGACCAAATATTTTATATGTCGGTCAACGGATCTGAAGAACGCCCTGCGATGATCAGCAATGGAAAAGGCAGAACCACTTGTTCTTACTTTCTACCCGGCGACACTACGGTTGTCTTTGCTTCCACGCATTTGGCAAGTGATGCCTGTCCTGAATCTCCACGCACAGCGGATGGCAAGTACGTTTGGCCTATTTTCGAAAGCTTCGATATTTTTGTGGCTGACCTAAATGGCAACATTATAAAGCAATTAACAGACAACCCCGGGTACGATGCAGAAGCCACTGTTTCGCCGGATGGGCAAAAGATTGTCTTTACTTCCACCCGCTCGGGCGATCTTGAGCTTTACACGATGAACATTGATGGTTCAGACGTCAAACAAATCACGAACGGATTGGGCTACGACGGAGGTGCATTTTTCTCTCCTGACAGCAAAAAAATTGTATTCCGAGCATCCAGGCCTAAGACTCCTGAAGAGGTGGTAACTTATACCTCTTTGCTGGATCAGGGGCTGGTTCAGCCTACCAACCTGGAAATTTTCGTCTGCGATGTGGATGGCAACAACCTCAAACAGATCACCAATCTGGGCAAAGCCAATTGGGCTCCCTTTTTCCACCCCTCCGGTGAAAAGATTTTGTTTGCCAGTAACCACCACACCGAAAGCGGAAGGGTTTTCAATATCTTTTCCATTGGTTTAGATGGACAAGGACTTCAACAGATCACCTTCGACGAGACTTTCGACTCTTTCCCAATGTTTTCGCCTGACGGCAAAAAGTTGGTCTTCTCCTCCAACCGCAACAATGGCGGTACCCGTTCGACCAATGTCTTTACTGCCGATTGGGTGGACTAATTTGGACACTTTTGGACAACATATTGACCATCAATGGTTTTTAGCTTATTTTGAAGCAAAACTTACAGGTCATTATGTTGTCCAAAACGCTTTTTGGTTTCCCCTTTTTGATTTATTGTTGTTGTTCAGAGCTTTCCGGGCAAGTTGCCTTTCCGGAACCCAGTACAGCGAGCATGCTGGGAATGGCCAACAATGGGCTACACAGCACCCAAGCTGATGCGCTGATGTACAACCCGGCCGGATTGTCTTTTCTTACCCAAACTACCCTTATTTTCAGTGGAGTCAACTATTGGGGGCTGGAAGATTTCAACATCTGGCATACCGGACTGGCAGCACCACTTCGCGCCAAAGATGCCATAGGTATTCAGTTCATGGGCTTTACGCCCGGAAACTTCTCCTACCTTGTATCTGGTATTGCTTATGCCAGGCAGTTGTCTGGCAGTCTGGCGATGGGCATACAGGGGCACTTTCACCAGATCGCACCAGGGACAAATTATTCGCGGGTTCGGAGCGTGGGGGCAACGCTGGGGCTACAGGTTCAACCTACAACGGGAATCAGGATTTCAGCGCTCCTCAGCCGTGCTTACCCTTTCCAAGAGTACGGTTCATTGCCCGCTTATTACCCGGACACCTATAAACTTGGCATCTTAGTTCACCCGGTCGAAGCTGCAGATATGACCCTTGAAATTCGGCACAGCCTGTACACCGACCCGGAAATCAGCTGGGGTATTGCCTATCGCTTTTTTCGGGAAAAAGCACTGTGGCGAATGGGTATCAACTGGACGAAGCAGGTATTTACTACCGGGTTTGGTTGGAACTTCTTGGGTTTATCTATGGATATCAGTACCTTGTACCAGGCTCAACTGGGCTTTACCCAAGCCCTTAGTTTAACGTATAAGATCGGAAAAAAAGATGGAAATTCTGCTGATTAGTGCAACCAGCGGGGAAATCGCTCCCTTGCTCGAACGTTTGCCGCTCAACACCCCTCACATCCGGATATCATCGCTGATTACGGGTGCGGGAATGATTCCCACGACCTGGCAACTCGCTGGCCGCTTGCATACAGCCAGACCTGATTTGGTCATACATGCCGGAATAGGAGGATCCTTTAAGCAGGAATACCCCCTGGGAAGCGTGGTCGAGTTAACGCGGGATTGTTTTGCCGATACGGGAGCAAAAGACAAAGATGGTCGGTTTTTGAGCATGTTTGAACTCGGTCTTTGGCAAAAAGACGAATTTCCTTTTCAGGGCGGATGGCTACCTATCCCTATCATTTCGGGGATCCCCGAAACAGGCTTACCACGGGTCAGCGGCATCACCGTCAACACCGTAAATGGATTGCAGGCAGACATAGACGCGGCAATCCAAGCCTACAATCCCGATATCGAAACGATGGAAGCTGCTGCGGTAATATATGCTTGTCTGTTAGCGGGCATCCCCGTGCGCTCCATTCGGTCTGTTTCAAATTATGTTGAACCCCGAAACCGGGCTGCTTGGAACATTCCGCTGGCCGTAGGTCGGTTGAACGATTTTTTGATCCAATACCTAGAGCGTTTTTCGCCTTAAGGCATGCGGGCGCGCAACATGCGCTCAAAGCCCTGCATATCGCGCTGGATCTCAACCTCAACGAACCCTTCGGCTGCAACAAGCGCTGCCACCTGACGGGCGTAGGCGTCGTTGAGCTCAAAAAACAAATACCCCCTTTGGCGGAGCGCTGTTTTGGCGTAAGCCGCAATAACCCGATAAAACAAAAGTGGATCCTCCTCTGGCACGAACAAAGCCAATGCTGGCTCGTACAGACGAACCCCCTCGTCCATGCGGGAGCGCTCGGAAGGAGGAATATAAGGTGGATTGCTCACTACGGCCCATAAATCTGAGCATGCAGGCCATACTGTCTTGTCGAGGATATCAGCTTGTATCCAATTGACTGTCGCTTGCAATCGCTGACCATTTTCCTTGGCGATTGCCAATGCGGCAGCACTCACATCCTGCCCCCACAACTCCCAGGAATCGGATAATTTTTTCCTCAAGACGATCGGAATACAGCCGCTCCCCGTACCGATATCCAATATTTTTCCGGCACCATGTCCCCCCTCCCGGATCGTTTCCAGCATCCAGAACACCAACTCCTCCGTTTCGGGTCGGGGAATCAGTACAGCATCGCTGACCTTGAAAACATAACCATAGAAATCAGCTGTTCCAAGAATATATTGGATCGGCTGATGCTCGGATAATGCCTGTAAAATCTGATGGAATCGCATCTGTTCGGGCTCGGACAACAGGCGATTTGGCCTTGTGGGGATCCAGTTGAACACGTCTTCAAAAACCATACTCAGCACCCGATCCAGTTCCCTTTGCTCCAGTAGCCCCTCTAATCGGTCGAGCGCCATTGCCCTTGCAGACCGGATATCCATCAAGAAAGCCGACCCTTAAAATCCTCGAAAACAAACTCCCTGATCACCTCTAAGGTTCCATCGGGGCGCCAAACTGCGATGCGGGGATGTTCCACGCCGTTGAACATCGTCGTTTTGACCATCGTATAGTGCATCATATCCTCGAAGATCAACTTTTGTCCGACCTGCAGCGGCTCCTCGAAACTATACTCATACATAAAATCGCCCGCCAGGCAACTCACGCCACCAATACGGTAGCTGGGTTTTCCCGGGACGGGATCAGTAGCACCGGTAATCCGTGGACGATAGGGCATTTCGAGGGTATCCGGCATGTGGGCAGTAAACGACACATCCACAATAGCCGTACGAATCCCCTTATTCTCCACGATATCCAAGACCTCTGATACCAGCACCCCGGTCTGCCAGGCCACCGCGCTTCCCGGTTCGAGAATCACCTCCAAATCGTAGCGCGCCTTAAAATTCCGGATAATCCGAATCAAGTGCTCCACATCATACCCTTCCCGGGTCATCAGGTGTCCTCCGCCAAAATTCACCCATTTCAGTTGCCCCAGATACTTTCCGAATCGGGTCTCAAAAGACTCCAGGGTTTTTTCAAGAGCGAGCGCCGACGACTCGCACAGGGTGTGGAAATGCAAGCCTTCCACTACCTCGGGCAGTCCCCCTGTCAAATCCGTATCCAAAATCCCCAATCGCGAACCTGCCGCACAAGGATTGTACATCTCTGTCGTCACATCAGAATACTCAGGATTTACCCGCAAACCCACCGACACTTTTTCGGGTGCCGCCTGAATATCCGGCAGGAAGCGGTTCAATTGACTTAAAGAATTGAAAGTCAGATGACTGGAATACTTGAGTAACTCCTTGAAACGTTCATTTTTATAAGCTGGCGCATAAGTGTGTGCCTTCACGCCCATCTCTTCCCTGATCAAGCGCGCCTCAAACAGTGAGCTTGCGGTAGCACCTTTTAGGTACTGGCCGACCAGTGGAAACACATGCCACATGGAAAAGCCCTTCAAAGCCAGTATAATAGAAGCTCCAGAAGCCTCCTGTACATAGCGCATCAACTCGAGGTTTTTGCGCAGCAGTGCCTCCTCCAGCACGAAAGCAGGAGAAGGCACGTGATCGTAATTAATTGCCATTATGCTTAAAATTAAAGCTCCAGATCACCATCAAATTGTTCTTCCCAGGGGAGGCCTACCGCTCCCAATTTTGCCAGGAAAGGATCCGGATTGAACTGTTCCACATTGAACACCCCTTTACCTGTCCACTCGCCGGTCAACATCATCATAGCCCCCAACATAGCCGGAACGCCTGTCGTGTAGGACACACCTTGAGTTCCCGTTTCATCAAAAGCATCCTGGTGCTTGCAGTTGTTCCAGATATAATACGTACGTTCCTCACCATCTTTGACCCCTCGGATGCGGCAACCGATGGAAGTTTCGCCGGTATAATTTTCGCCCAGGTCTCCGGGATCAGGCAGGACGGCCTTCAGGAACTGTAGCGGTACGATATCCATACCTTGGTAATGGATAGGCTCGATACTTGCCATCCCGATATTTTGAATCACCCGAAGGTGCGTCAGGTACTCATCGCCGAAGGTCATCCAGAACCGCGCTCTTTTAATAGTTGGATAATGTTTTACCAGCGATTCCAGTTCTTCGTGATATATCAGATAAGACTTTTTAGGCCCTATATTTGGATAACTCACCATCTGGGCAATCTCATGGGGCTCCGTTTCCACCCATTGCCCATTTTCGTAGTACCTACCTTTCTGGGTAATCTCCCGGATATTAATTTCGGGATTAAAATTAGTCGCAAACGCCTTTCCATGGTCTCCGGCATTGCAGTCCACGATATCCAGATAATGGATCTCGTCGAAATGATGTTTTGCTGCTCTTGCGGTAAACACGCCCGTCACGCCGGGGTCAAAACCACAACCCAGCACGGCAAGCAATCCTTTTTCCGCGAAGCGCTCGTGGTAAGCCCATTGCCAGCTGTATTCGAACTTCGCCTCATCTTTGGGTTCGTAATTGGCCGTATCCAGATAGTGTACGCCTGTTTCCAGGCAAGCCTCCATAATAGTCAGATCCTGATAAGGCAAAGCCACATGGATCACCATTACGGGATTGAAATTTCTGATCAACTGTACCAATTCGGGTACATTCTCCGCATCCACTGCAGCGGTCTGAATATCGGGATGCCCCGTAGCTTTTTTTGCATCTGCGGCAATCACATCACATTTGCTCTTCGTGCGGCTGGCCAACATAATGCTGCTGAATACCTCCGGGTGCTGCGCGCATTTGAAGGCAACCACCCTTCCTACGCCACCCGCACCGATGATTAAAACTTTAGACATACGGTTAGTTTTTTGATGATCAGAAAATAGCTGCAAAAGTACTTATTTTGTGGCACATATACACCAAAACAATAGCACGCATGTCCATCGAAAATTTTGATCCCAACGGGGTCGGTTTAAAAAACGGAAACTTTATTGGATTGCCCTTTACGGCCGCCACAGCCAACCTCATCCTCTATCCTGTCCCCTGGGATGTGACGGTTTCTTTTGCCGAAGGAACCTCGAGCGGCCCGGAAAACATCCTGTCTTGTTCCTCTCAGCTCGACCTTTATGACCCCGACATTCTGGATGCCTGGAAGCTGGGCGTTTATTTTGCACCAATCCCGGAAAAGTGGAAGGTCGCAAGCCGCGAGTTGCGACCTGAGGCAAAGCAATACATTGATTTCCTGGAAAGCGGTGCAGTAATCGCCAACCGACCCGATATGCAGGAGCGGCTCGACCACATCAATCGCAGCTGCTTTCAATTGAAAGAGGAGGTAAAAAAAGAAATACGAAGCTACCTGGATCAGGGCAAAATCGTGGGCCTCGTAGGAGGCGATCACTCAACTCCTCTTGGCTATCTGGAAGCCCTGGCCGAGCGTTACCCGGAATTTTCCGTCTTACAGATTGATGCGCACCACGACCTGCGCGAGGCCTATGAAGGCTTTACCTACTCTCATGCCTCTATTTCCTGGAATGCCTTGAAAATTCCAAATATTGGCCAATTGGTGCAAGCAGGGATCCGGGATTATTGTGAATCAGAAGCCAAATATGCCCAAGAACATCCCAGGGTAAAGGTTTTTTACGACCGTGACATCAAAGAACAACAATTTAGAGGACAGACCTTTCACCAAACCTGTCTGAATATTATTGCGTCCCTGGGAAAAGAAGTCTATATCAGCTTTGACATAGACGGACTACAACCCGCCTATTGCCCCAACACGGGAACCCCGGTTCCCGGAGGATTTCAATATGAGGAAGCCATATATCTCCTGAAGTTATTGGTCGAAAGCGGCAGAAAAATAATCGGGTTCGATCTCAACGAGGTAGCAGGAACCGGCAATGACTGGGATGGAAACGTCGGAGCCAGAGTGTTGTGGCAATTGAGCATCTGGGCAGGGCGATCGCAGGGACTAATTTGACAAGGGGTAGTTTTGGGAGTAGAACTGTAGAATTTTATTCCAAAATATTGATTTTCTGAGTATTAAGACACAGGTGCAAGGCACCTTAAAGTGCCTTGCACCTGAATTACCCTTATTAATACCTCGACCTTCAAAAAAGTAACCTCGATGTGGATCTAAAGTGAGATTCTATTGTTGGCGCGTCAGGAAATGCGCCAGGCATACACAGCCAAAAGGATCAGACTATAGCATATCCAAAGCTGTAAGTTGTGGTAAGCTCCTGGCTTGATGCCAAATTTCAGGTACAATATGCCCATGTAAACCAGTTTTTCAAACAAATAGGCGATCAGCGTAGCCGCGATAATTCCCTGTAAGCCCCATAGCTGCACCAATGACAAGCTCAATACCACATTGAGCAACAATTCTGCAAGCGATACCCACAACATAATTTTTTGCTGCCCCAGCGCAATCATCAATGATTGGGGAAAAACAACCCGGCTGATGACCACCAGGAGGAGGGTATTGAACAAGGGAATAGAGGGAGAAAAAGTTTCGCTGAAAAGCAAGGTAAACCACGCTTCGCTTGACATCAGGAGTAGGATGGTAATCGGAAACAACAAGTGCATAAGTCTGACAGACCGCTGTCGCAACAAGTCGTAAGCGTCCGTTGTGTTTTGAACCAACACAGGGATCATAGCGGTACTCAGAGCCGTACTCAGGACAAGAGAAAGTGGAAGTTCCCGCGAACCATACCGGTACACTGCAAAAATACCCGGATCGCCTGCAAAGCGATAATTAACCAGCCAATTGTCAAAACTTTCGTGCATACCCCCTATCAGGGCGTAACCCACAAGCGGAAGCGCAACTTTCAACCAATGGATTGTGCTGCGTTTGTCCGGAACCGGCCATCCATCCCGAAAAAAAAGTACCCACAACAAAATATGTTTGCCTAAAGACCAGCAAACAAGTGCCCCGAACAACTCGGCAAGCCCCATACCTGCATAGGCTGGAAGACCTATAGCTGCCAAGTAGCCCAGGGACTGATAAACCCCATAACGTCGGAGCACCAGACTGGACTTCTCCACGAGCAAAACGTGCTCCAATATAAATGCCGGGCCATTCAAAAACAGAAATAGCGCATACAACGGAAGTAACGGAAGCAAAACAGGAATGCCCAACAGATCGGCAAGCGCTTGTCCCCGGAAGACCATAAACAGCGCCAGGATGCCTGAAAACAGCAAGAGTACCAGATAAGCCCCGGCCAAAAACCTCCTGCGATAGATCTCATCCAAGCTCGCGCTTACCCGTAGGAATGCCTGAATTAGTCCGTTGACCCAAAATGCACTTAGGCTGGTTCCCAAAAAAAGGTACAATTCAAACGAACCGATAAGCTGAGCGCCAAGCGGGCTGTTGGCCAGCAGAATCGCCCCCAGCAACACTGCGCTCTGCCGCAGCACCTGAAACAGTTGAAAACTGCTGCTCTCAGTCCATTGCAACACCGGCCATTACTTGATTAAGGTTTCTGTTTCCCGAAATACCACTCCAAACGACTCCAACTCCTTCATCACAGGTTCATAAATACTCTTTTTCACCGGGATCTGCACCCCGCTCTCCCGGATGCCCCCGGTAACGAGGTATTTCACAAAAATCCCCAGAGGCAAGCCCACCAACTTGGCCATCGCAGTATAAACAGGATTATCCCCCTCGAGTGTCATAACTGACTTTTTCAGGTATTTTTTACCCCCCAGTTTGTACTCAAATTCGTGGTACATGACAATCCAGTCGCGATCCTGTTTACCCAACTTCCATTTATCCACAATCAGGTGCTCCAGGATAGTTGCCGGACTAGAAGGTTTCAAACCAATTTTTTTACGCTGAAACAAACCCAACCATTCCAATTGCTGCATCACCTGACTCTCCAATTCCTCCTCCAACAAATTTGCCACCTTTTCGCGCACGTTTTTCCCTGGAGCATCTCCCACAAAAGCCTCCATCAATTCGAGATAGGTCAGTTCGGCACAATCCGTAATCGGAAAAGAATCATCTGTAAGCCCAATTTGCACCAAAGCATGCCAAGCATCACAAAAACCGGGATACCTCAGGGTTCCCCTAATGAGGTTGGGGATCCCGTCCAGGCCGTACACCTCCTTGTACAGCAGCGAATCCCTGTTGGGGTACACCTCCATTGGGCCGACGCCTGGTATATCTATAATTCTGTGTTCCTTGAACAAGCGGTGGTAAGGCACGTATTTGTGCTTGCCGTCCTCCAGATACTGAGCCGTTCCGCGGCCTGCCAGTACCACATTGCGGGGATTCCAGCTGATCTTATAATGCCAGGGGTTTGTATCACAATCTGGAGACACCAAGCCTCCGGCAAAAGAAGAAAAAGCAGTAAGCACACCTCCTCTATCCTTAATTTCGTCAATCACGCGCATCGCAGACATGTGATCAATCCCTGGATCCAGCCCCATTTCTCCCATGAAAACCAGATCACTGTTGCGCACCTGTTCACTCAACCGATACAATTCCTGCGAAACATAAGACGCTGTTACCAGATGTTTTTTCAATAAAATACATTCCTGGGCAACTTCGTAATGCAAAGAAGCCGGTAGCAAAGAAACCACCACGTCCGCCCGCTCAATGATGGCTTTCCGGTCATTTGGCTTGGTTGCGTCCAACCAAATAGCCCTGCCGTAAGGATGATTACCTACCTTTTCGTTGGCAAGCGCCGGATCGGCATCTGCAACCGTTACAAACCAGCCGACCTTCTCAGCGTTATCGAGCACATACTTAATCAATGCCGTAGCGGACCTTCCGGCACCAATAATCAGAATATTTTTCATGCAGGTTTTTTTTGGAATTTGCGACCAATATAGGGCAAAAAGCCCTTACTTTCCAGGCATTTTAAACAATTAATGTATTGTTCAAAACAAAACAACCTGTCTTAATAATTTGAAATTCAATATATTAAAAATCAATCCTCCCGGTATTCAAAGCCTTAACCTCTCAACAGGCTCCGCACCTTTTCGGCATCTTCGGGGGTATCCACGCCAATAGTATCGAAGTTGGTAATCGCCATTTGGATACGCCAGCCCTGTTGCAGCCATCGCAACTGTTCCAACTGTTCGAGTTTTTCGTAAGGACTTTGAGGCAAACGGCTGATCTTCAGCAGTACTTCCCTTCGGAATCCGTACATGCCGATATGTTTATAAAAAGTTCCCATGGTCAACCAGGCGTCTGGGTCGGCTCCCCGTACAAAGGGGATAGCCTGTCGAGAAAAATACAGCGCGAAGCCCTGGTAATCGAGGACAACTTTTACCACATTGGGGTTTTGGAGATCGGTCGAATCTGCCAACTGCTGAGCCAGACTGCCGATCGACAAATCGGGCATTTGTTCAAACAGCTGGGCAAGGGCTGCTATCTGTTGCGGCTCGAGCAAGGGCTCATCGCCTTGTATATTAATTACCACATCTGTATCTGTAAGTTCTGTTGCCACTGCTGCGCAACGATCTGTTCCACTTGCGAGATCGGGGGAAGTCATCGCAACCGTTCCACCGAATCTTTTTACGGCATCGGCAACACGGGTATCATCGGTAGCTACAATGAGTTCGCTAAAAACCCCGGAAGCTGCGGCCTGTTCGTACACCCGTTGAATCATAGTTTTTCCCTCCAGGTCAATCAACGGTTTACCAGGAAACCTGGAGGAGGCAAAACGTGCGGGAATGATGCCTGAAATTCTCATTTTTACTTATTTTTAGATTTTTTAGGTAACTGACCTCCTTCATGCAAGTAAATATCCATACTCTTTTGATTGCTTTGTTCTTGTTGTTTGGCCATGCCCTTCGGGGCGACACAGGCAATCACGAGCGCTATTTGTTGCCGGAAGATACTGTTTTTATTCGCATGGGACTTTTCCAGGAACGCATTTTTCAGCATACCCTGGAGCCGGGACAAACGCTATATTCATTGGCAAAATTCTATGCCCTTTCCATGTCTGAACTTGTGTTGCTCAATCCGGGTCTGAATCCAAATGCAACAAGACCAGGGCAGCGCATTCAGGTCAGGATCCCGCTGTCTGCTATTATAACGCAAGAAAATGCTCCGAGAAACAACAAAGCATACGTGCCGGTCTATTACCGAGTCCGGGTCGAAGATACCCTTTACAAGATTTGTCGTTTTTATTTCAATATTCCCCAAAAAAACCTGGTGCAAATCAACAAACTCGTATCAATTGACTTAAAACCAGGGCAAATGCTACACCTGGGGTGGATGAGTACAGATGGGATAAGTCCGACCATGGTAGGCAGCGAAGAAAAAGATTTGCTGGACAACATCAACGCTCCGCTAAGAAGTAGTTTCGAAAATAGTTGTGCCTATACATCCAGCGTCCTGCAAAAAGGACCGGCTCAGTGGGTAGCTCAAGGTAAGGGTTCGGAAGACCTGATTGCCCTGCACAATGAAGCCCCGCCCAATACGGTCATCATGGTGCAAAACCCCATGAACAAACGCACCATTTACGTTAGGGTCGTAGAAAAAATACCTGCTACCCGATACGATCAAAATATTGTCGTAGTACTTTCACCAATGGCCGCGCACCTGCTCAACCTGAAAAACAAAAAATCCTACGTGTACGTTACTTATTGTAAGTAATTCAAATAGTCGTACTTTCGCAAGTAAAAACAACCCCCATGCATTATTGTGAAACCATCCTGGAAACCATCGGAAACACCCCTCTGGTGCGTATCAACAAAGTCATTGAAGATATTCCCGCGCTGGTGCTCATGAAAGTAGAAACCTTCAATCCAGGGCACTCCATCAAAGACCGGATGGCACTCAAAATGATTGAGGATGCAGAGGCCAGAGGCGATATTAAGGCGGGAGGAACCATCATCGAATGTACTTCCGGAAATACAGGTATGGGACTTGCCATCGCTGCTGCTGTCAAAGGGTACAAGTGCATTTTCACCACTACAGACAAACAATCCAAAGAAAAAATAGACCTCCTCAAGGCCTTGGGCGCAGAAGTCATCGTTTGCCCGACAAATGTGACTCCAGAGGACAGCCGCTCCTATTATTCCGTTGCAGCCAGACTCAGCCAAGAGATCCCCAATTCCTACTGGTGCAATCAGTACGACAATCTTTCTAACAGACAAGCTCATTTTGAAAGTACCGGCCCTGAGATATGGGAACAAACCGACGGAAAAGTTACCCATCTTGTCGTTGGCGTGGGTACAGGCGGTACCATCTCCGGCACAGGTATGTTTTTAAAATCCAAAAATCCTAACATAAAAATCTGGGGAATAGATACTTATGGCTCCGTCTTTAAAAAATACCACGAAACGGGCATTTTTGACGAAAAAGAGATCTATCCTTATATCACGGAAGGCATTGGAGAGGATATTCTTCCCAAAAATGTCAACTTCGACATTATTGACTTGTTCGAAAAAGTTACGGATAAGGATGCAGCATTAATGGCACGCCGGCTCGCTCGCGAAGAAGGCATCTTGCTGGGCTATTCGGCGGGTTCTGCTATGGCTGGATTGCTGCAGCTCAAAGACAAACTGACCCCGGACGACGTTGTGGTGGTGGTTATACACGATCACGGAAGCCGCTATATCGGCAAAATCTACAACGACGACTGGATGCGGGAGCGTGGATTCTTGAAGGATATGCCAACCATAAAGGACATCATTGGTCGAAGGGGGAAAGTTCCCTTCATCAGCGTAGGGGTAAGTGAAAAGGTTCGACATGCCTTTGAATTGATGAAAGATCACGACATTTCCCAGATGCCGGTAGTAGATGAATCGGGCACTATTGTGGGTTCCCTGACTGAAATTGCCGTTTTGTCTTACTTGCTCGAAAATCCTTTGAATCACACCGAAAAGCAGGTGCGTCATATCATGGGAGAGCCCTTTCCCATCGTAACAGAAGACATGGAGCTAGGGCAGCTACGCCATTACATCAACAAAAAAATACCCGCCATACTGGCTAAAGACAGAAGTGGGCAACTACACATCATCACCAAGTACGATATCATCCAAACCGTGTAAGGGTAAAATAAGTGTGCTGCTCTGGCGTTATCCCAGATAATACAACCTGCCGATGAAATACCGTTTTACGCTGCTTATTTGTTGTTTTGCCAGTCTGAGTCTGTGGAGCCAGGATCAGCATTTCTCCCAGTTTTTTGCCTCCCCGCTCACCCTTAACCCTGCGCTGACCGGTGCTTTTGATGGCAAATACCGGCTGGCAACCATTTATCGCGATCAATGGGGCAATATTACAGATGTACCCTTTCGCACCTTCGGATCGGCTATTGACCTGCGTTTTCCCGTCACGCTCGGAGAGCGTTCGGGTAGCGATGCATTTGGTGGGGGCATCCAGTTTTTTAGCGACAAGGTTCCTTCTTTTGATTTTTCGACTACCCAAATGCAATTGTCCCTTGCGTATCACAAAGCCTTGAGCCGAAGCAATGATCAATTCCTGAGTGTAGGTTTTCAGGCCGGTATTGTTCAGAAAAACCTGAACTACGAAAACCTGAATTTTGACGATCAATTCAATGGCACGAATGCTTTTGCAGAACCTACAGAGGAGGTGCTGCCCGGTAATAATTTTTCTTATCTCGATTTTGCGGCGGGTATCAATTACACGTATGCCCCTGCGGGAAAACCGGGGATATTTGCGGGTGTGGCCATCAGTCACTTTTCCCAACCCCAGCTGAGTTTTTTTTACGACAAGCGCAACACCACCCAGCGAGGATTTGACGAGTTGCACATCAAATATACCGCATACCTGAGTGGCCAGGTGCCCATTGGCGAGCGTGTAGCTATCCATCCACGGGCGATGGCGCATCTTCAGGGGCCACACGTAGCGGCTCACGTCGGGACTAATTTCCGCTTTTTGCTGGACGGATCCAAAGGTACGGCTATTCATCTGGGAGCCTGGGGAAGATCTGTTCGGGATGAAGCCTGGCGGGTAGGGTTAGAGTCTGTCGTAGGCATGCTTGGACTGGAATTCTCCAACGTCCTTCTGGGGTTAAGCTACGATGCCAATGTCAACCCATTGGTGTTCAACGGACGACAACAATCGGCTTTCGAAATATCACTGGCCTACCTGGGGAGCTTTGTCAACGAATCGGTGCTATGTCCGCGTTTTTGACAAGTGGCAGGCCAGTGTAAGCGCACTTACAATTCTATATTTTCCACGATTTCCAAGCCATATCCGATCAGGCCGATCCTTTTTTTCGGGCTACTTGTGATCAGGCGAATTTTCTGTACCCCTAGATCATTCAAGATCTGTGCACCGACCCCATAATCTCTCGGATCCATTTCGAGCTGTTTGTGGAGATCGGGTTTTTCACCTCGGGACAATTTGTCTTTGATGGTTTGAATCTGGTTAAGCACGTTCATTTCCTTTTCTGCGTGTCGCATAAACACCGCCACGCCACTGCCTTGTTCCGCTATGAATGATAGTGCTTGATGCCCCGGAATTCCGCAGCCATCAATCAGGATGCTGAGGATTTCGGTAATTTCGGTCTCTGAATGCATCCGAACCAGTACAGGGTCATCATTTTCCCAGGATCCGAATTTAATGGCGATGTGTACATCATCGGTAGTCAGTTGCCGGAAGGCAAAAATTTCTGCCTGTCCGAAAGACGTTTCCAGCTCGAAGGCGGTTTCCAGCTTGATTAGTCGCTCATTGCGCATCCGATACGCTACCAGATCCTTGATAGCCACTATTTTCAACCCAAATTTGCGCGCAATTTCCAGCAACTGAGGAAGCCTTGCCATACTGCCATCCTCGTTGAGGATTTCCACCAACACACCAACCGGGGGGTAGCCTGCCAAACGAGCCAGGTCTATACTCGCCTCGGTGTGACCTGTTCGGCGCAGCACACCACCTGTTTTGGCGCGCAGCGGAAAAATATGCCCTGGTCTGGCATAATCGGAAGGTTTGGTTTCTGGATCAATAAGTGCCCGGATCCCTGTAGCGCGATCGTAAGCAGAAATCCCTGTTGTACACCCCTTTCCGATAAGGTCAATAGAAACCGTAAACGCCGTTTCGTGCAACGCAGTATTGGAAGACACCATAAGGGGCAGCTCCAGGGCATCGGCACGCTTCTCATCAATAGGCGTACAGATTAGTCCTCTGCCGTGAGTAGCCATAAAATTGATAATTTCAGGAGTCACACTGGCTGCAGCACAAATAAAATCCCCCTCATTTTCCCGGTCTTCATCGTCCACAACAATGATCACTTCGCCATTGCGAATTGCCTCGATTGCCTCCTCAATACTATTGAGTTGGGTGCTGGTCGCGCCGGGTTGGCTTCCAGACGTTTGATTTGATTCCATAGAGATATTTTAAAAAACCTTTCAACAATGCCAAATGCATCCATAAAAAATAGTGCATATCTGCAAGCAATTTCAGGTGCCAGCCAAAATACCGAAGTATCCTATGCAGCAACGGGATGCCAAAAAAAACAAACAGACCGAAGAAAAACAACCCTTGGTAAAAGTTGTTGCTCCCTGTACCCATTAAAATTGTCCCCAAAAGCATCCCAGCCAGCCAAAATGGCCCTAGCCAGCGTAGGATTTTATGAGAGAGTAATACAAATGCGCGGGTAGTAATTGGGGGCCACCACAAGTCTTTAAAGAAAAACATATTTTGAAAGTTCCCAGCGGATATCCTTGCTTTTCGGCGAAATTCTTCCCCCAGCTCATGGGATACCCCTTCTCGGCAGACGGCCTCCAGGTCACTGATTGCACCCGCTCCCTGGCGCAGGACTTGCATACACAGAAAAAAGTCATCTACCAGGAAATTGGAGGGGACACGGGTAAACAAACCGGCGCGTATGGCGAAAAATCCACCGAAAGGCCCCATCATCAGTTGCCAGAGCCGACCTTCCAAATATTTAGTCCATACTTCGGAGGTGATATAGGTGTTTTCCGACCTGGATATCCCTGCCTTCCGCATTCCCGTATGAACCAAATGAGCATCTACAAGACCTATCCGGGAATCGCCAAAATGCCTTGCCAAGCGAGAGATGGTTTCGGGTTCGGGCATCACGCTGGCATCGGTCAGGATAAAAATATGGTCTGCTCCTCGACCTCGCCGCCGGATAGCCATATCGGCCAGGCGGTCAATCATACCCGGCTTACCCATTCTCCCTTCCGACAAATAAATATGTCGGTTGGAATCACCAGCCGACCATTCCTGTAAGATTGCGTTAGACTGGTCGGTAGATGCATCCGAACCAATGTATATGTCCAAGAATTCTCCACTGTAATCCTGCGCCTCGAGTGCTAACAATTTTTGGGGCAACACCAGCGCCTCATTATACACCGACATCAATACCGACACCCTCGGCATATCATCTTGTGAAGGGCTTTCCTGGAGTCGGGATTTTCGGTGTTTGTAAAGCTGCTGCAGCAAAAAAGGATACAGCGCATAAGTGTAGCACATTAAAAGGGCAGCCAACGAAAATAAAAAGAAGCCGACATTATCCATGTACCTGGGGCATTTGCGGGGTTAAGCGACCCTCCAGCCATGAACGATAGGCATCCAAGAGCGATTTGGCTATTGCATCGGCCCTAAAGTGATCCAGTACCAGGGATCTGCCCGCTTGGCCAATTTGTACCGCCCGTTGGGGATCCCGCAGGAGTCTTTCTAGTTGTACGACAAACTCCTCGGCCGTTGAAGCCAGACAAACAGACACCCCATCCTGCCCTGGAATCCCCTCCAATCCCAGTGGAGTGGTCACCACCGTTCGTCCAAGTGCCATGGCTTCAATAATTTTAGCACGCATTCCACTGCCTGAAAAAAGCGGTACAACCATTACCGCATACTGGTTCATGTATTCAATTGCGTCCGGTACTTCTCCATGCACGCGGATCCCTTTTCCCGACAGGGAGAACATCCACTCTGGCATATTTCTGCCTGCCAGATGAAGGACAGCTCCGTGATGTCTTTGCCAAAAGATCGGCCAGACCGCTGACACAAACCACTGGATCCCCTCCAGGTTGGGAAGCCAGTCCAGTGATCCCAAAAAATAAACTGAAAACGTGTCACGCTTTTGTGGTGCCGGTAGGTATTCACCCGGATCTATCCCAATCGGACAAAGGCAATGTTTGCCCTCGTACCCCAATGACACAAACTGTTCGAAATCCTGGCTGGAAATGGGAACCAAAAAATCTGTCGCCTGCAAACAGGCAACTTCATACGCCTTGAGCTTTTTTGTCAAATAACGAATATACCAACGCTTAAGTCCAGGCTTGGTTCTGGCAGCAATCCGTTCCCAGATTTGGAACTCTAAGTTATGTGTTCGCAAGGCTACTTCGGCGGATGAATACTGTCTAATTATCGGGGCATAACCAGCAAGATGCACCCCTTCGATTTGTACAAGGTCAAATTCCTCCTGCTCCAATAATTTTCTTAGTGCGGTGGACACTTTTTCCGACTGGAAGCGTTCGACATGGTATGATTTTTTGGAAAACAAATTGAGCAGAGCACCTGTCCAGGTAACCCTGGTATCTAAGGTCACACTGGTAATGCTGGAGTAAGGATTATAGGCAGAAGGAAGCTCAGCAGGATCAAAAAAATGTTTGAGGGTATTGACGCAAAAGAGATGTATTTCGGCGCCGGCGGCAGACAACCCCTTTGCCATATTGTAGATGGCAACGGACTCCCCGTCTTTGAGGGGATAAGGAAATTTTTTGCAGAGCTGTAAAATCTTCATACCTAAAACGCTTGCCCAAAAGTACCAAAAAATTTGCCCCTTAGGGTAAAACCCAAGGGGCAAATCTTGAACTGGCCGGGCTGCGTCAATTCTTTTTGTAACTGTTGTTTTCTCTGTTGATATCCGCCATGCGCTGAGTTGGATCTATTTCAACCGATTCGATCTGGTCAAGTGCTTCTTCCAAAACGAGTTCGTAAGTGGGATGTGTCCAAGGCCAATCCGCTGCCACCGTGTAAATTGCATCACTCACCTCCTGGGGCTTGTGTCCGCGCATCATTTGCAAGGGCATGTTATAAATGTGTTTTTTTCCGTCTCGGGTAGTCACCACCACATCTACGGGCATCGGCATACGACCTACACGTTCCAATCGGACGACTGTTCCTTTATCTGAAGTCTCTACGCCCTGGATGCCATAATCAATTGTTGCCGTTGTAAACACAAAATACTCCCGGTACCAATCCAGTTCCAAGCCGGACACCTTTTCAAACACCCGGATGACGTCATTGGAATTGGGATGTTTGAACTTCCAGGTATTGAAATAAGCAAGTAGCGCTTTGTCGAAAGCCGCTTTGCCCACTACGTATTCCAACTGAGCCATGAACACGGCTCCTTTGCTGTAGGCACCCACTCCATAAGCGGCGTTGGTCATGTAGTGATCGGAATGTACCGTAAGGGGTTCTTCCAATCCAGACTGTGAAAACCGGATATACCCGGCATAAGATCCTCGTTGGGGATTTTCAGACACCTGTCCCGGGAGCAAACCCTGTTCGCGCAAGTGATTCATCACGCGGTTGGAAGCATAACTCGTAAAGCCCTCGTCCATCCAAGCGTACAAACTCTCATTCGAGCCCAAAATCATCTGATACCAGCTGTGCATCAACTCGTGAACCGCCACTCCAACCAGACTGCCCAGGTTGCGTTCTCCTGTAATCAGCGTAGCCATGGGGTATTCCATACCTCCATCGCCGCCCTGTATGAAAGAGTATTGTTTGTAGGGATACTGACCAAAATTAGCATTGATGTAATCGAAAGCTGCATCCATGATTTTGGGTAACATCTCCCAGTTCTCTTTAGTACGCTCATTTTCCTGGTAGAAAAAATGCAATACAGAACCGTCTTTGCGCTCCAGTGAAGTGTGGGTATAGTCGGGATCAGCTGCCCATAGGAAGTCGTGCACTTCCGGCGCAAAAAACCGCCAGGTCAACTTTCCTGCTGCATCGGGTTTAGGACTAGCTGCAGGTGCATAGCCATGCCCGATTGTCTCGGGTGCTTGCAGGTATCCTGAAGCAGCCACCGTATAAGATTGATCTATTGAAATACTCACATCAAAATCGCCCCATACCCCATAAAACTCTCTTGCAATATATGGATTAGCATGCCAGCCTTGGTAATCGTATTCACACATTTTGGGATACCATTGTGCCATGGAGTAAGCGATTCCCTCATCATTGTCGCGTCCTGTACGTCGGATTTGGAGCGGAACCTGGGCCTCGAAAACCATGTCCAGCACGGTACTGGCTCCCGGCTGTATGGGTTCATTGAGTATTACTTCCAGAATCGTACCCACCACTTCAAACTTAACCGGCACCCCATTTTGTTTGAGGGATTGAATCTCCTGATAGCCGATCTCATCGTCTTTCAGGTTAAAAATCCGGTCTCTCACCCTACTGTCCGGGTCGGCGATGGTACGCGAACGCATATCCATCATGCTATTGGGCTGAAAAGCATTAAAGTAAAGGTGATAAAACACCTTATCCAGCACATCCGGAGAATTGTTCTGATATACCACCCGCTGGGCTCCTTCATAGCGATGGGTCTGCACATCAAAATCAATATCCATTTGGTAGTAAATGCGCTGCTGCCACCTTTCAGGTTGTCCGAAAGCCATGGTAACAAGGCCTGAAAAAATCAAAATCAGAAATTGTCTAACTTGCATGAGATCGAATTATTTTTTGTGAATCAATTTGTTATGCCTTTTTTTGAAAAAAAATTCAATTAGCGCCGGCAATAAAGATTTGTCAATATAGGCAATTTCCCTTTTTTTTGAGCTAATTTTGTTGTCCACTTTGTTAACCAGGAAAACACAGACTGCCGCATGAAACTGCAAGCCCCTTCCAATGTATTTGTTGTCATTGCCCTGATTGGTCTGGCTGCCTTGAGCAGGTTGTTGCCGCACCCCCCTAACTTTACGGCTGTAGGCGCTATGGCTTTATTCGGATCTGCGTATTTGTTTCCGCGCTGGCTGGGATTTGCGGTGCCCTTTGGAGCACTTTGGATCAGCGATCTGGTCATTAACAACCTAATTTATGCGTCGTATTTCGACCATTTTGTCTGGTTTTACAACCCTTCCAACTACATTGGCTTTGGGCTGGTGATCGCAGCGGGTTTTCTCTTGCTAAAGCGGGTTCGGCTGGGGAATGTCGTGTTGGCGAGTTTCGTCGCATCTTTGATTTTTTTCGGGGTATCCAATTTTGGCGTATGGCTCAGTAACCCCTTGTACCCGCAAACTGGGGCTGGATTGCTGGCCTGTTATGCAGCGGGAGTTCCTTTCTTCTGGAACACCCTTGCGGGGGATTTATCATTCAGCCTGATGCTCTTCGGTTCTTTTGCCTGGATCAGACGTATGCAAACCACTCCTGTAAGACAATGACCCAGTCAGGTCAAAAAGACAAGGGATCGTCCCCGCAAAAGCTGGAGGAGGGAAGGGATTACTATATAGAAGACGGAAAATTTGTCTTTACCGCCTACTTTCTTTCCAGCAGAGGTTATTGCTGCAACAGTGGTTGTAGGCATTGCCCTTACAGGGACAAAAAACAACCAAAAGCTTAACGCTTTATATCAGCTCCTTTGGCGGCTTTTCATCGGGATATTTTATCCGAACGTGATAAATGGACTTCATAATCTTTTTGAATTCCTGCACGCTGGTTTTAAACTCTCGAAAGCTAAGCTTAGATTCATCTAACTGTCCCTGGGTCATTTTGCCCCCAACAATTTTGTCCACCAGATCCATCAAATCCTGTTCGGTTGGATCCTTCAAACTTTTGGCGGCAGCCTCTATGGAATCTGCCATCATCAAGAGTGACTCTTCCCGGGAAGTCGGTTTGGGGCCAGGATAGCGGAACAAATTTTCTTCAAATACCTGATCGGGAAACTGATTTTGGTACATGCGGAAAAAATAAGCCACCAATGTTGTACCATGATGGGTGCGGATAAAGTCAACCAATTTTTTAGGCAACCTGTGCTTTTTCGCCAGTTCTACCCCGTAGGTCACGTGATCAATAATGATCTTAGCACTTTCCAGCGGATCAAGCTGCTCGTGTTTGCTTGTTTGTCCTCCCTGGTTTTCAATAAAATAAGTAGGGTTTTTGAGTTTTCCGATATCGTGATAGAGTGCAGCCACTTTTACCAATAAAGGATCGGCTCCTATTTTTCTGGCAGCTGCCTCAGCCAGATTCCCCACCTGAAGCGAATGCTGGAAAGTACCGGGTGCCTCTGTTGCAAGTCGCTGCAACAAGGGGCGGTTGAGATCGGACAACTCCATCAGCGTGATGTAGCTGGTAAATCCAAACAGCTTTTCCAATAAAGGAGTCAGGGGATAAGCCAGGAGCGTCAGAAACACATTTAGTCCGATCCAGCCAGCCACCTCCCATTGGACATGGCGAAGCGAGCCCTCTTGGATCAGCGATAAGCCGATGTAACCCAGAATATAGGCAAAAAAGATGCTCGAAATCCCCATAAAAAACCGCGACCACACGCGGGTATCCAGGTTGCTCAACATCACGACTGCCCCGGCAATAAACTGAATAACAATGAATTCGTATCCTTGTTTCGCAATCAGGCTAGCCAACAAAATGATTACGATATGGTTAAAAAAAGCGACCCTTGCATTGAAAAAAACCCGAACCAAAATAGGAACGATCGCAAAAGGGATCAGATAAGGGCTCCACTCCCCTGAGGTTTGCTGCACCAGAAAGCTCAGGTAACAAAAGATGAGCAGTAGGGAAAAGATGAACGACAAAGCATTTAATTTCTCAAAAATCTGTGCTGCATCTTTTTTGAGATAAAAAGTAAACACCCCTATCACGAGCGTTACCAGGAGCAAGTACCCCAGGAACACCCCGAAAAATGACTTATCCTCAATTACCTGGGCCTCGTATTGCGCCTTAAAAGACACCAATTTCTGATAAATATCCTCTGTTACCGGTGCCCCTCTATAGACTATAGGTTCACCTGCTGCTACCATTCCTCTCGAAGTAGTCACCCCGGAAAGCACTTGCGCTTTCAAGCGGGAAGTGAGGCTATCATCAAAAACTACGTTCTCTACGACAAGGAAATCCAGGATAGGTAACAAAAATTCAGGCTCCGCCAGTCCGCTATAGGGCAAAGAATCAATCACCTCAGCCTTCGCAGCCGCTGCGGGGTATAAATTCTCCAGGGTCTGGTTTTGTTTTTTATTGCCCCGAAAAACCTGCACAACAAAATCCTTGTCTTCGTTCTTATGCTCCTCGGACATCGCCACAACCCCCCTATCAAAAATGCGGGTCAAAAACTGTCGGCCATAGCTGGCATAACTATCCGGCTTGCGCGCAACATCATCAAACTGACCCTCTTTTTGCCATTTGGCCAACTGGGTTGTAAACAAACGATCAAATTCGCGCAGTTGACGGCCGGCGATTTCCCCGTCCATCACATAACAAGGAGGAAATTCTCCATCCAGTTGTGCAATTTCGGCGGACAACTCCGCCTCCGTTTTCAAAATCGGAAAATCAAAAGGTGCCACCAAGTCTTCATAGTTCCACGACTTGCCTTTTTCGAAATTATACTTAAAAGTAATTTCTTTGGGAAAGAACAAACTCACCGCTCCGATCACGACCAGGATAAGTACATATCTCAGTACCACTGGGAGCTGTTGCAGCCATGCCCTTTTTTGCCCGGATGTATCTGTCATGAGGAAAAATTTATTCAGGGGCTGTCCAGATTTGCTCCGGAACTTCCAATTCGAAAGCTATTTTTCGAGCCAGCACGAAGAGATAATCTGACAAGCGGTTCAGGTAGCGGACAATAATTGCCTCTTCCTCTGACCCCATACCCAGGCTAACCACCCGGCGTTCGGCTCGTCGGCATACACTCCGACAGACATGACACACAGAAACCGTGGAGTGGCCTCCCGGTAAAATAAAATTTTTCAGGGCGGGAAGCGATTCATTCATTTCGTCCATGAAATGCTCTAATGCCTCAATATCTGCCTCACCAATATTCTTAACCATCAAGGGTTTTTCCGGATCGCTCGCCAGTACTGCCCCCATTGAAAACAGCCTGTCCTGAGCCATTTTCAAGCGATTTTTGTGGATTTCGGAGCTGACCATGTCGTGCAGCAAACCCAAAAAAGAATTGAGCTCGTCCAGCGTGCCATAAGCCTCAATGCGCAGATCATCCTTTGCGAGTCTTTTACCCCCAAAAAGACCCGTTTCGCCTGCATCACCGGTTTTCGTATAAATCTTCATCACCTGTTCGTTTATCAGGTAAAAGTACGAAAGCCCGGGCAGACAAAAACAATTTACCCCGCTAAAGGTAGAATTATTATTGCTTTAGGTACCCGTGACTAGGGTCATTGGCCTTCATAATGGCATCATTTTTAAAATCAGCTTCCACCAATCCGTCTCTCAGGCGGACAATTCGGTGGGCGTGTGCAGAAATTTCCGGTTCGTGTGTAACAATAATAATGGTATTTCCCGCCTCGTGCAATTTTTCAAAAATACCCATAATTTCTACTGAAGTTTTGGTATCGAGGTTACCGGTAGGTTCGTCGGCCAGGAGAATAGAAGGATTGTTTACCAATGCCCGGGCGATGGCCACGCGTTGACGCTGCCCCCCAGACAATTCATTCGGCTTGTGATGCGTTCGATCGGCCAATCCAACCGCGTCCAGCACTTCTTTTGCCCTTTCTTGCCGGCGGGCGCGGGAAACCCCTCCATAAATCAGGGGCAGGGCTACATTTTCCAAGGCTGTCAATCTCGGTAAGAGGTTGAATGTTTGGAACACAAACCCGATTTCACTATTGCGCACGGTAGCCAGCTCATTGTCTGTCATGGTACTTACATTGATATGATTGAGCCAGTACTCCCCGGAAGTAGGCGTATCCAAGCACCCCAGTAGGTTCATCAGGGTGGACTTCCCGGATCCGGAGGGGCCCATCAGGGCAACATATTCGTTTGGAAAAATATCTATGCTCACCGACTTCAGCGCTTCCACGCGAGTGGTTCCCATGAGATATACCTTTTGTAGTTCTTTAGTTGAAATAACCGGATCCATAAGCAGGTAATTGAAAGTATTTCTGTTTATCGCTAATTTTAAAAACAAAACACAAGATCAGACTTATGCGGATAAAGCTAAAATTTTATCGAAGTTTGTCGCATTTCCATAGCTGAAACCAGTAAAAAAAGCTTTTGTTATCTTTGCAGTGCACAAAAGAAACGGCAAGATACGATCATCAAACCCTTTAGGCATGCATTCACCGCTTTCTCTACAAAAACGCCCCAGATATATTGCTATTGCAGGTAATATAGGTGCAGGTAAAACCACGCTGACGACCCGGCTTGGCAAGCATTTTTCGTGGGACGTTCACTACGAGTCAACTGACAACAACCCCTATCTCAGCGATTTTTACGAGGATATGCAGCGCTGGTCATTTAATTTACAAATTTTTTTTCTCAACAGCCGCTATCAGCAAATCCTTGAAATCCTAAAAGGATCCCGCACAGTGGTGCAGGACAGAACCATCTATGAAGATGCCTACATTTTCGCACCCAACCTGCACGATATGGGGCTGATGTCTTCCCGGGATTTTTACAACTATATGGATTTGTTCAAAACGATGTCGTCTCAGATACAGGCTCCCGACCTGCTCATCTATCTGAAGGCCAGTATTCCTACTCTGGTCAACCACATCCACAAAAGGGGGCGCGACTACGAAGGCAATATGAGTTTGGACTACCTCAAACGCCTGAATGACCGCTATGAAGCATGGATAGCCAACTACCAAGAGGGGAAATTATTGGTCATCAATATTGACGAGGTGGACTTTGAAAAAAATTCTGAGGATCTGGGAAAGATTATTGACCAAGTGACGGGAGAGTTGCACGGACTTTTTGACCAACAGGCTTAAGTACATGAAAGATAATTTGGAAACCTGGCAAAGAATTCAAGGTCAGGCATCTGCAGCAGGTGCCCGGTTGATCGCAGTTTCAAAGACCCAACCCGATGTCCACATCTTGGAATTGTATGAGGCCGGACAGCGGGATTTTGGGGAAAATAAGGTTCAGGAATTGACAGATAAGTTCCAACGGCTGCCCAAAGATATTCGCTGGCATCAGATCGGGCATCTCCAGACCAACAAAGTCAAGTATATAGTACCATTTGTTCACCTCATCCATGCCGTTGACAGTTTTCGCTTGCTGCAGGAAATTGACAAACAAGCCCGCAACAACCAGCGCGTCCTCCCCTGTCTGCTCCAGTTTAAAATTGCGCGGGAGGATAGCAAATATGGGTTTAGTCTGGATGATGCGATCTCGATGCTTGGCTCCGATGCTTTCCAGCAATTACAGCACATTGCCCTACACGGCGTGATGGGAATGGCGACTTTTACCGATGATGAGGCGCTGGTTAGGGCAGAGTTTGACAATTTGCGCCAAATTTTCTTACACCTCAAGCGCGATTTTTTTAGCGACAGCGATACCTTCCGCGAAATATCCATGGGGATGTCGGATGATTATCCCATTGCCTTGGAAGCTGGAAGTACCATGATCCGGATAGGCAGTTTATTGTTCGGCAAACGCAATTACGACTAATACCGCACGATTTTTTGCGCAATGGCGGCTCCATCTGTAGTCAAAAAACGCAAAAGGTAAGTACCCGGCGGCAAGGCTTCAAGACTTATGGTCTGTAAGCCGGTCTGTACGCTTTGGCGCAGTTGTATGCTTCCCTGGATATCGTACAACTCCAAGGAGCCGGGACTATCTGTTTGAAGCTGAAGCAAATCATGGGTGGGATTTGGGAAAACACGCAGCAGCGGTCTTGCGGGTGCATTGGCCACGTCTGTAGCTACATTATTGATTTTTAAGTCTGTTGCAAAAACCCCAAGTCCTCCCCTGTAGTTGCCGATAACCAGCTCCAGCAGACCATCGCCATTGACATCTCCCAGGCTGATTTTAGTTCGGGTTCCGGTATAGACTCCTCCCCATGTCTCGCTCAACTGTTCAAAAGGCTGGGCAAAGTTTGAATCCGGGAGTGCGTAGCATTCCAGCCGCCCATTGTCTGTACCGGTCAGCAATAGGCGCCCGCCTTTCGAGGGCACCACCAAAGGTGCACTAAAGCCATTGATATAACCAGGAATGCGGGTATCAATGCCCCCAAAGCGCTCCACATTGGGCGACAAGGCCTGGTTGGGTTCAAACTGACGCCCCGATCCAGGTTCCAGGTGTTGAAAATAATTGATATTCCCATTGTTACGCTCTCCCACCAGTATATCCGGATAGCCATCGTTATTGATGTCTGCGATAAAGGGAGCACTGCTGTTGCCCACATCTATCCCTGCAAAAGGATACTCCCATGCTCCAAACCTCATCGGCTGCCCGGAACCAGACAGGTTTTCAGCAAAAAACAAACCTCCGCCCTCTTCCCCTACCAGCAGATCCAGATCACCATCCCCATCCAAGTCACCAAAAGCAGGCACAAAATTGAAGGTAAAATCCTGATACGCCCGCAAGCCTAAAAAATCCGAGTCAGCCAGCTCCAGTACCGGATTTTCCCGGGATCCTGTATTGCGGAAATAAAACAAGCGTGAATCTCTATGGTAGTCGGGGCCTAAAAAACCCATATTTCCCACAACCAGATCCAGCAGACCATCGGCATCTACATCCACCCAAACCGGGTGTGCGCCGGTACCCAGGTCGAGCATATCACCCACCAGCCAGTTCTCTGCTACCCTTTTGAACTCCGGAAAAGCCTCACTGCCTACATTTTTATAGCACCACACCTGATCGAAATCCTTTCCGCCCAAACTGAGATTAGGAGCCACTACAAGATCTGTCAATCCATCCTGATCTGCATCCAGCACAAAAGCTGCCGGGAAGGTCGGAAGACGGACAGGGATATCGCCCTCCGGGAAAAAAACCTCCTGTTGGTCAAACCAGGCCTGCTCGCAAGTTCCGGCGTTGTACAGCAAGCTCAGGTTATTGAAAGACACATCGGAAATCAACAATTCCTTAAGCCCGTCATTGTTCATATCCAGGGTATTCAGGGCGGAACCGGTATGCCGGAACTCCAGTCCTTCCGGAGCTGTCAAGTTTTCGTAAGCACAAGTACCCGGAGCAGCGGACAAGTCAATCTGTTCCGTTGCGCCTGTCTCATAAATCCCACCCCAACAAGGATCGGCCAAACGAAACAACAAAGTATCCCGGCCAAAGCCTGACTCCACACTCAGGTTAACAAACAACTCCAGTAAACCTCCGGCTGCATTAAAGGTTGCCACATCCAGATCCCCATCGCAATCCAGGTCATCAATCGCGGGAATATCAATATTCGTTACGTACAACAATTGATTTTTCCCGGTATTCCGGGCATACTCCAGTAAATCATAACTATTTGGAAAAGCTACCCGCCTGAAATGGAGCAGGTCGGCCTCGAAATACCCCTGATAGACCGCAACGCTGCTGATGCCAGGGGCGTCTGAAAAGGTAAACAGGTCGGAAACTCCATCGCCATTGTAGTCTTTAAAAATCACCCATTCACGAACCTGGGGAAAATGCGCCAGCAAATTCGGGTCGTACTTCCAGGAATCACCTTCCCGCACAAACCCCATAAAAAAATGTCCCACCCTGTCAAATACCACCAATTCCGGCTGATCATCGGAATCTACCCGAACCACATAAAACTGCGGACTATTCAAACCACCTGCCCAAGCATTGGGAAGCTCCTTCTCGCCGAGGGACAAGGGGAGATCAAGCGCCGGAAAGGACTGCGCAGACAAGAGCAGAGGAAAGCCAACAAGTGAAAAAATAAAACAGAAATAACGAATCATGCGATCAATTGCGAATTATTTTTTTTAAAAGCCATAAATTCCCTCACTCTTATATAAATTTACCCAAAACAATTCATCAACCACTTTGATAAAATTCACCCAGCACATGCGCACCCTTCCCAATCCGATTCTGTTGCTGTTGTTTTGGATGCTTGCCTTTTCGTTTGCAGGTGCTCAGGCCACACCCGACACGCTAATTGCTTCGCTTTCGCAAAATACGGTCAATATTCCGGCTTTTCAACTCAGTGCCCTGGATAAGCAGCTCGTGTTGGAAGTTCCGGAACAAGCAAGTGGCGCAGCTGAAATCACCATCAATGGAACACCCACCACTTTTACTTTTGAGAAAGGAGTAGCACCGGTGGTCGGGCTAGACATAGATCGGGAGGGGGAGTTGTTGTTTTTTCAATATGAAGAACAACAAGCCTTGTACCATGTCTCTCAGGGCAAAGGCAATTACTTGCGTATAAAGCGCATCCCCTTGTGGCTGTCAGTAATGCCTCCAATCATTGCCATCCTTCTGGCCCTCCTATTCAAGGAAGTCGTCCTTTCGCTTTTTATTGGCATCTGGACGGGAGCTTTTATTGTGGGAGGTATGCGCATAGAAAGTCTGTACTACTTCATGTTAAGTATCTGGCGAGTCGTTGAAAAGTATATGGTCAATGCACTCATTGACAGCGGGCACATGGCCATCATCATATTTTCTCTGTTGATTAGCGGCATGGTTGCGGTTATTTCCCGAAATGGGGGGATGGCGGGCATAGTTGGAAAGCTCTCCAGGATTGCCCGATCTGCGAAGAGTTCCCAATTTGCCACCTGGTTACTCGGAATAGCAATTTTCTTTGACGACTATGCCAACACCCTGATTGTTGGTAACACCATGCGGCAAGTCACCGACAAATTTCGGGTATCCCGGGAAAAACTGGCTTATCTTGTAGATAGTACTGCGGCACCTGTGGCTTCCATTGCCTTTATCACGACCTGGATCGGTGCCGAACTCGGTTATATTGGCGATGGTATCCAGCTCATTGACGATCCGAGTTTTACCCTAACGCCCTATGCCATTTTCTTAAGTTCGTTGAAATACTCTTTTTACCCCGTATTAGCGCTTCTGTTTATGGCAATTCTAATCTTTACCGGCAGGGATTTTGGCCCCATGTACAAAGCCGAATTGCGGGCGCGCACGCTCGGACAAGTCTCAGGAACAAACAAAGAAGCCGCTGAAGAAAAGCTCGAAGACCTCAGTCCTGTACCAAATGCCCCTAACAACTGGCTGCATGCCTTCATACCCGTTATGGTAGTCATTATGGTTACCATTTTGGGCTTGGTCGAAACAGGTCTTTCCGCATTATATGGGCAGTTATCAGGGGCTGGGCACCCGGTAGGGGCACTTACTTGGGGGGAGGTATGGCGAAACATCGGCTTACTAACCGATACCGGAAACCCCTCCTTTCTCGTCAAACTTGGCACCATCATCGGAGCCTCTGACTCTTACGTCGCCTTGCTTTGGGCATCCTTAAGCGGCGTTATTACGGCTATTCTCATTACCCTTGGAAAACGCACCATGAAATTGGCGCAAACCATGGATACTGTTGTTGTAGGCATCAAAACCATGTTACCGGCTATCATTATCCTGACCCTTGCCTGGTCGCTGGCCATAACCACGGAAGAATTACACACGGCGGCCTACATTTCGGCAGCGCTAAAAGACTCGATCAATCCTTACCTGCTGCCTCCTATTGTATTTATTTTATCGGCCTTCATCTCCTTTTCTACGGGATCCAGCTGGAGTACCATGGCGATTCTCTACCCCATTGCCATTCCCACCACTTGGGTGGTGGCACAAAGTCAGGGCATAGACGGCATGGCTGCACAAGAGTTGCTATTCAATGTTATCGCCACCGTACTAGCGGCATCTGTATTGGGTGATCACTGTTCGCCTATCTCAGACACCACCATCCTAAGTTCTTTGGCTTCCCATTGCAACCATATTGACCATGTGCGCACCCAGATGCCCTACGCCCTAACGGTAGGTGGTATAAGTCTGATTGCCTGTTACGTATCCACTGCCATCCACGGTCAATGGATGTTAAGTCTCGGTATTTTGTTGGTCTGTCTGATGGTTCTTTACGGTGTGGTCATGTATTTTGGAAAAAAAGTAGCCTGATCGTCAACAAAAAGCAGGTGATTTTTCTTTAAGCCTTTGTCAAAGAAAATGACGATGCATAAAAAGAACCATTTACCTGAAAAAATCTGTGTCCAATGCGAGCGCCCCTTTAGCTGGCGAAAAAAGTGGGAACGATGCTGGGACGAGGTGAGGTATTGCAGTGACCGATGCCGGCAGGCATCCAAAAAATCAAACAAACAACAAACCGGAAAGGCACCATGACAACCCAACACAGCGACAACAGTTCCTATTCCAATTCGGAACCTTCCATGGCTTTCCACCCATACAATGTATTGATGATCTTGGTTATAGCAAGTCTGAGCGTCATTTTCCTCAGCCTCTCAGCCGCATTCATCTACACCAGGGTCACCAGCGAGCTTCCTCCAATCAAACTGCCCCCGATTTTTTTATTCAACACGTTAGTGCTTCTAGCTAGTAGCGGCACCATGTACTGGGCCAAGCAATCCTATTTAAAAGACCATACTCAAAACTACCAAAACGCCCTGGCTGCCACCATTCTCATCTCTTTGATCTTTTTGGTCTTGCAGTTTTTGGGATGGAAATCCCTTTTTCAGCAGGAAATCTTTATCAGCAGTGACAATGCAGCCTCCTATCTCTACGTCATTTCGGGGCTACACTTTCTCCACGTAATTGGAGGGCTTCCCTTTATTGGAATTTTCCTGTGGTCTGCCAAAAAGAAAATGAAAAACCCGGTAAGCGTACTCGTCTATTTTTCCGACCCGGAAAAAAAGCTCAAACTCAGGTTACTCACGCTGTATTGGCACTTTCTCGATGGGTTGTGGATATATTTGGTACTCTTTTTTTGGATCAACTATCTTATCCACTGAAAGCAATCAAATTGCTTCGCATTGTACCGGGCATAAACGTATATTTGCACTCGACAAAAAAGAAAGTGCATGCAAATTAACCAACTTGAGGTAAGTGCCGAAACCGCCGGCAAGCTGGGGTTGACCGAAGAAGAATTCGATTCCATCGTAAAAGTATTGGGAAGAACCCCCAACTTCACTGAGCTGAGTATTTACTCGGTCATGTGGTCTGAACATTGTTCTTACAAAAATTCCATTCACTGGCTGAAGACGCTTCCCCGGGAAGGAAAGCGCCTGTTAGTAGGTGCAGGTGAAGAGAATGCCGGATTGGTGGATATTGGCGATGGTTTAGGTTGTGCATTCAAAATAGAATCCCACAACCACCCTTCTGCGATCGAACCCTATCAGGGTGCAGCGACCGGCGTGGGTGGCATACATCGGGATATTTTCACCATGGGAGCTCGACCCATTGCAGCGCTCAATTCGCTCAGGTTCGGCAATCCCAACTCCGACCACATGAAACATCTCGTTAAAGGGGTCGTCAAAGGGATTGGAGATTATGGCAATTGTTTTGGCGTACCAACCGTAGGCGGAGAGGTTTATTTCCATCCCTGCTACAACCAAAACATTTTGGTCAATGCCATGTCCATTGGAATTGTTAAAGCAGGAGAAACGGTATCCGCCATTGCTTCCGGCCCGGGTAACCCCGTCTTTATAGTCGGTTCTGCCACCGGAAAGGATGGCATTCACGGAGCCACTTTTGCATCAGCCGACCTCACGGAAGACTCTGCCCAGGATCTTCCCTCTGTCCAGGTAGGTGATCCCTTTCAGGAAAAATTGCTCTTGGAAGCGACGCTCGAAGCCATACAAACAGGAGCCATCGTTGGAATGCAGGACATGGGAGCAGCCGGAATTTCCTGTTCGACTTCAGAGATGAGCGCGAAAGCGGGAACGGGTATGCGCATTGACCTCGATAAGGTTCCTACCCGACAAAGCGACATGCAGGCATTTGAAATATTGTTATCCGAAAGCCAGGAACGCATGCTAATCGTGGGTATCCGAGGTCAGGAACAAGCACTGCTTGAAGTCTTCCAAAAATGGGATCTGGTCTGCGAAGAAATCGGAGAAGTAACCGACACGGGCAGACTCGAGTTTTTCCAGTCCGGGGAAAAAGTAGCTGATGTACCTTCGCATTCGCTGGTTCTGGGAGGTGGCGCTCCTGTGTATCAAAGGGAGTACCGCAAACCGGAATACCTGAAAAAAATCGCAAGGTTTAGCCTCAACGCAGTCAAAAAGCCGGAAAGCTATCCTGAAGTTACCCGCAGGCTGGCAGCATCACCCAACCTCAGTTCCAAGCGTTGGATCTACGAACAATACGACTCCATGGTTCGCACCAATACCATGACTACCAATACTTTTTCAGATGCAGCGCTCGTGAGGGTAAAAGGCACCCAGAAAGCTATTGCAGCCACTACAGACTGTAACTCCAACTACGTATATGCCGATCCTTATGTAGGGACTATGATAGCGGTTGCTGAAGCTGCTCGCAACTTGGTGTGCTCCGGCGCTGAACCGGTAGCCATTACCAATTGCCTCAACTTTGGGAATCCTTACAACCCGGAGGTATATTATCAGTTTGTACATGCGATCAAAGGGATGGGCGATGCCTGCAACAAATTTGGCACCCCGGTAACAGGAGGGAACGTAAGTTTTTACAACCAATCGGTGTTTAAAGACAAAACCGAGCCTGTTAACCCTACTCCTACCATTGGGATGATTGGAATTATTGATGATCATCAAAAAGCGATGACCCTGGACTTCAAAGCAGCGGGTCACCAAATCTATATGATCGGTACGCCACACAATGATTTGGGCAGTTCGGAATATCTTCGTGTCATACACGACATCCATCTCTCCCCTGTTCCCAAATTTGATCTGGACGAGGAGTACCACATTCAGTTCAACCTGAAAAGGCTCATCAAAAAGGGCATCATTCAATCTGCCCATGATGTATCTGAAGGGGGATTGTTTTTCTGCTTGCTGGAGTCGGCTATGCCGCGGCAAATGGGTTTTCATATTGAAACCGACGGAAACTTCCGCAAGGATGCCTATTTGTTTGGAGAAAGTCAAAGTAGAATTGTCCTCACTGTAAAAGAAGAACAGGAAGATGAACTGCTCAACTATTTGAATACTCACAATGTTCCTTTTTCAAGATTGGGTGAGGTAAGCGAAGGTCAAATTAGTGTTGACAGTGAAGACTTTGGTGATATTGGCGAGTGGAAAAGTGGTTACGACAGCCATCTGAACAGCATGATGGAAAGTGCGGAGGCCTAAGTTATCACAGCAGAATGATAAAAACTGGTGCTAAATTTTTCTTATATGAAACGGATAATTCCATTTATGCTCATGGCTGTATTGGCATTGACCACGATGCAATGCAATCAGCCCAGTTCTGGCCTCGAAATTACGGGGAAGATTACAAATGCTCAAAATCTGCAGGTTTTCCTGGATAAATTTGTTTACGGCAAAGCCTCTGAGGTTGTTGCCCGACAAATTGTAGATAATGAAGGAAAATTTTCATTCAATTTTCCGGAGGGATTGAATGAGGGCGTCTATTTGCTGCGCATTGGTGCCCGAAGGGCAGCCTTGGTGTTAAACGGAACAGAAAATACCGTCGAATTGAATGGCGATTTGCCTTTGCTCGACCGGTATCAGTTTACCGTAAATGGATCTCCTTCATCTGAGACCTTTCGCGCATTTTTGGATAATGCCATGAATGGAAACAGTCCAACACTGGAAGAAGTCCAACAGTTTGTAGCCAGCACGCCCGATCCACACGTAGCTGCTTTTACGGCGCACTTTTTGGGCAGCTCCAACCCTCAATACCTTGCTTTGCAGCAACAGGGACAAGCACGCCTTGCTCAGGCTTATCCCCAGTCTGAAATGACTACCGCTTTTGCTGCTTATCTGAGCGCTTATCAGGCTCAGGTGGAAACACAAAAGAGAGGAGGTCCGATCCGCGTAGGTGACCCTGCACCGGATATCGTAATGGACGGCCCTAAGGGTCAGTCTTATGCCCTTTCTCAACTCAAGGGAAAAGTAGTGTTGCTCGATTTCTGGGCAAGCTGGTGCGCACCATGCAGAAGAGAGAACCCGAATGTTGTTGAGGTGTATAACAAATACAAAGACCAGGGATTCACGGTGTTCAGTGTTTCATTGGACAGAACCAAAGACGCCTGGTTGAGGGCGATCGAGCAGGATAAATTGTCTTGGCCTACGCATGTATCTGACCTTCAGTACTGGAACTCAGCCGCCGCCAAACTGTACGGCGTGCGCGGGATACCTGCGACTTTCCTGATTGACCGAGAAGGCAATATTGCAGCCACCGGCTTGCGAGGAGCCACTCAGATCGAAGCTGCGCTGATTCAGCAATTGTAAAAAATGCTGCTACATGTGCCTTTCTTTACGGCTGTGGAGAAAGGCACATACAATCCCCGTTGCAACCGCAGCATTTAGTGATTCTGCTCCCCCCGCTGCATCACCGGGAATACTCACCACCGTATCCAACAAAGGCCGATAGGTCTCCCGTATCCCATGGTGTTCGCTTCCAATGACCATGACGCCTGCTGCTGGTGGTTGAAAAGCATAAATTGACTCCCCTTTCATATCTGTTCCAGCGATATACAAATCCGGGTATTGTTCCTTCAGGACATCCAGTTCCATTTCGACGAATGGCACCCGGAAGATAGCTCCCATACTTGCCTGAACCACTTTGGGATTATAGGGTTCTACACAGTCCGGCGAGTACAAAACAGGTCCCATTCCAAACCAATCCGCTATCCGCAAAATAGTCCCGAAATTGCCGGGATCTGCGATTTTATCTAAATAGAGTACCTGTCGCCCTTCGGGAAAACCAGTGCGCAGTTCGTACTTTCTTTGTTCCACCACCAGCAAGACCTCATTGGGCGTGCTCAGTTGACTAATTCGCCCCAGCATGGCGGGGCCCACCTCCTCTATCTTTTCAGGCGCCAGTCGCAAAGTATCCCCGTGAGCAACCAGCCAGGACTCCGTAGCAAACAACCCTTCGATGGGAAAATATTGTTGTTGCAGGCATTCCCGAGCCAATTTGTCGCCCTCGACAATGAATTTGTTATAATTTTGCCTGAACTTTTTTTGGTGCAATGACCGGATATACTTAATCGTTGACGTAGAAAGACTCATAAAGCATTATCGAAATATGTTGAAAAGCGCAAGATCGCTGCAATATCTCCTCCTGATGACCTTCCTTTGGATCTGGTGCAGCGCTTGCAATACTACAAAGTTTTTACAAACTGATGAATTGCTGCTCAAAGGTAATGCCATAAAGATCCGGAAAGATGCCAAGATAGCCAATAAAAGAAATCTACAGTACGAACTTGAAGGATTCTTCAAACAGCAGCCCAACTCCCGCTATTTTTTAATCCCGAGAGAATGGGTCTATTTCAAATCCAATGATCCCTCCGATACTACCCGATTTGATCGCTGGAAAAAGCGCGTCATCGCTCAAGAGCCTGCGATTTATGAGGAAGCATTGACCCAAGCAGCTGCAGAAGACATGCAGTTGTACTTACAAAAAAAAGGCTACTACGAGGCCAATGTATTTGCAGACGAGTTGGTTCGGAACAAAAAAATTTATGTTACCTACTACCTCGATCCCGGTTTGCCCCTACTCATTGACTCTGTCGAGTTTTCCACAAAGGACGGTGCCCTCCAGTCCTTACTCGGCGACCTTTCACAAGGAACCCTCCTCAAAAAGGGAGAAATTATTTCAGAATCGCTGTTTGAATCTGAAAAAAAACGCATCACCAACTTTCTGCGAAACAATGGATTTGCCGATTTTGACAGCTACTATATCGCTCCCCTCGAGGCAGACACCACCGAAACGCCCCAAGGAGCACGCTTGTATCTGGAACTATTACCTCCGGTGCAGGCAGACACCCACCGCGTTTTCAACATAGGCCAAGTCTCCATTTATCCGAATTTCGATGCAGCAAAACCGGCTACGAGTTACCGGGATAGCGTCATACAGGGATTTTTGTTCAAACTGGATCAGGAGGACAATATCGTCTATCCAGCAGTCATTGCCCGCTCCATCTATTTACAGCCGGGCGAACGATACAGTCAGGAAAAAATCAACCGTACCCGATCCCGTCTTTCACTGCTCGGAATCTATAAATTCGTAAAAATCGAAGAACAAGCTAATCCTCTGGACAGCAGCCTTGTAGATATTCGGATAGAGTTGACCCCCAACAAAAAATTAGCAACAGATTTAAATTTCGAACTCAATTATACCAACCGAAGTACGACATCAGGATCCGGTAACCTGCTGGGGATTTTCTTGGGACCTGTATTCCGCAACCGGAATGCTTTCAAAGGTGCGGAATTGGCCGTTACCAACCTTTCTGCAGGACTTGAAATGGATCCTCGGCTGAAAGGCAATCGGTTCTGGAATACCGTGGATCTTGGAATCCAGACAGAGATTATTTTGCCGAAATTCCTGGACTATTTTAACCTTTGGAAAAGTATTAACCGCTTGTCTCCCAAGCGAAACAGGCAAGAAGCAGGAGATTCTTTTTACCAGTTACAAGTGGACAATGCCACCTCCCGTTTTTCTGCGAGTTACAATTACCTCCAGGTACTGGACTTTTACCAATACAATCTTTTTAACGCCAGCTTTGGCTACAACCTCCAGCGCGGAAGCACCAAGCGGTATATTCTCAACCATATTGCCGTTGATTTTTTGCAACCATCCACCCAACCTGCATTTGAAGCACTATTGGCTGTCAATCCGTTTTTGGAAAGAAGCTTTGGCAACCAGCTTTTTGTGGGGTTACTGTTTCGCGACTTCAGCTATTTTTACACTGGTCGGAAAAACAACCGCGGGGAGTCCACTTTTTTAGGTGTCAACCTCGAACTCGCCGGCGCGGAAATCTGGGCGGGAAATGCGCTGTACAACCGAATCGCAGCCAGAGCTGATACGCTTAGTATTGGGGAAACAGACTTTTCCCAATATTGGAAAACAGACCTTGATCTTAGGTACTATAGAGACTTCAGTCCCAAACAATCTGTCGCTACCCGAGTAAATGTAGGAATTGCCAGACCGTTTGGATTTACCTCTGATGTCCCGTACGTCAAACAATTTTATGTGGGCGGCCCCAACAGTATCCGCGCATGGGTGCAGCGAGGCTTAGGCCCGGGAGGTTATCTGGATACCCTGGCTCAGGATCCTGCTAACCGATTCAGGTTGAATCCCGGAAATAGATTTTTGTTGTACCAAACCGGCGATCTCAAACTGGAATTCAATGCAGAGTATCGTTTTGATATTTTCTGGATGCTCAAGGGCGCTATCTTTCTGGATGCCGGAAATATATGGACCCTCAAGCGCGATCCTGACCGCTGCGGCTCCCAATTTCTTCTGCGCAAACGGGTCCTGGAGGAATGCGGGCCTGATGGATTACCCATGGTCAACGATCCTTTTTACAAACAAATTGCCGTAGGAACAGGTGCCGGCATCCGGCTCGATTTTTCCTTTTTCATCATTCGGCTGGATATGGGGATGAAATTGCGTTATCCCTTTCCCCGTAATCTTTGGCGTGGACCCGTGAATGAAGCGCAATACTGGGAGGATTTTAGGGGCTGGGGATTACGCGACCTGACCTTCAATCTTGGTTTTGGCTATCCTTTCTGATTTTTGTGGGGCTTGAACAATTCCTTCCGACCGTACAGCGCGCATATAGGGCAAATTTTGGGATCATGCCCCCTTGCGGGGCAATGTGCTCTTCCAAAAAAAATAATCCGCAGATGCAGGGCATTCCAGGAGTCCCTGGGAAAAAGTCGCTTTAAATCCTTTTCGGTCTGTTCTACATTTTTTCCGGAACTCAGGCCCCAGCGCCAGGCAAGACGATGAATATGCGTATCCACGGGAAAAGCAGGAACACCAAAAGCCTGGCTCATCACAACAGATGCCGTTTTGTGTCCTACACCCGGCAGCGCTTCCAATTCCTCGAAAGAACGGGGCACAGCGCCCTCGTATTTGTCCAGTAAAATTTGTGACAAACCATGGATAGCTTTCGATTTCCGGGGTGATAATCCGCAAGGCTTAATAATCTGCTCAATAGCACTAGGCTCGAGACCTACCATCTCTGCCGGAGACGAAGCCTTGGCAAACAAAGACGGCGTAACTTGGTTTACCCGTGCGTCCGTACACTGAGCAGAAAGCAGCACAGCAATCAGCAAGGTGTAATCATCCTCGTGATTGAGCGGAATAGGAGTTTCCGGGTACAAATCTTCCAATATTTGGGCGATGTGCGCTGCTTTTTGCTTTTTGCCTATTCGACCTGTCATTGTTATTGCAGATAACTAAAACTTCCATAAGGAGTGGACAATAGCACCTCATTTTGAGCTGCCTCCTCTACCCTTCCAACCACCTGTGCAGCTATTCCAAAAGTGCCGATCAGTTCAATCATAGCAGCTACATCGGCCTTTGGATCGAGGTACAACTCCATCCGGTGCCCCATATTGAACACCTGGTACATTTCCCTCCAATCCGCGCCAGAAGCCGATTGGATCAATTCGAAAACAGGAGGTACGGGAAAAAGGTTGTCCTTGATAACCCGCCTGCCTGAAATAAACTTAATTACCTTCGTTTGCCCACCCCCGGTACAATGAATGATTCCGTGTATATCGGATCGAAATGCCGGAATCAGCGACTTCAATACAGGCAAATACGTCCGCGTAGGTGACGTCAGCAGATCTCCTACGGTATAGGTCGCTCCTTGCAACGCTACCACATCGGTCAGCTCATATTTACCGGTATAAAGCACCTCCGGCGAAGTATTCGGATCAAAACTTTCCGGGAACTGGCTGATATGACTGTTATGCAACACATCGTGCCTCGCTGAAGTAAGTCCATTGCTCCCGATCCCGCTATTGTAGGCCGACTCATAAACGGCCTGTCCTGAAGAAGCAATCCCCAGAATTAAGTCTCCCGGCCGAATGTCATTCACTACCAGTTCATCTCGCCGCATGCGCGCGAAAGTAGTAAATCCCACATCCAGGGTTCTTACAATATCGCCTACATCGGCAGTCTCTCCACCTGCGCTGGTAATCTGGATTCCGAATTCCTTCATTTTCGCGATAAACGCCTGGGTACCGGCAATTAATTCGCCCAGTACTCCACCATCAACCAAATGCTTATTTCGGCCAATGGTCGAGGATAGTACGATATTGTCAAAACACCCCACACAAGCCATATCATCCAGGTTCATCACCATAGCATCCTGTACAATACCAGGCCACACCTCGGCCTTTCCACTCGTTTTCCAATACATATAGGCCAGACTCGTTTTCGTTCCTGCAGTATCTGCGTGCATGATATTACACCACTCGGAGTCACCTGCCACAAGATCAGGCAAAATCTTACAAAACGCAGTCGGAAAAAGCCCCTTATCGAGTCCTTTGATAGCCGCATGCACCTCACTTTTTGAAGCAGAAACGCCCCTTTGTTCATAGCGTGAATCAGACATAATTTTTTATTTAAATTCAAAGGTAGTCCTAAACGAGATTTTAACAAAAATAGTTAGGTAAGAATAAGCAGGTAAATTATATTTGCTATGCATCAAAACAAAATTTGGATTCCAAACCGAATGTGAATTCTTTTCCTTCAAATGTATTGTCGGTAGCCCAACTCAAACATACAGCACCGTCCGACAATCCAGGTAAACAATAGCCAGTGAAAAACACAAATGAACCGTCCAAAGCAAATCTCGAAAAAACCCCAAAAAAGAGTGCTGCTGCCCGGCGGATAGCAGGTACTGCTGCTGTTGTTGTCGCCCTGATTCTGGGAGTTGGCAGCATGCTGCGCCAACAGCATGCCTCAAACATGTCCCAGTCCAGTATTGCCTTTGATCCAAGGTCTTCTGGAGAGAATATCCAGGCCTTCCCCATCCCCGTACCCACCTATAAATTTGGAATCGTAGCAGATACCTTTGTTCAAATAGAAGGAACCATCAGAAACGGAGAATTCTTAGCAGACATCCTCCTCAAGCACCAGGTTTCCTACCCAACTGTCGATCAGCTTGTCAGAAACGCAGATAGCGTATTCAACGTTCGCCAGATCCGTGCCGGAAAGCCCTATACCATTTTGACCTCGGATTCCAGCGCAGCTGCGGATTACTTTGTCTATGAGCCCTCCATCTACGAATATGTTGTGTTCGATCTAAAGCGCAACAACGAGGTTACAGTCATTAAAAAACCAATCACTACTGAAGTAAAAACAGCTGAAGGTCAGATTGAAAGTTCGCTGTGGAACACGATGATTGACCAGGGATTATCGTATGAATTGGCCAGCAAAATGGAAGATGCACTCCAGTGGTCTATTAGTTTTTACCATATCCAGAAGGGAGATGCCTTCAAGGTTGTGTATGAACAAAATTTCGTGGAGGGAAGTCCTGCCGGTATCGGGCAGGTACATGCTGCTTATTTCAAAAACATGGACAAACCGTTCTATGCCATTTATCACGAACATGCAGCAGACAAAGGATTTTACGACCTGGAAGGCCGGCCTATGAAGAAATCCTTTCTCAAATCTCCCGTTCAACATTCCCGCATTTCGTCATTTTACAACCTCAACCGCTTCCACCCTATTTTGAAGCGAAGGAGACCCCATTACGGAACAGATTACGCGGCACCGCATGGCACACCTATTCGGGCTGTAGGATCAGGAGTGATCTCGCAGGCCTCCTATACCAGCGGAAATGGCAATTTTGTTAAAATCAAACACCGAGATAATATAGAAACCCAGTACTTGCACATGAGTAAGTTTGCCAAGGGCATCAAACCAGGTGCACAGGTGGATCAGGGAGATATCATTGGCTATGTGGGATCTACAGGGTTGGCAACCGGCCCACACGTGTGCTTCCGCTTTTGGAAAGATGGCAAACAGATCAACCATCTTAATCTAACTTTCCCTCCTGCAGACCCACTTCCGGAAAGCGAAATGCCCACGTTTTTGCAGCAAAGAGATAAATACCTCTCGCTAATGAACATTGATCCTGCAACCGCAATTGTTGTAAGCAGGCAAGATGACCTTAGAGATGTAGAAAAGCTGGAGGACAAATCCCCGAAAGTAGCGTCCGGTACGGCACCCACCAGTACTACACCGGGTAATAGCAGTCAGGAAGATTAAGGAGTATGTCCTCTAATTTCTGTGTAACTTCGGATCTGGGATTTGAGCAATTACGCTGTATAAGTCGCCCATGTTAGAAAGTGCCTTTGCCCATAGATCCTCCTGTTCTTTGCGCACAGACCAGAATGCATAGTTGGCATCCATGTCTGACACAATCCAGGATCCCTCTGCAACCTCAGCAGCCAGCTGTCCTTCTGACCAACCTGCATAGCCCACATAAAAGCGGATGTGATGCCGGTCAATCAATTTATTCGTGATCAAAAACTTAAGTTTGTCAAAATTCCCACCCCAGAACAATCCCTGTCCAAGGGGAATACTCTCCTCCAGGATATCCCCCTTGTCGTGAATATAGTGGATCGTATTCGTCTGTACAGGTCCTCCAAATTGAACACAATTCGAATAATTCAAATCAAGGTCGGTAGCAAATTCAGGGAAATCGGCAATGAGTTCCTGCATGGTGATCTCCACCAGTTCTTTATTAAGGATAAAGCCCAGGCTTCCCTGCTCATTGTGCTCGCAAAGCAATACAACTGATCGTTTAAAATGCGGATCCTCCATGAAGGGTTCTGCCACTAAAATTTTTCCGGTCGAAATTTCTCCTTTACCCATGCTTAGCTTTTATGGTATCTTACATAACGAAAAGCCCATCCCTTCGCGCCTTGGGCAAGGCCTTAAAAACTAGACGAAGGAAACTTTCGGTCTATTTTCTTCACAAACCCCTGCAACACGGTTCCTGTTCCACCTACCTCTACAAATTCGGTAACCCCATCGGCCATCATCCGCTGCATCGTCTGCGTCCATTTCACAGGGCCAGTCAGTTGATCAATCAGATTTTGTTTGATTCTTTCCGGGTCGGTATGCGGCATGGCATCCACATTCTGATAAATCGGACACACTGGCTTGCGGATAGCTGCCTGTTGGATAGCTTTCTCCAATTCGGCTCTTGCAGGTTCCATCAAAGGGGAATGAAATGCGCCGCCTACCTGCAAAACTACAGCGCGCTTTGCACCTGCCTCCTGTAAACGAGCCACAGCCAGCTCTACCCCCTTCAGGGTGCCCGAAATCACCAACTGTCCGGGGCAATTGTAATTGGCTGGAACCACAACCTCTCCGAGGCTCGCACAAACCTCTTCCACAACTTCATCATCCAAACCAAGGATAGCTGCCATTGTACTTTCCTGCATTTCACAGGCCATTTGCATAGCCTCTGCGCGCTTCTTTACCAAAACAAGCCCCTCTTCAAAATCGAGCGCTTTACTTGCCACCAAAGCAGAAAACTCTCCCAACGAGTGACCTGCCACCGCATCCGGGCTGAATATATCGGCCTTTTCAACTGCTCTTCCGATAGAATGCAGGAACACAGCTGGTTGGGTAACTCGAGTAGCCTTCAGGTCTTCCGCAGTACCTTCAAACATCACATCAGTAATGCGAAAGCCGAGAACAGTATTGGCTCTTTCAAACAGGTCACGCACGGCGGGGGAAGCATCATACATATCTTTGCCCATCCCTTCAAATTGGGATCCTTGTCCCGGAAAAACGTATGCTTTCATCATACAATAAGTGCTTTGATTAATGCAAATTTGCAGAAAGTAAAGTTAAAAACTCGGCGCGGGTTTCCTCTTTCTGGAAGGCTCCCCTAAAAGCTGAAGTCGTGGTCAGCGAATTTTGTTTTTGCACCCCACGCATCATCATACACATGTGGTGTGCCTCAATAACCACGGCCACCCCAAGCGGTTTAAGGGTTTCCTCTATGCAGTTCAGGATTTGATCGGTTAAGCGCTCCTGGACCTGTAGTCGCCTGGAGAAAATATCAATCACCCGCGGTATTTTGCTCAGTCCTACGATATATCCATTGGGGATATAAGCCACATGTGCCTTACCAAAAAAAGGCAGCAGGTGATGCTCACACAGCGAATACAGCTCAATATTCTTCACCAGTACCATTTCGCTGTAATCCTCCTGAAACATAGCCGATCGAAGGACTTCGGCTGCATCCGCTTCGTAACCGCTGGTCAGAAAGCGCATGGACTCTGCTACCCGTTCAGGGGTTTTCTGCAAGCCCTCCCGCTGGGGATCCTCTCCCAATTCCTGAAGCATACCCAAGATGTGGTTGGCCAGAGCGGTGTCGCGCTCCGGATCAAAGCCTACATTGGCATCGCTGTTATTCATGCATTTTTGTTTAACTGACCGATCTAACCTCCATAGTAGGACGCAAAAATATTTTCGGTCTCTTTGAGTTCAATACAGTGTAAAGTACATCCTTCCAGGTGGGGTTCCAATTCTTTCCAGAACACCACCACCAAGTTTTCAATCGTTGGCTGTAGCGTTGGCGGAATAAAATCAACATCCAGGTTAAGGTTGGCGTGATCGAGTTTGTCCGTCAGTACCCGCTGGATAATTTTCCCTAAAGTCTTTACATTCATAATAAAACCCGTTACCGGGTCGGGGGTGCCTTTGACGGTGACAAACAACTCAAAATTATGTCCGTGCCAGTTTTTGTTGGCACATTTTCCGAATTCCTCGAAATTCTGTGCTTCCGACCATGATTCCACCCATAATTTATGGGCAGCATTAAATCTTTCCCTTCGGGTAAGGTAAACCATACGTTACATATTTTGTGCAAAAGTACAAAGAAATCTTCCCTTTTCTCTATGTACCTTAGATGGATCGATATTTCCAACAATTTTATCGAAATTTAAGGTACGTAGCCTAACTTTCATGGATTATTGCAAATGAAAAAAGTCAAGCCAAACCCACATGGCCATCCAACAACTATATAGCGGAAGTTTGAGAGAGCGCCTATACGAGCTTTACAAAAACCCAAGGGTTACCCACACGCTGTTTTGGGTAGTTTTGTTGCTGTTGCTCACACTCAATGAAGCCAATTTGAAGAATTTTTGGTTTGTACTCTCCAACGAAGCCATAACCCTCTTCACCTATTCGCTAGTGGTCTATCTCAATATCTACTACTTGATCCCCAACTACCTGACCCAAAAAAGAATCTTTACCTACAGTGGCTTGTTAATTGCTGCCAGTGCCATTGCTACCCCGCTGCTGGTCTTGTTGCTGTATTTTAAATTCCACAACCATCCCGGGCTTCGCTCCACCTTGTTGGCCAATCAAAACTGGTATTTCCTTACCACCTTCGCCGTTGCTGCAATTTCCACCATTTTCAAAATCATAACGGACTGGAGCCGGCAGCTGCGCGAAAAGCAAGTCCTGGAAAACCAAACCATGCAATCGGAGCTCCGTTTTCTCAAATCCCAAATCAACCCCCATTTTTTGTTCAATACCCTCAATAACCTGTACGCGCTAACGCTGAAAAAATCAGACCAAGCACCGGAAATCGTGATCAAGCTTTCAGAAATGATGCGTTACATGCTCTATGAGTGTAACGAAAAACGGGTTCCCCTGGAAAAGGAAGTCAATTATATCCAAAACTACCTGGATTTGGAAGCGCTGCGGCAAGGCAAACAGGTGGAAATCAACTTCAAGATGGAAGGCAAAATAAGCGGTCAGCAAGTTGCCCCCCTGATGTTTGTTCCGTTTTTGGAAAATAGCTTCAAACATGGTCTTAATAACCACCTACATCCTGGATTTGTCCATATCTCCCTGAAAGCTACCGAAGAAAAGGTCTTTTTTTATATTGAAAATAGTAAAGCCATCGCCCCCGGTATCCCGGGAAAATCTTCTTCCAGAAGTGGCGGAATTGGTCTGGTAAATATAAAAAGGCGCCTGGAACTGCTCTACCCCAACCACTATGAGTTGGAGATAAAAGATTCTCCCGGTGTGTACGCCGTTAAACTACAACTTGACCTGATTTGACCTGATATCACTTTATAAAACTCAATCGTATGATCAAAGTAATTATCGTGGATGATGAACCCCTGGCATTGGATGTGCTGGAAACGTATATTGAAAAAATACCCGAATTCCAATTGGTCAAAAAGTGTAGCAATGCTGTGGAGGCAAATATTGCGCTCAAAGAACACGACATAGACCTCATGTTTCTCGATATCCAAATGCCACAACTCACCGGAATAGATTTTCTCAAAACCCTGACACATCCCCCACTTGTCATCTTTACTACCGCTTATCCCAATTATGCCATCGAAGGATTCGAACTCAATGCCCTGGATTACCTGCTCAAACCCATATCCCTGGATAGATTCCTCAAAGCCACCAATAAGGCTATTGAAAGGCTAAATGCCACAGCCCCACAGCAGGCATCCAAAGAAATGCCAGAAACAGACTACATGTTTGTTAAGGCCGATAAAAAACTGGTGAAAATCAATTACGAAGATATCGTTTATATCGAGGGACTTAAAGATTATGTGATCATCAAACTCGAACAGGAACGGGTCATCACCCTTCAAACCATGAAAAGCCTGGAGGAAAAACTCCCCCCCTCCAAATTTAAACGCATACACCGATCCTTTATCGTCAACATCAAAAAAATCAGCGCTATCGTAGGGAATATGGTGGAAGTAAAAGAAAAAAATCAAGCCAAACACCTGCCTATCGGCAAAAATTATCGAGATGAACTATTGGATATGATTAACCAAAATAGACTCTAATACCATAAAAAACAAAAGCCACCTGACGGTGGCTTGCAATTATAATCCCATGAACATATACAAATTTTTGGTAATTCGTTTTGCCGTGCCAGGTTTTAAGCCTACCTTTAACAAGCAATTGAATTTCATAATCCCGTGAACATATCATGAAAGGCTGGATAACACCAGCTTTTTCTTGTTAAAGAATACCGCCCTGTTACCAGGGCGGACAATTTCTTTACATTATAATCCCATGAACATATCCACTTCAATGTAATCGCTTCCTTCAGGTCTTTTCCCTACTTCCTCCTGATTACCTTACAAATATGCGACAAGTTTGAAAGAACAAGAAGTACAAAACATAGCTGTTGTGAAAAATTAATTTTAACAATTTTAAATCAATATCTTGTAAATCAATTTATTAAAAAGAATTTTTTTGCAATTTTGTGAATTTTAAATTCAATTAGACAAAAAAAAGTCGTGCAAAAATGCACGACTTTCAGCAATGAATATAATTCCACGAATAATTAGCACATCATCAGTTGAGGATTACCTGAAATTTCTTTTGCACCATCCCCTCTTTTGTGATCGCACGGAGTACGTACATACCATTTCCGAACGGCACTGTATTGATCTGGATATCGTTGGTACCCAGATTAGCTGTTTCGAAGACCTTCTGTCCACTCATATTATATACCAGTACCTGTTCGAGTACATGTCCTCCATTGGCATGCACCTGAAGCATTCCATTCGTTGGATTGGGATAGACCATCAATTCAGAAGGCAGGAAATTCAACTTTTCTTCTGAGGAAGGGGCTCTGAGGTTAATGGTTATGTTGGCGCCCTCTACCTTTACCCCAAAAGTATTGCCGCTTCCATTCATGAGCGTGGCAACACCGGATCCAACCGTTACGTCGAGTGCTTCCTGACCGGGTCGGCCAAACTCCAAGTTGTCAATCACTACCAAGCGAACCTTACCGATCCTACCATACCCGCTGGAAGAAAGTCCATTGGTGCGGGTAAAGCCCGATTCTGCCAAACCTGCGTGATCATTGTACATCATTTGAAGTACAGGAGAGTTGTAGGACAACCAGCTGTTGTAGTCGTAGTCAATAGATATACTTTCAGACTTAAAAATATCAGGATTATAATTGAAGGGGAAAGTAAAACCATAGACATCCAAGGCAGGAACTGCAACATCTCCCATGAGCATATCCAGTTCTATAAGATCTCCCGGATTGGCGTAGATATCCCCCGAAAGTCTGATCGTATAAGGAAAATAAGGTGCTTTTACAGAAGGCAGACCATGCGTGTTGCCATAAAACAAATTAATCGCGAGGGTGTCAATCGAAGTTACCACACTGTCGCCGTCGGTATCCACATGCTTGAGGTTGACCTGCATCTGCTCCTCAAAAGCGGAAAAATTCCAGTTGTCCGCATGTTGGCCGTACCAGATATCCAGTCGTGCATTCCTGCGCCGCTTGCCTTCTGTCCCCATACTTAATCCAAGAGGAAGCAAGTCCTCCATATTGACAATTCCATCGAAATTCGTGTCGCCAGGCCACACACAATCGTCTGTACAAAGTGGAGCCCCCTCATTATCAATGTCCAGGATAGCCACTTCTATCTTCATAGATTTTGAAAAACGACATTTGCCACCCTTATTGACACAATACTGCAATTCAAAGGCATCGTAGCCGGAAATGACATCCGGGGATGGAATATACAGAATGACATTTTTACCCGTAATACGCTGTCCATAAATAACCGTGTCCACTTCGCCGGGAAGGTACTTGGCCGTACCCAACTCTCCCTGAGCCTGAATCGAGAAACCAAAATTTGTAATGGGAACATCGTTGCCCACCACCAGCGCTGTGCGCTTGGGCGTAACCATCAGGTACTTGGAATAGGCAGGCTCAAAATTGCTCACCGAAACATAAACCGTTGCCACTTCAGGGTCGCCGAAGCAACCATTGGGCATTACCGAATAGGTAAACTTATCTACCCCTTCAAAAGTAGCAT
>JANQWK010000060.1:93896-179323 GCA_030729925.1 Saprospiraceae bacterium
ACAAACTCAGGTAGCGGATCATATATCGGAAGCTCACCTGTCCGGTCGAAATAACCGTGAGCAGGCGGAACCCTCAACTCGAAACTCTCAGGAATCAATAGTGCCTGGCGGGTATCTTTTTTGGTAAAGTACCGCAAAGTGTCTCCACTTCCAACCGTTTCCCCAATCACCTGGATGCTCACCGTACCCTGTGAACAGGTGCCCAGGTCGTCACATACCATATAACTAAAATAAGCCGTCCCCTCAAACCCCGGTGAGGGAGTAAAGAAAACAGTCCGCTTGTTAGCCAATATTTGCACCCGGCCATTGTTGACCAATGGAATGCTTTTCAAATTCAATACACCAGTAGTACTCTCATCATTCGCCAACACATTAACCAATACCGCCTCATCCACCATAGTAGAGGCAAAATCTTGCTTGGCGACTACCACTGTAGGTTTTACTAGGACATCTAATTGAATCCTACTAAGACAAATCGGACAAGACCAGAATTGGATCTTGATGCCATCATTGCCAATGAAACCCTTATCCGGAGTGTATGTCACCCGCCATTTTGAATTCCCTAGAGATTCCAACCGCAAACTTCCGTTTTGGGTAAAATTCCTGATTAATTCAGGTTTGTAGGGAGGCTGAGACTTAAACTCGTACGAAACAGGCTGATTAATATAGGTTTCTAAGCTATCAAGGATGGTTTGCTGCTGTGCCCTCATCAGGCTGGGGAAGCCCAATACAACGAGGAGCAGTAAACAAATTTTTTTGGGAGTTACTACATTCATGGTGTTCGTGGATTTTCATTGCATAACCGGTTGCCCGATTTCACGGCAAGATACATTTTTTTCCTGGAGAACAAAAATGTATTAACAGACTATTCTTCACCCCCGGCCTTTTTTAACATTTTTTCCGCAGGAATAAGCAATATAGTTTTATTAATTAGTTAATTACATGTTACGAAAATCTTGTTTTAAAAAGCATTTGACAGCTTGGGGCAGAAGCTGTACTTTTGGTTGGTACAGTCTAACATTCGACGGAAAAACAATGATCAACACCAAGGTTTACGCGATCCTGGAGTACATGAGCAAATTGGAGCAAAACAAGTTTCAAAAATTTGTTCTGTCGCCCTATTTCAACAAGAGCGAGGAGCTTGTGTCGCTTGCCAATGCGCTGCTGGGACACATCAACTCGGGATCGAAGAAGGACATGGACAAGGAGCTACTTTGGAAGCAGTTGGTTCCCAAGAAGCCGTACGATGATGTTCGGTTTCGCAAATTTTGTTCGGATCTGCTCAAACTTGCGGAAGATTTTTTTGTCCTGGAAATGCTCGAAAGCAATCCCCTTCATAAGGCGACCTACCTCATGGAAGCAGTAGGGAAGAAAAAAATGCAGCGTTTGTTCAACAGTTCCATGCGGTCAGCGCGCAGGTACTCGGATCAGCAGCAGCACCAATCGGCCGATTACTTTTACTTCCAGTACAACATCGAAAAAAATTATTACAACCTGACGGACTCAGACTCTAAACGAACAGAAAAGACTAATATTGAGGATATTATTCTCAACTTGGACTACTTTTACCTGGCAGAAAAGCTGCGTTTGCTATGTTCTGTTATCAGCCGTCAGAGTATTGTTTCGCACGAATACAAATTGTTATTCAAAGATGAAATTATCCAATACATCAGTCAGCATAATTTCGAGCAGATACCTGCTATCGCAATTTACTATCAGGTTTACCTGACCCAAACCAATGCGGAACAAGAGGAACATTATTTTAGGCTTAAAAAATACCTGAAGGAATACAGCTTGCTTTTCCCCCAGACGGAGGCAAACGAGATGTATTCTTTTGCGATGAACTATTGCATCAGAAGCTTCAACAAGGGTAAAAAGCAGTTTTTACAGGAATTGTTTGACATCTATGTAGATCTTTTGGACAAGGAAATTATTTTTTCAGAAGAGGGTGAGTTGTCGCCCTGGCATTTCAAGAACATCATTCTCACCGCCCTCGAACTAGGGCACTATGATTGGTCGGAGAACTTTGTTATCAGCTTCAAGGATCAATTACCCGAAGAATTCCGGCGCAATGCGGTTACCTATAACCTTGGGCAGATTTACTTTTACAAAAAGGAATACCAGAAGGTCATCGAACAACTGCGCAATGTGGAGTACGAAGATTTGGCTTACAATCTCGACTCCAAAACGATGTTGATCTTTACCTATTACGAATTGGACGAGATAGATCCTTTGTATTCCTTGTTTGAAAGTTTTCGGGTATATCTCAACCGACACAAAGATATTGCACCTCAAAGACGCAAAAGGTACCTCAACCTCATCCGCTTTACCAAAAAACTCACCAAAGTCCGCCCGGGAGACAGAAAGAGTTTGGAAAAGATCCAAGCAGAATTAGAGACCACCGATGGAACGGTGGGACAGAAATGGCTCCGAGAAAAGTTGGCGGAACTTAATGGTTAAATGTTATTGCAATTCGATTTCCATCCAAACGGGCTGGTGATCGGAAAATTGAAATCCGGTTTCGATACCTTTTACCTGATTGACTTTGATATTGGGTGAAACCAGGTAAAAGTCTATCAGGGTCACGAAGGTCTCTCCTTTTTGGAAGGGATCTGCCAGTTTTCGATTGGTAGGCACCCTGGGGTCGTACATCCATTGCCAATCTGCCCCCATAAACTCCGGATCAATATTGATTTGGGTATATTTTCCGCTCAGGCCCGGCATGAAACTGTCAAACCTAAAAAAAGGCGGACATTGGTTCCAGTCGCCCCCGGCAACCACATAATTGCCCTTCTCGTATTCCGCATTGAGCAGCTCCCTGGTGTAGGCCATTTCCGCTTTTTTCATAACGCCCCCTTTGTCATAAGCCGAGTGATGCACATTCATGACGACCAATTCTTTGCCATTGGGCAAAGGGAAACGCGTCACCAGCAGGCAACGGTCGAGTTGAAATATCCGGGTTGGCCAGGGGAAATTCCCGGGGAGCTGAAGCCGATAGGCTTCGGAAGCAGTATAAGCGGCATAACTGGCCAGACCGCTACTCACTTTGCCATATACCTGCCAGGGTTCCAGCAGGGGAAGAGGCACTCTGGCCACTTCGTAGTTCACAGCAAACCATCCGAAATGATTTTTGGCAGCTTCCCGGAGTTGGACAAATTGGTCGTGAAAATAACTGCGCTTCGATTGGCGATCCACCTCCTGCAACAAAACAAAATCGGCCGGATTAGCCCGGATGATTTGTCGGATACCCGCTTCGTTTTTTTCCACCCAATTCAGCGGTGCCCGCACCATTTTATCCCCGGAATGCAGCACACGACCTGCGTCGTAAAAAAAATCGGATTCCTCGCCCAGTGCGCCATACCCTATGTTCCAGATCAAAAAAGAAAAAATCGAATCAGCAGGTGTGTCATTAGAAGGTGCCGGAAGGGTAAAAGCATCCTCCTTTTCGGGTCCCTGGTAATCGGTAAGGGTACCTTGAACCAATACTCCGGCCACATATACCAAAAAAACCATCCCTACTAATAAGACAAAGCGCAAAGTCCGGGAGAATATTTTTTTCATAACCTAATTTGAATTACAATTGAAGTACATCCGACATCTCAAAAAAACCTGTTTTGCCGATCACCCATTCCGCGGCCAGAAGTGCGCCTCTGGCAAAACCTTCCCGGCTGTGGGCAACATGACTAATGCTCAGGGTATCAATAGCATGACTATATGCGACATGATGGGTACCTGTAACCCCCGGCTCGCGCCTAGACACAATGGGGATATTTGAGTTGCTGGTTTGTTTTCTGATATCAGCTGCCAAGCTTAGCGCCGTACCGCTGGGCGCATCTAGTTTTTCCGTATGGTGAATTTCTTCCATCGAAATAGCATATTGGGGATGAGCAGCCATGATTTGTGCCAAATATCGGTTCAAGGCAAAAAACAGGTTCACCCCTACACTAAAATTAGAGGCATACACCAAGGCTCCCTGATGCTGTGGAATAAGTGCCTTTATCCGATCCAGTTCATCCAACCAGCCCGTTGTACCGCAAACCACCGGAACGCCTGCCTGCAAACAAGTTTCGATATGTACAGGCGCAGCTGCCGGCACGGAAAACTCAATAGCCACATCTGCTCCAGTTAGGGCTTGCGGCTGTAACATTGTACCATTTCCTCCTGAGTGCCGCAAAACTACCTCATGTCCTGCGGCAAGAGCCATGGTATCCAGAATTTTCCCCATCTTCCCATATCCAAGTAAAGCTATTTTCACGGCATCAATTTTTTTCGGGGGAAATCATCAATTGTAAGGCCCTCAACTTGTACAAACAATCAATTGGGGTTAGGGAATTCAGATCCATATCCAGCAATTGCTGCCTAATGGTCTCCAGCACAGGATCGGGCATATCGAATATACTCAACTGGTAATTAGGCACCTCGATAGAGACTGTTTTTTGCTTCCCGCTGCGGCCCGGCTGGGGCGCGCTTTCCTCTTGTCCGATGGACTTTTTTTCCAATTCGCCGAGAATCTGAGTAGCCCTGTCCACAATATTTTTTGGCATGCCTGCCATTTTTGCCACCTGTATTCCGAAACTATGTTCGCTGCCTCCAGATACCAGCGTCCGCAAAAAGATAATCTTCTGATCAATTTCCCTCGTTGCCACATGAAAATTTTTAATTCGGGGAAGTTGTCCCGCCAGCTCATTCAACTCGTGGTAATGCGTCGCAAAGAGGGTTTTAGGTCTCGTTTGTCCATTGTTGTGCAAGAACTCTGCGATAGACCAAGCAATAGATATGCCGTCGTAGGTACTTGTGCCCCTTCCGATCTCGTCCAACAAGATCAGGCTTCGATCCGACATATTGTTCATGATACTGGCTGTTTCGTTCATCTCAACCATAAAAGTGGACTCCCCGGAGGAAATGTTATCGGAAGCCCCTACCCTTGTAAACACTTTATCAATGATACCCAATCTGGCGTTGGCGGCCGGCACAAAAGAACCCATTTGAGCCATGAGGCAAATAAGTGCGGTTTGTCGGAGCAATGCAGACTTACCTGACATATTCGGACCCGTAATCATCATAATTTGTTGCTCCGCATTATCGAGCCAGACATCATTGGGGATATATTGTTCACCCAGTGGCAGATGACGTTCGATCACGGGGTGCCTACCTTGTTGGATATCAATTACATGAGAATCGTCCAGTTGAGGCTTGGTATATTGATATTTTTTTGCCACGACAGCAAAAGAAAGGAGGCAATCCAGTTCGGCAATAACCTGTGCATTAAACTGAATAGGTTCGATAAAATCAAAAACGGCGGCGACGATCTTTTGGAAGCAAATCTCCTCCAGTTGGAGCATTTTTTCTTCAGCACCCAGGATTCGGGCTTCCAGTTCTTTCAGTTCTTCCGTCACATATCGCTCTGCATTCGTGAGGGTCTGTTTTCTGATCCAGGTATCCGGCACCTGGTTTTTGTATTTATGGGTCACCTCCAGGTAATACCCGAAGACGCTATTGAAACCTATTTTTAGGCTGGAAATGCCCGTTCGTAGTATTTCAGCTTGTTGGATATCCACGAGCACCTGTTTGCTATTGGATACCAGGTGCCGCAGTTCGTCTAATTCCGGAGACACCCCGGAAGCAATCACCCCTCCTTTGGCCACATTCACGGGAGGATCCTCGACAAGTTCCTTTTCAAGTTTGTCTCTCAAAGAAATACAAGGATTAAGCCCCTCCCCTTTCCGGATTAGTCCCTCGTTGTCACACTCCAGTAGTAAATTTTTCAAGGGGGCGATCGCATCCAGGGCTCTTTTCAATTGTTTCAACTCTCGCGGATTGATTTTGCCGGCAGGCACACGAGCCAGCAGCCGCTCTATATCGCCGATCTGTCGCAGTAAAGCAGCGACCTCAACCCCTGTATCCTCATGATCAATCAGATGAGCTACTGTATCCAGCCGAGCTTCTATACGCTGTTGAGAGAGCAGGGGCAACGCTACCCATTTGCGCAGCAATCTGCTCCCCATAGGTGAAATCGTTTCATCCAGCACCTGTAACAAAGAAGTTCCCCCATCGTGGTTGCTCTGAAGCAGTTCCAGGTTGCGTATAGTAAAGCGATCGAGCCACACATAATGCTCCGGAAAAATTCGGCTAATGCGGGTAAGATGCTGTAATTGTTTGTTTTCGGTTGTTTCAAGATAGTGCAGGATCGCTCCCGACGCTATTTGAGCCAGTTCCAGGGCATCAATTCCAAAACCTTTAAGGTTGAGCACCTGAAAATGCTTGAGCAATTTTTCCCTGGCAAAATCCTGCTGAAAAGCCCAATCGTCTATGGGGTAGGTGTACCATTTTTCGCCGAAGGTAGTGGCAAAGAAAGCCGACTCTTTTTTAGAAAACAGCACTTCTGCGGGCTGAAGGCTCTGCATGAGTTTGTCTATGTAAGACAGCTCGCCCTCTGACACCAAAAACTCTCCGGTGGAGATATCCAGGAAAGAAACACCTGCCTTATTTCGGGCGCCGAAGTACAGCGCAGCGAGGTAATTGTTGCTCTTGTGATCCAATAACTTATCATCGGTGGACACCCCCGGGGTAATCACTTCGGTCACTCCCCGCCTGACGATCTTCTTTTGAGGATCCGGTTTTTCCAATTGCTCGCAAATCGCAACCCGGTAACCGGCTTTCACCAACCTGGGCATGTACAAATCCATAGAATGATGAGGAAAACCCGCCAATTCTACGTCGCTTCCACCGTTGTTGCGCTTGGTCAGCACAATCCCCAGGATGCCGGCTGTTTTTACGGCATCCTCTCCAAAAGTCTCATAAAAATCCCCCACCCGGAAGAGCAGGATAGCATCCGGATATTTTGCCTTCACCCGGAGGTATTGCTGCATCAGGGGAGTCGTTTTGCCGTCTTCCTTTTCTTTTTTTGCCAATTGTCAGGGTATTTATTCAACTCCAACAAAGATAAGCTAAATACGCCAATCCGGAAGTATGGAGCAAGCAGAACCTTACCACTCCGATTTTTTAAGTTTGAATATTCGGATGGGACTTTCTATTTTTACAGCCGGAAGCTAAACCCAAATTGGGTTTGCGTGTTTGTCCAATAAAAACTCCTCAGTTATGGCAATTATGATCACGGATGAATGTATTAACTGCGGTGCCTGTGAACCGGAGTGCCCCAACAATGCCATTTATGAAGGCGGGGTCGAATGGGCGATTGCAGATGGTACGCATATAAGTGGCGCGTATAAGCTGGAAGATGGCTCGGAAGTGGCCGCCGACCAAGCCAATGATCCGATTTCGGACGATTATTACTACATTGTTCCAGATAAATGTACAGAATGTGTTGGTTTTCACGAGGAACCACAATGTGCTGCCGTATGTCCGGTTGACTGTTGCGTTCCGGATCCGGAGCGGGTGGAGTCGGAGGACATTCTCCTGGCGCGAAAAGAAAAGCTCCACCTCTGATATTTTTTCCAGGAATCCTTTTCAAAACAGCTCATCGGATGTATTCGGTGAGCTGTTTTTTTTATCTTCATGCAAAACAAACCCCACGTAATATGACATATCTTCAATCATTTAGTTTGGAAGGAAAAGTTGCCTTAGTTACCGGATCCAGCAAAGGCATTGGCGCTGCTATAGCACAAATATTCGCAGCTGCCGGCGCAAAAGTGGTTATTTCGAGTCGCAAGCAAGATCAGCTCGATGCCCTTGCGGCCACTTTTGCCGAAGAGGGACTTACCGTGTATCCTATCGCTGCCAATGTTGGCAATCCGGAAGACAACCAGCAGTTGGTGGAAAAAACAGTGGCACAGTTAGGCCCGGTGGATATTTTGGTGAATAACGCAGCGTCCAATCCTTATTTTGGGCCTTTGGAAAACACTTCGGACGGTGCCTATGAAAAGATTATGTCAGTCAACCTAAAGGCACCATTTGACCTGGCCAAGTTGGTGTTACCGGGTATGTTGGAAAAAAAGTCGGGCAGCATCATCAATATTTCCAGCGTAGAGGGCATCAGTCCCGACAGTTTTTTAGGGATGTACGGGGTGAGTAAAGCAGCTTTGATCGCCCTTACGAAGTCCATGGCACGTGAGTGGGCATCTAAGGGCGTACGCGCCAATGTAATTTGTCCGGGTCTCATCAAGACCAAGTTTAGTCAGGCTCTTTGGAGCAATGACCCCCTGCTAACCCAAATGATGCACCATGTCCCTATGGGACGGATTGGAACGGTAGAAGAAATAGCAGGATTGGCCTTGTTCTTGGCTTCGGAAGCTTCCTCCTATTGCACCGGTGGTGTCTTTACTGCTGATGGGGGTTACACCATTTAATATTAAGGGTATGAAAACAGATATTGAAATTGCACAAGGCTGCACCCTCCAGGATATTGGAGCCCTGGCAGTCAAGTTGGGGCTTGGGGAAAAAGACCTGATCCGTTATGGGCATTACAAAGCCAAATTGCCGCTTTCCCTGATTGATGAGGAAAAGGCAGCTCAAAGTAAATTGATCCTGGTCTCTGCCATTTCTCCTACCCCTGCCGGCGAAGGAAAGACGACTATGTCTATTGGCTTATCTGAAGCGCTCAACCAAATTGGCAAGCAAACAACTGCGGTATTGCGGGAACCTTCCTTAGGTCCTGTTTTCGGGATCAAAGGTGGCGCAACCGGGGGAGGCTATGCACAGGTTTTGCCGATGGAAGACATCAACCTGCATTTTACCGGCGACTTCAGCGCGGTGGAAAAAGCGCATAACCTGCTGGCTGCGTTGATTGACAACAATATCCAATCCAAGGCAAACAACCTCAATTTGGATCCGAGGACGGTAGTTTGGAAGCGGGTCATGGATATGAACGACCGCGCACTTCGCCAGATAATTGTAGGATTGGGCGGAGTCAGTGGTGGCGTTCCCAGGGAGACAGGCTTCGATATTACAGCTGCCAGCGAAGTAATGGCCATTCTGTGTTTGTCGAGCAATTTGGAGGACCTCAAGACCAGGTTGGGGAATATTTTTGTTGGGTTTACCTATGACAAAAAACCGGTATATGCGCGGGATCTTCAGGCCAATGGAGCCATGGCTGCTTTGCTGAAAGATGCCATTCAGCCCAACCTCGTACAGACCATAGAAGGAAATCCGGCTATTCTCCACGGAGGACCTTTTGCCAATATCGCACAGGGCACCAATACCGTTATTGCCACAAAGATGGGACTGAGTTTGTCGGATTACGTTGTCACGGAAGCCGGATTTGGCTTTGACCTCGGAGCCGAAAAGTTTCTCGATATCAAATGTCAGCATGCGGGTTTGTCGCCCCGTGTCGTGGTGTTGGTTGCAACCATCAGGGCGCTCAAATACCATGGCGGGATTGCCGTCGCTGATCTCAAAACCCCCAATCCCGATGCGGTGGCCAAGGGTATGGAAAACTTGGAAAAACACCTGGAGAACGCCCGTTTCCTGGAGCTTCCGGTAGTTGTTGCCATCAATCGCTTTGTCACAGACACCAACGAAGAGATACAGTTGGTCCAAGACGCCTGTGCCAAACTTGGCGTAGCGGCTTTTCCAGTGGAAGTTTGGGCAAAAGGAGGGGCAGGCGCATTAGACTTGGCCGAAGCAGTGGCTAAGATAGCCGACACCAATACCCAAAAATTCCGGCCGGTTTATAAGGCAAACCAGCCCGTATCTGAAAAAATTGAGGCTATCGCCAAAAACATATACGGTGCGGCTGAAGTCGCGTATAGCCCGAAAGCGCTGGCTGATCTGAGAAAAATCAAGCGACTCGATTTAGAGGGGCTTTATGTTTGTATCGCGAAAACCCAATATTCGTTTTCTGACAATCCCAAGCAATTGGGAAGACCCCGTAATTTCACCCTGACCGTCAGGGAAATAGAAATTGCAGCCGGTGCGGGATTTTTGGTTCCCATCACAGGGGAAATGATGCGGATGCCCGGGTTGCCTGAAGTACCGGCAGCAACCAAAATAGACATTGATGCCCAGGGGAATATCTCCGGACTATTTTAAACTTTTGCCTTGGTGGCCTGCTCGACGCAGGTCACCAAGGTTTCCCAGTCTTCGGGAGTATTGTACAAGTGGGTAGATATTCGGATAGCTTCTCCGCGCCAGGAAACATAAACACGGCGTTCCTGTAGCAGCGTTTTTAAGCGCTCGCGATCAAAATACCGCTCTGGCAGATGCAATCCTACCAGGTGAGCAGGTCGGCGAGAGGGATCCGCTACCTGTACTCCTATTTCCTGCAGGTACTGAAGGGGGGCTTTAGTCAACTCCCTGCAATACCCCTGAATATTATCCACTCCCCATTCCAGCAACTGTTCAATAGCCGCTGACAACATAGGAGTAAGCACAAAATTGCTTTGTTCCCCCATAGAATACCGTCCAGCCAGAGGCTGGTAAGCATCCTTGTAGTTCACCAAGCCCTGAAAATTTTCACTATCCTTTCGGTTCAGCCAATTTTCCTCTATCGGTTTGCCCCCATCGAAAAAAGATCCATAATATGCTACCCCTATCGAATAAGGCCCCATTAGCCATTTGTAGCCTGCACAAATCAAAGCGTCCGGGTCCAGGGCTGTCACATCAAAGGGAAGAGCCCCTACAGACTGCGTGCCGTCAATAATCATCAGAGCTCCCACTTTTCGGGTAGCCTCTCTAAGCACCTGGAGATCCAACAAGTGTCCATCTGCCCAATGATTGTGGCTGATGGCCAGCACGCTTGTCCCTTCATGGATATGCTCGAGTAGTTGATCTGTAAGATTTCGGTGACTGGGTTCCAACCCGTTCGCACCAATTACCCGCAGCACGCCCCCCTGTTCATCGGCCAAACGTTTCCAGGAATAATAATTACTGGGAAACTGCTCATCCAGCACGAGGATTTCCGCCCCTGGTTCAAGTCGAATATTGGCTGCCACGGTAGCTATCCCGTAAGAAACAGAGGGGATAACCGCAATCCGACGATAATCTTCAGCATGAATTAGTTGTGCAAATTGCTTTTTCAGCTGAGCTGGCCCCTCAAAAAAATGAGAAGGAAACACCTCGTAGGGTTTTGCTTTTCGCGTCAGCGCTGACAAACCTGCCTCGGTCACAGACTTGAGCTGGGGTGACATATAGGCTCCGTTTAAATAGTGCACCTCATCGGGCAGCTCAAAAAGGCTTTTTTGGCAGGTAAGCATAACTTGTACAAGGTTAATCGGGTGAGAAAAAATTGAACTGAACGCCCAATCTTATTAGCAGCCGGCGGTATTGGATCTTGATTTCATCCACATCGGGCGACCAGGTATATTCTTTTACATATCGGATATCCTGAAAACGGTATCCTGCTTCTACATGAAACTGTGCCTTTTTTCCTTGTCCCAAGGTGATGCCCAACAAAGGGTGAAGCATCACCCCCCCGTAGGCTTTGGTAATACCTGAAGGCGGATCTGCGGTAGCAAAACCATAGCCCAGCCCAAGCGCATAATGTGGGCTAACCACATAGTCCATCACATATCCTCTCAACTCAGCATACACGGGAATCACCAGCAGCTGATCGGCCAGTTCGTAGTTATTGACCCCAAAACCAATGCCGGTATGCACCCAGCGGTTCCAGCGATGTCCAAGCACTTGTTCCAGGCCCAAACCCACCGTGAAATTTTGCTCAAAATATCCTCCGAGACTAGCAACTTGGGTAATGGCATACCCATTGATTTTGGACTTTTGTCCAAAAAACAAGCGCTGCGGCTTTTCCGACGCTGTTTGAGCTTGGGTTACCCCTTGCAGGAGGAACATTAGCAGCAGCAAAGCTCCCAAAATGCCTTTGGTCATAGGAAGCATCAATTTTTGTAAACAGAAAGCAAGCTCAATTGCTTCAAGTCGCGCGGATTGGAATAATCAAACTGGTACAAACCGTCCGCCCCTATCACAATAGCAATTTTTTCCTTGGGGAGGGTAATCACATCGTAGGTTGTGAAACCTGTTTCGTGATCCAGCAGATTTTTGTCAATATTCTTCCAGTCTTTGGCATCAAACACTTTCAGCCCCTGGTCGTCTTCGCAAAGGAATAAAATACCATCATCGAGCGAAAGACCTATTGGATGGTGCATGGGGTAAACCGCCAGCAAAGAAGGATTCGTCAGATCGCTTACATCCACCACTTCGAGTTGATTGGTAAAAGATTCGCATATTGTGCCATCTCTCAGCGTAACATAAGCCTTGTCACCCTCTACAAATACGGGATCGCAAGCCCTGGCATGACGGAAGACCGACAATTGCCGTGGGGCGCTCGGGATGCTGTTGTCAAAAATATACATCCCATCATTTGCGCCGATAAACAAGTACTCCCCTAGCGGGAAAATTGTCTCGATGCCCCAACCGATAGGGACGGTATTTAGCAATCGCGGATCGCGAGGATCCTTCAGGGAGAACACTTTGAGGTCGAAATCACTCACGCTGTAAAGGTACCCACTGCTAATGGTAAACCTTGCCAGGGAGCCTCCGATCCCGCTTTCTGTCCCGATACTTCCCGCTGCATTGCCTTGGTTAGTCCCAATATTGGCAAACACGCGGTCGCTCGACTCCAGGCGAATGATATCCAGGCCAAAATTAGGATCGGTACATGGGATTTCAATCTGTTCTACGGACTGTTCGTAATACACGAGGGTTCCGCGGGCTCCGAACTCACCCAGGCCCGGAAAAACATTTTCCTCCCGGTTGATCAGCACCGGACGGCGGGGATCAGAAATGTCGAAGGATACTAAATCCAAATAGTTATCGGCATACAATACACTGCCAAGTACGGCAATATCCACATTGCCCTCAATCTTGATAAAAGCCACAAAAAGGGGATCAGCCGGATTGGCGTTATCAATAATATGAACCCCTTTTCTATACTCATTCACAAAGATAAAATCGTCGTAAACGTAGATTTTCCCGGGTTGTTCCAAATTTTGCGACCGCTCAATCGCCACGCTTGCATTGATCTCGCTTCGGGTTTTATAAACCGGATCAAAAGCCGTGTACGTGCGGGTTGTTTCGCAAGTATCTTCCAAACAGGAAGACACCTGGAAAGCCAGCACTAAGAGCATAAAGAAAAGGGGAAGTTTTGTTTGAGGGGTCATACAGCTTCAATTTTACCTCTAAAATACAATCTTTTACCCAAGGTAGCAATTACTGCCATTAAGGCTCTACCGTATAATCATCTCCGCGCATTTCCTTATAGGCATTGATCAGGCCATTGGTAGAAGCATCGTGGCTCATCACATAGGCAGAACCTTCGAGTTCGGGTAAGATCTCATTCGCCAGTTGTTTGCCTAGTTCTACCCCCCATTGATCAAAACTATAAATATTCCAGATACATCCCTGAACGAAGATTTTGTGTTCATACAAGGCGATAAGGCTACCCAGCGTCTCGGGGGTTATTTGTTTGACCAAGATAGAATTACTGGGCTTATTCCCTTCAAAAACCTTGAAAGGAAGCAGTTTTTCGATGGCCTCCGGAGATTTGCCGGCTGCTTCCAGTTCTGCGTGGACTTCATCTGCCTGTTTGCCCTTCATCAGGGCCTCTGTTTGTGCAAAAAAATTGGACAATAGCAAATCATGGTGTCTGCCAACCGGATTGTGGCTCATGGCCGGTGCAATAAAATCGCAGGGGATCAAGCGCGTTCCCTGGTGGATCAACTGATAGAAAGCATGTTGGCCATTCGTACCCGGCTCGCCCCAGATAATTGGCCCGGTTTCCCAGCTTACCCGTTCACCGGAACGACTTACCGATTTGCCGTTGCTTTCCATATTGGCCTGTTGGAAATAGGCGGGAAAACGGTGTAGGTATTGGTCATAGGGAAGAATAGCCTCAGAAGCAGCGCCGAGGAAATTGGTATTCCAAATTCCTATCAGGGCCAGTAGGATGGGCATATTTCTTTCCCAAGGGGTCTGGCGAAAATGTTCATCCATAGCATGGAATCCCTTGAGCAAGGACTCAAAATTGTCGTACCCAATGGTGCAAGCAATAGATAACCCGATCGCTGAAGTGAGTGAGAACCGACCTCCAACCCAGTCCCAAAACTCAAACATGTTATCGGGATGAATCCCGAATTTGGCGACTCCGGAGGCATTGGTAGAAATTGCCACAAAATGGCTGGCCACACTTGACTCATCCTGTGTGTGCGACAACAGCCACTCCCGTGCTGTATAAGCATTTTCCATGGTTTCCTGAGTCGTAAACGATTTAGACGCTACCATAAAAAGGGTCGTCTCGGGATCCAGTTGGCGGAGGGTCTCTGCAATATGTGTGCCATCAACATTCGACACAAAATGCACCTCCATCCCTGGTATCCAATAGGGCCTGAGCGCCTCTGTAACCATCAGTGGACCCAAATCTGAGCCTCCGATACCCAGGTTCACAATCTGGCGGATAGGTTTACCGGAATAACCTTTCCACGTACCCGAATGAATTGCTTCGCAAAAAATTTTCATTTTTTTGAGCACGCGTTTTACCTCGGGCATCACATCGGTTCCATCCACAAAATAGGGGCGGTCTGAGGTATTACGGAGGGCAACATGTAATACAGACCTGCCTTCCGTAACATTTATCCGTTCTCCTGCAAAAAACTGTTTGATGTTATCTTCTAAATGGGACTCCTTAGCCAATTGTAAGAGCAGGGATAGGGTCTCTTGGGTAATGCGATTTTTGGAATAATCCAACAAAAAATCATTCCACTGAACAGACATATCCTTGAAACGATGCGTATCCTGCTCAAACCAATCGCGCATTTGCATCAGGTGAATCTGTTCATAATGCAGCTGAAGCTTTTTCCAGGCAGGTAAATCCACAGGGTTTCGAGAATGTAACATAAGAATAGATGATTTATTCGATAGTTATAAGATACAAATCACTGTTGACAGCAGGCAGCAAATTACCTGGACGAAAGCCCAAAGCAGCCTTAAAAGTTCCTTTTACCTTAGGTACAACCCATCGCAAAGGTACGGTCTGTTTTGCTTTTGGTACAAGCCTGAGCTGCTCCGACCCCAAGTACACCGCTGTAACTTCCTCCACCCACTTTTCTCCATCATGCAACAACAACCCTATGGATAGCGGAAGGTTTCCCTTTCCCAATTGGATATCAAAGGGATAGGGATTTTCAATTACTGCATCAAGCACCAGGGTATCTCCAGCTGCCCAAATTTCGGGAATATTTTCAACAATTATCCGGCAATTTTCGCTCACCTGCAGGCTATCGGTGACCAGGAGCTTCACGATATGTCCGTTGGACAACGTATCCACCCTACAATCGCTACAATTCCATTTGCGCTGTCCTACTACCATTACGCGCTGGTTATGCAATGGAATTTCAAGATCCAGCAGGTTGTATTGATTGGCGCGATAATCAATATTGGTAAATGTAGAGGGTTGGGTTCCGGTATAAAAAGCATACATAGCGGCATCCCGGTAGCTGTTTTCAAAATATAGGGGCAAACCCATCGCCTTTTCTTGCAGTTCCAACACCCAATCGGTATTCCCAAACAACTTATTGGAGCGCAGCAATCCTGTCATGATCCCTAAACGAGCCAAGACCATTAAAAACACAGAAACGAGTGCCATGTTTCGGATCAGCTTGCTTTGCAACTCATTGTTTTTGACATATTCGTGCAACAAAAGTACCACCGGAATGCTCAAAACCGCCGTCCACTGTGGTTCAACATGCCCTTTGAAGGTCATGGCTGCAAAAAACAACCAAAACCCCGCAATCAGCGCAACTTCGAGAGAGCGACGCCCTTGTGTTAGCTTGGATGCTATTGCTTTCAGCAAAAAAGGGAACAACAGAGGGCTGAATATCAGTGCTTGATTGAGCAGATAATTAAGAGGAAGTTTTATTTCCCATTCGTCATCCCGACCAACCAGGTGGTAGGCGAAAGTGGGAAACCCTTGGGCATACTGCCAATAAAGGTGGGGGATGAACAAAACCAGCCCGAAGATGCCTGAAAGCCAGAAATACGGCATGCGAAGAAGCCGAAGGTTGGCCAGTACGGAAAAACCGATAACCAGTACCCCGTGGTATTTGCTGTAGAGCAGCAAGGCCATCAAAATCCCCAAAATCAGAGTGAGCGACATGTTGGGGGAAGCCAGAAATTTCCGGAAAGCCAAAAACCAGGCTGCGCTAAAAAACAACAGAGGAGCGTCGGGGGTGGCCACAAATCCATAAACATGAAAAAAAGGCATTGCTGCAGCCAGCAACAGAAATAAATATAGCTCGGAAGGCTTCTCCGGCCTATCGGCAAGTTGCCAAAGCATCAGCAGGGTCAGCGGCATGAACAATACGGTGATCATGCGAAGGCCGATGGCTCCAGGCAACCAACTGCTGCCAGCTTTGATCATCAGGGCAACCATTGGTGGATGATCGAAATAACCCCAGGCGGGAAACTGGCTGTATATCCAGTAATAGGCCTCGTCTGGGTCTAGGGGCGTCAGCCAAGCCTGAAAAGCATTCAGGATGACCCATATCCCCAAAAAATAGATCAGGGGTAAAGGAATTCGGGAGACCATGTGTGTTTTCATTTGGAGTCGCACACCCTTTCGTACAGGCCATGCGATGGGGGTAAAACCAAGCACGGTCAATGAATCCTGCCAAGCGGCAGATCCATTGACCGTAACTCAAGTATGCAAAAGTAGCATATTTTTATCGAACCAGGAAGCGCGCTACCGCATCGGGAGTTCGCAACAAGTACATTCCCTGTTGAAGCCCTCCCAGCCGAAGCTCATTTTGTCCCTGGAACAATCGTCCGGACTGTAGTTGTCGCCCTGAAATATCATACAACATAAAGGGTTGATCCTGTTCGACACTCAGGTAAATCACGCCGCCATAAACCGGGTTAGGATAAACTTCCAGCTGTTGCAAGCGCTGAGGCTGGCGGGTACTCACCGTCGCATTCTTGTTGATCACCTGGTCGTAAAAAAACTGCGTCGCCCGCTCGATGATCACTACCATCCTGGCCGAATCCACCACCAGTTCGTGCCCGATACCTGGATACGTATATAACTCGGTGGCCACGCCCAAACTTGTCAAACGCTGGTGTACTAGCGAGCTACCTTGTACCTGAACAACATTGATCCCATTGAAAGTAGCAAAACCCTGGGCGTAAGGCACCACCACATCTGTATCACCATGAAAACTAATCGTTGGCACATCTGTAACACTGATCAAGGTCGTATCGAGAATAGCCCCCATCATGTTAAACAACCCGACAGCTTTGTAGGGGTAGCCCGGAGAACCATTATTACCACCCTCCAGACCGCCAAGATTCTCCAGGAACTGCGCGATATTAGCTGGTGCCTTGGATACATCCGTAAAAAGGTGAGAATGCAGGGTAGCAATAGCTCCTGCCGATACTCCTCCGGAAATAATGCGGGTCGTATCAATCCGGTAGGGATTACCTTCGTCCCGTGCACTCTTGTAAAAAAACCGCACAGCTGCATTGTGATCCTGAACAGCCCGAAGATTGGCTTGGGTCAACTCATCTGAAAGTCTCAAAAAATTTGCGTAATTGATTCCGAGCCGGTAGCTCATCGTTACGGTAACGTATCCCTTTCGTGCAAAATCCTGACAAAGCGCCATCATCAAAGGATCCCTCCTGTCGCCACCTACAAAGGAACCTCCATGAACCAACACCATCAAAGGTCTGGCCTCCTCTGTATCTCCTTCAGGCTCAAAAATGTCCATCCGAAGCCGGACAATCGTATCATCTACAGACATTGCCTCGCCGTACAGCACATCCGGAGTCATCTTGACCCCTTCAAAGGTTGGGGTAAGGTACCTTTGAGCAGATGCGCTAAAAAAAGAAAGGGTAAGAATAAACAGCGGTAAAATTTGCTTCATAAAATATATTTTTGGGTAATTGCGGAATAATTCCATCAATATACACAAAATAGCCTGCAATGTTTGGAGCAGCTCCAAACTAAAAGGGTGTTGTCTTACTTTTTAGAAGTAAATCCAATGATTCGGTACAAAGGACAAAAGTTAATCATGCTGGTGAGGATTAAAATTGCGGCTACAATTAAAAGCAAGGTACCCAGAAGGCCACTGATCACATTCAGGTACCAAAGTAAGGTGATTGCTACACCAGCAAGGATGCGTATCGTCTGATCTTGACTGCCGACGTTCTTTTCCATAAGGGGATTATTTTTGTGAAAAATATGTTGGAAGTTAGTAAAAAAAACTCGGAAAACCACCTAAAAATCATAAAATCAGGGCTATGGAACTTAGTGCAGCAGAATTAATTCGCTACTCCAGGCATTTGGCTATGCCTGAATTTGACCTCCAATCCCAGCGACAACTAAAAGCAGCGCGGGTGCTGGTAGTGGGTGCAGGAGGGCTGGGTGCTCCCTTGTTGTTGTATCTTGCAGCGGCTGGAGTAGGTACATTGGGTATTGTGGATTTTGATACGGTGGACGTGAGTAACCTGCAGCGGCAAATCTTGTATGGGGTTTCGGATGTTGGCAAACTCAAAGTGGATTGTGCTCGTAAGCGTCTCCTCGAACTCAATCCGCACATTGACATAAAAACTTATGCCTGTGCCCTGACTACTGACAATGCGCTCGAGCTTTTCCAGGACTACGACATTATTGCAGACGGTACCGACAATTTCCCGACCCGCTACCTGGTCAATGACGCCTGCGTAATTCTTGGAAAAGTGAATGTTTTTGCTTCGATCTTTAGGTTTGAAGGACAGTTGAGTATCTTTAACGCCCCACTGGAACATGGAGAACGGGGGCCAAATTACCGCGATATTTTCCCGGCTCCTCCGCCTCCGGGACTCGTTCCCAATTGTGCAGAAGGAGGAGTACTCGGTGTTCTTCCGGGAATTATGGGGAGCTTGCAAGCCAACGAAATCATCAAATGGATAACGGGAATAGGCAAACCTCTGGTTGGCGAACTACTGTTGCTCGATGTAGCGAGGTTTAAAAGCAGGACCTTGAAAATACCCAAACAAGCATCTACTCGTATCACCGAACTCATTGACTATGAAGAATTTTGTGCGCCAAGCAAACACAGGGAAGCACAGCCACTAATACGCCAGTTAAGTCCCTTGGAACTGGCAGCATGGATCAGCTCGAAAAAGTCATTTCAGTTGATAGATATCAGGGAGCCTTACGAATTTGAGATCGTGCAAATAGGGGGGCGACTCATTCCTAAGGCCGCGCTTCTTGACAACCCGGAGCAAATTGATGCCAACCTTCCCGCTGTGCTCTTTTGCCGGAGTGGTAAGCGCAGCATGGAGGCCATCGGGCTTCTTCAAGAAGCCCATGGGCTTGGCAATCTATATAATCTGGAGGGAGGAATCCTGGCCTGGATTGACAGCATAAATCCCTCCCTTCAGCGCTATTAAAATCTTTCTACTCCGGGGATCTCCATAATCAGATCCGGGCCGTAGGCCATAGCTGGTGTTTGGTAACCTGGTTTCCAGTCACCAGCCAACACTTTTTTGCAAATCAGGATACTGGACTTGGCAGTGAGGGTATAGCCCTCCGGCGTACGCAAGCTTGCGGTCAGGATATTGCCGCTGGCGTTGCGCACCTGCCCCCAGACTACTGACTTGGCCTTGAGCCGAGTAGCTTCATCCGGACCGGCTGGTCGCTTTTTGATCTGTTGTCGGATGTAATTGCGTACAAAGCTCGTGCGCAGGAGCCAATTGTAGGCCCATTGCCATTTTAGCTGACGTGCAGTAGCGGGCTTGGCCCCCATGTAGGTTTCGATATTGGGAATCCCTGTAGAACGGAAAGCCGTTGCAATATCGCCCCAAGGAATCGCCATAACGTGCATTTTACGCCCGGGGAAGTCAATCCATTGTGACTTATGCCCCAGAGGAACCCGTTTTAATTTACCATTTTCACGAACCACGCCCCCTTCTCCGATATGCCCGGCAAAAGTAAGTGCTGTCCCATGTGAAGGGCCACTTCCCACGGAAGCGAAAGCCAACTGCAAGTGGGTAGCATCCGGCATGCGCTCTTTGAGGTGCAGCGCAAGACAATCCGTAGGTACCACATCAAAGCCGGTACCCGGCATCACCATGACGTTTGCTTGTCGGGCCTTTTCATCATACCTGGCTGCCCCTTCGAACACCGTGATTTCGCCCGTAATATCCAAGTAGTGTACCCCGCGTTTAAGGCAGGCTTTGATCATGGGCCATGCGGTGAACTCAAACGGACCGGCAGCATGGCAAACGACTCCGATGCCATCGAGCTGTGATGCAAGCTCGTCGGAATCATCCAATCCGAATATTCGATACTCCAACTTGTATTGATCTGCCAGTGCAGCAACAGCAGACTCGTTTCTGCCTCCCAAAACAGGCTGTATGCCTTGTTGGATAGCCTCATCCAGCATCAATTTGCCCGTATAGCCATTGGCTCCATAAAGTAGCACTTTCATCATTTCTTTTTTTCCAAGGTACAAAAAATTATCCAAGCAATAAATTACATCCTCTGATATCGCTGTTGTCCAGCCTACCCAACACCTCAAACGTTCCGTTCGGATAGCATTTACCCAAATCTTCCGTAGCGATAAAACTAATCGTATCCACGTTTGCCAGATCCACCACATTCAGGGCTCCGGTGCGATGATATCCCACGCTGGCAAAAGGATCGGTCATATCCCTTGAAAAAACGCGCATAGTAGCTCCCGGCTCAAACATCCCGCCTCCGCGGGAATACCCTTGGGAAAACAGTTCTGTCATACCGTATTCCGAATGTACCGCATCCAGGTGCCATTGCTGCTGTAGTAGCTCGTGTAATTCCGAACGAATGATTTCCTTGCGTCGGCCTTTCATGCCTCCGGTTTCCATAACCACTACCCCATCCAAATCTCGCTCACCAGACTCTGCCAGATCCAGCAAAGCAAAACTCACCCCAAAAAGCATGGTGCTGAACCCCTCTTTCCGGGAAGCTTCCAAATGACCGAGCAGGGCATCCGTATCGTGCAAGAAAAAGCCGCTATGAGGGGATCGAGACTGTGCGATAAAGCTGTGCATCATGGCAATCAGAGAAGAACCTGTCCGTTCGAGATACCCCGGCAACAAAGCCAGGAAACTATAACCCTCCACGGGGCCGTAAAAAGACTCAAAAATTTGCCGGCTCACCCAATCGTACCACTCCATGTCCCTCACCGGGTGCCGGCTTTGTTCCATACCCGTTGTGCCGCTACTCAGAAAAAAATCTGTGGGTGTCCAATTTCCCGTTCGGGTGTCCTGACTTTTGAACAACTGGATCGGTAAGACAGGAACCTCCGCTGCAGTCTGTGGCACAACACTATCCTGCCCTGTCAACTCCAGATAAGCCTTGTACAGGCTATTCTCTGCCCTTTGCAGGGAAAAGACCTCCAATGCAAGTTCATCAAACAATGCACCGTCCGAACACAAGGCAGAAAAATTTTGTTGAATGTATGATTTGATTATCTTGCTATTCATGCAAAGAAAAGCCGTATTTTTAAATTCCGTTTTTACCTAAACAAACGAAACCATGAAATTTCTTTCTGCTCTGGCAATTTCGCTGGTTTTTCTGACCTTTTTTTTCGGTTGTATCAGACAACCGGAATATCCGGATGAGCCGTTGATCACTTATATGGATCTCAACCAATACTCCATTGCCCAAGGAAACCGAATAGACGCTGCCGACACCCTGGTCATTCGCTTTTCCTTTACGGACGGAGACGGAGATTTGGGCAGTGCTTCCGACTCCTTTGATATCTTTCTGACGGATAGCCGCGATGGATTTATCAACAATTTCAAGCTCCCGGTTATTCCGGAAAAAGGCTCGGGCAATGGGATATCCGGTGAAGTCACCATACGCATTCCCAACACACCTTTCAATATTTGTTGCACCTTTCCGGACGGATCTACAGCCTGCCAGCCCAATGCCCGGTTTCCAACAGACACCTTTTCGTATGCCATTCAGATACGGGACCGGAACAACCGTTTCAGCAACACCATCCGCACCGAAACGATTACCGTGTTGTGCCGATAAACTATCAGGCAATACCGGCCTTGGCTTTCGTTGCAGCCAGGGTTGCCTTTGTACTGCCCGCAAACAATTCGTCCTCGACAATAACAACGGGGCGTTTGAGGAAAGTGTATTCCTCCAGGATGAGTTGTCGGTAATCTTCCTCGGTAAGTTCCCGTTCGTGTAGGCCCATTGACCGGTATTTCATGGCTTTTCTGCTAAAAAGTGCCTCGTAAGCGCCCGCCATGGCTCGCATCTCCTCTAGCTGTTCGGGGGTGATTTTCTCTGATTTGATATCTTGCAATACGAAGCCCTCACCGTTGTTAAGCTCAGCGATAACCTTCTGGCAGGTCTTACAATTGGAAAGGTGGTAAATCTTTTTCATGATATTTGGCTTTTACCTTTTGGAATGTCCAGGGTAAAAAAAAGTTCAAAAAAAAAGGAGCAGAAAAAATCTGCTCCTCCAATGGTAATTCAAAGATAGCCTCTCTTTATTCTTAATGGCCCTGATTGGCCTTTTTGTGGTCGGCAAGAAATTTTTCCAAACCAATATCCGTAAGCGGATGTTTGGCCAGTCCCAAAATAGCATCCAGCGGGCAAGTCACCACATCAGCACCTGACAACGCTGCATCAATAATATGTTTGGGGTTCCGGATAGAAGCTGCCAGGATTTCGGTGTCAAAATCCTGCATCGCGTAAATCTCTGCAATTTCATTGATCAACTCCATACCATCCCAGCCAATATCATCAATGCGCCCGATGAAAGGAGATACGTAAGTCGCACCTGCTTTAGCGGCAAGGATTGCTTGGCCTGAAGAAAAAACCAGGGTACAGTTTGTTTTTATATCTTGCTGGGTCAAATAGCTGATCGCCTTGATACCCGGTATCGTCATAGGGATTTTCACCACAATATTGGGGTGTAGATCAGCCAACATCTCCCCTTCTTTGATCATACCCTCAAAATCGGTGGCAATCACTTCTGCACTCACATCTCCGTCCACCAATTCGCAGATCGCAGTGTAGTGGTTCATTACATTATCCACCCCAACGATACCCTCTTTAGCCATTAAGGAAGGATTGGTGGTCACGCCGTCCAGGATTCCCAAATCCATGGCTTCTTTAATCTGATCGAGGTTAGCGGTATCAATAAAAAATTTCATACATCAAATTTCGGGTGTAAAGGTAATAAATAGCTGAAAATTGAGAATTATTCTGGGGTAAAACCAAGTTTTTTTTATATATATTTTTTAATTTAATGCATTGGGGAGGTGGGTCGAGCTGGTGTGCTTGCATTAAAAGGAGACGAGCAAGCACATCACACCGCTCAACTTCCTACCCTTGCTGCGTTTCCGCCCTGGGGGGGTTCAGAAGGAGCTGGTCGTGTGCCGCTCGCCGGCGGCAAATGTAGTTCTTTTTAACCAACTATTCAAATAAAATTAATAATTAGAAGGAGGGATAATTTCAGTTTTCTCGCCGAAGTACTGAGCGAAGCGTTGCATTTCGTTGGCGAGATCGGCATTATTGGTTGCCCGGTAGTAGGTATCTGCCAGAGAGCGAACCATTTGGTAAACGAATCTGTCCATCTCCATCACCTCCATATCTTTTGTCCAGAGGTCAATTTTGAGGGTATCTTTGGTATTTCGGTCAAACAAAGAGAGGATCATTCCTTTGCAATCGGTTTGCTGCAGGCCTTGTTTAGAATCCACAGCAAAACACTGGATATCTACGGGAAGGCCTGTTTGATCCAGTCCTACCTCTAATCGGATTTCAGAACGCTTGCTTACTTCACTCATAATATAAGATTCTTGTTGTTGACAATCAATTCAAGTTAACCCTTTGGACATCTTTTCGATCTGTGGGGTATCGTACACAAAAAAACCCTGTTTGATGTGTTGTGCAGCTGCAACCATAGCACCGGCTACGGCGGCGGCTTCTACGGGTACATGGTTACTCAACCAATCACCGGTCAGTTCGGCGATATTTTTCCGAAGGAAAGCCCCTAAGCGCTCCCCTTCCTGGTTGTACAACGACTTTTTCAGGATTGTTGCACTTTTGAACACATGCACAGCCCAAAAGGGCATTTGTTGCAGGACCTGTGCCATTTGGCCACGCATTCTTGCCAGTGGCAGTATGGCATCTGGATCTGCATCGCTCGAAGATAAAACCAAAAATTGGTTCATTCCACCCGCCAGTGCCTTTTTTGCCACTGGAAGGATAAGGGAAAGACCGGCAGCGGCTTCGTCGCCCCCATCCGAAAAGCTTTTGAATATTCCGGTAGTACAAAAAAACAAATCGTGGCCTGAGATGGATGTGCGGGTATGATTTTTGACCTCTTGAAGCGGCAGAATTTGCAGGCGGGTATGATGTCGCTTAAAGGAAGGATCTGCATAAACAACCACCTTGCCATAAGCATCATGATTGAGCAACAATTGCAGGCATTCGCTGCCAACAGCATTTTCTACCCCAAACAGCACGGCAATTTTTTTATCTTTTTCTATTTCCACCTTCTTATCCTTGTTTGGTGAACAGCATTAATTATCTGCGACCACTATCGTATAGTACCTGGCGGAAAGTCCGCCCCACACGCCAAGTCCTCCATTTACGTTGGAGTTCACCCGGGTATAGGTAGAAAAAGGTCCTTGGTTGGACACTGCTGACTCGAGACTGCTCCAAAAGTCGTACTGAACCTGATCTATATTAGCCCATTTGACCACTACCGTATCGCCCAAGCGATACAAGCCAAAAGTTTCCGGATCAAAATCGGCATTGGGGGGTTCGGCTTTGGGTAAAGGGAACTCAAACGAACGCCCATCGAAAAAATCATCTTCGATAGTAGAATTGGAAGGGCTGACAAGTCCCTGGTTGTTGATCCCCGTAAAATACCGATAATAGTTTTGAATATCTCCGGGGTCATTGATCCGGCACAAAAGGCGGCGCAGGGTATCTGAAGGTTCCCCGGGAGGCTGATCAAATCTGAGGTTTGACAAACCGACGGTATCGGGAATGGTCGTAGTAGCCGTTAAGGCATGAATACCGCTGTTGATTTGCAGTCGGTAAGTACCGCCAATTTTACCGGTCATTCGGAAAGAGAGGTCGGTATATAGGCAGACATTCAGCTGGTTGTTCGCGATTTCCAGCCCCGTCAATTGTTGCAGTAACTCACGCTGATCGGGGCTAAGTTCTGATAGACAAATCTCCTGGAGCCCTACCTTTTGACCTTCGCTTTCCACCCATATCTCTGCATCGTGGACAAACAAACTATTGAGTTCTCCTGCATTAAGTTCCTGAAAAAAAGGGACGGAGCGGGTTAAAATCACCAAGGGCGGAGTTGGTCTGTCGCCGGCTTCAATATACCCCTCGACGACCAGCATCTCTTCCAGTTCCACTGTATCCGGGATAAACTCCTTTTCGCAGCCCCAGTTCATTAAGCCCAACAGTGACAATAGGACAAGAAGCATTCTTGTTGGCGAAAAAATATTTTTCATACAATTTTTTTGATGTTCAACCTGAGGGAATTACCGATCACCACCACATCGGAAAAAGCCATAAACATAGCTCCGTACATGGGGTTTAGGAAGCCCATTGCTGCCATTGGAATGGCCACAATGTTATACGCAAAAGCCCAAAAAAGGTTTTGCCGGATGGTTTGTAATGTCGCTTTACTGATCCCAAAAGCACGAATCAGTTGATCCATTCTCCCACTCAACAACACGATATCGGCTGCATTGATGGCCACCTGGGAAGCGTTACCCAGCGATATCCCAATATTTGCCCTTGCTAAGGCCGCCGCATCATTGATACCATCTCCCACCATGGCCGTTGGAATTTCGTCTGACCACTGTTCGATCCGATCCAATTTCTGGGCAGGCGTTTGTTCGCTGAAATAATCTTCAATGCCGATTTTGGTAGCTAATTGAGCCACCTTTTTATCCTGGTCCCCGCTCAGGACAACCGTTTTGATGGCTTGGTGATGAAGGTATTGTACGGTCTCTGATGCCCCCGAACTAAGCGTATCTTCCAGACTAAACGCCGCAAGCAGGTCATTATCCCGGGTAAGAAACACCTGGTAGTCTTTTTTAAGGTAAAGTAGCGTTTCTGGAAGAATAGCTGCCGATCCTATCCGAAATACATTACCGGCTGCGTTGCGCGCCTCCACCCCTTTACCTTTAATCTCAGTAGCACCTTCCAGCCTCTCTCCCTCTCTGATTTGTTGATGTTCCAGCCATTCCAGTAAAGATTTGGCAATGGGGTGACTCGATTTTTGTTCGAGGGTATAGACCAAGCGATGGATCAGGTTTTGATCTGCTTCTTCGTACCGGGTATGGACGACCTGAAACTTTCCTGTAGTGAGGGTACCCGTTTTATCAAAAACAATCCTTTTTATGGCTGCAAATTTTTCGAGCGTCTTCCCACCCTTAACCAGGATGCCCTCCTTGGCAAGTCGTCCTATTCCGACTGCAACAGCGGTAGGGGTTGCCAGTCCCATTGCGCAAGGGCAAGAGATCACCAGCACGGCAATGGCATTCATCAGTGCCTGCGTGAAGGTGAGTCCAAAAACACTGTACCCCAGCAGTAAAGTCAGCGCAGAAATTCCCACCACTACCGGAACGAAAACCGCGCTGATGCGATCGGCTAATCGTTGAATACCGGGTTTATCCTGTTGGGCTTTTTTGACCATCCGGATGATCTGCCCCAGCATAGAAGACTCCCCTGTAGCCCTGACCTCCATACTGATATTGCCACTCAGCAGGGTTGTTCCGCCGGTCAAATCCTGAGAAACCTCCTTAAATACCGGCAAGCTTTCTCCCGTCAGAAAGGACTCATCCACCGAACCTTCGCCCGATACCACCCTTCCATCAGCAGGAATAGCATCACCTTCGTTGATCAGCAAAACCTGACCTTTTTCCACTTCTCCAATATCGAGGGTCACAACTGCTCCCGATGGCATCAATACCCTTGCCTTTGCAGGCTGCAACTTTTCCAGCGCTTCGATTGCTGCATTGGTGCGGCTCACTGCCCTTTCTTCCAGCCAATTGCCCAGCAGAACCAAAGTAATGATGCTTGCGGCAGTTTCGTAAAAGATATAGTCCGCCTCGTTGAGTACTGTTCCGATTACCGAATAGCTGTAAGCCGCTGTACTTCCCAGGAAAATGAGCACATCCATATTGGGATACCGTTCCTGAAGGGAAGCCCAGGCACTTTTTCCAAAGTGTAGCAAACCGACCACAAAAACGGGAGTAGCCAAGGCAAACTGCACCCAAACCAGATGCAGGACATGGATGTGCACACCCAGCAGCATCAAAATATGGTTGGCAACCATGGGAAGCGTCAGCAAACCCGTAAACCAAAGTTTGCGCGTAAGCGTCCAGAAAGGTGCAACAGCGCCATCCTCCACAATCGTATAGCCCATTTTTTGAATCCCCTTTCGAATGAGCTCCAGATCAAGGGCTTCATCTTCATTCGTAAAGCGAACCTCTTTCGAAGCGAAGTCCACAAAGATATCTTTCATGCCCTTGCGGGACAAAAAACGCTCTACTCCGGCTGCGCAATTGACGCAGGTCATCCCCTCTACCTCCCAGGTAAATTTACCGGTATTGTTGACCATAAATTATTACTTTTAAACTATTATTAGAACAGCCAAATTTGACAATTAGATGTCCAAAATCAAAAGTAGTCTGGATTTTTTTCAAATGCAATGTATCGGAAAGCAGCTGTATGCCGGCAACAGAATGGGCATGCTGGTTCTATTAATACTGGTTTGGGCTCATCTGCCTTCCGCAAAAGCACAAACCGTTTTTTCCGCGGTAGCGGAGGTTCCTAATCCAAAAGCTGCCGGACTTGGATATGTGACTGATCCTGACGGCATCCTCGGTGATACCTTTGTGCAATTGATCAACGAGCGCATTACCCGCCTGAAGGATAGCGCTACAGTTCAATTTGCTGTAGTAGTACTGCCCTCTATCGGGGAAGAAAATCCCAAAGACTTTGCCACCCGTTTGTTTAAGCACTGGGGCATTGGTCAGGCGGACAAAGACAATGGGCTATTGATCCTTACGGTGATGGATCAGCGCCGGACGGAATTTGAAACAGGCTATGGTTTGGAAGGGGTGCTGCCCGATGCCCTCTGTTACCGACTGGGCATGCAATACCTTGTTCCTTACTTCAAGGACGATGCTTATGGGCAGGGCATTCTGGAAGTCGTCAACCAATTTGGCAATATCCTGGAAAATCCGGAAGCCTTGGAGGAGGTGTACTCCGATGCGGAGTCAGGTGCAGCGCGCAAAGGCAAAAAAACCGGGATAATATTTTATATTTATTTGTTTTTCAACTTATTGTTTCATGCATTTGCCCTGTTTTGGATAGCCACTCAGCTCAACAGCAAGCAAGATGCCTATCTAAAGTACCAGGCTATTCGGAAAATGTATTCGGTTGTACCTGTCATCTTTTTTCCTGTACCTTATGGTTTCGTGATGCTTTTTTTGAAGAAGCAACTCCATAAGTTGCGCAACATGAAGCGCTACAGCAAAACCACTGGAAGACTATTGATAAAATTGAGTGAGGCGGAAGAAAATACTTATTTGGGAAAGGGTCAGATCACGGAAGAGGAACTGGGCTCGGTAGATTACGATGTATGGGTGGCAGAAAACGACCCGGATGACATTTTGATCCTGCGTTATGAAAAGCGTTGGTCATCCTGGCAGAAATGTCCGGATTGCGGCTACCAAACCTACCATTTGGCGCATTCTAAGGTCTTGCGATCTGCGACGACCTATAGTTCGGGAGAAAAGCTCCTCACGTACAGCTGTGAAAACTGTCATTACTGCCATGAAAAGACGGTCATTATACCCAAGCTTTCCAGTGGCGGCTCGGGCGGTGGAAGTTCCTCCGGAGGGGGCTCATCCTGGGGTGGAGGCTCCTCCGGAGGAGGGGGTGCGGGAGTGAGCTGGTAAGCTATTGAGGTTTCCCTACCGCGCCTTCCCAGTCGGGGTCTGCTGCTCCGATCCAGGTTTTGGTTTTAGGATCAAACTGCACTGCATGCACTCTTCCGAAGCGTGCGGGCTGATTGATCTTTTTCAGAAAAAAGCCCTCTGACTGAATTTCTTCCAGACTTGCAGGATTCCAATTAATCCCTTCGTGGTTCTCTACAAGCATGCTATCTGCCTGAAAAAATACTCGTGGAGCGGCGAGGGCCTGGTCTAGCGGAAGCTGTTGGTCTATCACCCTGCTCATCACGGTCACCACGGCGGGAATAATGAGCGATCCTCCGGCTGCGCCGAGCGTGAGGAAGGGTTGTCCATCACGGGTAACAATCACCGGAGAAATGTGGGAAGCTGCACGCTGGCCAGGGTCAAACACACCGAGGTAGCGTCCCAGGGTCACGGCATATAAAAATCCAAGTTCGGGAGAAGCCACCCGGGATCCCATGTTAGGTCCGAGGGACTGCGTAAGAGAAACCGTCATTCCGTTTTTATCGGAAGCCGACAAATGGGTCGTATGGCCATCCAACTGTTGCCATTGTTCAGGGCTTGCGCCCAAAAAACCCAATTGGCGGTTGGTATTGGATTGTAGGTTAACCTGGGGAAACAACGATGCGGCATAATCCTTAGCAATTAGGACCTGTGCCATAGAATCAGAAGTCTGTTTGTCGCGATCCTCATACGCCAATGCAATCGCCTGGTAACAAGCTGTAGCCCAATCAGCTTCGCTCAACTCGCCCATTGGAAGCTGTTCCAGGATATTCATGATCTCCAGGGTAATCGCGCCAAAGGAAGGCATCCAGAGTGCGTTCACCTCATAGCCCCTGTAAGTGCTTTTCAACACCATCCGATCCTCGGCCTGATAAGCGGCCAGGTCTTCCAGGGTCATCACGCTGCCATTTTTTTGCAGGTCGCTAATCATTTTTTCCGCGATAGCGCCCTTGTAGAAAGCATCGCGTCCTCCGACTGCTATGGCTTTCAAGGTATTGGCAAGATCTTGCTGCACCAGCAGTTCACCGGCCGAATACGTCGAATCGCCTTTGAGGAAATAGCGGGAAGTCCCTTCAAACTGCTTAATCTCGTCCAGTTGCATCGAATGGCGAAGCGCCTCACCGGGAAGCAGGTTAAAGCCCGCTTCAGCGAATTGGATAGCCGGAGCCATCACCGTCTCGAGGGACATTGTCCCATGTTCCTCCAGAATTTTGATCAATCCGGCTACCACTCCGGGGATACCTACAGTGGGATAGCCAAAAGGTACATCCGCTGCGGTCGCCGTATCATAGGCCATTGGTGCCTGAGTAGTCGCGTCTATGCCGTGTATATCTCCTTCTGAGGTTCGAAGCAGGGCCATGAGGCGGCCTCCGATACCGCTCATGCTGGGTTCCACCACAGCAAGGGCGAAGCCGGCAGCCACGGCGGCATCTGCTGCATTACCCCCTTTTTCGAGCATTAGGCGCCCAGCTTGGGCGGCCAGGGGGTGAGCTGCGACTACCAGCCCCTCATTGGATTGATCAAACTGTGAGGAAGCGATGTCCTCAGGAGCTTCGCAGGCCCACAATAGTAGAGCGATGCCAGCTATCAGGTATTTTATCATCATCATATTATTTACAAGCTTCCAAAATAGCATTGAATATCAACTTATAAGTGCCTCTGGGTTGGCCTCTGAACTGTGGGCGGAAGCCAAAAAGCACCACCTTTCCCGATCCGTACCCACAAGTAATCAAGGCGGCCTTATCCTTCAAATAGCGGTTTTCTCCGGCTGCCCAGCCGCTCATCAGGATATCTTTTTCGGCATATTGCACCACCACCTTGGCGTCTGGTGCTGGGGGGTCGGGGGTATTTTCTACTCCGCCTTCCCCTGTTTTACGTGGCTTGGTTACTTCAAAAGCCCGACTATCGGAGAAAGAAACGGCAAACTCATTGCGCATTCCCCAGCTCAGGGGGTCGGCTGCGGACAATTTGGCGCGGATCAGAGAACCCGGAACAAAAAATTCTCGGGAAGACAAATTTGCCGTAACATTTCTGACAGGCAGCCCCAGATGTTCGATGGCAAAATCGCTGGCCTCATCAAAAGCAATCAGTGTCCCTCCTTTTTCCACATATTTTTTGATGGCCATCACGCCCTCCAATTCCAAACCTCCGGTAAAAGGATCCGGCATGGTACCTTCCGGATGTCCATGCAAGATACGAGCAGGACTTTGGGAAGGAATGATAATAGCTTGGTAAACTGAAAGATCCCGGGAGCGGATATCTGCATCGTGCAGGGTATCCAGATCGAAGCTGTGTTGGAGCATCACCCATCTCGTCCAGCCCTCATCCATGTTTGCTACCCAGGATTTATAAATTCCAATCTTTATTTGATCTAATTTATCTGCTTTCTCCGTAGGCATATTTGAAGATGCTACAAATTCCAGTCCATTCGCGCGCGCCTGTCCTTCCACCAGCGATGCCACTTTTTTACCGGTCACGAAGAAAGTACCGGCAGCCCATTCTTTGTCGTCCTGCACTACAGGTTCTCTAAGTCGGTAAATATCCGCACCACTTTGTTGCAGCTCATTAACTGCCCTAAAAGCTGCATTTTCGCGGGCAGCCAGCCAGTAGCCCTCTTTACCCGATCCTGAAACTGTGCCGGGTGTGACCTCCAGCAAACCCTCCAGGCGATCAGCGGCAACCTCAAAGGCCTGATCCACGCGCACCACATCCACGCCCATTTGCATAGGAAGTGTCCAGCCTGCAAGGTCATAAGGAGGAACCCTGGGCCCACCCGGATATTGAAACTCATCCGGGTAATTTTGTTTTTCCATTAAATCTACCAAATAAGGGCGGAAAGCCTGGGCACCGTAAAAAATCACTGTCCCTTCCGGAAAATTTTGACCATTTACCTCAAAGCCTGTTTTCGCCACGTGAGCTTCCAGCCCCCCGCGAATCAGGATATTGATCAATTCACGGGTTTCGCTGCGATCCCACTGATCAGGGCTAAACACATACGCGAAAGCCTCTTTAGGGTTCTTGATGGCATCGCGCCCCATCTTATAAATATTATAAAGGAAAGCTTCCTTTCGGCTGGCGGCCATATCCAGCAGTGCCATGGACGACTCGATCATATAATCTACAGCATCGCGGAAATGAGACTCACCTCCTGGCCAGGGAAAAGGATACCATATTTCTGTGCCATCGGATCGCATCCCGCCTACCGATGAAGGCTTTTTCGCCGGATCGTAATAGCGGGGAGTCGGTGTAGCATGGGCAGTTTCGGTAAGAATGCCAATCATATTGTGGAAATAAGGCGCTGTGCGCATCCCGCCATTCCACCACATACTGAAATTGGTCTGAGAAATCACCCCTGGCATATCGAGCATCGCAAAGCGGTTGGCCATAGCCGTGCCGATCAGGTTCACAGCGGTAGTCACGCCGGGGTGAATATTCGGGTTAACGGGAGAGCGGAAGGGAGGCAAAAAAATCCTCGCCCAGGCCGGAGAAGTCTGGTGGTGGTTGTGTACAATCTGGGGGAACCACTCGTGGTATAGCACCCTGGTTGCTGCGCGGGTCTCCGGCATATTGAGCATGAACCAGTCTCGGTTGTTGTCGTGGCCTACAAACTTCTGGTAGAGAATAGGCGGATTGGTGGTCTCGTAGGGCGTTCCCAGTTGCTGTCGGTACCAGTCCACCACAATATCAACCCCATCGGGATTGATCACAGGCACCATCACCACGATCACATTCTCCCTGATCTTATTCATTTCATCACTTTCCTCGGCGGCAATCCGCCAGGCAAGTTCGCTGGTCATTTGAGCATGGGCCTTTTCCGAGGCGTGCATTCCCCCGTCAAACCAAACGACTGCCTTCCCCTCTTTGGCATGATTTTTAGCGGTAGCTTCGTCTATACGCGCCTTAGCCAGGTCTGCCGAAATATTTTTGAACCTGTCTTTATTGCGCAGGTTCTCTTCCGAGGAAATAAGCAATAATTTGATGGGTCTGCCGGCAACGGAAGTCCCGATATCCAAAAGTTCTACCCGGTCGGTGGCGGCGTCCAAGCGTTGGTAATAGTCCAACATCTGGTCGTAATCGGCCAGTTTGTAGTCAGCTCCGACCCGGAACCCAAAAACTTCTTCCGGGCTTGGAATTTGTCCGGTCAGCCTAAAGCATAACACAAAGGCAGGTAGCAAGAGGAGCAAGCTCCTGAGTGGATGGTTTTGCATGCGTTTTGTTTTGGTTGTTAAGATAAGTCCCTGCTGTTGAATTGCCAAAAGCGTGCCCCATAAATTGTTCCAGGACTTAAAGTTCTTCTTTCTGATCCTGCAAAACCTTCCGGTAATGGCTGAAAATATGCGATTTGGATACAAAGCCTACGTATTTCCCTTGTTCCAGCACAGGTAAGTTCCAGGCTTCGTGCTGATCGAATTTAGCCATGACCCGATCCATCGGTTCGGTGACATCCGCAAATGCCGGCGGCCGATGCATGAGATCCGATACTTTAATCCGCTCGTAGGCACTGGTATCGAACATCAACTCCCGGACATCATCCAGCAAAATGATGCCTTTCAGGGATTGGTCGGCGTCCACTACCGGAAAAACATTGCGTTTGCTGGATGCAATAACCCGGACAAACTCCCCCAACGTGCTTTCAGGGGCTACCACTGTAAAATTGGTTTCCACCAGCGATCGAATCTCCATGCTTTTCAGGATGGTCAAGTCTTTTTCATGTGCCGGAACCCACAATCCTTGTTGAAACAATTCCCGGGTAAATATGGAAAAAGGTTCAAAGTAAGCCCCGGTAAAGTAAGCCAGCGCGGATACCAGCATCAGCGGCACAAAAAGGTTGTACCCGCCTGTGATCTCAGCAATCAGGAAGATGCCTGTCAGGGGAGCCTTAAACACCCCGCTCAGCATGCCTGCCATGGCCACGACGATAAAATTAGAACCTTCCAGCTGCAATCCACCAACTTGATTCAGTACTTGGACAAACAAATATCCCAGCGTGGCTCCCGTAAACATGGCAGGAGCAAATACGCCGCCATTTCCACCAACAGACAAAGTGATGGCCGTTGCAAGTGCCTTGGCAAACAGCAAAAAGGTTAAAAACAGCAGAATAAACCACCAGCGATCTCCCAGACCGTAAAACGGGCTATGGTTGAGCAGATCATCCAAGCGGGACTCCAGTAAATCGTTGACGGTGGCATAGCCTTCTCCAAAAAGCGGCGGCATGAGAAAAATCAGCAATCCCAGAGATAACCCACCAAGTAAAAACCGATAGCTTCCCCGCTGAAAGCCGTTGAAATGAGAGCTGACATAGTTGACGGTGCGAATCAGATAGACCGAGAGCAAACCGCACAACAATCCAAGCCCAACAAACCAGGGTATGTCCCCAATGCCCCAACTTACCTCCGGGAGAAAAAATATTTTTTGGTAAACCAGCACACTGGATACCAGAGTAGCAGTTACTGCAGCAATAATCAAGGGGATAAACGAATGCAGGGCAATTTCTCTGAGCAGCACTTCGAAGGCAAAAAGTACTCCGGCAATGGGGGTATTAAAGATAGCTGCCATCCCGGCGGAAGCCCCGCATGCCAGGAAGAGCGTCTGTTTTTTTCGACCTACCAGCAGTAAGCGGGCTAAATTGGCTCCAATGGCCGATCCGGTTCGAATAATGGGAGCCTCTAATCCCACCGATCCTCCAAAACCAACGGTCAAACCGCTTCCAATGATGTGGCCGTACATATCTTTTGCCGGAAGGTTTACCTTTTTGCGGGATATGGCGTGGATCAAATTGCTCAAACCCGGCGTAAGCGTTTCTCCGAAAAGGAGTTTGTCGGCCAATAAACGCAACAATATCCCTGCAAGGGGAAGGATTACAAACCACAATTGCTCTGCATCGGGTTGTTGTCCGTGGAGCCAGTCTTTCAAGCCAAAAACAATTGATTTTAGCAGTACTGCACCCAAACCAGCCACAAGCCCGATAATCGCACTAACCAGCAGCAGGTAATTACGCGCTGCAATTCTGCCCGACAACCATCGAAGTGCTTGGTTGAACCTGCGCCTCAACCGGACTTTAACCTGTCTTACTGCAACGGATGGAATCATGATAAGCTGTGATCGGTTTTCTTTTGCAGGGTTTTCATATCGAAGTGCTTGTCAAAAAATTCGTCACACCACAAACACACATTGCCCAATTCGCCACACCTTCTTTCGGCATCCAGCTTACTGATACCCAAAACCTCTCCCATAGCCCAGGGATCCCCCTTGTCCAGTGCCTGAAATACAGGATGGTCTGCTACCCTGGCCAGAATGTCCGCCACTTTTTGCGTGCGCGCATCTCCCATCGGTTCTTTTGTGCCGGGGCAACAAGGATTGACCGCCCAAAGCTGAATGGACACCTCCTGGGGGATATCCGGTCCACCGTTCAAAAAACCGATAGCTCCTGACAAAATACCACAAAAATTGTGCTGAGGATCTTGCTTCCAAAGGCCTTTTTCGTAAGCCCTGCCTCTTGCCCAATTGCCCCCCAACCACATGTCTTCAGTGGCGCCCCAATAGCCCCAGCTCAGCGGAAAAGCGTGAAGGTAATTGTCCTTTTTTACCAGCGGATCTTTTTCTTCTCCATTTACCCCTCTGGAATCAAACAGCTCTGCCAATTCGGTCAAACGAGCTCCGGCAGCCTTGTGGAAGCGATCAATGCTTGCAACATCGAAGCGGGTCACCCCCTTCGCAATCAACACATCTAAAATTTCTCCGGTCAGCAGATCCCCGTTGGTTTGCAACATAATCTGAGTAGTATTGCCGTATTTCGATTTCAAGGCATCGAGGATGAGATACAATTTCTGTTTTTCCGCAAGGGGCTCCCCTCCCGACAAGATGATCCGATCCATGCTGTCCGGAAGGTTGTCAATGATAGCCAGACAATCTGCTTCAGAAATACGTGAGCCCTGTGGCCCGGAAAAATTGTAGCAATGATCGCATTTGTCGTTGCACAGCTGGGTAAACACCCAGTACACCGATGCTATATGGTTAAATTTATTGTTGGGGTTCATGTTGCTGTAATTGTTGTATTCGAGTCCAAAAATCCAGTTCTTTACGGGCGCCGCTTTCGGGGGAAGCCAGGAAATCCTGAACCTGGTCAAACACCGTCAACTTCCCGCCTTTCAAGGTTGCCAGTTGATCTGCCGTCATCAGCGCTTCTTTAATATCGTGGGTGACAAAGATGGTTGTCATGGAGAAAGTCAGCCGGAGTTCCCCAAAAAGCACCTGCATTTCTTCCCTGGTTTGGTGGTCCAAACTGGCAAAAGGTTCGTCGAGCAAAAAAATTTCAGGTTCTATGATCAGGGAGCGTCCAAAACTGACCCGCTGTTTTTGTCCACCGGACAATTGATCCGGCATTTTATGCAACTGCGTATCCAGCCCCAGCCGCTGAGCGAGCTCCCCTACCCTTTCCCGAACAACTTTGCCAGGCAACCTTCTGATTTCCAAACCATAAGACAAATTTTTGGCTACGCTTAAATGCGGGAAAAGCAAGGGCTCCTGGCTGAGGTAAACAACCTTTCGCTGCGACGGTGGGATGTGTAGCATAGATTTTCCCGCAATTCGGAAATCCCCTGCATCGGGGGACTCCCATCCGGCAAGTAGGCGCAATAAGGTGCTTTTTCCAGAACCAGAGGCACCGGTCACACAAAGGGTTTTGCCTTTTTCCAGGACAAAATTCACCCCGTCCAGCACGATTTCGTTTCCATATTTTTTTTGGAAGTCCATGACTGCTATCATACCTGCAAAGATAGTTTACCGACTACAATATAGCTAATCGCCCCCAGCAGCACCACCGGACTAACCAGTAGGATGGCAGCAAGGGCGGCTACGTGCGGATTGGCTTCGTTGAGGTAGTGCATTACGCCTACCGTTAGGGTTTGAACTTTCCCTATGCCAATCAGGCGAGTGATGCCATACTCATACCAGGAAATCAGAAAGCACTGCAACAGCGACAGTCCCAGCCAGGGTTTTGCCAGCGGTAAAATAATCCCTGAAAGAGCCTGAAGCGGCCTTGCACCCAAAGTAATTGCCTGCTGGTACAATTGCCGAATATGCCGATTCCAAAAAGTGGACAGCAAAATATTGGCATAAGGCACCACAAACAACAACTGGGCGATCCAAACGCCACCCGTGGAACCGCTTAGTCCAAAACGGACAAAATAGGTTTGCAGCAAAGCTCCAAAACTCACCGGGGCGATCAAATACGGAAAGAATGACAAGGCCAGCCAGGTGCTTCTACCTGGAACCAACAGCAAAAAAGCCGAAAAGAAAAAACCTAAGCCGGTAGCCGTCAAACTAATACTGGTTGCCATCAACAGCGATAAGGCAAAACTGCTGGTGAGTCCCGAATAAGTCCCACCCAATCCGCTCCAAAATTCCAGGGAAAAATGGGCGCGCAACAAGTCCGGATAAACCCAAAATTTAACAGCAGAAAGATACAGCAATGCCGCCAGAGGCAGCGCTAAAAATATAATTATCAGCGTATTAAGTGTTTTTTGCATCATAATATCCGATATTTTTTTATTCCACCGAATGCGAGTACCCCTGCCAGGAGAATATAGACCACCAGCATAGCATGTCCCTGAGGGATATCCGCCAGATTGAATCGCCCCAGTTTGTCCGTGATGTAGAGGGTCATTACCCTTGGGGAAGATCTGCCCAGCAGCAGGGCAACCTCGTAGGTGCCGATCAAAAATATGGCATAAAGCCGAATGAGCAGTTCAGCTTTGCGCAACTGAAGGGGAATGTACACCCTGCGCAAAAACTGGCTCCGCTTGCTGCCCAGGCTCTGAGCTACCTGCCACAACGCGCCCATGCGCACTTTGGCAGATTGGTGCATAAACAAGAGGGCAAACAAAGGAAATACCAAAAAAACATGGGTAAGCACCAAGCCCACACCGGGGAAGTCATTTACGATTACCGGAAAGGCTTCTATGCCACCTATCCAGCCCAGGTGAAAGGCCAGCCTGGACAAAAAGCCCGAAGGACTTAGCAAATAATACCAGGAAAAACCCGCTACCAGGGGTGGGAAGGCCAGTGGTAATAGCAACCAACGACGCAGGGTGTTTTGGGAGCGAAGCTCGTGTAACCAGGCTACTCCAAGGGCCAACGACAAGGATAAGGCCATTGAAATAGCTGCCACCAACAGACTGTACCCCATACTCCTCCAGGCATCGGTATCCTGAAGGAGGGTCTGCCAATGCACCAAGGTAAATCCTTGGGACAGTAGTCCTGTCAACCCCAGACTGTATCCCAAAGAATAGCCCAATCCGGCAAGCAGGGGAACCCCACAGATCAGCAGATACAGCGACAATACGCCTGCAAATTGCCACGATCTCGTTTGACTTTTCATTGCTCCGACAAAACTTTTTTGCGAAAATCCTCAAACAAGCGGATCATATAAACCGGATCTGGTTCCATCAGGGCTTTTGGAGCAAGTGCTGAGCGAGGAGGCACGTATTGCCGCTCCCCCACCTCTGACATTTTTTCCCGCCAGGGAGCATCCAGGCGATCCGGCGACAAGACCGTTCCGTCGCCCCAGTTCAGTGGATCCAACTTGGCGATTTGGGCTTCGGGACTAATCAGGAAGTTGCATAACACCATCGCGGCGGCTTTATTGGGGGCTTGTGCCACGATACCGAGGTAATGGGAATTCTGAATCGAACCGTAATCGGGCACAAAAGCGCGACTACTTTCGGAAAACAAACCCTCGCGAACCTTGTTGTCCACCTCTGCATCGTTGTTGCTGAAGGTAAACCACAATTCCCCGCTTGCAAACAACTGGTGCATTTGGCTGAGGCTGGCGGGAAAACTTTCGCCGCGGTTCCAAAAATAGGGCTTATTGCGATTGACAAACTCCCAGAGCTTTTGGCTGCTTTGAAGGTACTTTGACTCGTCGAAAGGCCCCTGAAGCGCGTCCCGGCCTCCGGCAAAATGGATCAGCCAGGATTTCAGCAGCGTCATTCCGGTAAAATCGTTGCTCAGGGTAAATTTCCCGGGATTTGCCCGAAGCCAAAGTTCCAGCGCCTCCAAGTCGGCCGGGGGAGTCGGAATACGGGAGCTGTCGTATATCCAGGCCATCTGGACATTGCCCCAAGGGCACTCATACCCTTCGATGGGCTGTTGAAAATCGGTATGGATAAACGGATTATCCCAGTCAATCAGGCGGCTGTTGGGCAATCTGTCCACAAAAGGCCCAAAGAGCCCCTTGATCTGCCGCAACTGGTAAAAGGTTTCTCCGTTGATCCAAATCGCATCTATTTGACTTTCTTTCCGTCCAGCCTCCATTTCGGTCATAAGGGTACTCACAATGATGTTGCCCTGTCCTGAAAGAATATCGAGTTCGATACCGAAAGTGTCTTTCATAGCGGGCACCACAAAATCCCTCATGTAACGGTTGATCATGGGATCGCCCTGCCACATCATCAGGGTGAGCCTTGTGCCACGAGCCTGAGCTTCCAATGCCTCCCAGGACTCAGGAAGTGCCGAAGAAGTCGCGGATTCCTTATCGGGACTGCAGGAAAAAGCCCAAACAAGGAGAAATAGCGGGGTAAACCATTTTTTCATGTGCTTATTCATTAAAGAGGTACCTCAAGGAAAACTGAAACTGTCTGGGGGGAGCTGCATTTCGACGAACAAAAACCCCTGCGGCAGCGGAGCCTGTTTGAATTTGGTTGCTCTGGGTAGCATTGTTCGCATACCCGCTCCAATTATCCGCGTCGAGCAGGTTAAATACTTGGGCGGCCAGTTCGACTTTCCCGGATTTACCTGCAGCCAGGGTGTAGCTTGCACTCCAATCGAAGGTCACGGCTCCCGGCAGGCGATCGCTGTTGCGGCTTTCCCCGGGGTGGCGGTCGCTGTTACCCACGTACGCGTCGCCGAAAGACCTGCCATCGCCATTCAAATCGGATGTTCCGTACAAGCGTGCATCCGGGATACGGTTCACCGGCTGACCGCTCTGGATGAGGGAAGTCAGACTAATGCGCCATTTGGAAGTTGGATACCAGTACAACAAACCATTGATCAGGTGTCGGCGATCGTTGATAGAAGGGCCCCATTCTGCCTCAAAATCATTGCCATCCATTGCTCTGAAATTGATATCCTCGGTATTGTTTTCCAGTTTAGACAGGGTATAAACCAGGCGCCAGGCAAATGCTCCGGCACCCCGCTCGCGCTGTATGGTCAGGTTGAGCGCGGCATACCGCGATTCACCGGCCGACTCTGTCATCACCACATTGCGGGCAGCGCCTCTTAGCACCTCATTGTTTACCAGGATATAATTCCCGCCTGCATCGGCGAAAACGGGTACAGGGCGGAGCTCGTCAGCTTCTGCTGCGCTCCGTACCACCACATTTGAAGGATCTAAGGGATGAGCTGCCGGTGCATTGAGGTTGCGCAGTCGGAAAAGTCGGTGCGAGCGGTTATGAAGCACATCAACATAGACCAATGTATGGGACGCTATTTTTTTCTGCATGCCCAACATCCACTGGTGGCTGTAGGGATTTTGGTACCCGGAGGGATTGAGAATGCGCAATTCATTTTGAAACAAACCATCCCGCTGATCCTGAAGATCCCCTGCTGCCGGCCCCTGCAGGTAATCCACCGCAGGCCAGCTTGCCACCAAATTTCCCTCATGGGTTACCGCTTCGATATCCGTATCGGCGGGAAGCAAGCCCTTTGTCACCAGAGCCTGGATTTGGCGTTGATAATCCCTGCTATTGGAATTGAACTGCAGTGCGTCGCTATAAATGGCATACAGGATTTTATCGTAGTACACCCCATAACCTGCTCGGAAGGTCGTATTGGCATCGCGTTGGTAATTGAGTCCGATGCGGGGCGCCAGGTTGTTGCGGTCTCCCTTTTGGGCTCCGCCCTTCGACAAATTATCGTAATCATAGCGCAGACCCAGATTCAGGTTCCATTTAGGGTGCAGGTTCCATTGATCTTCGATATACCCACTCCAGATTTGCTGGGTATGACCGAAAGCCCTTGGGCGGAGTTCCACTCCGTAAAACAACACCTGGGCATCTAAAGGCAGGTCAGTCGGTGACAGGTCAATGCCCCTGCCGGAATTTCTAAGGGTAGCCAGTTGATTATCTGTCAGTCGAACCACATAACTCCCATTGGGATTCCCCCCTCCAAGCAGGGAAAACCGAGAAGACTTCAGCTCCAGTCCTCCCCGAAGACTGTGGTTACCGCTTGTCCATTGCCACTTTTGCTGCAACTGCAAGGTATTTTCAGTTTCGTCAAACACATACCCGGGATGTCCCAAAACAGCCACCACCTGAGCATCCGGCCCCTCCACGGTCACATTCGGCTGGATATCATCCATGGGTTGCGCATAATTCCAGCGAAAGCGCCCGTAGAGTACATTAGTTTCCATCACCCAGTTGTTCGCCCGGTAGGAGTTTTTCCATGCGATATTGGTCGCAATTCTATCCTGTTGGTTGCCTGCGGAGGGAAACAACAATCCCCCTTCCAATCCCCCGCCCTGACGTTCTATACTTACCCACCCGGTATTGACCCGCAGGGCACTCTGCCAGCGAGGCGACCAATAATGATCCAATTTTGCCGACAGGTAAGTAAAACTATTCCTTCCGCGCAATGTAGCCTGTATCCCCAGCGCATCGGCAGTCAGGGCATTATCCTTCAGGTCGGTCGTATGTTCGACATTCAAAAAGTAAAAAGTCTGGTCTTTTTTGAGGGGGCCACCCAGTGCAAAACCGGCCTGATGACGTTGAAAACCGTTTTTAACCAAGTTGCCCGACAAATCTCGTTGGGCAAACTCGGGTGTTCCGTCAAGGACAGGCCCCGGGCGGGTAAGGTAAAACCACTCTTGAAAAGGGGTATTGGTACCTGACTTTGAAGTAATATTGATGATTCCATTGGCGCTAAGACCGTGTGCTGCGCTGAAATTATTGGTCAGGGCTGTAATTGACCGCACAAAACCAACAGGAACCGCGAAGCGCTGCCCCCCGAGGAAATTTTCATTATTATCCATGCCATCTATCTGATAGCTCGTAAATAAGCTATTCGCCCCATTGATGGCAACATTGGGCGCCTCCGGAAAAAACCCTGTAGCCAGAGAAATATTGGGCAGCCGAAACAAAGCCCTGGAAATATCCCTGCCTTCCACGGGCAGCTCGGTCAGTTCTTTAGCGGTCAGCACAGAAGACACCTCCGCATCTGAACCATTCACAGCCAGGTATGGTCCGGCCGTCACCTGAACTGCTTCCAGGTTGAGGGTTTTATCCAGCAAAAGCAGCGAAACCGAAATCGTTTTGCCATCGGCTAAAGCAATTTGGTTAACCGGGTCGGCCTGAAACAACATACTGGGCGACAATTCCACCGCATACAATCCCGAAGTAGAAAGACCCGACAAAAAGACCAGCCCTTGTTTGTTGGAAAAAGCCTGCTCCCTAAAACCAATCGAGGGATTGCTGACCAGCACCAACTGATCCGACACCGGATTCCCCTGGATGTCAAACAAGGTGATCTCAAGGGCAGACTGCGTATAGACATAATTTATATTCAGCACGATAAGTGCCATACACAACAAAAATCGCATAAAGGACAATTTTGATCCGTTCAAAAAAAATACAGGCAGACTACAACTGAGCGACTGCGGGCGGCGCACGCAGCTGCCGGACGGAACGGATCGGAGCAGGATAGAGAAAACCTCGCACGGACAACAGCGGGCGAACATTCGACCAGAGCCATTCCCGGAGCCATTGTACCAGGGAACGTGTGGAAGCAGAACTATGAAGATAAGCCTGGATATCCTCGAGGCCATTTAGGTCTCGGAGAGATTCGAGCAACAAACAATGATCCCTATAAAATGCACTGAATAGCTTGAAAAGGCTGGGACTTTGCCAGGGGAGCTGTTGAAAAGCGAGGGGCTTGAAGTCCGACTTTGGCATCCCAATCAGATAAACTCCCCCTCTTAAGTCAGGCCCCAGGATACCCCGTTTCAGGAAAGCTTGTTCCCGAATAAACCCCCAATCCAGTTGATCGAGTTGAGGACAATCGCTGCCCACACAAATCACATAATCATGCCCCTGGGCAAAAACCGAAGCAAAAGCATGCGCAATCCGCTCGCCGAAAGTAGCGCCTGACTGCAGCCGCTCATCGAAATGATACAAAGGCATGTCGGCCGCATGCAGTACCTCGAGGGTATGAGAAAGCAAAGCTCCTGCGATCATCTTATTGCGGCGCGCTGCATTACCTGGAAGCCAGCGTTTGCGGCTTGCTTCCCTTGCTGCCTGGCGGCTAAACAACAAAATGGCCGGAGATCCCTGTCTCTTCATGGGTCAAAGATAGCCATAAAATAATTCACCAAAAATCGGGGCAACAGATTTGGTCGCTTCGAGGCAATGTTTAACTTTAACATTTGTTTAAGAATTGAAAAACCAATAGCTTTTTTCCCTTGAAAATACACCTGCAAACCCTGATTGGGCTGATGGTATTTGCTGTGGCAGCCAGATTGCTGTCCTTTTTTCCCAGCGTCATCAACCACGACGAATCCACTTATTTGGTCATTGCCCAGACCTTACTTCAAGGCTACACCTATTTTGTAGATTACATAGACACTAAGCCTCCGGGGATTTTTTGGATTTTAGCTGGTTTTCTGGCCGTATTCGGGAAATCCATTGTGCTATTCCGTGCTTTTGTGGCCATTATCATTGCCACAACCGCTTTTGGGTTATATCTGATCCAATTGACAATGGGGCAAAGCAGAAAGGTTGCCCTGGGGACGGCACTCATCTATATCCTGCTAAGCTCACTGTTTACCTTTTACGGCATTTCGCCCAACACGGAGACCTTTTTCAATTGCTTTACTGTATTTGCTTTCTGGCTTGTTTTGAGCAAGCGGAGAGGCTGGACATACCTCCTTGCCGGTTTTTTGCTCGGCGCAGGTTTCATGATCAAGTACGTAGTGGTATTTGACGCTGCTGCTTTCGGCGTATGGTTACTTTGGGAACAGATCGTAAAACGTCGAAACTGGGGTGTTTTCTGGGGCAGAGCCTTTGCCCTTATCGCCGGGTTTTTGATCGTACCGGGAATCACCCTGATGTATTACCACCAACAAAACACCCTTGAGACCTGGTGGTTTCACTCGGTTATCGTATCGAGCAGATACCCCGAGCTTCACCAATGGCAGGACTATTTTATCTTCCCGATGGACTTCTTTCTGCGTTTTTTACCGGTAACCCTTTTTTACCTACTGGTGCTGCGCACCAAGCGCATTGGCCGGGAAACCAAAATACCGTATCTTATTTGGTCGGGTTTTGCCTTTTTTTCCGTCATGCTGCCCGGAAACGCCTATGGACACTACTTCATCCAGTTTATGTTGCCCTTTAGCTTACTTGCGGGTCTGATCTGGAGCCTTACCCCAGAGGAACTGCCTGCCTGGATGCGCTGGATCCATCAAAAAATCATCCTCCGGCGAACACTCGTGGGATTTGTCGTCCTAACGCTGTTTTTCCAATACAACGATTATCTCAAAAAACCGGATTATCCCAAGCTCATTGCGAATTATCTCCAACCAAAGATGCAAGTAACGGACAACCTCTATACCGGAAACGGAAGTCAAATATTATATCTATTGCTCAACAAAAAAGTACCCAATAAATACGTACATCCGTCTCTGTTTTGGGAAGAGAAGCACCTAACAGCCATGGAAATAGACATTGAGGCAGAAGTTGGTACGATACAGGCGAGACGACCCAAATACGTGATCATCAAAGACGAACTCTGGGATGACCGATTCGATTCCTGGCTCGAAACCTCCTACCATTTGGACACCACATTTCGGGAAGGACGAATAAAAATTATGGAGCGAAACGACTAACGACCTGTTTTGAAATCATCCGGCCAAACCAGAACCCTAACCCGATTGGCCAAGCCGGCATACTCCAGCGCACTGCCAAGCTGAATCACGTACTTCTGGTCGGTTTTGCGACGCTTGATCAGCACAATCGCCGGCTGCCTGTTGGTTTGTAGTCCATACCACAGACTCTGTCCAATTGCCTCCTTCCACTTCGAGGCAAAATCCACCTCTATAGCCAAATCATCTGTCAGTAAATCTACGTAACCACTCGTCACGGAAACTTCCCGCTGACCGCCCAATTCCGCATGAATCAACTTTACAAAATCCGACTCGGACTGCTGGGCGTATGTTTGCAGTGAAATACCCAAGGTAAGAACTATAAAAATTAATCGCATCATCATAAAATTAAAAAGCCCGAACCTATGAAGATCCGGGCTTTGGGTGACTGACCGGGATCGAACCGGCGACCTCAGGAACCACAATCCTGCGCTCTAACCTGCTGAGCTACAATCACCATTTGACATGCTTCTCAGGAAAGCGTGGCAAAAATACAACAACTTCGTCAATTTGACAATTTTTTTTCACAAAATATCACTCAAAGAAGCTATCGTATTGGTTTTTGTGTGCAGCTCTTTTTGCGGGTTCCACTACCTTTGTATTGAGGTCCAGCACATTGGCAGTATCGTTTGCCTCCGTGAGGATAGCGGCTTTTTCCTCACCGAGGATCAGGGACACCCCTTCCTTTTCCCATTGTTCCAGCATTTTGAGTCCTTCCTCTTCAAAGATGCCCTGCTGGAGGTCAACGGAGTCCATGAAATTGGATGACAACTTCATAAAGCGTTCCATTTCGCCCACCTTTTTGCTCACATCATCGGCCACAGCTTCCATAGCCATATCGAACATAGCCCGTTTGTCGGGATCGCCGGAAAGGAGGCTCATAGCGGATCGCATAGCATTGTGGCTTGCGTGGATAGCTTTTTGTTCCTGTTCTTTTACGGCAACCTGGTCTTTAATATCCTCCATCAGGATATAAGAATTTTCGTGCATTTTAGTCAGCACTCGGTACAAAATTTCCATTTTGCGGTAGAGGTCTTCCAGGCGCAAGTTAGACTCTTTCAACCTGCCTGCTTGTCGCGACTTGAGGATCATCACGGCCTCTTTATTATTTTCCCGGGCTTCATGCGCCATTTGCAGGTTGTCCTGGATAGACTTTTTGTTATTGTGGATGATCTCCTTGAGTTTGTGCATTTGACCGCGCAACTGTCCGATCTGGCGGTTCATATTGTGCAGGTTTTTGCTCAACTCTTCCACATGCTTTTTGAGGATACCGATGGGATCCAGTTGCACAAAAAAGCTGGTAATTTTGCGCATGGTACTTTTGTACATAAACCAGATGAGGTTGCGCATCCGGGGATCCAGCACCATAAAAGCCAATGCCCCTATGGCCAGCAGAAGGAAAGTCAGGGACAGGGTATTTTGTAAAATAACGTTGAGCGCAGGAAGCAGGAGCCAGGCGAGGTACCCCCCACCCAGGATCAGCGCAACGAGAAAAATCAGACCGGTGACACCCTCTGGTCTTTCCCAGAAAGACTTAGTTCTTAGCTGTTCTTTGTTCATACTTTACCCGGGATCAGGAAGGAATCATCCTTTTTTGCTTAAAAATTTATAACCGTAGTACACTGCAGCTGCCAGGAGTGCCACTCCTATCAGGGGGAGTAACAGCTTTGACACAAAATAAATTAGCCCCACTGCAAAGATAAGCACCACAACGGCTCCCACCAAACGCTTGTCCCGATTACTGATTGACCTTGCCATAAGAATTGATTTTGGTTTAAAAAATAAATATAGTTAAAGAAAATTGCATCAACTTGTCCGATATTTAGATGAAAAAGTATTTTATCTATACCAGTAGCCTTAGCCTATCCTGTTTAACCCATTATCTTTGCAAAAAACCAAATTTATGCGAAACGACCAGATTTTCGTCAATTCAGAAATCGCTCCGCTAAAACGGGTCATTGTACACCAGCCGGATCCCGGAATTTCCAGGGTAACGCCCAAAGAAGCTGGTGATCTGCTCTTTGATGATATTGTACACCTACCCAAAATGCAGGAAGAGCATATTATTTTTTGCGAGGTACTCAAGGCCTTCCTGGGAGAAGAGAACGTGCTCGAGACGCAGGTGTTGTTAGAGGAAGCCCTTTCCGTTGACCACCGCAACCGGGAGGAAATGCTGGACCTGATCATTGATTTTGAAGAACTTCCCAGGAGGATCCTCACCCAGCTCAACCAGCTCAGCAATAAAGCATTGGCAGAGGTGCTGATAACCGGATACAACCCCGAGGAGGATCATATTTTATTCGACCCCATCCCCAACTTTATCTTTACCCGGGATTTGGCGGTTGCCATTAACGATCATGTTGTGATTACGAAGGCAGCCAAGGAGGCCCGCTTTCGCGAAAACATACTCACCCGGTTTGTTTTTCAAACGCATCCCATCTTCGACAGTCTGATCAACGAAGGAAGGATAATCAACATGAACAATGTTGATATGTTTCCCCCTTCCAAAAAAGGTGAGATGGTCTCGATTGAGGGAGGTGACGTGATGATTCTGAATGAGGACTATGTCCTTATCGGATGCAGTGAACGAACGACCGCCCATGCGATCCATTCGCTCAAAAAAATACTCTTTGAGCAAGACGTCATCGAAAACGTGGTGCAGGTCAACATCCCCAAGGATCGCTCCTATATGCACATTGACACCGTTTTTACCCAAATCAACCACAACCACATGGTCGGATTCAAACCAATAGTTGTGGATGGATTGAGTTCCTACATCGAAGTATTCCGCAAAAATGGGGCGTATGCACATTACCACACCCTCGAAGACTTTCTAAAAGCGGAGATCACTTCTCGTATGGAATTCATCCTAACCGGAAAAGGCGAGTCGCCCTACCAGGAACGGGAGCAATGGACCGATGGTTGCAACCTGGTGACGGTCAAACCGGGAGTAGCGATCACTTACGACCGCAACCCTATGACAGAAGAAGCCTTTAAATCAGCCGGATACCATATTTTACCTGCTTCAGAACTCATTAGCGGTGTCAAATCCGGCAAAATTGACCCTGACAAGGTCGAAAACACCATCATTACCATTCCCTCCAGCGAATTGTCTCGTGCAAGAGGGGGGTCTCATTGTATGACCTGTCCAATTGAACGACTAAGAACCTAAACCCTGAGCTCGATGCTAACTACTACTTTTCACAAAAGGGTTCGGTATGGTGAAACCGACCAGATGGGATACCTTTACTATGGCAATTATGCCCAATACTATGAAATCGGGCGGGTGGAAATGATCCGTTCGTTGGGGCTTACCTACCGGCAACTCGAAATGGATCTGGGTATCTTGATGCCGGTTATGAACCTCAATATGCGTTTTGTGCGACCTGCCTACTACGACGAGCTGATCCGGATTGAAACCACCCTCCGACAGTTGCCCGATATGTTTATCACCTTCCACGTTGAATTGTACAATGAAAAAGAGGAGCTGGTCAATGGCGGGTCTGTCAAACTGTGTTTTGTGGAAGCCAAAACAGGAAATACCGTGCCGACGCCGGATATTCTTTCAGACAAGTTAAAGCCGTATTTTGAAAAAAATTAAAACGCATCCCGTTGTTGTACGATGGATTGGGTGGACAAAAATCCATTCCCTGCCCGGGTTCTTTGGGGTGCCCATCTACGATGTAGTGGTCTTTGTCCGCGAAGAGCTGCAGCGGTACGACTTATTGACCCGTGCCAATGCAGTAGCATTTAGCTTTTTTCTGTCCCTTTTTCCTGCCCTGATTGCTTTGTTTACCATGCTTCCCCTGCTTAAGCGATATTTATTATCCTACTTACCCGGCGATCAGGACTTCAACCAGGTACTGCAGCAGGAAATCAGCCACCTCATGCCCGGTGTCGCGGGGGAGCGCCTGTTTCAGTTTGTATTTGACATCACCAACAACCCCCGTTTTGGTTTATTATCCTTCGGTTTTCTGCTTACCATTTACTTCTCCTCCAACGGTATGCTGGCGCTCATGCGCGGCTTTGAAAAATCCTACGAGGGCACCTTTAAAAAGATAAATTTCCTGGAAAAACGCCTCATTGCCACGATGCTGACCGGTCAACTCGGTCTGTTGCTGATTGGCGCTGTCGTATTCATCATTCTCGGGCAGTGGGTAATTGCTTACCTGAGCCGTATCTGGCAAATGGACGCCCTTACTACGATTCTGCTTGGGGGAACCCGTTGGATGGTTATCATTATTTTGTTTTACCTGGTCATATCGTTTATCTATCGGTATGGTGCCCCTGTCCGGGAAAAATTCCGAATTTTCACCCCGGGTGCCACTTTGGCCACCTTTCTGGGTATGCTGTCGTCGCTGGCTTTTTCCTATTACGTGGATGTTACTCAGACCTACAACAAACTCTATGGTACGATTGGTACCATTATCGTTTTGATGCTTTGGATACAAATCAATGCCTTGGTGCTCCTGATCGGATTTGAGCTCAATGCCAGTATTGCCGTCAACCGCGACCTCAAAAAACAGCAGGACAGGGAAAATCCTCAAAATTTGAACCTATGAATACCAGACTTTTTGTCCTCCTGAGCTTCCTGCTGAGTCTGTCCGGGGCTTACGCCCAAAAATACAGCAATGAATTTTTATCCATTGGCATCGGAGGCGCAGCAAATGGCAATGGTCACGCCGTAGTTGCTTCTATCAACGATGCTACGGCTGCCTACTGGAACCCTGCCGGGCTTTCCCGCATCCATCCGGATATCCGGCTCCAATTGTCGGCCATGCACACGGAATGGTTTGCCGGAGTAGGGAAATTTGACTACCTCGGGGCGCTGATACCACTCAACGTCTCTGGTAGGGTTATTGCAGTATCCCTGTTGCGTTTCGGGGTGGACAACATTCCCAATACCCTGACGCTGTATGAGCAGGACGGCACTGTAAACTATGACAACCTCAGCAGTTTTTCGGCTGCAGATTATGCTTTTTTGTTCAGTTACAGCCAGGCACTTACCCCGTCCATTCCGGGACTCTATGTGGGTGGCAACCTCAAGATCATCCACCGGCTGATTGGTCCCTTTGCCCGAAGCTGGGGATTTGGGTTGGATGCAGGCTTGCAATATCAGCGCAACCGTTGGCAATGGGGCCTGGTTATACGCGACCTCACCCATACTTTCAACGCCTGGTCTTTTCAGTTTACCGAAGCGGAAAAAAACATCCTGCAGCTCACCAATAACGAGGTGCCGATCAACAGCCTTGAACTCACCCGCCCCTCCCTTGTTTTGGGCGTCAGCCGAAGTTTTGACTTGGGCAAATACGGGCTGCGACCTGAGTTGAATTGGATTATCCATACAGACGGGGAGCGCAATACCCTTTTCAACATGGATCCCTTGAGTTTTGACCCTGTGCTAGGGCTGGAAGGCAATTACAAAGAGCAAATTTACCTGAGGTTTGGGTTCAACCAATTGCAGCAGGAGACCCTTTTTGGCGAAGCCGTGTGGACAATCAGGCCCGCTGTCGGCATCGGCATTCACCCTGGTGCGATAGGAATTGATTACGCCTTCACGGATCCGGGTGGTGGCGGTGAATCCACGTACTCCCATATCATTTCGCTCAAGGTCGGTCTGAAACAATAGCCGGACTACACCCCCGGTGGCACGAGGTGTTTGAAATGGCCATTTAGTCGGATGCGGTCTTTCATTTTTTTCATATCCCGTGCGGGCGGCAGCAGTCCCTGGATATGGTAGATCAGGTATTGCAGGCGATCGTCTTCCTCCTCCATACACAGCAGTTGGTACTCCTGATCCAGGTTTAAGCCCAGATAATGTGCCAATTGATAGCTCAGGAAAGCGCTGTCCTCTTCGGGTAGCGGTTTACTCACTTCATACAACCCAAAAAGTTCCTCCGCCAGGTCCAATAACTGCCGAACCAAGTGGGGCTGTCCGGCTGCATCGTAGGAAAGTCTTTTGATGGTTCCCCCGGCATATAACTTACCCGGCATCAAAGGGAAGTAATCTTCCAAGCGATATGCTCCAACCGCTCGGGTGCGGATATCCAGCTCTCCATTCTCGTATTCCTTTTCGATGGCGACCAATTTCACCTCTGTACCAATGGGCTGCAACTGTTGGTTCATGAAAGCATTGATTCCAAAATGGATCCCCTTGGTCACACAATCCCGGATAAGCTGCTTGTATCGGGGCTCAAAAATATGCAGGTTGAGTTGTTCATCCGGGAAAACCACGATTTGCAGGGGAAAGAGTGCGATGGCTTCGTTCATAATTCATCCGTTGACGTGGAAAATTCGATCAATAATCCCTAAATTGAAGGAAAATAACAAAAAACAATCCAATATGTTCCGCCATAGCCCCAGCATCCTTCGAACAATCTTTCAATTGCTATTTTTATCAGCCATTATCGCTTCCTGCGAAAAACCGGTTGCACCTTCCGCCTACTCCATGCCGGAAAACTTGCATCAATACGTGCTGGCATACACCTCGGGATACATCTCCCGTGCTAGTCCCATCCAAATTCAATTTGTCGAAGCCCAGGTAGCTCCCTCGGACATTGGCGCAGAAGCCGAGGCCGGGTTGCTGCGTTTTTCCCCGAAAATAGCGGGCAAACTAACCTGGGAAACCACCCATACCCTGCGCTTCGAGCCGGACGAACTTCTCGCCTCCGGCAAAACATACACGGCCACACTGTTGCTCGAAAAAATCCTCCCCAATGTTCCGGAAGACCTGCGCCAGGTCAGCTTTCACTTCCAGTCAAAGGAACAATTCTACGACATTCGGATAGACGCGCTCGACAGCCCCGACCCCAACGATCGGGCCAAGCAGGTAATCAGGGGTCAGGTAAGCACCTATGATGTAGCCAGCTTGGCGGATATGGAGCAAGTCGTAACGGCCTCCCAGGATAACAAAAATCTCACCATCAACTGGCAGGAAGGTGCCAACGGACAGCAATTCTTTTTTTCCATTTTGGACATTCAAAGAACCCGCAAAGCTTCCGCTGTGGATATCCGTTGGGATGGAGCAGCCCTTAAGGTAAATAAAAAGGGAAGCCGCAGTATAGAAATTGCTTCGCTGGATGATTTCAAGGTATTGGATGTCCAGTATATTCCGGGAGCGGACGCACATCTGCTCCTTCAATTTTCAGATCCGATCTCCAGCGACCAAAACCTCGATGGGCTCCTTCAAATCCCGGAATATGCAGGCAAGTTTCGCAGTGTGATCTCCGGACACCAGATCAGGGTATATCCCGATCGCCCCATAAGAGGATCCAAAAAAATCGGCATCTTTCAAGGGATACAAAACTATGCCGGAAACCCACTGCCTAACCCCGTGTATTGGGAAATTGTGTTTGACGAACCGCAACCTCAGGTACAGCTCCTTGGATCCGGAACCATTTTGCCGGAATCCGACGGCCTAATCCTCCCCTTTGAAGCCATCGGCCTGAAGTCGGTTGTGGTAGAAGTATTCAAAATTTACCACAACAATATCCTACAATTTCTCCAGACCAATACCCTTGATGGCGAATACGAACTCTACCGGGTGGGAAAAATCATCCGTAGAAAGACCATAGCACTCGGGAGCACCGCTTCCGAAGGTGCAGACTGGGAGTGGAAACGACATTCGCTGGATTTGACCCCTCTGATTGATCAGGATCCCTCTGCTATTTACCAAGTGCGGATTGGGTTTATGCCGGAAGACGCCCTATATTTTTGCGAAGCAGAAATGCCTGCCACGCCCCTTTCATTGCGCCAAACAGAAGCATCCGAACTCAATGACAACAGCATCATGGATCTGTATTATGGCAGCTTGGGATACTCCGACGGATACTCCTGGGAAGATCGCGAAGATCCTTGCAAACCAGCATATTACCATTCAGGTCGCTTTGTAAGTAAAAATATTTTTGCTTCCAACCTGGGGATTACCGTCAAATCCGGCACAGAAAAGTCTTGGTTTGCCGCTGTCACCGACCTGCGCACCGTTGCGCCACTCCAGGGAGTCAATCTCGATTTCTACGACTACCAGTTGCAACGCATTCATACATCCACGACCGGCAAAGACGGAACAGTATTGACCAAAATCGAGCAAATGCCCTATTTCGTCGTAGCGACGCAAGGTCGCCAAAAGGGATACCTCCGCCTGGAAGACGGAGAATCGCTGTCCCTGAGTAAATTTGACGTTGCAGGAACCTATTCACAGGAAGGTCTCAAGGGGTATCTCTACGGAGAGCGCGGTGTGTGGCGACCCGGGGATTCCGTTTTTCTCAACTTTGTCCTGGATGACAAAAATGGGCTTCTCCCGGACAACTACCCGGTATCCATGGAGGTACGGGATGCCCGTGGTCAGATTCACTACAAAAAAAATGCCGTTACGGGTCAGCTCAATGTCTATCCATTTCACTTTGCCACCCCCCAAGATGCCCCAACAGGCCGCTGGTTGGCTCGGGTCAGCGCAGGATCAGCCACCTTTGAGAAGGTGCTCAGCATTGAAAATGTAAAGCCCAATCGGCTCAAAATTGACATGCAGGTGGATGCCAATACCCTGTCTCCCAATAAAATCCAGGGCAAATTGTCAGCTCGCTGGCTACAGGGCGGAGCAGCCCGACAGCTCAAAGCCAAGGTAGCATACCGGCTAAGTGCCACACGTACCACCTTTCCAAAATACCCGGACTTCGTCTTTGATGACCCTGCGAGTACCTTGAGCACGGAAACCCAGACTGCCTTTGACGGCCAACTCAACGATGCGGGAACAGCTGATTTTTCGTTTGGTATCGGCGCGCTGCAACACGCCCCCGGACGGCTTCGACTCGCAGTTAAGACAACCGTGTTTGAAACCAGCGGAAATTTTAGTACCGACAATCAAGTGATTACCTACGATCCATTCACCTCCTATTCCGGCGTTTCGATTCCTACTAACGAATACGGCGTCAAAAATTTTGATACCAATAAAGACTTTTTCGTAACCCTGGCAGCAACTGACAATAAAGGTAAGGGGATATCCGGAAAAACCCTTGAGGTGGACATTTATGCAGTCAACTGGCGCTGGTGGTGGGACCAAAGCGAAAACGACGAGACCAATAGTTTTATCTCCGGTATCAACAGCGAGATCGTCACCAGTAGTAGCTGGGTGACCGAAAACGAGGGGAAAAAGCGAATACCGGTGAATGTAAACACCTCGGGAAGATACTTTATCCGGGTTTGCGATCCTGTAAACGGCCACTGTACCGGGGATTATTTTTATGCCGGCTCCCCTTGGGATACAGCAGCCGAAGATCGGGAAGCAGCCGTACAGTTGCCCATCACAACAGACAAAGACAGTTACCAACCCGGCGAAGAAGTCACTTTAAGCATCCAAGGTTCTCAGGGAGGCAAAGCACTGATCAGTATAGAAAACGGCTCCCGCATCCTTAGTCATTTCTGGCAGGATCTGAAGGAAGGGAAAAATGACATTCGATTTGTAACCACTCCGGACATGGCTCCCAATGTGTATGCTCACGTCGCCTTAATGCAAGGACATGGTCAGTTGCACAACGACCTACCGCTTCGCCTGTACGGGGTCGTTCCGTTGGAAGTCAGCGATCCGGCTACCCGGCTTCAGCCGGTCATGCAGCTGCCAAAGGAAGTGAAGCCCAACAGTACTTTCACCCTGGAGATAAGCGAACAAAACAAGCAGACAATGGCCTATACGGTTGCCGTGGTGGATGAAGGTCTGCTGGGACTAACCCGATTTCAAACTCCTGATCCTCATGCATCTTTGTTTGCCCGAGAAGCGTTGGGGGTAAAAACCTGGGACATCTATGACGATGTCCTGGGGGGTTATGGCGCCAGACTGGAAAGGCTCATCAGCATAGGTGGAGACGGCAATGAAGTGACTGGTGCCATGCCTGACAATGCCAACCGGTTCAAACCTGTGGTGCGCCACCTTGGGCCCTTTCTCCTCAAAAAAGGTCAAAAAGCCAGTCACAAGATTGCCCTACCCAATTACGTAGGCGAAGTGCGGGTGATGGTAATAGCAGCCAAAGAAGGAGCCTATGGGAATGCGGAGGCCAGTGTGTCTGTCAAACAGCCGCTGATGGTACTCCCAACGCTGCCCAGGGTCTTGCGCCCGGGCGAGCAATTTGAGCTGCCGGTCAATATATTTGCGATGGATCCTGCGATTAAACAAGTCACTGCAAATCTACAAGCCAGCGGGGGACTCTTACAAATTGAAAACGCGAGCAGCAATCTTACTTTTTCCCAACCGGGAGAACAAATGGCCTATTTTAAGGTCCGAGTTGGAGAAAAAACGGGGATAACCCAAATCAGCACCAGTGTAAAGGGTGGTGGCTATGAGGCTAGTGAAACCGTTGAAATTGCCATTATTCAGCCGAATGTTCGGGCGACAGCAAGTCAGGCTGGAGTGCTACAGACCAAAGGAGCTGCCTGGGCGGGAACGGTAGATCCGGTGGGCATCCGTGGAACCAATAGCGCTGTGTTGGAGGTTTCTACCCTTCCACCCCTCAACTTGAGCAAGCACTTGGACTACCTGCTTGGGTATCCCTATGGGTGTGTAGAACAAACGGTTTCTGCTGCTTTTCCCCAGTTGTTCCTGGATCGCTTACTCCCCATGGACGCAGGTCGGAAAAAGCAGACGAATGAAAACATCTTCGCTGCGATTGACCGCCTGAAACTGTTTCAAACCACGCAGGGGGGATTTGGGTACTGGCCCGGAGCAGAGGTAGCTGACCCTTGGGGAAGTACTTATGCCGGACATTTTTTGCTGGAAGCTAAAAATAAAGGTTACGCTGTACCTGAGCACTTGCTCAACCCCTGGATCCGTTTTCAGCGGGAGCTGGCACGCAGCTGGACCCCCAACCCGGCCGCAGCTCCCCGCTACGACAAAGCCAATTACCAACTGGAGCAGGCTTATCGCCTATTTACGCTCGCGCTGGCGGGGCAACCCGAACTGGCTGCCATGAACCTCATGCGGCAATCTCCGGCACTCGCTATCCAGGCCAAATGGCGCCTCGCAGCCGCTTATGCGCTGGTGGGACAAACAGAAGCTGCAGCCCAGCTCGTTGAACAGCTTTCCACGGAAGTCGCTGAATATCGGGAAATGGGATACACTTATGGATCGCGCCTTCGGGATCGCGCTATGATTCTGGAAACACTTGTGCTGCTTGGAGCGCTTACAGCCACCCAGCCCATTTTGGAATACATTTCAGGACAACTGAGTGGTGGCGGCTATCTCAATACCCAGGAAATCGGATATGCCCTACTCGCTGTAGCCAAATTTGCAGGAGATTCGGATGCCCTTTCTGAAGGATTTACCTTCACGGCCACCTTGGGAACCCAAAAAACAGATGCGGGATCTGAAGGACCTGTATTCCAGTTGATGGTACCCGACCCTGAAAAAACAGGTACTGTACAAGTCGTGAATACGTCTGAAAAAGTCTTGTTTGCACGATTGTTACAATCCGGCATTCCTGCTGCAGGTCAGGAAAAGCCCTCATCCAATGGAATCCGGCTGGAGGTGGACTACCGGGATGCTGCGGGACAGGCAGTCAAACCTGAAAAGCTATCCCAGGGCACTGAATTTATGGCTCGCATTACCGTAAGTAACCCGGGCAGTACCGGTACTGACTACGAAAACCTGGCACTTACCCATGTTTTCCCATCCGGTTGGGAAATCCTCAACGACCGGCTCGATGCAACGGGGGGGATGAGCAATGGAAGTGTACCGGACTACACAGATATTAAAGATGATCGGGTACATTTGTTTTTTGGCTTGCCCAGTGGAACCAGTAAAACATTTATCATCCGGCTAAACGCTGCCTACAGGGGCAGGTATTACCTGCCATCGGTCACTTGTACTGCCATGTACGATCCGGGCAGGACAGCCAGCACAGCAGGTCAGTGGATCGAGGTTGTTGCTCCGGCCTCTAACTAAAGCGCTTCCAGTCTCTCGGCAGTGATCGTTTCACCGCGAACCCATCGCTGCCGGGAATCCATGGTAACCGTACAAGCCGGAACGCTAAGGTCATGTTCAAAAAATAGCCAATGGTTCTGAGTGTGTGCGTCCGCTAAGATGCGCGTTTTTTCTTCCAGGGTAAGCAGCGGGCGCAAATCGTAGGCCATGATATAGGGAAGACCAATATGGTGTACAGAAGGCATCACATCGGCGCAATAGACGATGGTCTGGCCATGGCACTCAATCAGCGGCACCATCATGGCCTCTGTGTGGCCATAAACAAATCTGACCTTAAACCCCGGAAGCCACGCAGTATCTTCTTCCTGCACCTCAATAAAGCGAAGCACGCCGGCCTCTACCAGAGGACGTATATTTTCCTCCAAGAAAGAAGCCTTCTCTCTCGGATTGGGATTCAGCGCCCAATCGAGATGCACCTGATTTGTCCAATAAAGCGCCTTGGGGAATGTAGGTCGGAGCTGTCCATCGGAATTCCGGGTGATCGCCCCTCCCACATGGTCGAAATGAAGGTGGGTCAGGAAGACATCCGTAATATCCTCTGGTTGAAAACCCTTATCGCGAAGAGCATCCAATAACGTATAAGGCCCCTGTGGTTCGAAAATAGCTCGAAAATGTTCATCCTGTTTGTCGCCGATACCGGTATCAATCAAAATCCTGCGCTCGGCTGTCTCTACCAGCAGGCAGCGCATCGCCCAGGTGCAGCGATTTTTCGCATCGGGTTGCTGGAGGCGTTCCCACATGGTTTTGGGAACAATCCCGAACATCGCCCCCCCGTCCAGTTTCAGGTAGCCCGTCTCGATTACGTGTAAGCGCATCAATAACCAATTTTATTAGGCGTAGTAGCCATAGATTTTTTCAGCAATGCCATACGAAGAGCCGTCACCGCTGCCTCAACCCCTTTATTGCCAAACCTTCCCCCTGCACGATCCAGTGCCTGTTGTTCGTTATTGGTCGTAAGCACCCCAAAAATGCAGGGCGTATTGGACAACAGTCCCAGTTGGGTCAGGCCTGAAGCCACGGCCTGATTGATATAGACATCGTGGTCGGTCTCACCTTTGATCACGCAGCCCAGGCAAATCACTGCATCCAGCTTTTTCTGGCTGAGCAGCAATTTTGCCCCCATGGGCAGCTCGAAAGTACCCGGCACTCGAACCAACTGAACATCCGCATCTAAAACGCCGTGTTTGCGCAAGGTGTCCGCTGCACCAAGATACAACGCATTGGTAATCTCGGTATTCCAATCTGACACCACAATGCCCAGTTTAAGACCTGCAGCCCCTGCAAGATCCTGTTCATCGTAAGCTGACAATCCTTTTTCTGAAGACATATTGACCGATTTTTTGAAAAAAAAATCGGGGCAGGATAGTATTACACAACCCTGCCCCGAAAAGCTATTGTAGAAATAAGCAGGAACAGGCTTACTGAACCCGGCTCAAGTATTTTTCGATATCGCTTCCAGCTGGTGTAAGCGGATAATCGGATTTGATCTGTTCGTAGCTTTTACGTGCTTTAGCAGTATCGCCATTGCGTTCGTGGAGCATACCAATCTTTTTCAGGTAGTAAGCTACCAAGAAATCGTTATCTCCAGCCTTTACTGCGCGCTCGTAATTGCTCAAAGCACGAGAAAAATCTTGCAGTTCAGAATAAGCATCTCCCATTGCACCGTACTTCATAATTGGAAGTACCTCTCCATCAGGACTAAAACTCTTCAGATAATCAATAGCTGCATCATAAGATCCCAGGTGCAAATAACAAATACCTGCATAGTAATTAGCTGCATTAGCTGCTTTTGTACCCTTGTAATTGTCAATGATATCCAGAAATCCGCTAAAACCGGGAGCTGGATTGGTCAAAGCCAGGGCAAAAGAATCCCTTTCAAACTGCAACTGTGCCCGATACATTTGTTCCACCGCCTCCTTTTGCTTGGGGGCCATGTACAAGTAAGTATATGCAAACCATCCGCCGACCACAATCACCAGTGCAGCAACGCCACCCAAAATATACGTCTGATATTGCTCGAACAAGCTTTTTGCCTGACCCTGAACTTCTATCAGATCCACCAGCAGATCGTCTGCCTTGTCTTGTTTTCTGTTACTTCTCTTTGCCATGGATAGAACCTTAAATTGTTTAAATTACCTTTTTCGTGTTTGGAGCATTGAACGTTGTTCAAGCAATTTTGCAAAACAGACGCAAAATTAAAAAAACTTTTCAGCAATACTCCAACAAATCCAAAATACCGCGCTGTCTTTTGCAACAATTTTTTTAATCCGTGATAAACGGATAATCCGGTTCTACGTAATTGTCTGTAAACAATTCGGAAGGATCTGGTAGTGGAGACTGCTCGGCAAACTCTACGGCGTAATCCATTTCCGCTTTGATTTTATCCTTAATGACTTGCAGATCGGCTTCGGAAGCATATTTTTTGCTGAGGATTGTTTGTTCGATCACTTTGATCGGATCTTTCTCCTTATACTCTTCCACTTCCTCTTTGGTTCGGTATTTGGCCGGATCCGAAACGGAGTGTCCTTTGTAGCGATAAGTGCGAATTTCGAGGAAATAAGGTCCTTTGCCGGCGCGGATATGTTCAGCTGCCTTGGTCACTGCCTTGTGTACAGCTTCCGGGTTCATGCCGTCCACGGGTTCGCTGGGCATATCATAGGCCAATCCCAGTTTGTAAATTTCCTGGATATTACTGGTTCTGCCTACGGAAGTTCCCATGGCATAACCATTATTTTCGCACACATACAACACTGGCAGCTGCCAGCTCATGGCCATGTTAAAAGATTCGTGTAGGGCGCCTTGGCGGGCTGCACCATCTCCGAACATGGTCACGCATAGGTTGTCGGTACCTTTATATTTTTCCGCGAATGCGATACCTGTACCAATCGGAATTTGGGCACCTACGATACCATTACCGCCGAAATAGCGATGCGCGGCGGAAAAAAAGTGCATAGATCCGCCTTTCCCTTTGACGATACCGGTAGCTTTACCGTAAAGTTCTGCCATACAAGCTGCTGTATCTGCACCTCTTCCTATGGCAGTACCATGTTGGCGGTAGCCTGTCACGATAGCATCTTCCCTTCTCAGGGCAGACTCCATACCTGCTGCAACGGCTTCCTGACCGATATACACATGCAGAAATCCCCGGATTTTTTGCTGTCCGTATAACATCAGCGCGCGCTCTTCAAAGCGGCGAATTTTCAACATCAGTTCAAACCACTCCAGATAGGTTGACTTGTTAATTTTTTTTACACCTGCCTTTGCTGTTTCCATAACTCAGTTTTTAACCATTATCTGTAAATCGGAACAAATAAAAGACTTTTTTTGATCACCCAAAAATAAATTTCCGGCATCTTTGTTGTTGAACAAACCCCTTACATTGAAACTGACCCAGCTAAAGGTGACCAATTTCCGGAATTATCCCTATGCCGACATCCACTTTTGTCCGCGTATCAACTACTTTACAGGGGCAAATGGGATGGGCAAAACCAATTTGCTGGATGCGATTTATTTTCTTTGTCAGGGCAAAAGTTATTTTCAGTCCAACGACAAACAATTGCTGCTGCACGGCCAGGATTTCCTTCGCGTGGAAGGTTGGTTTGAAAAAGATGAAAAGCGTTTTCCTGTGGTGGTCAAGTTACAGACAGGTAAAAAAAAGCAAATTCTACGCAACAATCAGCCTGTGCAGCGCTTATCCGATTTTGTGGGTGAATTGCCACTTGTTTTTATCGCCCCTGACGACACGCTCCTGATCCGGGAGGGCAGTGAGGCCCGTAGGAAGTTTATGGACAGTACCCTGTCGCAGTTGTACCGTCCTTACCTGGATGCCCTGCTGGCTTACAACAACCTGCTCAAGCAACGCAACCAGTTGCTCAAAATGGGTGGAGACAACCGGGCGCCGGATCATGCTTTGCTTCAGATTTATGCGGAGCAGATGGAACAGCCGGCAAAAGTGCTTTACCAGCACAGAAAAGCGTTTTTAAGTGCATTTCTTCCCGTTTTTCAGGACATTTACCAGGCTATTTCCGGTGGCCATGAACGGGTACAGATCACGTATCAATCGGATCTCAACCAGGAAGAATTTCTGAGCGGGGTACACAAGCAATTGCGGAAAGACCTGATCCTGCAGCGCACTTGTTTTGGGGTACACCGCGACGACTTTCTCCTCGACATGGAGGATCAGCCGGTAAAACCCTACGGTTCGCAGGGGCAGGTCAAATCTTTTTTGATTTCACTCAAACTGGCGCAATATCATTTTATTCGGCAGCACAAAAACATTGCTCCTGTGTTGTTGTTGGACGACATCTTCGACAAACTCGACCCCCGGCGGGTAGATCAGCTATTGGCCTTTATCCTGGAAAACCAATTTGGTCAAATTTTTGTCACGGATACCCACGAAGAAAGGATGGCTCAGATAGCCCGACAATTGGGAGAGGTACATCATGCCTTCCGGGTCAATGAAGGAAGCTTAACGCAGATACAACTGGTATGAATAAAAACGGCAACGAGCACACCCTAAAAGAAATTCTCGAAGAACTGATCCGGCATTACCAACTAAAAGATGGCTTACACCAGGTGCGCGTGCGCGAATATTGGTCTAAAGAAATGGGAGAAGCCATCAACAAATACACGGAATCCATTGAATTGCGCAAGCGTACCCTTTACCTGCGGATCCGCTCCGCTGCGCTGAAACAGGAGTTGTCCCTCGGAAGGGAAAAAATCAGGCAGCTCCTGAATCAGCACCTTGGCGAAGCCTACATAGAGACGGTTGTATTGTTGTAATTTTTAATTATTTGCTCTTGCCCTTGCCAGTTCCAAAGCGGCTTTAGCGTCCACCAGACCGCCGGTAGCACAAAGGTCAGACAAAGCCACTTTTGCGTCTTCGGATCCTGGAAGCATCACTTGGATACCGGGTTTGTAAGCACTCTCCAGGAGAATCTCCCGCACCTCTTTGGCTCGTAAACCGGGGAAGTAAGCCCGAATCAGGGCAGCTACACCGCTGACAACCGGTGCCGAAAAACTCGTTCCATCCAACCAATCGTAGCTGTTATTGGGATACGTGGAGTAAATGGACACCCCGGGAGCCAATATATCTACATGAACGGAGCTGTAATTGGTAAACGAAGCTGCCAGTTGTTCATTCATCTCGGGGCCACTCGCTCCCACCTCGATCCAGTTTTTGGCTTGTTTGGGAGCCAGAAATCCGGCTTTTTGGTATTGATCGTTGGGGAACTGTCCATCCGGCTTATTTTCCTTAGCATCATTACCTGCGCTATGCACAATCAGCACATCTTTTTTTTCCGCGTAGCGGACAGCTGCATCCACCACTCCTTTGAGCGGAGAAGCCCCTTTGCCAAAACTAAGGTTGATAATACTAGCTCCATTATCCACTGCATAGCGGATGGCGTTGGCTACATCCTTATCGTGTTCATCCCCGTCCGGCACTGCCCGAATCGCCATAATTTGTACCTGATCTGCCACTCCGTCCATACCCAGGTCATTATTTCGGACAGCGGCGATAACTCCGGCAGCATGGGTTCCGTGGAAGGGATCCGGCCCTTTGACATCCGGATTACCGTATCCGATTTCTTTGGGATTATTCGGATCATCCCCGATGAGTGCGCGGGAATTCCATTCCGGATTGTAATAAAAATTGTATCGGGCATAAAAATACTCGAACGACTCTTCGATCTGTTTGGCCAGTTCGGCAAACGTCCACCCTTCCGCTTCCATCACACCTGCCAGCGGTTGTCGGAATCGCATCACCCCCGGATGATCAATTTCTACAGACAAGAGCTCGTCTTTGGACAAATCCATGGATCCCTTAACGGCGATGATCGTATCTATGGTAGCATCCAGGACTCCGTAGAGCTGGTAATTGGAAGCATACTCTGCTACTTTGTCTTCTATTTCTTTGCCATACTCCTGGTAGCGTTCAAAATCTGGCTTGTCTTTGGGAGCGATATCTGTGAGCGCCTTTCCGGCAAAACGCTTACTCAAGTGGGCATAGATGCGGGTCATTTCAAGGTTGTCGTAGTGCACATTTTCGCCGGAGGCATTCCCCAGAAAATTCCAGCCATACACATCATCCACATAGCCATTGCCATCATCATCGCGCCCATTGCCCGGGATTTCATCCGAATTCACCCAGATAACCTCTCGAAGATCCTCGTGGTCAATATCAACCCCATTATCAATCACCGCTACGATCACTTTTTTGGCTGGCAAGCCTTTAACTACTGCATAAGCACCGGATAAACTGATCCCGGGTGTACCGGACGCAACAGCTTGCAGGTGCCAGTTTTTGGCTACCCCATCGGGAGACTGAGCAAATAATTGTCCTGCGACAGAAAGGACAGCGACCAAGCTGCAGCATCTGGAAAGAGAAAGAAAAATGTTCCGCATAAACTTTTTTTTCAGCTGAATAAGATAACAAAATAAATAAACGCAACTTTGGGAAAAAAATTTGCTTTTAGCCATTAGATAGGATCCTTTTATGAAGCAATTTATCTTAACCCTTCGTTGGTTATATAAATATGCCATTTTTTTTCGGAAAGCGGTGACGGCAAACGACCTGCACCAGCCGGTAGTCTATCAATTTGCCCGCTGGGTCGTCGAAGACAGAAGACCCTTCTATGCCTTTTTTCAGATTCGCGCATTGCGCAAGCGGTTGCTTCGAAGCCGGGAATACTTAGCTTTGGATGATCACGGTGCGGGTTCTAAAATCAGTTCGGCGACTCGCCAAACGATAGGCGAGTTGGCTCGATACCAAGCCCTATCGGAAAAAGAGGGGATCTGGCTGTTTCGAATGGTACAGCATTTTAAACCACAGGGCATCCTTGAACTGGGGACATCCTTGGGGCTCTCCACCCTGTACCTCAAATTAGGCGCCAGGGAAACTCCCTTGCTCACCATAGAAGGCTCGCCAGAACCAGCGCGACAAGCACTCAGAAACCTGGAACACCTAAACGCTGGAAATTACCATTTGAAAGTCGGCACTTTTGCGGAGGCACTGCAGGAACTCCGCGTTGATGATCGGCGGTTCGACTTTTTTTACCTCGATGGCGACCACCGGGGGGAAGCCACGCGAGACTACCTATCGCAGTGCAGGGCGCTTGCGGGGGAGCGATTTGTAGTCGTATTGGCCGACATTTACTGGTCGGCCGACATGGAGCAGGCCTGGAAAAACATCTGTCGGCAGGAAGACATCCCGCTCAGCATTGACCTCTTTCACTTTGGCGTCTTGATCTTTGACCCTTACATCAGGATAAAGCAGCACTACTATCTGGTCAGGCGTGCCCAAAAGCCCTGGCGCACCGGGATTGGTTTATTTTCCTGACCGAAACCCAATTCTGGAACGCGTAAACACCTCATCGGCGCTCTGCGTCTCGAGGCAGACCAGGTCGGACTTAAACAGCATATTTTCGGCCATAGCAGCCTCCCGGGAAGCCGGATCCAGCTCGGCCAGTTTCAGGTTGTGTGCTTTAACCAAGGTTTGCACAATCGCTCTTATGGCGCGCGCATTGCCGAAATACCTATCCCTTGCCCGGTACAACTGCTCCAGATGTTCTGCCAATGCAGCGGAAGCATCCTTATCCAAACGCAGGCCTTCCGCATCCAGCATTTGCACTGCGATTCTAAACAAATCCTTGGGTTCGTAATCTTCGAATTTCAAAATCTTATCGAAGCGAGAACTCAGTCCGGGGTTGGCCTTCAAAAAAGCCTCCATATTATCGGGATAACCCGCCACAAACACAAAAAACGCCCCTCTGTCGTCCTCCATGCGTTTGAGCAGGGTCTGAATAGCCTCTTGTCCGTAATCGGCCTGTCCGGCCACATTGCTCAGCGCATAAGCCTCATCCACAAAAAGCACCCCGCCCATGGCCTCATCAATCTTTTCGGTCGTTTTAATGGCTGTCTGACCCACATAACCGGCCACCAGGCCATGGCGATCGGTCTCAACCATGTGTCCTCTCTCCAGGATGCCCAAAGCCCGGTAGATATTTGTCAAAATCCGCGCAACGGTAGTTTTTCCCGTTCCGGGATTACCCACCAGCACCGTGTGCAGGTAAAACCGGTGCAGCACATCCTTTCCGCTATCCTTATAAAACCGCACCAGGTGCACCATATCCTGAATCTGCCGCTTCACTTTATCCATCCCCACCAGATCCTGTAAATCCTGAAGTGCACTTTCGAGCAACTGCTCATCAATTGGAATATTTGGCAACACCTTAGTAGCAGAACCTGGAAGTGCCTGAACATCTTCCCACTCGATCACCTGCATTTTGTCTGGATCCAGCAGCTCCGGCTGTTCCATTTGCATGATTCTCAGTCCCAGGTTCAACTTACATTTATCAATCAAATCATATACAAACCTTGCATTTCCGAAAGTCTTATCGCGCTTCCGGTAGGCCTCCAGGATCAGTTGGTCCAGTCTGGACGCGGCGGCAGGACTCAGTTGCACCTCTTTCTCTTCACAGGCGCGCAATGCAATGCGGGACAACTCCTGCGGCAGGTAATCCCGAAACTCAAAATGCAATTTGAACCGCGACTTCAAGCCCGGATTTGAATTCAGGAAATGCTTCATCTCACCGGGATAACCGGCCACAATCACGGCCAGATCCCCTTTGCCATTAGACAACTCTTTAACCAAAATCTCGATCACCTCCCGGCCAAAATCTTTGCTATCGTCATTTTGTCTGGCCAAGGCATAAGCCTCATCAATAAACAACACCCCACCTCGTGCTTGCTCTATGGCTTCCTTTACTTTCGGGGCGGTTTGTCCGATATACTCCCCTACCAGATCCACGCGATCCACCTCGTGGACGTGCCCTTTAGACAAAAGTCCCATCGTTTTATAGAGTTGCCCCATCATTTTGGCAACAGTCGTTTTTCCCGTTCCCGGGTTGCCGATGAAAACAGAATGCACATGCACCTCTTCCTCTTCCCGAAACCCTTTATCCTTTCTCAGTCGCAGAAACTGCAGGTATCTTGCATGATTTTTAACCTGCGTTTTAACCGCATCCAGACCTATCAATCCATCCATTTTGGCAAACAATTCCTCGAAGCTAAGGGAGGTTGTCTCCTCAGGACTTACGGTCGCAACCGGCTCATCGCCAAAAAGCACAGCGGCCTCGCCTTCCACGATATCCTCGCCCACCTCAAAAGGAACCACGGCAAGTAATTTGTCCATAAACACAATCTCCGCCGTATAGCGATCTTTTCGCCAGGATCCTTTAACATTGGATCCCCAACCTGCGGTAAAACGTATTTCATCCTCGTAGCGTTCGATTTTCTGCAGGCGAACCACCTGTCCCTTTAACTCTCGGGCATTGTTGTAAAACTTAATAAACAATTCACAATGCCAGCTCTGTTCCTCGAGCAAATTAACGAAGATCATATCCAGGTAAATGTACCGACTTTCTGCTGCGCTAAACTGTTTGAGGTACAAACGATCGTCCTCCATCACGTCCTCGTAAGGCCCTTCATACAACTGAACCGTCTCCAACTCCATGTAAGGTTTTTCGAGGCCATCCGGTTTGCGCTCCCCCTCTTCGATGTAAAAATACTTACTGGCAATTTTTTCGCCCTGTATGGAAACCTCCCAGTAGTAAGTCCCCTTTTTCCAGAAAGCACCTTCCTGTTTGTTGCCCCAGCCTTCCCGGATATACACGATAGGCTCGAACTTGCTCACCCGTTTTTTGATGGGCAAGAAGCACAACTCCTTTTTCCCTTTTTTAAGGGAGTAGCATTTCAGATCCAGCTCAATATCCCAATCTTCCTCATCGAAACGCTTGTTGAAAAAGGAAAACTCCGCATAGACGTAGGTCGTATCGAATCGGTTGAACACCTGGCGATACTTCTTTTTGTTTTCAGCCAGCCACTCGGTGGAAGAATAGACTTTCAGTTCTTTGAACTTGAACAATCTGGATTCGATATGGTGGTAACTTTCCCTCATTCCTTTTGGATTCGATCTTTATCTAAACTTAAATAATTTATTTGAATAATTCACAAAGTCCCAAGAAAAAGTCCGGAAATCATACCTTTGTGCACAGAACTTTCACCCACAGTTACCGATCAAGATGAATCAGCTCGAAAAATTCGCAGAAATATCAACTTTTTTCTTTGACATTGACGGTGTTTTCACCAACAACACCCTGCTCATCACCGACCAGGGGGAATTTTTAAGATCCATGAACGTAAGGGATGGTTATGCGGTAAAACGAGCCATACGCGCTGGTTATCAAATTGTTGTCATCACAGGAGGGAGTTCTTCCGGGGTGCAATCGAGATTGCAGGGTTTGGGGATTGAGCACATCTATATGGGTAAAGAGCAAAAACTGGAAGTATTTGACCGGCTTGTTGTAGAGATGGACCTCGAGCCTGGAGAAATTTTATATCTGGGCGACGATCTTCCTGATTACCCGGTGATGCGGAAGGTTGGTTTGCCCTGCTGTCCCGCTGACGCCGTACCTGAAATCATGGGGCTTTCGAAGTATGTATCCCCTTATAAGGGCGGGGAGGGATGTGTTCGGGATGTGATTGAAAAAGTGATGCGCATCAGGGGGGAATGGGATATCCCGCAATCCTAACCCCTGCTGACAATGGGATGCTTACTACCGGGGCTTACCCTTATCCGACTTCCGAATCTGCTGATCGCCATGCTTACCCAGGCCATGGTTCACCAATTGCTGATCCGACCTGCCCTGATGGAGGGCAACCTGGTTGCGGATCTTCAGCCTGTTGATTTACTGGCGTTGATGTTGGCAACGGTTTTCGTAACAGCGGGTGGGTATGTTTGGAATGACATTGTGGACTATCCCATAGACCTGGTCAACAAGCCGGGTAAAGTGATCATCCGGAAAAAGATTACCCTGCCGATGGCCTATTGGCTATATGCTTGTTGCAACCTGGCGGGGTGGGTACTCGCGCTCTATTTAGCTTGGACGCACAACAAATCCGACTGGTTTTTGCTCTATCCCATTTCGGCTGGAGGATTATTTTGGTATAGCCTTCGGCTCAAACAGCGACCGTTTTGGGGCAATCTCCTCATCAGTCTTTACTGTGCCGGGGTACCCGCATTGGTCTGGTTAGCCGAGCAGGAAACATTGTCGCAATTGAAGCTTGTCCAACCTGAACTATATATCCAAACAGCCAATACGGTGGCAGCTTATGCCCTGTTTGCCTTTTTGACCAACCTGTTTCGGGAGATTGTAAAAGACCTGCAGGATATGCCTGGAGATTACCGTTACCAGCTTCGGACCCTTCCGCTGGTAATTGGAACCCAAAAAGCCCATACGATACTGCTGTTTATTGGAGGCCTGCTGATCCTCAGCCTGGTCATTTGGGCCAAGGGGCTTGCGCCCGGACTCCCGGCATGGCTGCTGCTGATGGGGGGCATCATGACACCTTTGGCATTCAACCTGATCCAGTTGTTCAAAGCCCCTTCGCCACTGCGCTACGCACTGATCAGCCACATTACGAAAGGAATCATGCTCATCGGATTATTATTGTTGTTACTTACCCATTATTATTATGTCTGAACCTATGCAACACCTCCGCCAAACCATTCTGCTGGCATCCAAATCTCCCCGCAGGCGGCAGCTCTTGGAAGCCGCTGGATTTCCCTATGAAACCTTAACACTGGATACCCCGGAGACTTATCCCGACCACCTTCCTGCGAGCGCAATAGCGCCTTACTTGGCCGAAAAAAAAGCTGCGGCAGCTCTTGGGTATTTACAGCCCGGTCAAATCCTGCTTTGTGCGGACTCGGTTGTGATTCTCCACAACAAAGTCTATGAAAAAGCAGCCAATTACGACGAAGCCTACGCCATGCTGAGTGCCCTTTCGGGGCAGGTACACGAAGTCGTTACCGGGGTATGTCTGCAAACTGATCGGCAAAAAAGGGTCTTTTCCGGACATTCTTTCGTGCACCTTGCCGAGCTCAGTCATGCCGAAAAAGACTATTACATCAACAACTACCATCCTTACGACAAAGCGGGTGCCTATGGCATTCAGGACTGGATTGGCTGGTGTAAAGTCACCCGGATAGAAGGCAGCTATTCCAATATCATGGGACTTCCCATGGAATTGGTGTATGCCGAAATAGCGGCTATATGTCGTCCGGAGTCTCTTTTTTAGCTACAAACGAGTGGTAAGCCACTAAAGCAAGTCCGCCCATCATAAACACCATAGCAAAATAGGACACATCCTCGGAAAGCAAACCTAAGCGCTGCAAAATATCGCCGAGGATCAGCCCTACCCCGATCATGGTAAACAACAGTCCGGATTTCAGGCTGCGGTTGCCGTTTCGGTTGAAATTGAAGATGGTGGCATCGAGGTTATGGTCCATCAGCGCCATTCGCTCTTTGTGGCGGGAAGAAAAAAACAGATACACCGCGACGGTCAGGAAAGTAAAGGTCGAAATAATGGCAACAATCGGAATCATCACCTCATAAACATTCATCATAACGCATGCTTTAGGTTTGTTGATCAAATTTTCACCTAAGACGCAAGCGTGCATGTCGTGGTTACAACGCTTACAAAAAATCAAAAAAAAAGTAACCGGTGTAGGGGAATTTGCGTCTTATCAGCATCTGGGGATAAAAACCCGGTCAATAAACAACCTATGACAAGTTCTGATCAAGATCTGCTCGCACAAATCAGGAAAGGAAATCAGGCAGCCTTTGGACAGCTCGTAGAAAAATACAAAAGCTACAGCTTTACCGTGGCGCTTCGAATTGTTCATTCCAGGGAAGACGCAGAAGAGATCGCTCAAGATGTCTTTGTAAAGATTTACCACATGTTGCACACCTTTCAGGGAGCATCCAGTTTTAAAACCTGGTTATACGCCATCACTTACCGAACTGCGATTGACTACACCCGACGGAACCGGAAGCACCAGCACGACTCCCTGGATCCGGGTTTGTCTTTGTCGGATCCCGCCCAGCAGCACAACCCGGGTCAGGATCACCTCAAACAAATGCTCCATGCGCTTTTAGCCAGGCTTAAACCTGCAGACGCCGCATTGATCACTTTTTTTTACCTCGAGGACCTAAGCATCCGGGAAATTTCCGAAATTACGGGTATGGGAAGCAACAATATCAAAACCCGACTGTTCCGCTTGCGCGAACAGCTTAGGCATACGCTGGAAAACGACTATCAACTCAAGCTAAATGATCTGCTATGAGCCAAGAAATTTGGAACTACCTCGACAAGCAACTCTCAGAACAAGAAACTGCGGATTTTCTAGCGCGACTCGAAAAAGATCCTGAACTGCAGCAGCAATTGGAAAGCTGCCGGGGCATACACCAGCAGTTGAAATCCCAGGAATGGGAAGAGCCCTCCCTGGGATTTGCGCAACGGGTGATGCAACGGATACAAAAGCCAGTTGGAACTTACCAGCCGCTGATATCGCCTCGACTTACCCGCTTGTTCTGGACCTTTGTAGCCACTGCCTTTGGCATTGCCCTCGGCCTTCCCCAACTGCTTCCCATCGGGTCTTTTTCCAAAGGCGAAACACCCACCTGGCTCAGCATCTGGATGGAGCACTTGGGCAATTCAGGCAACTTTCCCCTTATCCTGACTGTTCTGGCGACTACTGCGTTGGCCTTTATTGGGATGGACCGATGGTTTTCACAGAAATCGCGCAACAGACCTACCGATTAAACAGCAGGCGCTTCCCTGTGCTTGATTCGTTGAAACGGCCTTCATGCCAGGCTAAATGGCCGCTGACAATCGTGCTTTTTATTTTGCCTTTGAAGGTATGTCCTTCGAAAGGAGACCATCCGCATTTGTAAAGAATATTTTCCTTCTGCACTTGCCAAGACTCCTCCAAATCAACCAAAACGATATCTGCCCAATACCCCTCCTCTACAAACCCCCTTTTGTCCACTTCAAAGCAAATAGCCGGCGCATGAGCAGCCTTGTGGGCAATTTCCTCCAGGGTAATCTTTCCCTGGTGGTAAAAATCGAGCAGCACATTTAGGGCGTGTTGCACCAAAGGCAACCCGGAAGGTGCCTGGGTATATGCCTGTTGTTTTTCCGCAAGGGTATGCGGAGCATGATCGGTAGCAATAATATCCAGGTGTCCGTTTTTCAAACCCTCCCACAAAGCATCCCTGTGTCGGCGCTCTTTGATCGCAGGATTACACTTGATCTTATGGCCCTGCGCAGCATAATCATCCGCTGAAAAAAACAAATGGTGTACGCAAACCTCGGCCGTGATCCGTTTTTGTTCCAGCGGAATATGCGCATCGAACAAAGCCAATTCCTCTGCTGTGGTAATATGGAGAACATGCAGTCTGCTGTTATATCGCTTGGCCAGTTCCACTGCAAAATGAGAAGACTTGTAGCAACCCTCCACCGGGCGAATCAACGGATGGAATTCAGCCGGAATATCATCACCATACAACTTATGGTATTGCGCAAAACAATCCCGGATGGTCGCCTCGTCCTCACAGTGGGTAGCAATCAGCATGGGTGCCTGAGAAAAAATCCCCTCCAGGGTTTTTTCGCTATCCACCAGCATATTACCTGTACTTGACCCCATGAACACCTTGATCCCGCACACATTGCGGATATCGGTTCGCAACACCTCTGACAAGTTGTCATTGGAAGCTCCCATGAAAAAAGAATAATTGGCCAGAGAATTTTTCGCAGCAATGCGGTATTTGTCTTCCAGCAACTCCTGGGTCAGTGCAGGCGGATCGGTATTGGGCATCTCCATAAAGCTTGTAACCCCTCCTGCCACGGCGGCCCTTGACTCTGAAAAAATATCCGCCTTGTAGGTCTTACCCGGTTCCCGGAAATGCACCTGATCGTCAATCAGTCCTGGAAAAACATGCAGTCCCTCTGCATTCAGCTCTTGGTCTGCGATCACATCTATCGCATCGGCCATGCGCTCGATCCGACCATTGCGGACGAGGATATCCTGTACGCGAATGGTGCCGCGGTTAACTACTTTCCCGCCTTTTATTAGTATGCTGCCCATAATTACGTATTTTTGCGAAGCAAAATTGATTCAAAAAAGGTACAAATTTTATGCAAGAAAGTTCTTTTTCGGGAAAAACAGACACCCGGGTTGGGGTTTTGGGAGCCGGGCAACTCGGTAAAATGATGGCACTCGCTGCGGGCAACTGGCATTTGCCCTTGTATTTTCTCGACAAAAGTCCCGATATGCCTGCTGTTCGCTTCGGAGCAGGTTTTACCGAAGGTGACTTCCAATCCTATGAGGATGTATATCGTTTTGGAAAGACCGTTGATCTGCTCACCATTGAAATCGAGCATGTCAATATAGCCGCCTTGAAGCAATTGGAAGCGGAAGGGCTGCCTATACATCCCACTCCCGCGGTACTCGAAATGATCAAAGATAAAGGCCTGCAAAAAACTTTCTATCGGGTCGAGGCATTGCCTACTGCCCCATTTCGACTCTATGATGATGCTGCCGCTATTCGCGCGGGTCTCGAACGCGGCGACATAGTGCTACCTTTTGTCCAAAAATCGCGATCAGAAGGCTACGATGGGAAGGGGGTTCAAATTGTTCGGACAGCAGCGGATCTTCTGCGGCTCATGGATACGCCCTCTGTTGTTGAGCAACTGGTGGACATAGACAAAGAACTGGCAGTTATCGTAGCCAGAACCCCATCGGGAGACATAAAAGCCTATCCGCCTGTAGAAATGAGTTTTCATCCCGAGGCCAATTTAGTTGAATTTTTGCTCTGTCCGGCAAGAATTGACGCCTCAACTGCCCGGGAGGCATCGGATTTGGCGATCAAACTTGCCCAGGCCATGAAAATCACGGGACTGTTGGCTGTCGAACTTTTCCTGGACAAGCAGGGCAACCTATTGATCAACGAAGTTGCTCCCCGCCCCCACAACAGTGGGCACCACACCATAGAAAGCTGTCCCACCTCTCAGTTTGAGCAACATTTGAGGGCTATTCTCAACTGGCCTTTGGGCGACACCTCGCTCCGCGTACCGGCAGCTGCGATGATCAATGTACTTGGAGCTGCGGATGCAAGCGGTGAAGCCACCTACGAGGGCTTGGCAGAAGTCTTGCAAACTCCGGCTGCTGCTATCCATTTATACGGAAAAGACACGGTCAAGCCTTTTCGCAAGATGGGTCACATTACCCTCACTGCAAACAGTGTAGCGGAAGTCGTCGAAAAAGCCCGGGCAATAGAGGGCAAGCTTCAGGCTATCGCCAAAAAATAACAGCTGCAGCACTAACTTGCCCACTTTCGGGAGCTCACCAGTGCTTTAGGATAGTTTTTTCCTGGAACTACCTGCCATTTCTCCTGTTGGGACTTGCTCAATTGATCGGGTTGGTGAACCATTTCGGAGGGAAGCGCAGCCAGTTCCGGCAGCCAGTGCCGCACAAAAGCGCCATCCGGGTCATATCGCTTGGCCTGAGACAAAATATTAAAATAGCGGTTTTCTCTGGGATCATTTCCAACCCCGGCCACGTAGTTCCAGTTGCCATAATTGCTGCAGGGATCGTAATCAATCAGGGCAGACTCGAAATACTCCGCACCCATCTGCCAATTTACTTTGAGGTCTTTCACCAAAAAGCTCGCCACATTTTGTCGCCCTCTGTTCGACATAAACCCGGTATCCCGAAGCTCTTTCATGTTGGCATCAATAAATGGGATACCCGTTTCGCCGAGGACCCAGGCAAACAATTTGTCTCTGTCATCTGTCCAGGACTTATTCGCGACTCCTTGGATACCGCCTTTTTGAAAAATGCGACAGCCATATTTTTTGCCGATCAGGCGGAAATAATCTCGCCACAGCAATTCGAAAAACAGCCAGTAGGTGGACTCATTACCTCCTCTTGCCGCTTCGTACTTTTTCAGTTCGTGATAGATTTGTTTGGGCGACAAGCAGCCTTGAGCCAGCCATGGTGAAAACTTGGAAGAATAATCTGCACCCAACAACTCATTGCGGGTAAGCTTGTACGTTTTCACCTTATCGGTATCCCAGAGGTAGTGTTTCAAGCGCTCCAGCCCTTTTGTTTCTCCCCCCTCGAACAGTAGTGCCGCCTTTGGACTCTTCGTATATTTGTCCCATCCAAAATCTGACATCTCTGGAAGCGTACCGGGCTCGAAGGTAATAAAAGGGAAAGCTATCGCATCGGGAACGGGAAGCGGTTCGCGCACCCGGACAAACTTCTCGACCTCTTTGCGGAACTGGGTAAACACGTCGGGGGTTTGGGAAACCGGGAAAGGCAGATCGGAAGTATAATACAACATCTTCCCCCTGTTGTACTTGATCTCCTGACCTATGGACCACAAATTCTTTTCCAGAGCATCCTGCACCTGTACCTCCTCGGAAGTGCGTTCTCTATTGCAAAACACGGCGAAAGAACCAACCCTTCGGGCAAGATCGAACAGCACCTCTTCGGGTTTGCCCACCCGCACGATTAGGTCAGCCCCCTTTTTGCGCAGTTGCTCTCGAAGATCTGCCACGCTTTCCAATACGAAAGCCAAGCGGTGAGCACCTGTTTTAGGGAAACCAAACTGCGTTTGGCTTTTGAAGACTCTTTCATCAAAAACATAAACCGGAAGTATGGCATCGGATGCCTTTATGGCTGCAGTAAGTGCCTCGTTATCATGCAAACGAAGGTCTTGACGAAACCAAACAATCGCAATTTTGTGGTCCATTTTCTGTTTGTTTCCTGGTTGGGGTTGGATATTTTGAACATCACTCCTAGCATAACAGCCAAGCGCTACTTTGGTTGTTCAGAACTGATCCCAAAATGTTCCTTCTCACTAAAAAACGATCTTTTTGAACCAATCCGGAACGAGGCTTGTTGAGGCAGAAAAAAAATGAACGAGATCAGGGAAGACATCCGGTATATCAGTTCGAGGAGCAGCGGCAGTGGAGGGCAACATGTCAACAAGGTTTCGACGCGAGTAACCTTGATATTTGACCTTGCAGCCAGTCCCCATTTTACAGAAGCAGAAAAAGAGCGAATTGGGCAAAAGTTATCGTCCTGGATCACCAAAAGTGGCATCATTCAGGTATCCTGTGACACATCCAGGTCGCAACACCGCAACAAAGAGTTGGCAACCACCCGTTTTTTCGCTGCGCTGCAAGCTGCCTTAAAAAAAGAAAAGCCCAGAAAAGCGGCTATGGTACCCGAGTTTGTCAAACAAAAGAGAAGAATCAACAAGCTCGCAAACAGTCAGAAAAAAGAACTACGCAAGAAAATCATTTTTTAAAACCGAACCCTGCATGCGCAACCTCCATCTACGGATCTGGCTATTTGCCGGAATCATTGCCAGTATTGTACTGGTATCTGCCCATTGCACACAATCTCCTTATATCCAAGGAGAAATATTGTATTCCAATTTTTGCGAAAGCTGTCATATGCAGGATGGAAGCGGACTGGGAGCTGAAATTCCGCCATTAGCCGGAGCCGACTATATAGCACAAAATCAGGAAAAATTAGCTTGTATGATCCGGCACGGGATAGCCGAACCTCTGGTAGTCAATGGCATCACCTATAACCAGGCCATGCCGGGGGTAGAAGTATTATCGGATGTAGAGATCACCAACATTATTAACTACGTCAACCAAGCCTGGGGTAACAATCACGGGACTGTTACCCTGGGCGAGGTACGAAAACAATTGGAAGCCTGCAGGCATTGATTTGAGCCTACAGCAACTCCCCTGCTCCTTCGCGAATCAGCTCCGGTGTTTCTCCTGTGCAATCTACAATTGTTGAGGGTACGTTCTTTCCTGCTCCGCTATCCACGATAATGTCCACCAACTTCATGAAATCGTCTTTGAAATCCTCCGGATCGGTAAAATACTCGGTGATTTCGTTATCTGACTTGAGGGAAAGAGAAAGGATAGGGCGTCCTAAGGCCTTCACAATAGCCAGGGGAACGGGGTGACTAGGTATTCGAACCCCGATCGTTCGTTTTTTGTTTTTGAAAAGTTTGGGAACCTGGTTGTTTGAATTTAGCACAAAAGTAAAAGGTCCTGGCAGGTTCTTGTGCATCAATTTGAACACAGGGGTACTAATCGGCAGGGTGTAACCTGCCACCTCGCTGATGTCGCTGCAAATAAACGACAGCATTGCCTTTGCGGGATCGAGATTACGCAGGCGGCAGATTTTTTCCACGGCCTGGGGCTGGGTAATATCGCAACCCAATCCGTACACGGTATCGGTAGGATAAATAATTACCCCTCCCTTCTCCAGTGCATCTACCACCTGTTGAATTTTTCGTTGTTCGGGATTATCCGGATTAATGTTCAAGAGCATAGGCTAATGAATTTAGATTGTGAGACAATAGGATTACTCATCGTAATCATCAAACATATCTTCATTCAGCATATTAGCCAGTAAATCTCGAAAAGTCAAGGATGATTCCAGAATTTCCTTATTCAAAATATCGAATTCTGCCAAGGCGTGGAGTACCAATTCCATATACACATAAGCCTCTTTACCGGTAATATTCAGCGAATGCTCCACGAACTTTCTAAGTCCTGCCACTCCGTCCAGTGCCTGGAAAAACGCTTCATCGCTGGAATCATTTAGTAAATCTAAGGTATTTCCTCCTGAAAACCAGGCTTTTATGGTACCGTAAGGATCTTTTTCCTGTCCTTTTTTCAATTTTTCGGGATTGGGAAAATGATCCAGGAACGTTTTCTCTACTGCTTTACCGATAAGGCTCATCGCAACGGTATAGGGACCTTCCTGTTCTCCCTCATATACCAGTTCCACTTTCCCTGTAATAGAAGGCACAACGCCCCAGAAATCGGTAATTCGGGCTTGGGTATGGCTTTCCCCATTGATCAGCATACGTCGCTCTGCGGTACTCACCAGATTTTCATAAGCGGAGATACTCAATCGTGCGGACACCCCGCTTTTTTCATCAATAAACTCACTTTCTCTGGCCTCGAAAGCCACCCGCTCCAGCAGGGTCTCCAAAACATCCGGCACTTTCACCTTATCTACCTGATCGGGTGTAAGCCGAGCCTCCTGGCGAGTAATTTTTCGGGCAATTTCGATGGTCTTTGGATAGTGTGTCAGAATCTGGCTCTCTATCCTGTCTTTGAGGGGAGTGATGATACTTCCCCGGTTGGTATAATCCTCCGGGTTAGCCGTAAACACGAACTGGATATCCAGGTTCAACCTCAATTTAAACCCTCTAATTTGAACATCCTTTTCCTGGAGCATATTGAACAAAGAAACCTGGATGCGGGGTTGCAAATCGGGAAGTTCGTTGATTACAAACAAGCAGCGGTTAGCTCTTGGCACCAGTCCGAAGTGGATGACCCTTTCATCGGCATACGGCAGCTTCAATGCAGCTGCTTTAATCGGGTCCACATCTCCGATCAGGTCTGCCACACTCACATCGGGCGTTGCCAGTTTTTCTACATAGCGGGCCTCTTTGGGCATCCAACTGATGGGGGTATCGTCTCCTTTTTCCTCGATAAGATCGCGAGCGAAGCGGGACACGGGAGCCAGGGGATCGTCGTTGAGTTCACTGCCCTCTACCACCGGAATAAAATCATCCAGCAAGTGAACCAGCAGTCGGGCGATACGGGTTTTGGCCTGTCCCCGCAATCCCAGCAACAGGATATTATGGCGGGAAAGCACCGCGCGCTCGATATCGGGCAGCACCGTATCATCGAAACCTATGATTCCTTCGAAAATTTTCTCTTTTTGTTGCAGTTTTCGAATCAAGTTGCCCCGCAACTCTTCCTTGATTGTCTTGGGAGTATATCCCGTCGCTTTCAATTCTTTCAGGGTTTTTGGCAAATTCATAGGCTTGGGAAAAAAATTGATTACTTTTGAAATATAAAATTGGAAATCACAGTTTACAGAACGTAAGATATCCAGGATAGTTTTATCAAAGACACAATTCCATGAAAAAACCCCTTCTTCTCGTCCTGATCGCTTTGACTTTTTCGTTGAGCAGCTGTTTCCACATTGTCGAAGAATTGCGGCTCAACAAAGACGGATCGGGTACATACAGTCTTACTTTTGACCTGGGTGAACTATTCGGCAACCCGATGCTCAAGGAGATCATGGAAGAAAATGGGGAAACCGGATTACCGGCATTAGGCGAGCGGGTGGATACGCTTATTAAGTTTACCGATCTCTCCCCAGAACAACGCAATCAGCTCGACAGACCAGCCTTTTGGGATAAAGTAGAGCTGCGTATTTTTGCCAATGAAGAGGCGGGAGAAATGACCTCTACCCTAACTTTGGACTTTGACGACCTTTCCGACATTACCTACTTCTACAAAAATCTCGACAAATTTCAGGTAAACGGAAGTGACATGGCCGAAGGACTTTCCGGCGCCGGAAATTTCCTCAGCAACGGCCCACTATTTGAGTTGAAGGGCAGCAAATTCAGCAGAATACCGGTAAAGCAAGAGCCCAGCTTTTCGGATCCGGAAGAAGCGGAATTTGCCAAGTTGTTTTTCGCCTCCGGCACTTACACCAGCATTTATCACCTTCCAGGCAAGGTTACCAAAGTGAGTCGCCCTCAGGCAGTCGTGGACGGCAGACAGGTAACGCTCCAATATCCGCTGCTCGATATCATGAATGCAGAAGCCTTAATGGATTGTGATATCCGCTTTAAATAGAAATATGGATATTGCGTTACAGGACATTGAAAGGCAAGCCGATGAGCAGCTACTGCTCGAAGCCGAGGTGTTGCTGGACAAAAACGCCGTTGGGCAGCTGCAGGAGATAGAGCGCAATTTTTGGATCACCTGGGTCCATCTCGGTGACCGCAATCTGGAGATAGAACTCAAAATTTCGGCCGGGAAAATCAGGCAGGTTTCCTGCGAGTGTAGCGATTTTCTACAAACCGGTTTTTGTGCCCACATCCTCGCTGCAGCTTTGGAGCTTCGCAAAAAACTGACTCAGGTAGTACAGCCGCCGCGGAGTGTCCCTCCGAAGGTACAGTCGGAAAAACTGACCACAGCGTTGATTTTGGAAGAAATTGAACCACAAGCGCTGTACGATTTCATTCGGACGTATGCCAAAAAAAACCGCAAATTTGAGCTGGCGTTGACCACTCATTTTGCATCTTCCATTACGAGTATAGACAGCAACGAGAAATACCTCAACCTGATTGAGGCTACCATAAAAACAGCCTTGAAGCCCGACCGAAGTTTGGGCGTAAGAGGTACCATTATCCTCGAAAAACTCTTTCGGGAACTCCTACAACAAGCTCAAAAAACCCTTGTCACCAAGGACTTTCAGGAAACCTGGCGCATCATCCAGAGCCTTATCCTCAAATCTGCTCCCCTGCTCAGCAAAGCAGGTGACCGTCAGGAAGATTTGTTCGCCCCCGTCTTGGAGGCATTTGGGCTGATGCATGATTTGTTGCGACAAGACGTTGCCCCTGCTCTAAAGTCCGACATTTGGAACTTCTGTACCGAGGAAGTCACCAAGATCGTGTACCGCAAGCACAGTCTCGACATAGGTCTTTTCCAGGTGCTCCAGTTGCTCTGCGACGAACAGGAAAAGCAAAGCACCCTGATCACCCTGATGTTGAAGCAACTACAGGTGTATGAAAACGAAGGCTTGGCTATACATTCCCTCGTTTTTCAGTACCTTCAGGTCGCTGATCCCGCACTCCACGCCCCTCTGCTCCGCCACTACTACGAACAGTTGGCAGATATCCTGATGGCGCTGGAATTGGCGTTATTGGCCAACTTGCCGGACGTGGGTAAGATCCTGCTCGACTTTGCTCAAAAGCAACAAATGGATGCCGCTAATACTAAAAAAACAGAAGCACTACACCTGCAGCTCGCCCATCGTTTGTCTGACACCCGCTTGGAAATCGAGTTGTTGCGCGAGCAGCTCGTCCGATATTTTGACCCGGAGCACTACAGAAAAATCAAAAAACTCGATCCCCAGGGGCTTTATTGGCAACCTGAAGCCACCTTGGAGCTGCTGAGGGCAAGTGCGCATACCCCCACACAACAAGATTGTGTAGCCGGCATTTTGGGAGAAGAACAACAACAAGATCAATTGATTGACTGGATCCGACAGCATGCCTCGATCGAGTTGCTGCTCAACCACGACCACTACCTGCTGCCTGTGCACCATACGGCGGTACTCGAATTGTACGACAACCTGCTCAGCTCCTTCCTCGATACGCATATTGGGCCTGTGCCTGCCCAAAAAATAGGCCGTATTATCCGGCATCTGAAAGCACTGAACGCCGACGCACTGGTGGCTTATCTCGTGGAGCAATTTCGAAAAAAATACCCTAACCGCCACACCCTAATGGAAGAACTATCCCTTTACGACGGCTATGAAGATTGAGTGTTGGTTTATCGGCAAAACAAACGAAAACTACCTTTCAGAAGGTATTGCGATTTTTTTGAAGCGACTCAAAAGGTACGTGCCGATTGAGGTCGTTATCTTGCCCGACATCAAACAGTCGGGCAACGCTGACCACATTCAGCTCAAAAAAGCGGAAGCCCAGCTGGTAGAGAAGCGGTTAAAACCGGGAGATATGCTGATTTTATTAGATGAAAAAGGCAGCACCTATAGTTCTGAAGCCCTGGCGGCTCGGGTCAACCACTGGTTGAATCAGCCGGGACAAAGACTCATCTTTCTGGTGGCTGGAGCTTACGGCGCGGACGCTCAACTCAAAACCTTGGCTACGGAAAAGCTATCGCTGTCCCAACTTACCTTTTCCCATCAGATGGTAAGGCTTTTTTTTATGGAGCAGCTTTATCGCGCCATGACCATTCTGCACAACGAACCTTACCACAACCCCTAATTGGGTCTGCATTTTTTGCTATCTTGCCCACAAAAAAATGACTCTGACGCTCCTTTTGGTCATTATGACCGCTGCCCTATCTTACCAGGCCTTTAACAATCCTTCCATGCGCAATCGGATGCTCCTCCACCCTGTCTCCGTAGCCCGTGGAGAAAGCTACCGTCTGATCACCCATGGTTTTGTCCATGCGGACTGGCAGCATTTGCTCATCAACATGCTCGTATTGTATCAATTTGGCCAGATAGCAGAGCAACTCTTCCGGGTCATATTTGGAACTAGGTTAGGCGCCGGGATGTTTGTCCTGTTTTACTTCTCGGCCATCATCATTTCGGCCATTCCCTCCTACTTCAAGCACAGAGACAACAACTATTACTCGGCTTTGGGCGCCTCCGGTGCCACCTCTGCCCTTGTATTCACTTATATCTTTCTGGATCCCTGGCGCTGGTTTCTCTTTCCCCCGCTACCTGCCATCCTATTTGGGGTTGCCTATCTCTGGTACTCCTCGTACATGTCCAAAAAAGCCATGGACAACATCGGGCATGATGCCCACTTTTGGGGAGCCATGTATGGCATTGTATTCATTGTCGTTTCGGCATTCGCATTTCGGCCTGCCCTGTTAAGTCGCTTTTTAGATCTGCTCTTATCGGGTCCGCGGGAATTTTAAGCAAAAAAAGAGCGTCTTCGGGTTACGAAGACGCTCTGAGTCATATTGTTCAATGGATGATTACTTTTTGTCGTCCACCTCTTCAAACTCCACATCCGTCACATCATCTACGGTACTTCCGGCGGAAGCAGCTCCTTCATTTCCAGGTGCTCCCTCAGCGCCATCAGCCCCTTGGGTAGCCTGATAAATTTCCTGGCTTGCTGCCATCCAAGCGGTATTCAGTTCATCTGTAGTACGCTTGATTTCATCGAGGTTTTTAGCCTGATGAGCCGCTTTAAGGCTATTGAGTGCAGCCTCGATAGGAGTCTTTTTATCTGCCGGAATTTTATCGCCGAACTCTTTCAGCTGTTTGTCTGTCTGGAAAATCAAAGAATCTGCTGCATTTACTGCCTCTGCCTCTTCGCGAGCCTGCTTATCTGACGCTGCATTAGCGGAAGCCTCTGCGCGCATCTTTTCGATCTCTTCCTTAGACAAACCGGTAGAAGCCTCGATACGAATATTTTGTTCTTTTCCGGTGCCCTTGTCTTTTGCGGTCACGCTAAGAATACCATTAGCGTCAATGTCGAAAGACACTTCGATCTGTGGCACTGAACGCGGTGCTGGTGGAATACCATCCAGGATAAAGCGACCCACGCTACGGTTGTCTTTTGCCATAGGCCTTTCTCCCTGAAGAATATGGATTTCAACGGAAGGCTGGTTGTCTGAAGCTGTAGAATACACCTTTGACTTGCGCGTTGGAATTGTTGAGTTGGACTCAATCACCACATCATATACGCCGCCCATCGTTTCGATACCCAAAGACAGCGGGGTAACATCCAGCAGTAATACATCCTGGACATCTCCGCTCAATACCCCCCCTTGAATAGCGGCACCGATAGCCACCACCTCATCGGGGTTTACTCCTTTATTGGGTTTTTTTCCAAAAAACTCCTCTACCGCCTGTTGAATTCTCGGGATGCGGGTAGAACCGCCCACCAGGATCACCTCATCTATATCGCTTTTGTTCAGACCTGCATCCTCTAAAGCCTTGCGACAGGGTTCCAATGTACGTGCCACGAGGGTATCTGCCAGTTGCTCGAATTTGGCTCGGGTCAACTTAGTCACCAAGTGTTTGGGAACACCATCTACGGCAGTGATATAAGGCAGATTGATTTCTGCCTGAGAAGAAGCAGAAAGTTCAATTTTTGCCTTCTCAGCTGCGTCTTTCAAGCGCTGCAAAGCCATTGGATCCTTTCGGAGATCAATATTTTCCTGCTGTTTGAACTCATCTGCCAGCCAATCAATGATCACTTGGTCGAAATCATCTCCTCCGAGGTGGGTATCTCCGTTGGTGGACTTCACCTCGAACACCCCATCGCCCAGATCCAAGATAGAAATATCGAAAGTACCTCCACCGAGGTCATATACTGCAATGGTAATATCTCTGTCCCGTTTGTCCAAGCCATAGGCAAGTGCTGCGGCGGTAGGCTCATTGATAATACGACTGATTTTCAAACCTGCAATCTCTCCTGCTTCCTTGGTAGCCTGGCGCTGAGAATCATTAAAGTATGCAGGCACGGTCACTACTGCCTCTGTAACGGGCTGACCCAGGAAATCCTCTGCCACTTTTTTCATTTTTTGCAGCACCATAGCAGAAAGCTCCTGAGGCGTATAAAACCTGCCATCAATTTCCACCCTCACCGTATCGTTATCCCCTTTCGTCACTTTGTAAGACGACCTGCCTGTCTCAGTAGTAACCTCGCTATAGCGGTGTCCCATAAAACGCTTGATAGAAGAAATCGTTCTGGTAGGGTTGGTAATAGCCTGACGCTTTGCAGGATCTCCTATTTTTCGCTCTCCATTGTCCATAAAAGCAACAACAGAAGGCGTGGTTCTCCTTCCCTCGTCATTAGGAATAACCACAGGTTCATTACCCTCCATCACGGCTACACAGGAATTGGTCGTACCCAAGTCGATCCCTATTATTTTACTCATGTTGTTCTGGTTTTTGATAATTTCAAAAGATTACGCTTCCCCTATATCAATTGATATGCCAATTGGCAAAACGGTTTTTTTTTGCTTCGGATATGACTGTTTTTCCGATTTTACCTGACAAAAGCTTTCCCCTGTCGGGAAAAAAACACCGCGCCTGACAATATGACAGCAAATGCAATCTTTGCTTCAAAACCTATGGAACTGCAATTTTGTTTAATTGCGTATCTTGTACGCCAATACCATTAAATCAACAGATATGTCAGTAAGCCGCGAAGTAAAAAGAATCACTACGCATGTTTTGCAGGAAATGAAACAAAAGGGCGAAAAGATAGCCATGTTAACGGCTTACGACTATTCGCTGGCTAAGATTGTGGACGCCTCAGGAATAGATATCATTTTGGTGGGCGACTCTGCCTCCAATGTAATGGCGGGTCATGAGACAACCCTTCCGATTACCCTTGACCAGATGATCTATCACGCTTCATCGGTGGTACGTGCCGTAAAAAAAGCATTGGTCGTGGTGGATTTACCTTTTGGATCCTATCAAGGTAATTCCAAGATTGCACTGGAATCCACGATACGCATCATGAAAGAATCCGGAGCGCATGCTGTAAAATTAGAGGGAGGGATAGAGATAGAGGACTCCATCAAGCGAATTTTGTCTGCCGGGGTTCCTGTAATGGGCCATCTGGGATTGACACCTCAATCTATTTACAAGTTTGGCACTTATACGGTAAGGGCAAAAGAGGAAGCTGAAGCGCAAAAATTGCTGGCAGATGCCCAGCTGTTGGAGCAACTGGGCTGTTTTGCTGTAGTGTTAGAAAAAATACCGGCAGCCTTGACCCAAAAGGTTTCGGCTCAACTTACCATGCCAACTATCGGGATAGGAGCAGGTCCTCACGCAGACGGTCAGGTATTGGTTTTGCATGACATGTTGGGCATTACCACTTCCTTCCAGCCCAGGTTTCTGCGGCGCTACCTCAATTTGTTTGACGCCATCAAGGGGGCCACTGAAAATTACATCCAAGACGTAAAATCGGGCGATTTCCCTTCGAACGAAGAAGCCTATTAATATTTTTTAGTTTTACTTTATACTTCATTGAAAATGCGAATCAACTGGCGTAAACTCCTCACTGGTCTGGTATTGGTATCTGTGCTCGTGCTTTTTCTAATTTGGCGGGAGATCGTTGCTGCCGTTGCCGTACCACAGGATCTTTCAGACCGTACGCTGATCATACCTCGGGATGCTACCTTCGAAATGGTTGTGGATAGCCTAAAGACAAAAAGTTGCATACCCAGAAAAGAACTTTTTGTCAACCTGGCCAACTATATGAAATACCCCCGTAAGCCAATGCGTTCGGGCAAGTTTGAGCTGACCCCAGGGATGACTTACATTGAATTGATCCGACACCTGCGCAGCGGCTCACAGGCTCCTTCAAAAGTAATACTCACCAATGAGCGACTGCCCGAAGATATTGCCGGGAAAGTAGCCCGGTACTTGGAAGCAGACTCTTTGCAATTCCTGGAGACCATGCGCAATCCGGCTACCCTGTCTGCGCTCGGATTGACTTCTGAAAGTCTGACCTCTTTGTTTATTCCCAACACCTACGAACTTTACTGGAATACCAGCCCGGAAGACTTCCTGAAACGCATGAAAAAAGAACAGGATAAGTTTTGGAGTGCAGAGGAAAGACAACAAAAAGCAGACAAACTGGGACTGGACAGAAATCAAGTCTATACCCTGGCTTCTATTGTAGAAAAGGAAACCCTTAGAAGCGACGAAAAGAAAAGAATGGCAGGAGTTTATTTGAATCGCCTCAAAATTGGTATGCTGCTGCAAGCAGATCCCACTGCTGTATTTGCAACCCGCGACTTTGATACCCCACGGGTAACCGACTACCACACCCAATTTGACTCCCCTTACAACACTTATAAGTATCCCGGACTTCCCCCAGGACCTATTGCCATGGCTTCCATTTCCAGCATAGATGCCGTACTCAATGCCGAAGACCACGATTATTTGTTTTTTTGCGCCGTTGGGGATGGTTCCGGCTATCATGCTTTCGCCAAAACCCTAAGTCAGCACAACCAAAACGCAGCTCGCTATCGCGCAAATTTGCGAAAAAGAGGATTGCGGAGGTGAATTGGCAGTTGGCGGTTGGCGGTTGGCGGTTGGCTGTCCATCCCTAAAAAAAGTTGACCGTTTGTTGGTTAGAAAATAAATCCATCGGA
>JANQWK010000061.1 GCA_030729925.1 Saprospiraceae bacterium
GTCTTGTCTTCTACCAGGACGCGTACCGTACAGATCCCCTCATTGCCCGACAAGTCGGTCACTTTAAGTTCTACTTCGTGATATCCTTCGATGTCCCGGCAGTCAAAAGAGGCAATATCGCCCCAGAGCTGAGTACCTGATCGGCGGATCTGATAGTCTTGCACCGCGCAGTTGTCCTGAATGCCTTCCTGCAGATCGGATTTGTGCACCTGTCCGTAATTTTCCCCGCCCAGGGTGATGATCAGGGTATCATTACAAGCTCCTGTTGGAGCCGTACGGTCGCGAATCACAAAAGGCACAGTTGCCATACTGGAATTCCCGCATTCATCGGCTGCCTGGAACACGTAACGATAGTTTTTTCCCAGCGGGATGCCCCTCACCATGGTACCGGGCACACAGTCTCGGATTTGCTGCCATTCCTGCAAAATTCCCACGAGGTTGCCAAAGTGATCGTAGGCAGGAACATCCACAAGTTCCTGGATTTCATAGCTAATATCCAGGAATCCGGCGCAATTGTCGCGAACCACTGGTCGGGGTGCCCAGAAATCGGCATCGCAGTCGAAGGGACTGACGGCATAAACCAGGGTGTCGCCCGCCACAGGGAAGCCTTCCGCTATAATGGATACATCTATGGTGGGAGCCGTATAGTCCCCTATTTTGATCAATTGGTTGTGTAGCACCGATTGCCCGGGACGGCACCAGTCCAGAATTGTCCATTGCCTGCGGATATTCGAACTTGCTCCACAAGCGGGAATTTGGGCGACATCCTGATAACTGGCCGCCAGATTGCCCCATTCCGGACTCAAGTCGTGGTAGCCCGTCGCTGAGATGAGATAAGGGTATCCGGTAAACAACCCCTCATCGCATTCTGCATAGGTAGTATAATTCGGCAGCACCAGGTTGCTGATGGCAGGAACCGCAAATGATATCCGCTGGGTACAGGTATATACTCCCGGTGCGAAGGCCGCTCGGTTGCCGTATTGGTCGGTAGCGGAAAAACTGCGCAATATCATGCTTGCTCCGCAGTCACTTTGCTGTACCCAACGATCTGCTACACAAACGGTAACCGTGCCACAATTGTCCTGCACCACCGGAAAACCGGTCAGCAAGAGCCGCGCTGCCAGCACATCGCTGATATGGGCATCGTGTTTAAGGATATGGCCTGTAGCAAGATCCCATTCGGGAGAACGGTAATTGCCCTGAATCGTGTAGCACCTGTCCTGAGTAGTAGCCAACGAGACTCCCTCGCGGTCTCCCACATACAGGGGGAGCCGGCGAAGCCCGATCCCGACCGGGTGTGGGCGCCAGCCGGAAATGACATTCCCCCGGCTGTCTTGCACCAGTCCCGGATATTCCAACATCGGTTCAGAAGAATGGTAAGCGCCATCCCGTTCTACAACCACCTCAAAGGTTCCGCCCAGCGCCGCTTCACGGGAAATCATCAGAAGGGTATAAGCTTTCTTGGCCAGCAAAGGCAAGGTGATCCGAATAGAAGGATGATCGGCATCTCCAAAGGCGACAATGTTCGTGCAGGGTTGAAGGGGGTCGAAGTATCCATTTTCTGCATCTATGCTGTTTCCGGTCTGCTGAAACAGGGCCAGCGTGGCGGGGAATTCCGCTTCAGAAACCGAGAACGTGTATTTGCCACTTGTGGAAGGCCGAAAGGTCCAGGTGGCATAAGGCCTGGCAATTCCAGGTTCCTCGAAGGGCGCTGATGTTTGGTAGCAGGAAAACAGCTCGGGCGAAAAGGTTTTGCCGAAGGCGAGCACCCCTTGCCAGGTGTTGATGGCATGAGGTCGGATTACCTCGTAGCGGTCAGCGGGACAGTCGAGCAGGGGAAGGGTTTTATCTTCTACCAACAAGGTGCCCCAGCAGACAATCGCCTCCGCGCGCACTCCGATAATCCGGTTATCCTGGTATTGAAGGTATTCGGAGCCTTTGGGCAATACCGCGTACTTGAATAAACCGGTACCAATGACTTCGTTGAGGGTGTAATACCCTTCGAAGGCACCGGAGGCATTTTTTTTCTCGATCAAAACCTGGAGTTGATCGTTGCATATCGCTGTGGCATCGCCTTTGAGTACCATGCTCGGCGTGATCGAGGTTCCACAGGCAGATCCGGTTAAGACATTGAGTTGATCCCCACAGGTGAAGTCGAGGGCGGCTTTTTCTTGATAAACATTCAGCCGGAACTGTCGGCGCGTCTGATGTCCGTCCGAGTCGGTAGCCCACACCTCAAACAGCTGCTGGTGGTCGGAAATGGACAGGTTTTGTTCAAACAAGAAAGTCACAGCGGATCCGGTCAGCTGGTGTTCGGACGGCGATAGTTCCATGCCGTCCCGGAAAAACCGGGTATGGGCTGCCAGCCATGCAGGGTCATCGCAATCGTCCCGAACCTGAACCGAAAATCGCACCTGCTCGCCCGCCGCGCTACATACCGGCAGGGTAAAACTCAAATTGCCCGGAATGCGCACTTCCGGCTCGCGAGGATGCAAGGATGCATTCATGGTAATCGAAAAAGAATAGGTAGCTCCTCCGCTGAATGCCCTAACTTCTACCCTACCCGGCTGCATGTCCCGAATCGCAAAACGATGGCCCGAAAGATCGCCTTCCAAAGGGTATCCGCCGGAGACCAGGATGCTGTCGAATACCGGGTCAGGGGTACAAAAATCTATTACAAACAGGTCAAAATCAATATCCATAGCATCTATACAAGAAGGCAAGGCTCTGCTGAGGTTGCCCGTACCGATGATGCTGCGAGGACTGGTTGCCGTTTCGCCCTGTACTACGATCTCTATATCCTGCGCAGGAGCCATGTTGCCCTGCGGGTCGCTCAAGCCCGATACCGTGACGAGATACCTGCCGGGATATACATTTTCCGACAGGAAAAGTCCATTGCCCAGTTCCTGCCATACGAGCGTACCCCCGAGCTGTGCAGCGCTGACCTCGACCGCTCCCGTACAAGCATCTGTTGCCTGCAAATTTAGAAATATCGGGGTAGTTGGGCTGCATTCGGGAAGGGCATAAACCAGGTTGCCGGGTACGCGCAGTTGTGGGGGCGTGGCATCCAGCACTTCGCCTATAAAGCGAATCCGGTTGGTCGTCAGTTCGGGAAACCGGGATCCATCCTCCAAAACGATATCAAAGGCAAAAGTTCCCGTGCCGATATGCACCAAACCCACCCGCAAGGAATCGAATCGGCCTTGCCAAATTTCGCCACTCACCGATCCCGCCACCGCTTCCACTCGAACCGGAAGCTTGCTCAGATACACCGCGCACTCGTCATATACTTCCAGCAACATATCGAGATCCAGTCCGCAAGTCCCCTCCGGAACCCGGAGCTGACCCAGGTTAACAGCGTTATTGACTACCGAAAGAGCTGTTCCTGCATGATTGATGTGCACCTCCCCCTGATCATCCAACACAAATTGTGCCCCGGCTGCGATGCTTTCCATCCAGATGCGTGCCGACGGTTTCAGCAGGTCTGTCAACTGGATCGAAACCGGAAAAATACAGGAATCTGCAGTACCCGGGGCGAGGGTATCCCTAACGGTCACCTTCACCCGGTAATCGCCGTGCATCAAGGTATCCTGCAGGGAAAAAGTGATCGTTTCGCCGATATTGCCGTTTTGGAGAAATTCGTCGTCGGAAAACACGCGGATGCCGTTTTGGTATCCGGAGGAGTAATACCGCCAGGTCTCGTTCAGACCTGCAGTAGTCAGGTTGACTTCTATTTCGAAAGCGGTGCAAGGGTAACCCGTAATGTCGAACGAAAATCCACCTCCTTTTACCTCGCATATTTCATCGCTGACCGACAAACTCGCTTCAATGGCTTCACAGTCCACGTCGGTGCGATAGGTTTTGCCGAAGGCGGCTCCCCAAAGATCGCCCGTATCCCGGGGATCCATCCCATCGCAGACCTGATACACAAATGCCTGATAACAATTGCATGGATTGGGGGTAAACCCCAGCTCCGATATCCGGAGCTGAAAACTATCCCTCACGAGGTAATTATCCCCCGCCCCTACTCTCAAGGTATCATGCAGGCGCAACAACCGGGGATCATCCCAGCGCAAAAGGGTCTCAAAAATATGCGTGTTGTCTGTGTTGGGACGACTGGCAGCCGTATCCACACCCATTGGGGTACAAGTGCCGCCTTCGTACAATTTCAGGCGAAACCCATGTCCGGTGGTTTTCATCCTGGCGTTCCACGACAACCGAAAATCCCTGCTTTCCATGCGGTTCATCGTCACGGGGAGCTGACTTTCGCAGGGCAGGAGTTCGCCGCTGGCAAAAACCTGCCATTTGTCGAAGTTGCGGTCTCCGTCGGTTGTATAGCGGAGTTGCAGACAGCGCTTGTCCCGAAACCAAACCGTATCCAGTCGAACCATATCCCCGGGATCCAGCATTAGTTTGTCGAAATAAGATTGCCCCACCTCATTGCCGGCCATATCCTTTAAGACAATCTTATAATTTTCCGGAGCGGGAAACAAGGCATTGTCCAGCCCGCAAATATTGATGTACTGCGTGGAAGGCCGCACATCATTCCAATGCTGATCCATGGAATCATTGCCTATCGTCAGCACCTCGCCAAGCAGCAAATCCAAAGGAGCTTCCGTCTTACAAAACCCATACTGGATCTTCGCAGGAGCCACATAAGCACTCAAATCACTATTGGATCGGACATCAAACATATCCAGTACCCGCTGCATGTGAAAGGTATCCCGCGTGCCCGCGGAAAAACAACTTTTATCCGGGTAATTACATAACTGCACCACCCGATAGTCCCAGCTAAACCCCTCAAAACCCACCGTGCTGCAGGCATTATCGGTATCGAGATCGCGGAAATCCACCCGCACCCGAATACTGTTGCCCGTGCGGGTAGCCTCATACAAAGTATCCCCCAGGGTAAACGGAAACGACCATACCGAACACAAATGGGTCAAATCCCTGAACTCCAACATCCAGTAATGTCCCTCTATCGCAGCCGGGTCTGCCGTGCCTCCACCCGCCAAAAACTCCAATACCAGCGGAAACTCATTGGGGTAGTTGCCGTCCGGCTGACATTCCGGGTACCCCGCAATCGCTACATTCCCCCCGGAAACCGGTGTGCCGCAATTGCAGGATCCACCCGAAGGCAGCATCCCGGTTCCCGAGCTACCTGCATAGCCACTGCCCATTCCACCGCTGTATTGCGCATAAATTCCTGAAATAGATAGCACCAGCGCTAAATATAGCAGTGACAACCTGCCAGACAGGAAGGAAACAATGGCTTTGTCGTACATAGGGATCGGCTATTAAACTGAAATACCAAAACAATATTAATCATTAGTTTTGATATTCGAACCCTATCCAGCTCCTTTTTAGTCAGCTACAAACAAATTACATTTTTTGTTATTTCATAAAGGATTGCCCCTGATAACAAACTGCTTACGATCGTTTACTCCATTGTATTTTTGGCAAAAATGCTATCAAAAAGAAAATTATATCTTAAGATATTGAATTTTCCTTATTTTGTTTGTCAAAAAATATGCGCGTAGTCATCGTTTTGCTGGGTCTCCTGCTTGGATGCCCACCCAATTCCGTCCTTGCACAGGAAAAAAATCTCCCTCTGGAGGAGGGGCGTACCTTTAACATCACGGCCACGGAAGGCAGTTGGATGAGTTTGGACATCAGTCCGGATGGACAACAATTGGTGTTTGATTTTCTCGGAGATCTTTACCTGATGCCCTTTTCCGGCGGGGAAGCGGAAGCACTCACTTCGGGTTTCCCGTTTGATGCCCAGCCGCGTTTCAGTCCGGACGGGAAGTCGGTGGTGTTTACCTCCGACAAAGGCGGCGGAGAGGGCATTTGGGTAATGGATCTCGCTACCCGGGAGCCTCGGCAGCTCACCAAAGGCAAGACCGACCGGTACCAGTCGCCCGAATGGACACCGGATGGGAAGTACATCGTGGCTTCCAAAGCGGGGGTTCGAGGCGGCACCCTGAAGTTGTGGCTTTACCATGTGGATGGGGGCACGGGGGTCAAACTCATGGACAAGCCGGACGATCTCAAGATGACAGGTGCCGCTTTCGGGGCGGAAGGTCGCTACATCTGGTTTGCCGAAAGAACCGGCGATTGGCAGTACAATGCCATTTTCCCACAATACCAGATTGCCCGTTATGACCGGGAAACGGGGGCACGCGAAACCATGACCTTCAATTACGGATCCGGCATCCGACCTACCCTTTCTCCGGACGGACAGTGGCTGGTTTATGGCACCCGGTTTGACGGAGATACGGGTCTGCGCCTGCGCAATTTGGCATCCGGCGATGAGCGCTGGCTCGCCTACCCCATTCAGCACGACGACCAGGAGTCCAGGGGCACCCGGGACGTACTACCCGGCATGTCTTTCACACCGGACAGCAAAAACCTCGTTTGTTCCTGGGGCGGAAAAATCTGGCAGGTGCCCATCAGCGGAGCAGCAGCCTCGGAGATTCCTTTTCGCGTCAACGCTACCCTTCCTCTGGGACCACAACTCGATTTTGACTATCCCATCGAGGACAGTCCCACTTTTGTGGTCAAACAAATCCGCGATGCCGTACCCTCGCCTGACGGCAAAAAACTGGCTTTCGTGGCACTTGATCGAGTCTATGTCATGGATTTTCCCGAAGGGGAGCCCCGTCTTGTCAATGACCTGGAACTTTCTCAGGCACAGCCGGCCTGGTCGCCCGATGGCCGGGAGCTGGTCTTTACGACTTGGAATGAGACCGCAGGCGGACACTTGTATCGAACCAACCTACAAAGCGGTGCCACCCAGAAAATCACCACTGATCCGGCGCTTTACAACCAACCCACCTGGTCGCCCGACGGGCAGCGCATCGTCGTGCTCCGCGGCCCGGCACAAAATTTCAAAAATGCCATTACACAGGGAGCCAGGGGTGTGGACAGAGAACTCATTTGGATTTCCGCAGGTGGTGGCACCCCCAATCTCATCGCTGCTGCTGCAGGTCGTTCCCATCCGCATTTCAGCAAGGAATTCCCGGAAAGGATATTCCTGTTTCATCCCCGACAAGGGCTAAGCTCCGTCCGCTGGGACGGCACCGACCCCCGAGCCCATGTAAAAATTACCGGCCCCAAGCCTCCCGGCTTTGACCAGCCCCTCGATGCCAGTTTGATCCTCATGGCTCCCTCGGGCGACCAGGCGCTTGCGCTGGTTTACAACGACGTGTATGTCGTAACTGTACCGCAGGTAAGCGATCAGGCACCGGTGATTGCCGTGGCTAATCCCGAGAATGCTGCCTTTCCCGCTACCAAACTCACCGATATTGGCGGACAATTTCCCACCTGGGGAGAAAATGCCTCCAAGGTGCACTGGTCTATTGGCAACGCCCACGTGGTGTATGATCTCGCCGCAGCGCGGCAAAAAGCAATTAACCAGGATACTGTGGCGTATGTCCCGCTCGAACAACAAATCCAGGTGCAAGCCAATCGAGACATGCCCAACGGCAATATTCTGTTCCGGGGTGCTACCCTGATCACCATGAAAGGCGATGAAATCATCGAAAAAGGTGACCTGCTCGTAGTCAATAACCGCATCAAAGCCCTTGGCAAAAAAGGAAGTTTTCCCGTTCCGGCAGGTACCCGGATCATGGATGTCAGCGGCAAGGTCATCATCCCCGGGTTTGTGGACACCCATGCCCACCTGCGACCCACTTTCAACATCCACAAGGAGGAAGTGTGGGCGTATGCGGCCAACCTGGCCTATGGCGTAACCACGACGCGCGACCCACAGACCGGCACCACAGACGTGCTTTCCTATGAAGATCAGGTGCGAGCGGGTAATATCCCGGGCCCCAGGATTTATTCTACCGGTCCGGGGATGTTTTGGCAGGAACAAATTACCGACTTGGACCATGCCCGAAAAATCGTGAGCCGCTATTCCAAATACTACGATACCAAAACCCTTAAGATGTATGTGGCCGGTAACCGACAGCAACGCCAATGGATCATCATGGCCTGCAGGGAGCAGCAGATCATGCCCACTACCGAGGGTTCTCTCAATTTCAAACAGAATTTGACCCAAATCATTGACGGATACCCCGGGCACGAGCACTCCTTCCCTGTGTTCCCGTTGTATGAAGATGCCAAAAAATTGATCGCCTTCTCTCAGACCAGTTACACGCCGACGCTGCTGGTGGCTTACGGAGGCCCCTGGGCCGAAAACTATTTTTATACCCGCGAAAACCCCCACGACGATCCCAAACTGGCGCGTTTTACGCCACACGACGATCTGGATGCCAAGACCTTGCGCAGGGGTCAGGGAGCAGGTCCCGGGCCGGGTGGCTGGTTTCACGACATGGAACACGTGTTCAAAAAGCAGGCTGTTTTTGTAAAAGACCTGGTAGAGGCCGGCGGCAAAGCCGGAGTCGGCTCTCATGGTCAGCTGCAAGGACTGGGCTACCACTGGGAACTTTGGGCCATGCAATCGGGCGGACTCTCTCCTCACCATGCCCTACAGGTGGCTACTCTACAGGGTGCCGAGGCCATTGGATTGGAAAAAGAACTGGGGAGTCTGGAAGCGGGCAAACTGGCAGATTTGTTGGTGCTCGACAAAAACCCTTTGCAAAACATCCGCCATACCCAGGCCATCCGCTATGTGATGGTCAATGGCCGAATGTTTGAAGCCGATACCCTGACCGAAGTATATCCCAACGCCGCGACCCAACCTGCATTTGAGTTGCGGCACGATTTCCCGAATCCCAAACTTCCGGGCTTGAAACAGCCTTAATGTCAAACTTTTTTGCCTATGAAACGGCAATGGAATATGCTCATTTTATGCTGCTTGTGCGTGGTTGGTCTTCGGGCCAACCACATACAGGTCGGCCAACTTACCCTGACAGACATAGATCCCATCAAAAAAACTGCTGTTTTGCAGTGCCAGCTCCGCTGGCAAAACTCCTGGCGCAGCGACGCCAACCCCGGGAATCACGATGCCGCATGGGTGTTTTTTAAGTTCCGTCGCAACAACGGCGACTGGCAACACCTCCACCCCGCTCCACAGGGGCATTCCGCAACGGCAACTTCCCCGGTAAGCTTCCAACCCGAAAGCGCAAACCCGAGAGAAAGCTTCCATCCCACCCGGAACCCTATTGTTGGACTGCTGCTCTACCGAGCCACTCCCGGAAAGGGCACACTGATCTTCGACACCCTGCGCATCCAGTGGCATTATGGACAGGAAGGGATCGAATCGGCGACCAGTTTGGAATTAAGGGTTTTCGCCCTGGAAATGGTATATGTCCCCGAAGGCCCATTTCAGCTTGGCGACGGCCAAAGCACCGGCACCTTCAGGGGCACCGGCAGCAACACTCCTGTCTCGATAGGTGATTTTGCTACCGTATTGAAATGTGAAGATACCAGCAACGACGATGCACAGCTCGAAGGAGCAGGCATCTGGATACACGGAAGCGCCGGGATCAGCCAAACCAGTAGCAGCCCGGTACAGCTCAATCCGCATTTTCCTACCGGCTACCGAAGTTTTTATGTCATGAAGCACGAAGTCAGTCAGCAGAACTACACCGACTTCCTCAACACCCTCACCCCTGTTCAGGCAAGTGCACGAGCCTACACCGGCGGCACTTTCCGCCACAACATCCAGCTCCAGAGCGGCATTTACACCACTTCGACCCCACACCTGCCCAACAACTGGATGAACTGGGAAGACGCAGCAGCTTTTGCCGATTGGGCAGCCCTCAGACCCATGACGGAAAATGAATTTGAAAAAGCCTGTCGGGGTAATCAAACGGCACTCGGCGGAGAATTTGCCTGGGGCACGACCGGTATCACCAACAACAGTTATCTCCTCCAGGCAGCCGGAACGATCGCGGAATCGGTCAGCAATAGCTCTTCGATTGCCGGCAATGCGGTCTATGACCAGACCACCACCCTGGGGCCCTTTCGCTCGGGCATCTTTGCCGAACCGGGATCAAACAACCGTGTGCAGGCCGGAGCCTCTTTTTGGGGAATTATGGAACTTAGTGGCAATCTTGTAGAGTTGTGCATCACCATCGGACGAGCGGAAGGCAGGGTCTTCACAGGGCGCTGTGGCGATGGGATCCTTGATGCCTCGGGCGTTGCGAATGTTGCTGACTGGCCGGCAAGTTCGGCCATAGGCATTGGTTTCCGGGGTGGCAGTTGGCTTTTTGGCAGCAACCTCTGTCGGGTATCTGACAGACAAGACGCCGCCACCAACTTCACCACCCGATTTGAAGACATCGGATTCCGGGCGGTGCGCTGAATCAGCTTTCCGGGGCGATCAGGTAGAGGATATGATCATTGACGTGCAAATGTCCCAGTTCCGGTGGCGGGGGCACTACGGGCAATTCAAGTGGAATGGGCTGTATAAAAGGAGGAGCCTCTCTCCTGCCATTTTTTCGCGCCAGCGCTAGTTTCACTTCTTTCAGCACCCATTCAGAATTGCGGGCATTGGTGGACCAGAACAGCAAAAACAAATCGCAATCGAGAATGTGTTGTTCCAGCGCCGGCTCCCATTCCTCCCCGGGTCGCAGGCTCAGCACATCCATAAAAAATTTCTGGTCAAAAATCCCCAGCATCTGGACGCGGCGCAGCACCTCCTGTCTGTCTTTAGAAGCATAGGACACAAAAGCATAATGGTATCTTTTTGCTTCGCTGCCAACAGGTTTTCCCGCGGAGGTAGCCCCGGCAACCTTAATAAAAAAGGAAATCTCCCCTACCGGCATCCAGTCGCTCCGCTGTAAAAACACCCGCAGCACAAAAAACACCTTTTGTTTTCCCGGGGTATCCGGGATATCCACCACAAACTGCTGCGACTCCCGGCTCCCTTTCCAGGTGGTCTCGCGGGTTTGCTCCGTACCGGTTTCGCCCCGCAGTGACAGCACCAGTCGCAACCGCTCGCCGGGCTGAACGGGCACGCCCAAATTAGAAAACTGTCGGAGTACCGCCGTATCGTCTATGCTCACCGCCAATTGACCCACCACAGCCGCCTCTTCCAGTAAGTGCAACCAAACCTGCACCTGCACAGGCTCCTGGGGAGCGGCCTCCTCCGGTGCATACACGCTGCAAGCCACCGTATCGCCCGGCTTTGCGGCCAACACCGGCTGTTCTGAAGCACTGCGGGGACCTTCATCCGCCAATTGGATGCCCCCGGTATTGCCCGCATAACCCCGCATATCCAACCCCCCGCGGGTCTCCTCCAGCACCTCTTCTGATCCAAGCCGGATATCCTGAACCATTTTCTCCTTGAAATTTACCTTATCCAAATTTACCCCATGCAGGATCGTCTCTGTAAAATCGCAGTCCACCAGGGTCGTACCGCTCAACTGCGTCTGTAACAGGATAGCCATGCTAAAATTGCATAACTTTAAATGGCTATCGCCAAAATCCGCCCCCGAAAAATCTGCCCCCAGAGCGCTCACCTTTTCCCAAGACACCCTGCGAAGATCGGCATCCCTTAAATTTGCAAAATTCAGGTTCGTCCCGACAAAAACGGATCCACTCAGATTAACACCTTGTAAATTAGCATTTTCCAGGGACTGGTTACCCAAGCGGATGTCCGACAAATCCGGTTTCAGCTCGGGTTCCTGCAAACGCCAGGAATTCCAGTAACTTACTCCTCTCAAGAGGTACTCCAGGTGCGAAGCATTGGCCATGGTGCATTTATTTTTTCTAAAAATAGCGAATTTCCTGAAAAAGGTTTGCTATCGCCGCTTTTCCGGGTTGACGTGTCTTTTTCGGATCTTTGCCCCTTCGGTCTGAGTCGTCGCTTGTTTTTTCAAGCCCCACAGGTGATCGGCAGCAAAGCGGGACGCTTGTTGAAAGTCCACCACGGGAAGCGGGTAATCCCCTCCCGGGGAAAAACCATACAAGGATTGTTCTATGGGCGACAGCAACCAGGGCTCGTGGATCAGGGCATCGGGAACAGCCGCCAGTTCGGGTACCCACTTGCGGATAAACGCCCCATCGGGATCGTATTTGCGGCTATTTTTGACCGGATTATAAATCCGGATCTCGTGAATACCGGTCACCCCTGCCTGCATGTGAAACTGGGGGTAATGGATACCGGGTTCGAAATCGAGAAACTGTCGCGCCAGGAAATGCACACCCGACTGCCAGGATTGCCACAGGGTGTGGGTCAGAAAAGAAACCAGCATTGCGCGCATCCGGAAATTCAGGTAGCCCGTAGCGATCACGCAGCGCATGGCTGCATCAACCAGGGGGAAGCCCGTTTTTCCCTGCATCCAGGCTTGCAATAAAATCTCATCGGACACCCGGGGCAGGGCATCGTAGGCCGGATTGAAATTATCGAACTCGATGCGACATTCGCCTTCAAATTTTTGGATAAAATGATCGCGCCAACGCAATCGGGACAGGAAATTCTCCAGGTTCCAGCGGCCTGTTTTGCCCTTTCGGGAAAGGGCGGCCTGATAGACCTCCCGTAGCGACAAATTGCCCCAGGCCAGGTAGGGAGACAGTCGGCTGCAATGAAAACGACTCTCTGCCGGTCGGGAAATATGCTGCATGTACCCACTGATCCGCTCATCCAGAAACCCCTTCAAATACCTGCGGGCATAGTTTGTCCCACCGGGCTGCATATTCGGACTGGGCTCCAAAAAAGCGGCAGGAAGGGATTGAGAAAAGCCGTCTAGCTCCTGGGATACAGGTATCAGCTGCCCCAATGGTACACTTTCGATCGGTTTTTCCACGTAGGTGTACCAATCATCCACCCAGGTCTGGCGATTTTTCAGTCCGCGTTTGATCCCGGAAAACGGAAACTCGCGCCATTCGATCCCTTTTTGCCGAAACAGCCGCTGTAAGGCCAGATCGCGGTCGAAGGTCACCCGCAAACCCACTTCCTGGTGCGAAAAAACCTTTGCTTTTGGAAAGCGCTCCAGCAAGTGCTCAAAAAATGGCAGGGCGCTGGCATGAACAATCGTTATCTGAGCATTGAAACGAGACAATTCGCGGTTCATATCGCCCAAAGACTCCCGGACAAAGCGCCAGTGACGGAGATCGTAAGCCGGGTGAGCGAGTAATTCCGGCTCAAACAAATACAGCAGCAGCACCGGATGCCCTTCCCGGATAGCAGCCAGTAGCGGCTCGTGGTCGGACAAGCGCAAATCCCGTTTAAACCAAACAATGCTGATCTCCTTCATCAAGCGATTATACAGGCAAGTCCCCCAAAAGGTTTAAAAAAATAAGCTATTCGGTGGTTGAACAACTTCTTTGTGCCAAAAAAACAACAGCTATCGGTCAAAAGTCAACAGTCAAAAGCCAACAGCCATTTTTTCCCATGAACCAATTCCCAACAAAAAAGCTTTATTAAGCATAGTTTAAGTTTTTAAAAATTAGGCACTAAGGAAACCCGCCACCATTTTTTTTGGATATATTTGAAAAAAACGCAACAACTATGCAATGGCGAAGGCTAAATGGACAACTTATTGACGCGACGCTTGCGGAGGCTGTTGAAAATAGTATCCTCAGCGAAAAAGCGGCCGGCAACAAACTGAAGGTTTGCATTGGTACAGATTCACAAGTACGCAACGAGGTGATCGAGTTTGCTACGGTGATTGTCTTTCTGCGACAAAAAAAGGGTGGGTTTATGTTTATTGCCAATGACAGAACCACCAAAAAAATGAGTCTGAAAGAACGCATGATCTCGGAGGTGGCCAAATCGGTAGAAGTGGCGTACAGCCTGTGCGACCTGCTGGATGCCCACGATGTGGAGCTGGAGGTACATGCCGATATCAACACAGATCCTCTATTTGAATCGAATACTGCGCTAAAGGAGGCCATGGGGTATATCCTGGGCATGGGTTTTGTGTTCAAGGCCAAGCCCGAGGCCTTTGCGAGTAGTTCCTGCGCGGACAAAATGATTTAAAGACTACAAAACCGGGAAAGGGTGCAAAGCGATTTGATTTTTGTATATGGTACGCTCATGCGAAAGGTGGGTTCGGCTATGGCCAACTTTCTGGACTCGAATGCCAATTTTATGGGGGAAGCCTGGATTGGCGGGTATTTGTATGACATGGGCGAATACCCGGGTCTGATCTACCACCCCACAGCACCAGACAAGGTGTGGGGTGAGTTGTTTGTCCTCCACAACCCGGTCAGCGTTTTGAGTGTGCTGGATGGCTACGAAGGTGTCTTTGGCAAGGAAAGCGACGAATATCGCCGATCCCTGCTGCCCGTTTTTACGGAAAAAGGACAACATCCCTGCTGGGTCTATGAGTGGGCGCTGAGCTACCACGACTGTCCCTTGGTTCCCGACGGCAGGTACGAGCACTACTTTGGCCAAAAAGAAGCGCATCGCCGTTTTGTACAATCCTGATAGCTTAATGGCTTAATTCCTGCAATTGTCCATCCTGACAGGCAAGTACCCTGGCGGGAAAAGCATCCATCACGAGGTGGTCGTGCGTCGCAAACAGCACGGCAGTATTGTAGTATTTGGACAGATGTCGCATCAAGCGAAGAATTTCCCGGGATGTTTCGGGGTCGAGGTTACCCGTAGGCTCATCTGCAATCAGCAATTCAGGAAAATTGAGCAAAGCTCTGGCAATCGCAACGCGTTGTTGTTCGCCCCCGGACAATTCCCAGGGCATGCGGTGGGCAGCGTGGGACAACTGCACCTGTTCCAAAACTTCTCCAATGCGTAGTTCGATTTTTTGGGCATTGCGCCAATCGGTTGCCTTGAGGACAAAGCGCAGGTTATCGGCCACAGAACGGTCCGTCAGCAGCATAAAATCCTGAAACACCATCCCCAGTTTTCTGCGCAGCAGGGGAATATTTTTTCGGGTAAGTCTCTGAAGATCGAATCCGGCGACTTGCCCGTGTCCCTTGTGCAGCGGTATTGACCCATAGAGGGTTTTCAACAAAGTAGATTTGCCCGAGCCGGTTTTGCCGATCAGGTAGGTAAATTCACCTCGGAAAAGCGTGAGATTGACCCCGGAAAGTACCGGAACCTGCCCTTGTGCGAGCGTTGCATCCTGTAGCGTGGCGATGTATGGATCCATCATGGACAACCCGTTTCGGGTAAAAGTAAATCAAAGGTATTTCAAAATCAAACCAAATACAGGTGGGAATGTTTTAAACGGGTAATTATCTTTACGGCCAAAAGAACGATAGATGAAAAAAATATACATCATTGCTGTCCTCATGATTGTCGCTTCCATCGTCATTCTTACCAGTGCAGCGGACGACATGAGCACCTATGCTACCTTTGCCGATGCAGATAACAGCGGTCAGAAGGTAAAAATTGCCGGTCAGTTGTCGAAAGACAAAGAAATGGTTTACGACCCCCAGGTGGATCCCAACTATTTTAGCTTTTACATGAAAGACACCGAAGGCGTGGAGCGAAAAGTCGTATTATTGGGCAGTAAGCCCCAGGATTTTGAGCTTTCCGAACAGTTGGTGCTCACAGGTAAGGCTGGCGGCGACGAATTCATTGCCACTGAAATGCTGATGAAGTGTCCTTCCAAATACAAAGACGAGGAAGTCTATATTCGCGAAGAGAAGTAAGTTTTTCGATTTTACAACCCTGAATTATCCAAAACAGATATATGGAACCCATTCAATATATCGGGGAGCATCTTTTACCCGGACAACTGGGTCAATTTGCCCTCTTTGCCGGTTTTACCGGAAGTTTGCTCGCTGCCTTTGCCTGGTTTATGGCGGTACAGCGACGAGAGCGGCCGGAAGCGGCCACCTGGAACAAAATCGGACAATGGTCATTCGGGATCCACAGCGTGGGCATCTTATCGGTCATCGGGGTGATTTTTTACCTGATGATCAACAAATATTATGAGTACCAGTACGTTCAGGCACACGTATCCGACGATCTGCCGATGAAGTACATTTTTTCGGCCTTCTGGGAGGGCCAGGAAGGGAGTTTTCTGCTGTGGATGTTCTGGCACATCGTCCTGGGTCTGATCCTGGTTTTCCGGCCTGGGCGTTTTACGGCTCCGGTGATGAGTATGTTGTCCCTGGTGCAGGTATTTATTGGTTCCATGATCCTGGGCGTGTATATCGGTTTGGGCGATGATCCGTTCAAACTGGGCAGCAATCCCTTGTTGCTGCTGCGAGACACCGTACAGGCACCGATCTTTTCCAATGCCAATTATGTGAGTCTGTTGCAGGGAACCGGTTTGAATCCCCTGCTGCAAAATTATTGGATGACCATTCACCCGCCTACCCTTTTCCTGGGTTTTGCTTCTACCACCTTGCCCTTCTGTTTTGCAGCGGCTGGATTGTGGCTCAAAGATTACCAGGGTTGGGTAAAGGCAGTTTTGCCCTGGGCTTTGTTTTCGGGAGCCATCCTGGGACTGGGCATTTTGATGGGGGGAGCCTGGGCCTATGAAGCACTGACTTTCGGAGGTTACTGGGCCTGGGATCCGGTAGAAAATATGTCTCTTGTGCCCTGGCTTATCTTGGTAGCCGGTGTTCATGCCAATTTGATAGCAAAGAATACCCGACACGGGATCCGGAGTACTTATGTTTATTACGCGCTTACTTTTGTGATGATCCTGTATTCTACCTTCCTTACCCGGAGCGGCGTGTTGGGCGATACCAGCGTGCATGCCTTTACGGAAATGGGGCTGGAAACGCAATTGTTGGCTTTCATTGTGGCCTTTGCGGCCATCGCAGCCATCCAGTTGGGTCTGCACTATGCCCGTATTCCGGTTCCGGAAAAAGAAGAAGCTACGGGTTCCCGGGAGTTCTGGATGTTTATCGGCACCCTTATTCTATTGTTTTCAGGTCTTATTATCACAGGTTCTACCTCTCTTCCGGTGTACAACAAGATCCGACAGTTTTTCGACCCTGCCTATCTGGGGAGTGTCATTACGGATCCCATACCCCACTACAACAAATACCAGATTTGGATAGCGGTCTTCATCAGTATGTTTTCCGGAACGGCTCAGTTTTTGCGCTACCGCGAACCCAATTGGGCAAAGCACGCCGGAGGCTTCTGGAAGCACAGCGGGATTAGTCTGGCTGTGGCGTTGTTACTCACCCTTCTCGCCAGTTCCTGGATCAAGGGGTACTCTTGGCAATATTCCGTACTGATGTTTGCCGGACTGTTTACCGTAGCCAGCAACCTGGATTACCTCGTATTTTTCTTGCGGGGCAACCTCAAAAAGGCCGGCTCGGTTGTGTCGCACGTGGGTTTTGGCCTGATGATTGTAGGCATTCTGGCTTCCGGGCTCAACCAGCGGATCATTTCGACCAATCCCTTTATGATGGACGGATTGATCGAAGGCGCGGAAGAGGACAGTGCTCGCCGCAACTTGCTGTTGTTCAAAGGTGTGCCCATGAAAGTCAAGGACTACACCATTACTTTTGTCCGAGACAGCATTGACAACCTGACCCGTACCTACGAGGTCAACTACAAGCGCCACGACGACAGTGGTGCTGTGGTAGAGGAATTCAACTTGTCGCCCAATATCCTGTACAACAAAGATTTTTCGGCGATAGCCGCCTATAACCCGGCTACCAAGCGCTACCTCGATAAAGATATTTTTACCCATATTCCGGCACTGCCCAAAGTCGAGCAGGACATCAACTATCGCCGCGAGCGGGAAGACAGTCTCAATTACCGACCTGTTGCCTTAATGCCCGACCTGCCTACAGTTTTTGTGGACACGGTCAAGCTGGACGATGCAGATACTTTCCTGACCAGAACTTATACCCTCGAGCTGCAAGACGTTACCCGTAAGCCGCTTCATGAGGATTACAGCCCACAGGCTGGTGATCTCGCCATAGGAGCTACGCTGGCGGTGCGCAGATCGGACGACGACAGTACCTATATCGTCAACCCGGTCGTGGTACTCCGGGGCGACTTTATCTACGCCTATCCGCACCAAATCAACGAACTCAATGCCAAGATCCGCATCCCGGAGTCAATCTTTGAGTCGTACTTCGTGCAGGAAGAAAACCTGAACTTCGAAAATTACACCCTCAAGCCGGGGCAGGAAATAGCCGTGGAAGGTTTCCGGCTGCGCTTAGATGGTTTCCAAAGGGACCCAGTGCACCCTGCCTACACGCCTGAAGACGGGGATATCGCGGTTGGGGCAAAGTTATACGTCCAAAGTGCCACTGGCGACAATACCACCCTCGAGCCTGTATTTTTTATCCGGGGCAACCGACCGTTTAACATCAAAGACGAATGGACCACCAAAGGACTCAGTGTGCGCTTTGCCAGTCTGGATCCACAAACGGAGAGCATGCAGCTGATGGTGGCACGCATGCCGGAAGCAGGGCGTGAACTCAGCGTAGAACTGGCTACCAATTCCCTGCGATCGGATTACATCGTACTGGAAGCCAAAGAATTTCCGGGCATCAATTATTTTTGGGCAGGCTCCCTGATGATGATGATCGGTTTGGGATTGAGTATGACAGACCGGATGCGCCAAAAATGAGGCCATTAGTCCACCCCCGCATCGTCCTGTTGGGCTACGGCAATCTCGGCTATCACCTGGCCGATGCCTTGCTGCGGGCGGGTTTGAACCTGGTGCAAATCTACAACCGCTCCGGATTGGTCAGCCCCAGTCCGGGCAAAGTGTCCGTCACTACGGAAACAACCGGCATCCTGCCCGATGCCGAGATTTATTTGCTCTGTGTACGGGACGAAGCGATAGGTCTTGTAGCCGAGCAGTTATCCCATAGGGTACATCCGGACGCGGTGGTCGCGCACACCTCAGGCGCTGCCCCCCTGGAGCAGCTAGCCCGGTATTTTCCGCTATGCGGGGTTTTCTGGCCCGTACAAAGCTTTTCCCGACAGGTGCCTACTGACTTTAGCCAGGTTCCCATCTGTGTTGCAGGAACAACCACGATCGCCGAAAACGCACTGTTGCAGTTGGGACGATCATTGTCAAACAGGGTTTATTCCATTGACCATGAAGAGCGCCCTCGATTACACCTGGCCGCTGTAATGGCCAACAACTTCACCAATGCCCTTTACGATCTTGCCGCGCGGCAACTCGAACAAATGGACTTACCCTTCGACCTCCTTCGCCCTCTCATCCTTCAAACAGCCCTTAAAGTCCAAGAAGCCATGCCTGTAGCGGTACAAACGGGTCCTGCCATCCGCAACGACCGCAGCACCTTACTCAAACACCTGGCGCTGCTGGAGCAGGAACCCGAGCTCCGCGAACTATATCGGCTGCTCAGTAAGCACATCAACCCAAAACTGGAACAACTGTAAACCCATAACCCTATGAGAATTATCGGCACCATTGACCACCCCACCTGGAAAATTACCCTCTTTAAGATGGACAACAAGTTTTCTATAAAATTTGAAGACCGCTTTTTAGAACAAACCTACAAATTCAGGGAAGGAGAACAGTTGCCCGACGAAGCAGCACTCAGACAACTTGTGGACGACCACTTCCTCCAAAGCGTACAACTCGAGTTTGAAAGCATGCAACGCGTCCATCAGCAAGTCCTTGACAACCATCCCAGAAATGCAGGAGATGCAGATTTTCCTGAAATCATTTGAGGACTTTATCATTTCATTAACAAAGCAGCAACAACCCTTAACACTTCTGGTTGTTAAAAAAAATAAAACAATGTTCAATTTTTTCCGAAAAGACCCCATCAAAAAACTTGAAAAGCAATATCAACAGCTCCTGGAAGAAGCCATGCAGCTCCAACGCAAAGGAGACATTAAGGCTTATGCCCAAAAAATGGACGAAGCGGAGCAACTGCTTAAGACCATTGAAGAGCAAAAAAAACCTTGATTATCAACTACTTTGCCACTTGATAAAGCCATAGACCACATTCAGCGCATTCAAAAAATGGGTGTTGTTGTTGATCACAATGTCCACATCCTCAAGGTATGGTGCGATGTAGCGTTCATAGGCCGGATAGACATGGTTTTCGTAGCGGTACAACACATCGTCGAGCGGGTAATTCCGCTCTATCCTGTCGCGCTTGATCCTGCGGATCACTTTCAGGTTGTCGCGGGCATGCAAAAAAATGGTCAGGTCAAATAACTCCCGAACATCTGGATCGTGGAAAATAAAAATCCCCTCCACTAAAATCACAGGGGCCGGTTGGAAAGTCAAAATAGCCGGTTCTCTGTCGGGATTGTTAAAAACATACTCCTTCTTATTCACGGGCTCGCCTGCCTTCAAGGCCCTCAAATCCCGTCGGAATCCCTCAAAATCCACGCCTTCCGGTAAATCGAAATTATGGACGCCATTTTTGTCCACCGCATGAGATTCCCTTGGGAGGTAGTAATGATCCATAGACAGCACACACAACTCATTGGGCAAGCACCTTTCCTGAAGCGCTTCCAAAAAGGAAGTTTTCCCGGAACCACTTCCCCCTCCAACCGCAATAATTAGCCTGTTCATTTTCCAGCTTTTTTGGATGACTCAAAAAGAAGGTGTAAAATTAAAGCTTCTTTTTTTACATTTAGGCACATAAAATTAACATACCTACTTTACAATGGAAATACTCAGAGGGTTATTGGGCATTGGAATTTTATTGAGCCTGGCATATTTGCTCAGCAGTGGAAAAAAAGCTATTGACTGGAAGCTGGTGGGCATTGGGATGGTACTTCAGGTAGCACTGGCCGTATTAATTATCAAAGTTGCCCCAGTGCGGTCAGCCTTCCAGCTCGTCGTAGATTTTTTCATCCTGCTGATCGGCAGTACGGAAAAAGCAGCGGGTTTTATGTTTGGGAGTCTGGCCGACAAAGCGGGTCCTTTTGGTTTTGCCTTTTATGTGCTTCCTACGATCATCTTTTTCTCTGCCCTGTCTTCTCTGCTGTACTATTTCGGCATTCTGCAAAAAGTGGTCTATGTTTTTGCCTGGGTCATGCGCAAAACGATGCGCATGACGGGTGCGGAAAGTCTGGCCGCTGCGGCCAATGTCTTTATTGGACAAACCGAAGCGCCCTTGGTGGTTAAGCCTTACATCGAAAAAATGAGTCGCTCAGAGATCCTGTGCTTGATGACGGGGGGCATGGCCACCATTGCAGGCAGTGTATTTGGTGCCTATATGGCCATGCTGGGGGGCAGTTCGCCCGAAGAGACGGCCAAATTTGGTATGCACTTACTGACGGCTTCGATCATCTCTGCTCCTGCGGCGATTGTAGTAGCTAAAATCATACTTCCCGAAACGGAAAAAAACAGGACGGGGCAGGACATGCACATCCCTAGTGTTGACGCAGGCTCTAATTTCTTGGATGCACTTGCCCGGGGTACAACAGATGGCTTGAAGCTGGCGGTCAATGTGGGAGCTATGCTGATTGCTTTCATGGCCATCATTTACCTCAGCAACGAACTCTTGTTTGTCGCCGGGAAATTCACCGGGTTGAACAGTTTTGTACAGGCTAGTTCCAACGGGGTCTATCAAGCACTCAGCATGGAATACCTATTGGGCATTGTTTTCGCTCCTATTGCCTGGGTGCTGGGCGTACCCGGAAAGGACATTGTGCAGATCGGCCAATTGCTCGGAGAAAAAACCATTCTCAACGAATTTGTAGCGTATGCCTCTTTGGCAAAAGCTATTCCTGCCGGCTTGCTTTCCGAAAAATCCATCATCATTGCGACCTATGCCCTTTGCGGGTTCGCTAATTTTGCCTCTATTGGCATCCAGATCGGCGGTATCGGAGCCATCGCGCCCGGCCAGCGACGCACCCTTACAGAGCTTGGATTCAAAGCACTGATCGGGGGAACCCTGGCTGCGTTCCTAACGGCTTGCATTGCGGGAGCGATGGTATAAATTCAAGTTTTGGCGACCTGCGCAAGCGTCCGTCGGATTTGTCCCTGATGCCTGCGCAGGTGTCCGCTGAAGAAATCGAGCATACCCCAAAGGCTCAGGCGCCCCACCAAAGGGTGGTTGAAGGCTGCCTTGTCAAAAACAAGGTCAGGCTGAGCCGCCAAAAAATCGCGCAATGCTTTTCTTTGTTCCTGCCATTGGGTTGTCAGTGCGACTATAGACAGATCGGGCATATCCTCCGGATTAACCACTGCGGGGGCCTTGATGCGAAAAGGAGCCCCAAATGCAAGCTGCAAGCGCCAAAGTCGCCAGGTACTTTTCCATCCCGCCGGTTCCAAATTGGCCGGCTGGCTCAATTTTTTTTCCAAATACCGGTGTGCCAATTGCTCAGCCTTGACGAGGTGGTACATGTTTTCTTTGACCGACCAGGCTCCCGGAGCGGGCTTACTATCCAGGACTGCGTCCGAATAGCCCTCCACTTCTTTCAACAAAGCCATCAAATAGCGGTCTGCCTGATCGAATTTTTCAAAAACCTGGGTTCGATGTTTCATACTTTAGGGATCAAAAATTTTAACTTTTCCTGAAATTACAGTTTTATTTCCGTTGGCTGTTTGCTCCTGCTAAAATTTTCTCTATACTTAAGCTGTAAAACCAAATGCTTTTTCATTCAAAAATACAAGCAATATGTCAAAGAAAGTCCTTGCAGCCCTGCTCGCGCTGCTTTTTTCCCTTCCTTCATGGGCACAACTCAAAAAAGCCCCCGACCGGGCGGAAGGAGATGGCCCTTATACCCAGCTCATCATCCGGGGAGTTACCCTGATCAATGGCAATGGGGCTCCTCCGATAGGCCCTATGGATATCGTGGTAGAAAATAATATCATCAAAGAGATCAAACAGGTAGGCTACCCCGGAGTGCCGATCAATGAGGAAAGAAGACCTCAGCTCAAACCCGGGGGAAAAGAATACGACTGCACCGGCATGTTCCTGATGCCTGGCTTTGTGGATATGCACGGACACATTGGCGGACAGGCACAGGGAGCGTATGCCGAGTACGTGTTCAAACTCTGGATGGGCCACGGGATTACCACCATCCGCGATCCGTCGGCAGGAAACGGTTTGGACTGGGTACTGGAACACAAACGGCGCAGTGAAGCGAATGAAATTACAGCTCCGAGGATCCTGGCCTATACGGCCTTTGGGATGGGTGCCGAAAATGGCATCAATTCTCCGGAGGAAGCCATCAACTGGGTGCGCCAAAATGCCAAAAACGGAGCAGACGGGATCAAGTTTTTTGGAGCATCACCCGATATCATGGAGGCAGCACTGGTGGAAAACAAAAAACTGGGTCTGCGCTCTGCTTGTCACCACGCCCAGATGGATGTAGCGCGTTGGAACGTGCTGAACTCAGCCCGTGCAGGTCTGACCAGCATGGAGCACTGGTATGGGTTGCCCGAAGCGCTTTTCCAAGACAAAACGGTTCAGAACTACCGACTCGATTACAACTACGCCAACGAACAACACCGCTTCGGAGAGGCGGGAAAGTTGTGGAAACAGGCTGCGCCCCCCTACTCGGAAAAATGGAACCAGGTGATGAACGAACTCATCGAACTGGACTTCACCCTTGACCCAACGTTCAATATCTATGAGGCCAATCGCGACCTGCACCGCGCCAGAAGGGCAGAATGGCACGAAGAATACACCATGCCCGGCTTGTGGCGCTTCTACATGCCCAGCAAAATTTCCCATGGTTCTTATTGGCACTATTGGGGAACGGAAGAAGAAGTGGAGTGGAAACAAAACTACAATTTGTGGATGACCTTCATCAATGAGTACAAAAACCGAGGCGGACGGGTAACCGCAGGTTCCGACTCCGGATTTATCTTCCAGCTGTATGGATTTGCTTACATCCGCGAACTGGAATTGCTCCGCGAAGCCGGCTTCCACCCGCTGGAGGTCATCCGCTCCGCTACCCTCAACGGCGCCGAAGCCCTCGGCATGGCCGATAAAATCGGAACCGTTGAGGTAGGCAAACTGGCAGATTTTGCGATTGTGGAAGAAAATCCACTGATGAACCTCAAAGTGCTGTATGGTACAGGTGCGATCAAACTAACCGAAGACAATGAAATCATCCGGGTAGGTGGCGTGAAATACACCGTGAAAGACGGGGTGGTTTACGATGCCAAAAAACTACTGGAAGATGTGCGCATGATGGTCGAAGACTCCAAACGCAAGGAAGACTTCGAAATTACACAGCCCGGACTGGCTCCTAAGAAAAACTAAAACCCCCTTTTGCCGGAAGGCTTACAAATCCAGTAAGCCCTCCGGCAATTCCAGGGTGATCCGCTTTTCCGGAACCTGCACCGATACGATAAAGGCTTCTACCAGTGGAACCATCGCCTCTTTTCCCGAGCCGGTTGCCACAAAAGCCATCCATTGCTGGGGGTACTCCACCACCCTGCTGATCGTTCCGATCAAAGTCCCGGTCGTACTATCCCGTACTTCAAAACCCATCCAGGTTTCGTAAAGGTGGTCCTCCACCACCGTAAGCTCTGTTTCCCGAAGATACAATCTTTTTCCAACCAAATCCTCTGCTGCCTCGCGGGACGACACCTCCTCCAACTGGACAATATCTCCCGTTTCCCCCTTTACAGCGACAATAAAATAAGGCAAATATTGGCCACTCTGTTCCGTGAATACGACCCCCGATGCCAAAAAAGCGGTGTGGTAGCGCTCCTCGATATGCACTTTCAACTCCCCTTTCAATCCATGGGGCTTTCGAATACTCCCGACCTGAACCATTTGTTCCATTGCGCCTGTTTAATTTTTTGAAGAATGCCAGATAATCCCACCGCCGATCACGTCGTCGCCTTCGTAAAACACAGCAGATTGTCCCGGAGCCACCCCCTTTACATTGGCCAAAAACTCTACCCGAACCTCGTCTGTCCCCTTCTGGAAAAGTTCACTCAAGGTTCCCTGATCCCGGTAGCGGATTTTGGTCGTGGCCTCCAGCCCATCCGGGATCTGGTCGTATTTCATCAGGTTGACCTGATGCACGCTCATGCCGTTGCGCACCAAATCCTCCTCCCTGCCCAGCACAACCCGATTGCTCACCGGATCAATCGCCGTTACAAACATCGGCTCCCCCAAGGCAATGCCCAAGCCCTTGCGCTGCCCTACCGTATAAAAAGGATATCCCTGGTGCTTACCCAGTACCCTGCCGCTGGTGTCCACAAATTCGCCCCCAACCAGTGACTCCTCCAGTCCTTCCACCTTGCGCTTCAGGAAGGAGCGGTAATCGTTGTCCGGCACAAAACAAATTTCATAGCTTTCGGCCTTCTTAGACAACTCCTCGTAGCCCCAGTCTTTCGCCATCTGACGGATTTCAGGCTTCGTATAAGACCCCAGTGGAAAACGGCTCCGGTGCAAGCACTCCTGACTTAGTCCCCAAAGCACATAAGACTGATCTTTCTGATCATCTACCGCACGCGACACAAACCTTCGCCCATCCAATTCGTTGATGATCGCGTAGTGCCCTGTCGCAATAAACTCACAATCCAGCGCATCCGCCCGCTTGAGCAGGGCATTCCACTTGATATGGGTATTGCACAGCACACAAGGATTGGGGGTGCGACCAGACATATATTCGTCCACAAAATTATCTACCACATAGTCGCCAAATTCCGAACGGATATCCAGAATAAAATGATGGAAACCCATATCCACTGCAACCTGCCGGGCATCGTTGATCGAATCCAGACTGCAGCAGCCCGTCTCCTTTTTGCTGCCCCCGGAATTGGCATAATCCCAGGTCTTCATCGTAATACCGATCACCTCATACCCTTCCTGGTGCAACATCATGGCAGTAACCGTACTATCTATGCCCCCGCTCATGGCAACCAGAACTTTTCCGTGTTTACTCATCGTTATAGCTGTTTTCGCCGAAAAGGTTCGGCCATTTCTGGCAAAAATACAATTTTCCCCGGCTATAAGTTCAAAAACAGGCCTCGTGGCGCACCATTGTGTTTTATACCTAAAAAAGCTATATTTGGAAAAAGTCCACCTAAAAACAGATCCGCTATGCCCCGTTTCCTCCCCTCAAAGTTTGCTGCGCTATGCGTCAGTCTCCTCCTCGTGACCGCTCTCCCAGCACAGGACGTGCAATACGGGCTGGCCAAAGCCTACCACGATGCCTTTGAAGGAGACATCACAGCTTACGGACTCGTTTATCGCAAAAATGAATTTACCGCCGCGCATAACCTTTTTCCCGAAGGGGCATTATTGCAGGTCAAGCGACTCGATAACAACAAAACCGTTCAGGTAACCGTCATTGACAAGGGCCCCTGGATACAAGGATATGTGATTGATCTATCCCGAGCCGCCGCAGATCTCCTCGGTATTTCCGGAAATACCTCCGCAGAAGTGGAAGTGACCCTGCTCCGCATGCCTTCGGCAAAAGCTAAGACTGCCCCCAAAACCCAGGAAAAGCCGGTGACCTATGACAAGGTGCCCGAAGCCCCCAAGCAAGCGCCCACTCCGGTGAAACTCCCCCCCGGCACTGCCGAAAAAACCATCCCGACCAATGTAAGTCCTTCTACCGGTGAGACCGCGCCTGTCGCGAAAAGGGATCCCGGAAAGACCAGTGTCTATAAAATCACCCAAGTGACTGAAACCGCCCTTGTGTTCGGCGTCCAGATTGCCTCGGTGTCCAATCCCGAAAATGTGTTCGAAGAGGTCAAACGACTCCAAAAAGACAATATCTCCGACGTGTTTGTCGTCGTGGACAAAAACGAACTCCTGGACGAAACAAGCTACAAGATCGTCCTTGGAGCCTTCCCCGATGTAGAAAAAGCAGGTCAGTACCGGATCGCGCTGCGCAAAAAATACGCCAGGATGAAAGGCTGCTTTGTCGTGAACTATTAACCGAAAATCCTACAACTGCACATTGATCGCGCCCGCTACACCATTCAACTCCAGGATTTTTTCCTTCGCATTGACCACCTCAAAAGGCGTAGGGGTCTGCCGAAATTCAATAGGACTGCTGGTGCCGGGCTGACCAATCACGTCAAAACAAATTTCGTAAATCGGGTATCCAGGCGAGCGACTGATGCCCTCGAGGCTCATGTCTATCCATACACTGGTCAACATCCCCTCTGCCACCAAGTGGGTACCGAAATTTTCCATGCCAAACATAGGCAGCTCGAATTTTTGCAACTTGCTAAATTTAAGCACCTTAGGATCCCAGGCCAAGGTGTATTGCATGGAGATAATCTCGTCAAAATCATTGACGGTAACCGTTCCGCAGACCGTCTGGCCGCTTTGGGCATTTACCCGGGGTGCTACCAGGGTAAGTGCACCGGCTTTCTCCGGCAGATTGCTATTGGCCTCCCGGACGCCTACCGGACTCTCGGGAGTATCGGCTTTGTCAGACGAATTGGCACAGGAAAACAAGGTAAGCAATACAAAAAATAATGGTAACATCATCGAAAGGCGGTTTGACAAACTCATTTTTTAATCCCAAAGATAAAAAAACCAAGAAGATTCCGGTATGCCCTCCCGGCAAGAAGAAAGGATACCCATCGTTTTTTCAAAAATCATATCGTATATTGTTAACCTGAATCAACAAACAGCGACCATGCAGCGTATTTCCTATCTGATCGCAATGACTGCCCTGGCTTTTTTATCTGCCTGCGTAAGCAGTCAGGAGTATGCCAAACTCGAAGCCGTCAAAAATTATTATGCCGCTGAAGCGGAAATAGCCGACTCGCTCAAGTATGTCAATGAGGCCGCACAAGCCAGGATCCGCCAGCTGGAAGGCAGTATTGCTCAGACAACCCGCGAACTGGAGGCCAACGTGATCGCCAACAACAACCTGCTCAACAATTTTAAAAGTTTGTCGGATCAATACAACGAACTGGTTACCCAAAACCGCAGCGAACTGCAAACCTCCTCCTACGAAAAACTTAGCCTCCAGGAACAATTGATCGCACAGCGAGCTGCCATGGATCAGCAGCAAAATCGCCTGAATTCCCTGGAACAGGAGTTGTACGAAAAGGAACGCCGCCTCGGAGATATTGCAGGGGGCTATGATCAGATCCAGATGAACCTGGCACAAAAAAATCAAAAAATTCAAGAGCTGGAAAACCAACTGGCGCTGCAACAACAACAACTGCTCGACCTGCGCAACAGGCTCAACAGCCTCTTCCAAGGGATTTCCTCCAGCGATCTGGAGATTACCGAAAAGGAGGGCAGGTTGTATGTGTCTCTGAGCCAAAACCTGTTGTTTAAAAAAGGAAGTACCACCATAGACCCGAAAGGGAAAAATGCCATCCGCCAATTGGCCGATATCCTGCGCAATTACCCGGATATCGAAATTACCGTGGAAGGACATACCGATACCGATGGTACTGCCGCGCGCAACTGGGACCTGAGCGTTACTCGGGCTACCAGCGTCGTCAAAGAACTGCTCCAAACCGGATTGGATCCCAGAAATGTAATTGCTTCCGGAAGAGCATTTTATCTGCCCGTAGCACCTAATGATACGGAATCCAACAAAGCCAAAAATCGCCGCACGGCTATTATTCTATCTCCGCGTTGGAGCCAGATCATGCAAGTGCTCAATCAACCCTGAGGTGAGGTTTTGCAGTAGTCTTGTGTTGTTGTTGGCCATGCAACTCCTGCGAGGACAGTCCAGTATCCCGGTGGTCGTCCACGTAGTCTGGTACAGTCCCGAAGAAAACATCTCCGAACAACAGATTTTTTCCCAACTGGATGCCCTAAACCGAGATTTCCAGGCGCAAAACGACCTGTCTATCGTACCCCCGGGTTTTCGAAGTCTGATCGCCAGCGCTGGCATCAGTTTTTGTCTGGCCGACATGGATCCCCAGGGTCAACCCAGCAATGGTATCTTGCGAAGGCAGACGGACATCCGCCAAGTAGCTTCTCATCGCACCGGCAGCCAAAAAACCATTTGCTATACCGAACTCGGAGGCTCCGATGCCTGGGATCCCAGCCGCTACCTCAATATCTGGGTGGGTAGTTTTGGCGGACTTTGGGTCGGAGAAGCAAGTCCGCCGGAAAGCACTCCCTCAAACGAGGATGGCATCCGGATAGATCCCCGGTACTTTGGCACCACCGGTACCGCTACCCCTCCATATAACCTCGGACATAGTCTTACCCACGAAATAGGGCATTACCTCGGACTGCAACACCCCTGGGGCGCAGCCAATGACAACAAAGACTGTACCCAGGATGACGGCATCGCCGATACCCCACTGCAATCCAAGAGCTATTTTGGCGAGTGCCCTGCCAGCGGATTTACCTGCGGGACGCCCGACATGACCATGAATTTTATGAACTGGACCGACGATGCCTGTCTGGCTATGTTTACCCCCGGACAAAAAAAACGCATGCAGGAAGTCTTGCAGGGGACACGCAAGGGGCTTATCAGCGGCGACAATCGCTGTATGTCCACCAGTACACAAGCACCTGCACCCATCGAAGCCAACCTCCAGGTTTTCCCGAACCCGGGATCCGGCACATTTACCCTTATCCGGAGCAACAAGTCGGAAGCAGCGCACCTTTATACCGCCACGGGACAATGGATGCGATCCATCCCCCCTCACCAAAACAGCTTTGAACTAACCGGGGCTGCCCCGGGTCTGTATATCCTGACCTGCGGCAATCAGCAACTCAAAATAATTCACTTGCCCTGATCGGTAAAAAAACTTAATATTGTTAAGTCGAAACAGCAAGCATCTGCGATCAACACCCAATTATGAAGATACCCGTATTCCTCCCAAACACTCTGATTTTTTGCAGCCTGCTGCTGGCCAATTCCGCCTGCAGCCCCCTCCCCCAAGTGGCCGACCTGAGCAGCGTACCCCTTGTTGCCATCCTGGAAAAAGGGCCCTGTTATGGCCGCTGCCCCGTTTTCACCCTAACCATCTACGATAATAATATTGCCCTGTTCGAAGGCAAGCGATTTACCGACAAAGAAGGCAAGTGGATGCGCAAACTCGATAAAACTGAAATGGCCTCCCTTCGGGAAAAATTCCAGGCTGCCGATTTCTTTAACCTGTCCCGCGTATATCCCTCCCGCATACCCGACATGGCTACGGTGAGTCTGACCTACCACGAAAACGGCAAATCCTGGACCGTTATGGGCAAGGAAGGAAGACCCGAAAAGGTACTCGAACTCGAACAATATTTGGATCAGATCGCTCAGTCCGGAACCTGGGTGAATAAAACCCCTACCCGTGAGGTAGCTGCTCCCAACGACGAAATCATTGTACAACTCCAGCCCGATACGCAAGTACCCCAATGGTTGGAAAAATACCAGGAATTTGAAGTAGATGCCGTAAAAAAACTAACCGCGCAGGCCAACAACTGGCTGATTCGCTTTAATGTCGCCAAAATCAGCGCTGAGGAACTGCTCGGCCGACTCCAGACCGATCCGGCTGTACTGGGTGCACAAATCAACCTGCCGCTCGAACCTCGATAATTATCGCATACAACTACCCGATATGGAAGCGCAAAGACCCTTTGCCATACATGCTGTTGCCCGCCTTGCTCACGAATATTTTGATGTTGACCCCCATATCGTGACCGAATTGCCGGGCGAAGTGGATTTCAACTATCGGATCAAGGCAGAATCCGGTAAAGAGTTCCTGCTCAAAATCAGCAGAAGCGATTTTGTGCTGGAAGACTTGCTTTTCCAAAATGCCCTGCTGCGGCACTTGTCGGACAAGTCACTTCAGGTTCAAACCCCCGTGCTACTCGATAACCGCAGCGGTGATCAAACTTCTTTTGTGGCTTCCGACGAAAAGCGCCGCCATGCCATGCGGTTGTTCGAATGGCTCCCCGGGAAGCCCATTTCACTGGCCAATCCGGTTCATGATGCCCTCCTGACCCATCTGGGCTTTTGCTTAGGTCGCTTGTCTCATGCCCTGGCCGATTTTCAGCATCCCGCTTCCAACCGCAGTCTCAAATGGGATATCACCTACGCAGATTGGGTACAGGCCAAGCTCGACCATTTTGAAGATCCCGAGCAACTGGCCACCGTCACACATTTTTTGGAATTGTTCAAAACAGCAGTGATTCCACAACTGCCCGGACTTCGACGCAGCGTGATCTTCAACGATGCCAATGACAACAATATCCTGATCCCGGAACAAGGCGTAAGCAATCACATCCTTGCTTTTATTGATTTCGGAGATGCCCTCTGGGCACCTACCATCAACGACCTCGCGATTGCCTGTGCCTATAATGCCATGGATAAAGCAGATCCACTGGAGACCATCCTGCTGCTGACCAGGGCTTATCACGGACAGTTTCCCCTCACCGCTATTGAGGCAGAGATCCTTTTCCCCTTGATTGCAGCTCGACTGCTGATCAGCGTTACGGTTTCTGCGATCAACCGACACGAACATCCGGACAACCTCTATTTGCAGATCAGCGATGCCGGGGCATGGAACCTGCTCAAAAAACTTCAGCATATTCCACCCGCGTTTGCCCGCTATAGCATCCGCGAAGCCTGTGGCTTTGAGCCACATCCCAACGCCAAAGCCTTCCGCGAATGGGCCACCCTGCACCGCTTCGATTTTCGGCCGGTCATTAACCGCAACTGCAGCCCGTCGAACTGTTGTGCGCTCGACCTCAGCGTGGAAAGTACGCTGCTGGGCAACGCCGCTGATTTTTTTGACGACGGGAGGTTCAACCGACTTATACAAAGACACTTAGAGGATGAACACTGCGAGGTGGGCGTAGGGGGTTACCTCGAAATCCGACCCTTTTATACCGCTGACAGTTATACTTCCGAAGGCAATCAGGGACCGCAATGGCGTACCATGCACCTCGGGCTCGACATCTGGACCACCGCCTTCACACCTGTATATGCCCCCCTACCGGGAAAAATTTTTTCGGCGCACTACAATGAAGGTTATCGCGACTACGGGCCGACCCTCATTCTGGAGCATCAGCCCGATGGAGGTCCCTTGTTTTATACCCTTTACGGCCACCTCAGTCCGGATTCGCTGAAAGGTTGGGAAAAGGGTATGCCGGTAAAGGCAGGTCAGGTTATTGGGGCAATTGGCGCTCCACCCGACAACGGGCACTGGCCCCCTCACTTGCACTTCCAGGTCATCCTGGATATGTTGGGCGAGACTTGCAACTATCCCGGGGTTGCACTGGCGCATCAGCGATCCGTCTGGGCGTCCCTTTGTCCGGATCCCAACCTGCTCGCAGGTATTCCGATGCGCAAACCAGAACTCCTGAGCCCCGAATATATCCGCAAAAAGAGGGCCGCCCTACTCGCCCCCAACCTGAGTCTTTCCTACCGCCACCCCCTCTGGATCAGTCGTGGATACTTACAATATTTATATGATCATACCGGTCGGCGCTACCTGGATACGGTCAATAATGTGGCGCATGTGGGCCATGAGCACCCCAGGGTCGTAGCAGCCGGTGTCCGACAAATGCGGGTGCTCAATACCAATACCCGGTATTTGCATCCCGGTATTACAGAATATGCCGAATCGCTGCTCGCAACCCTTCCAGAGCAGTTTCAGGTATGCTATTTCGTCAATTCCGGCAGCGAAGCCAACGAACTTGCCCTTCGGATAGCCAAAACGGTCACGGGAAGGCAGGATATGGTTGCCCTGGAAATGGGTTACCACGGCAATACCAATGCTTGTGTGGAGGTGAGTTCGTATAAATTTGACCGCAAAGGGGGCAAAGGCAAGCCCCCGCATACCCATATCACCCCACTTCCGGATCCACATGCGGGTAAGTACCGAGGCAATGATGCCCAGACCGCTCACGCTTATGCAGAAGAATTTCGGCAGCTGCTTCGACAGCTCGAGGCCGAAGATCGCAAACCGGCAGGATTGATCTGCGAAAGTATCATCAGTTGCGGCGGCCAGGTGATGCCCCCTCCCGGCTACTTCAAGGCCATCTACCGGAGTATCCAGGAAGCTGGAGGACTGGTAATTGCAGATGAGGTTCAAACTGGGTTTGGTCGGGTCGGACAACATTTTTGGAGCTTTGAACTTCACCAGGCCGTACCGGATATCATTACCCTGGGTAAGCCCATTGGCAATGGACATCCCATGGGGGCAGTGATTACCACACGGGCCATAGCCGAAGCCTTCAATAATGGGATGGAGTTTTTTAGCACCTTTGGCGGGAATCCGGTATCCGCCGCCATCGGATTGGCGGTACTCGAAGTAATTCACGAAGAGGGTCTTCAACTCAAAGCCCTGGAGACGGGCGAGTATTTAATACAGCAACTCCGACAGCTCCAGCAGGAATTTCCCCTTATCAGCGACATTCGCGGTCGGGGTTTGTTCCTGGGAGTGGCCTTGATGCAGGATGACACTCCGGCAACCCAACAGGCTGCTTACCTCATCAACCGCATGCGGGAGCTGGGTATTCTGATGAGTACCGACGGACCCCACGACAATGTCCTGAAAATCAAGCCTCCTATGTATTTTAACAATCGGGATGCAGACTTTTTGATCGCCACATTGGAAAAGGTCCTTCGGGAGGACGGTTGTAGTTAGCCCGGGGGTACTAATAAGTTCCCTCGTAGCCGTAATCAAAACGACCGCCCCTGCCATCGGGTCGCAACAGCATCTGTTCGCCCTGTGTCCGTTGCAACCATTCGAAAAGCGCCGTTCGCAGGCCGGAGGCCACTTCCTTGTATTCGGGGTTGCGAATGAGGTTATTCATCTCCCAGGGATCTTTTTCGATATCGTACAGCTCGTTGACATCCCAAATCCCGTGGTACCGGATATATTTATACTTGGGGGTTCGGACAGCGTGCACGGTAGGTGTCTGCGGAAAAGGTCGCTCCCAGAAATACTCATAATAAATGGTGTCCCTGTCGAAATCCCCGGTTTGCCCCTCCAGGAGGGGCAAAAACGACTTGCCATCGAATTGGGGATGGGGCTTTAAGCCTGCGATATCCAAAATGGTAGGGCCAATGTCAATGTTTTGGACAGGTTGCCGAATCGTCATGCCCGGAGATGAATTACCCGGCGTCATAACCAGCAGCGGAACCCGCATAGACTCTTCGTAAGCATGGCGTTTGTCTATCAGACCATGCTCTCCAAAAGAAAAGCCATTGTCGCCCATATAAATGAAAGTAGTCTGATCTGCCAGACCGTTATCCTCCACGTAGCGAATGATTTCCCCTATGCTCTCATCCACCCCCAGCAGGGTCTCGCAATAAGCCCGATAAAAATCATCGAAGCCAATTTGGCCGTGATACATATAATCTACCCCATGCCAGCTATATCGCTGTCGCTTTACCCATTCGGGGACATCCGCATAATTGTAGTCGGCCGCAGCGGGACTTGCCCGCTCATGACCGGGGGGAAACATACTCGGTGGATACGCGGGTGCTTCTGCTGCGTACCGTCCCAGGTGATCGGGATCTGCCATAAACTCAGCATGCACCGCCTTGTGCGACACATACAGGAAAAATGGTTTGGAAAGATCTCTGTTTTCCAAAAAATCCAGCGCGTAATTGGTAACCGCGTCGGTCACGTAGGTACTGTCTGCAGGGGTTTCCTCCTGGCCGTTGACATTAAAAACGCTGTTCCAGTATTTTCCCTGTCCGGTAAAACTCGCCCAATAATCGAAGCCCGGACGGGGATCATTCTTGTGTTCGCCCATGTGCCATTTGCCTACGAAACCAGTCTGATACCCCTGTTGCTGTAAAAACTCCGGAAAAAACCGGGTA
>JANQWK010000062.1 GCA_030729925.1 Saprospiraceae bacterium
TCTTATTTTTCTTAATCCCTACACGGGCATTTCCGGTTGCCGGAAATGCCCGTATTCCTTACTCCATGCATTAAAGGAAACCCTTCTTACATAGAGCGATCTTTGTCAAATTGGCTTGTCGCTGCTTCGGTTTTATTCATTAACTATTTTAGATAGCCGACTCCCTACTTTTTTTTCTCCTTCCCGGTAACCTTTTCGCCTCCTCCCGGTATAGCTATACAAATTGAAGCTAAATTGTTACCATGGATAGGCTCGAGTCAAACGATGAATACCTCATGCAACTGGTCAAAAAAGACCAACTGGAGGCAGCTCAACAGCTGTTTTTGAGGTACAGGTCGCGCATTTTTGGTTTTTTCCGACACCTCACCGCAGATGCTGCCCTGAGCGAAGACCTCACCCAGGATGTGTTCGAACGCATGATCCGCTACCGAGCCTCTTACAAAGATGGACATCGCTTCCAGACCTGGATCTTTCAGATCGCCCGAAATGTGCGACTGGATCACCTACAGACCCACCACCGGACAACTTTGCTGGCAGAGCAGGCAGCAAAACAGAAGCTTCCTCAAACCGATGACCCGTATGATCCTATTTTTTTAAGGGAGCGACAACACCAACTCCAACAGGCCCTGCAACAGTTGAAGGTATCGGACCGGGAATTGATCTACCTCAGTAAGTTCGAACACCTGAAGTATCAGGAAATTTCCCGCCTGACCGGAAAACCTGAAAATGCGGTAAAAGTGGCCGTGCACCGAGCTTTAAAACAACTCAGAGTTCATTTTTTTTCATCCGAAAACGATTGATCATGGATAGGGAGGATCACATATTAGATTACCTCAACGGACAGTTGTCCGAGACCGAAAAAATAGCTTTCGAAAGGGAACTCAAAGATTCCCCCAACTTACAGCAGGAATTGGCGGGTTGGCAGTACTTCTTACAGCAGCTGGATTACGCTCCTTCTGAGGTTCCGCAAATCCAACCAGATTTTGCCGCCTGGATGGAAAAATACCCGAGGCCGGGCATGGTTCGATTACGCCTTCACAAATACTGGCTCATCGCAGCCGCTATGGCAGGAATGATCCTGATAACAGGAACCGCCCTGCTCTGGCAGCAAAATGCTTTTTACCGACAGCGAATCGCGGCACTCGACACAGCGGCACAGGAAACCCGTGGCCTACTGGCTGCCGCCATCCTCCGGCAAGCCTCAGCCAGCGATAAAATTCAGGTGCTGAATACCCTCCACGAAAATACGATGGATCCTGCCCTGCTCCAGGCCTTGTTTTATGCGCTGGACTACGACAACAACGTCAATGTGCGACTGAAGGCTGCTACCGCTTTGGGAACAGCCATGAACGATCCGGAGGTGCGCCGTAAATTGATCGTTTCTTTGTCCATCCAACAACACCCCGAGGTTCAGATCCTCCTGATTGATCTCCTGGCCGCCTATCAGGAAAAAACCGCTATTCCCGCACTGGAAATATTACTCCAACAGGAAAGCGTGATGCAACTGGTGAAAGATAAAGCAGCTGCAACCCTGGCTACACTTTTGTAAACAAACCAAATCCAAGTATATGAAAATCACTCATTTTTTGTTCGTTTTTGCCCTGCTCTTAAGTCTGACCAGGGGCATTGCCCAAAATTTCTCGATGGATCTCGGCGAGACCAATGGCAAAACGGTTGAGATTTATATGAATCGGGGAACCTTGTACGTGACCGGCAAAAAGGGCAATACCCTGGAGCTGATGTCGAATTACCGAAAGGAAAGTTTACCGGGTCGGGCTGCAGGTCTAAAACCCCTTACCGCCAATAACGCCCTGGATAATACCGGCTTTGGAGTAGAGGTCAGAGCGTCTAATTCCGTTATTACCATCAAAAATGCCACCAACCAGGAACTTGACCTGGAAGTGGTGCTTCCGGATAATGTCCGACTCGTGATGGCACCGGAGGGTTGGCAAGCAGGCGATATCCTGGTCAGAGATTTCAAAGGAGAAATCGAAGTCAAAAGTAACCACTCCGATATCCAATTGCTCCAGGTGAGCGGCCCCGTGGTCGCGAACTCCATCTCCGGAGATATCGAGATCGTTTTTAAAGAGATCAACCCCGACAAACCCAGCGCAGTGTCCAATATCTCCGGGTTTATTGATATCAGCTTCCCGCCTTCGGCAAAATCTTCCCTGGAAATTAAAAACCTGAGCGGGGAAATTTTTACCGACCTGAACCTGGAGATCCTCGAGGAAAAAAATTTCGGTCCGGAGATGCCAACCCCGCCCGCACCCCCCACTCCCCCTACCCCTCCGGCAAATGGCTCCAAACCAGAGGTGAAGGTACCGGGGGTACCCTTGTACAAACCCGCCTTCCAAATCGGCAAAGGTATTGTCGGGACGACAAATGGCGGCGGGGCGGCCATTTCCCTGCACAATATCAGCGGAAACATTTACTTGAGAAAGGGGAAGTAACCCTTTCGGATCATCAGCTGTTTCAGACAGCTGATGATCCGATCTTATGAAAACAAAGTTCCGTGTTGCTGAGGTGGGGTTACTCCGATATGTCGAAACGCTCGTTCTGTGGCAATTCTCCCCCTCGGGGTGCGCTGAATATAACCTTCCATGATCAAAAAGGGCTCATAGACTTCTTCGATGGTGCCGGCTTCTTCTCCTACAGCAGTGGCAACGTTATTGACACCCACCGGTCCTCCTTTGAATTTGTGAATGATGGTGGATAAAATCCGGTTGTCCATCTCGTCAAGCCCCCCTTCGTCCACATTGAGCGCGTCCAATCCCATTTTGGCGATAGCCAGGGTTACCTTCCCATCGCCCTTCATCTGGGCAAAATCGCGGATCCGGCGCAGCAAAGCATTGGCAATCCTGGGCGTACCCCTGCTGCGACGGGCAATTTCCATGGCGCCATCGCTGTCAATAGGCACTTGTAGTAGTCCTGCAGAACGTAGAATGATGCCGTGCAAAATATCCGCATGGTAGTAATCCAGATGACAGGTAATCCCAAAGCGGGCACGCATGGGAGCAGTCAACAAACCCAAACGGGTCGTTGCGCCAATCAGGGTGAAAGGGTTGAGCGAAATCTGAATCGTGCGGGCATTGGGGCCACTGTCAATCATGATGTCAATCTTGTAGTCTTCCATCGCCGAGTACAGGTACTCCTCCACCACGGTATTCAGCCGGTGAATTTCGTCAATAAACAACACATCGCCCTCGTCGAGATTGGTCAGCAAACCCGCTAAGTCCCCCGGCTTCTCAATCACCGGGCCCGAGGTCGTTTTCAGGTCGGTTTGCAGTTCATTGGCAATGATATGAGAAAGGGTCGTCTTGCCCAGACCCGGAGGACCGTGCAGCAATACATGATCCAGCGCTTCTCCTCTTTGCCTGGCCGCTCCAATGAATATTTTTAAATTGTCCACGATCTTTGACTGTCCGCTAAAATCTGTCAAAGCCTTGGGCCTCAAACTTTTATCCTGAGTTGTTTCCTCTCCGGAAAAGTGAGCTGCGTGCGGGTCGAATGGGGGGTTTTGCATGGCTTTGTGTTATCGGATGCAAATTCGTTGTGCGACAGGTGATTTATCGCATAATCGGGTGACTTGCAATTATTTTTTTTATTTTTGGGCAGCTTGAATCTACCAACCAAGTTAACTGAATCATAAAATTAACAACAAAAAATGAGTGGAACAAAAGTAACCATTTCCGGAGGTAAATTACATGTCCCCAACGACCCCATTATTCCATACATCGAAGGCGATGGCATAGGTGCGGATATCTGGGCAGCATCTGAGCGGGTGTTTGATGCCGCTGTTGAAAAGGCTTATCAGGGAACCCGAAAGGTGCATTGGAAAGAAGTGCTGGCGGGTGAGAAGGCGTTTAACATGACCAACAGCTGGTTGCCCCAGGAGACTCTGGATGCTATTGACGAGTATTTGATTGCAATTAAAGGCCCCTTGACAACTCCCGTGGGCGGAGGTATCCGATCACTGAATGTGGCGCTGCGACAAAAATTGGATCTGTATGCCTGCGTACGCCCGGTGAGGTATTTCACAGGTGTACCTTCTCCCGTGAAAAGACCCGACCTGGTGGATATGATTATTTTCCGCGAAAATACGGAGGATATCTACGCGGGTATCGAATACTTGAATGGTACCCCTGAGGTAGAAAAACTGAAAAAATTCTTGCTCGAGGAGATGGGGGTTACCCAGATCCGTTTCCCGGATACCGTTTCATTGGGCATCAAACCCGTTTCTGTGGAAGGTACCGAAAGATTGGTGCGGGCTTCTCTTGAATATGCGCTAGACAACAAACTCCCCTCCGTGACGCTTGTCCACAAGGGCAATATCATGAAGTTTACGGAAGGTAAGTTCAAAGAGTGGGGATATGCCCTGGCCGAACGCGAATATGGCGACAAGGTCTTTACCTGGGCACAATACGACCGCATCGCAGCGGCAGAGGGTACGGATGCCGCCAATAAAGCGCAGGATGCAGCTATCGCAAAAGGAGCCATCCTGATCAAAGATGCCATCGCAGATGCCTTCTTGCAACAAATCTTAACCCGACCTTCTGATTATTCCGTAATTGCTACGCTCAACCTCAATGGAGATTATATCTCCGATGCGCTGGCCGCAAATGTGGGCGGAATCGGAATCGCACCGGGTGCCAATATCAACTACATTACCGGAAAAGCAGTTTTTGAAGCTACCCACGGTACTGCGCCAAAATATGCCGGACAAGACAAGGTAAACCCAAGTTCAGTGATCCTGTCGGGCGAGATGATGTTCCGCTACATGGGTTGGAAAGAAGTGGCCGACCTGATCATCAAAGGCGTGGAGGGTGCTATCTCCAGCAAACAAGTGACCTACGATTTCCATCGCCTGATGGAAGGAGCTACCCTGCTGAAGTGCTCTGAGTTCGGCGATGCGGTAATTGCACACATGTAAGATAAGACCGGGATGAAAGTTCGGGAAAACTGAATCGTTTTCCCGAACATCCCCTTGGTGCCCTAATTCGGACTTTTAACGACAAACGCGCCTGGAAATCCAGCCGATTTGACCCTGGGTAACATACCCCGAGCCGCTTGCTCGGTCGTAAATCCGCTCAACATCTTTATCGTAAGATTGCCTTTCTTGCGCTCAGTCACTACCCCCAACTGGTTTACTTTAGAACCGTCAAAGTTTTGTGGATCGCGGTAAGCTCCCAGCTGGATGGCGTAACCCGTATCTACAAGGGCTTTTTCGGTCATTCCAGGGTTAATCCGCGTACCCTTCTCTTCGATGATAAATGCCGATGGATACCCCTGTTGCTTGATTTTCAGCAGGGCTACCTCTGCCTCAGGTCGGCGGGTATATACCCCTACCCGAACTTTGGTCAGGTCTTTTTCCCGAACCGTATAAACCACCCCAATACTGCGCAGTCGCTCAAACATTTCCATTTTTGGCGTCTTGAGCGCCATTACCTGTACAGCAAACCCCGATACAATGACCCCTTCTTCACCTCCTTCACCTCCTTTCTCGGTTAATCCAGGTCTGGAAGTCTTGATCATCGAGACGACCCCCAGGACATCCCGGTCTGTACCGGTAGTGCGCACCGTCCGGTTCATTTCGCGGTAATCCGAGGAAAGGTACCTGACCTGATACACTTGATCGCGGCCCAAAGCAAGGGTGTATTTGCCCGAGGCATCGGTCAGACTAGCCAAATAACTGCCCGTGCCCAAATGGGTGGCAAATACCGTAACCCCCTCCACCGGCTGACGGGTATCTATGTCCAACACCTGCCCCACGAAGGCTTCTCCAATCCGACTCATATTGATCTGGATCGTTTTGCCCTCTCCGCCAGCACCCGCCTGGAGCGATATGCGAACATCCTCAAAACCGTCTTTGCGAATCACCAGGTCACAGGACTGACCAACTGCCGGCTTAAAACGGTACATCCCCCTGGCATCTGCCAGCATAACCCCATTGCCACAAGCCCCGAAATCCAATTCCGCTCCTCCGACAGGAGAACCGTCTGCAGCACTTTTTACCTGAATGACCAAATAATTATTGATATGCTCCACCCTGTAAATGTCTTCCGCACCCCGACCCCCAGCGCGGTTGGAAGTCAAAAAGCCAAAACCCCGGATCGGATCCGACACAAAACCATAGTCATCGCGCGAGGTATTGACCACCAACCCCTCATTGACAACTTCCACCCAACGGTTGTTGTTCCGACGCGCCCGAAACACATCATACCCCCCCAAACCATTATGCCAGTCACTCGAAAAATACATTACATTGCCATCAAAAAAAGGCGTAATCTCGTTGCCCGGAGAGTTGATCACAGGACCCATATTCTCCGGAACGCCCCATTTGCCCCCCACCTTGTTGCTTACGTAAAGATCAAACCCACCATACCCATCGGGTCGGTTAGAGGCAAAATACAACTGTTGGCCATCCGGTGATAATGCCGGAAAACCCGTAGCATAACCGGCCATATTGTACTGGAAAGGAACTATATTCATCCAGTATCCATCACCCTGAACTTCTGCCTCGTACAAGTTTAATTCCAAACCACTACTTTCCAACAGTCTGGTTCCCTCGACAAAATTATTTCGGGTAAAAATGACCCGTCCCCCTTCCTTCTCAAAAACCATAGGCCCCAGATTGAACGCATTTTCTTGGATAGTCGGGAGGAAAATCGGATTAGACAACATGCCCGTCTGAGGATCATTCCTGGCAAAAAACACCTGGTTATAGGCCGTACCCGTCCAATTGGCCGCATTCAGCTGTATGTCCCTTCGAGAAGAAGCATACACCAAACCATCGCCTCGAAAAGCTGCCCCAAACTCGGAAGAAGGGGTATTGATCGCCTCGGAACGCACTTCGTATTGAGGTGCTAAGGAAAGCATAGACTTTGCAAAGTTGGCCGACGCGGCAAAATGTTCACCTGCTACCGGATCCGTCTTGACATACTGCTTGTACTGAAAATAAGCCTCGTCATACCTGCCCAAGGCTTTCAAAACATGCCCAAAATACAAATGCGCCCGGGGATCTACTTTGCGCTGCTGCAAAGCGCGACCAAACCATTCCGCCGCCGCTTCCATATCATTGACATGGCGGTAAGCATCCGCCAGCCTAAACAATGCTTCTACGTTTTCGGGGCGTTCCCGCAGGGCGTCCCGGTAGGATTTAATAGCGAGGTTGAACGCCTTCAGCTCGTATTGCTTGTCCGCCTTGTCCTTAAGCGATTTAAATTGCGCTCGCGCCGGCAGGGCGAGCAACATACACAGCGATAAAAAAAGCAATTGTTGTAATCTTGGCATACCGATGGATTGTACGTCTATTAATTTATTGGGCTTTTTACCAGTATTCATTAACTTGCTGTAAAATAAATCAATTTAGTCCAAAAACAAATATCCCGCAAGGTACCCCGCTTTAAATCAACCTATTTATCCTGAAAATAAACGCCATGACGACCCCTATTTCCGTGTCTGAAATACTAATTTACCCCATCAAATCCCTGGGCGCAATTCGACTGGCGTCCAACTTCGCCCTCGAAAAGGGTTTTCGCTACGATCGAAGGTACCTCCTGGTGGACGACAACGGCCAGTTTTTGACCCAGCGAGATCTCCCCATGATGGGCTTGCTGCAGCCCGCTTTGCACGACGATCACTGGCAAGTTACCGCTGGCGCGGAAAAAAATAGTCAAATCCTGTTTCCCCTGGAACCACCCCATCCCACAACACCCCTTACCGTTAACGTTTGGGACGATTTTTGCGAAGCGCTACCCTATCCCGCAAGGATCAACGACTGGTTTTCCGAACAACTCGGCATAGCCTGTACCCTCGTTTTTTTGCCCGAAACCCACCACCGACCCATTTCAACCGGTAAGTTCCAGACGACAGGGAGTTTGAGTTTTGCCGACGGCTACCCCTATCTGGTTACCACTGTCGCTTCTCTCAACGACCTCAACGATAAACTCCCCTATCCTGTGTCTTCCCTGAGGTTTCGACCAAATATTGTACTGAGCGGAGACCTACAGCCGTTTGAGGAGGATCACTGGACTGCTTTCTCCATAGGAAGCGCTCGGTTCAAGGGATTGGGGCCACACGCTCGATGCCAGGTGGTGGATCTGGATCCCCAAACCGCCAAATCAGACGGTATCGTGCTGCCCGCACTCGCACAATTTCGCCGGGAAAACCGAAAACTCAATTTCGGCCTCAGCAGCCAGTGCACCAATGCACACGAACAACCGCTGATCAGCATAGGAGATAAAGTCGTCCTGCATAACCTCTAAACCAAGAGCCGCCTTTTTTCGTTATGATGGTTTTGTGTTGTCAGCTTAAACCGAAATATGTCCTTCAAACTGGAGTCTCCCTTTCAACCAACCGGGGATCAACCCTCGGCCATCGAACAACTGGTCAAGGGAATAGAAGCAGGAGAACAGCGTCAGGTGCTGCTCGGTGTCACCGGGTCGGGCAAGACGTTTACCATGGCCAATGTCATCGCCCAACTCAATCGCCCCACCCTCATCCTCACCCACAACAAAACCCTCACCGCCCAACTCTACGGGGAATTCAGGGATTTTTTTCCGGACAACGCGGTGGAGTATTTCGTGTCCTACTACGATTATTACCAACCCGAAGCGTATATCTCCGCTTCGGATACCTATATCGAAAAAGACCTGGCGATCAATGAAGAAGTGGACAAACTTCGCCTCCGCGCGACTTCCTCCCTGCTGTCCGGTCGAAGAGATATCATCATCGTGGCTTCCGTGTCCTGCATTTATGGTATGGGAAATCCGGAAGACTACAAAAGCGGAATCATCAGGATCCAAAAGGGAGATGTGCTGTCCCGTAATGGATTCTTGTACCGATTGGTGGACAGTCTCTACGCCCGAACCGAAACGGATTTCAGACGGGCTACCTTCCGCGTCAGAGGAGACACTGTGGATATCAACCTCCCCTACGTGGACTATGGCTACCGCATCACCTTTTTTGGCGATGAAGTGGAAAGTATCGAGCAGATTGATGTCGAAAACGGCAAACGCATCGTGGAAATGCCCAGCGCAGCTATTTTCCCGGCCAACCTGTACATCGCACCCAAAGAGCGCCTGAAACAGATCCTCGTAGAAATAGAGGACGAACTCCACGAACAGGAAAAGTATTTCGAGCGGGAAGGAAGGTTCCTGGAGGCCAAACGCATCAAGGAACGCACCACTTTCGACCTGGAGATGATGAGGGAGATCGGCTATTGCAATGGCGTGGAAAATTATTCCCGCTTTTTCGACGGCCGCAAACCCAGTACCCGACCCTTTTGTCTGCTGGATTATTTTCCAGAGGATTACCTGATGATCATTGATGAAAGCCACGTGACGATCCCCCAAATTGCAGGAATGTACGGAGGCGACCGCGCACGGAAAACCAGCCTGGTGAGCTACGGCTTTAGGCTTCCTTCCGCTATGGACAACCGTCCCCTCAATTTTCCGGAATTTGAAGGACTGATCAACCAGGTGATCTTTGTGAGCGCGACTCCGGCTAATTACGAACTCGAACAGACCGGCGGACTGATTGTGGAACAGTTGATCCGACCTACCGGATTGCTCGATCCGCCTATCGAAGTGCGACCCAGTCTCAACCAGATTGATGACCTCCTCGAAGAAATAGACGAACGCCGGAAAAGAGACGAACGGGTACTGGTCACTACCCTGACTAAACGCATGGCGGAAGAACTGACCCAGTACCTGAGCCGACTCAATGTAGGCGTGCGGTATATCCACTCCGAAGTGGATACGATGGAAAGGGTGGAAATCCTGCGCAATCTTCGATTGGGCGAGTTCGATGTGCTGGTCGGCGTTAACCTGCTCCGCGAAGGACTCGACCTGCCAGAGGTGTCCCTCGTCGCTATCCTCGATGCCGATAAAGAAGGTTTCCTCCGCAACGATCGCTCCCTGACCCAAACCGCAGGCCGGGCAGCGCGAAATGCCAATGGCCTGGTGATCTTCTATGCCGACAAAATTACCGATGCGATGCGAAACACCATAGACGAGACCAACCGCAGGCGCACCATTCAGCAAGCCTACAACGAAACCCATGGGATTACCCCGCAAACCATGCGCAAAACCAAAGAAGAAATTCTTAGCAAACGGTCTATCCTGGATATCAGAGGAAAGTCAAGCACCGCCTATATCGAAGCGGAACAGCCAAGCCTGGCCGCAGATCCACTGCTGGCTTACCTGGATCGCGACCAACTCGAAAAGATGATCTCAGATACGGAAAAGAAAATGCGCCAGGCCGCCAAAGAACTCGATTTCATAGCAGCCGCAGGCTATCGCGATGAAATCCAAGCCCTCAAAAAACGACTCAACCAGCACTAAACAACCATTATATAAAGATATCCCCGATCAAAAAGAGGGCAAACAGCAGACTGGCTATTCCATTGGTGGTGAAAAAAGCCAAATTGACCTTGGAAAGGTCCTCATCCCGCACCAAAGTATGTTGGTAAAACAACAAAGCTGTGAAAATCCCCGCACCTGCCCAAAGCAAAGGTGAGAACTCCGGATAAGCAGCGTCCAGCAAATATACCACCGCTCCTATCAATATAGCAGTAAGGACGTGTAGCCCTTCCGAAATGCGCAGGGCACGCATGAAACCCGCTTTGACCGGAACCGAAAAAAGTCCCTGCTCCCGGTCAAATTGGATGTCCTGCAGGGCATAAATGATATCAAAGCCGGAAACCCAAGTCAGAACAGCCGCCCCCAACAATACCGGGATCCAGTCAAATTGTCCGCCCACAGCCAAGTAGGCTCCAACCGGTGCCAACGCCAAACCCAAGCCCAACACAAAATGACACAACCACGTAAACCGCTTGGTATAACTATACCCCAATACTACAGCTAAAGCCACAGGAGACAAATAAAAACACAAAGGATTGATAAACCACGTCGTTACCACAAATGCCACCACATTCAACAAAACAAACACCAATGCCTGTCTGGCTGCAATCACCCCGCCGGGTATCTCCCGCGTGGACGTGCGCGCATTCGCCGCATCTATGTCCCGATCCAGGTACCGATTGAAACCCATCGCCGCGTTCCTCCCAAACACCATGCTCAATACCACCAGTAAAAAAATCCGCAAAAAATCCGCCGATCCAAACTCCAGGGTGGCAATGAAAAAACCCGATAAGGCAAAGGGCAAAGCAAAAATGGTATGGCTAAATTTTACCAGGGACAGGTAATGCTTGACTACCATGAATTAGTTGTTGTCGGTAAACAAAATATGCAGCAAGGGTCGAACCCAAAAAAGAAAAGCCCACAGAAAAAATTCCTGTGGGCTTCAAAGATATTACTATAATCTGTAACTATCCAAATTAGTTTGCCGGAGCATCCTTCGCCAATACATCACCCTTTAGGTAAATGAAAGACTGAGGAGGAGTAGTGTTGGCAGTGATCGTAACTTTTTGGTTTCTAGCACCCACTTTGTTGGCACTGTTAAACTCAACCGTGATCTCACCTTTTGCACCCGGTGCAATCGGCTCTCTTGGCCAGCTAGGAACAGTACATCCGCAGCTTCCTCTTGCATCGCTAAGGATCAATGGCTCACTACCCGTGTTGGTGAAAGTATAAGTGTGAGACACTTTGTCACCATCTGTAACAGTTCCGAAGCTGAATTCTGTTTCTTCGAAAGTCATGGTTGTGGTAGGACCAGCAGCAGCAGCTTCAGGAGTAGCCGCTGGGTTAGCAGGCTGTACACCTTCTACGCCCTCACGAGCCGCTTCTCTTACATCATTGTTTGCATTCTGGCAGCTGGCGAATGCAGCCATCGCCAATACGACCATAAATCCGATCTTGATTTGCTTCAACATATCTAATTTCATTTTTAATTTTAAAAACTAGGACAAAATTATAAAACCTATATCACCCAAACGTTAACGTGCTGCCAATGGGTTGTTAATGACTTGTTAACGATTGCAAAATTCTATAAATCCCGAGAGATCAAGGGTATTCAGACATTGTTCCGGGCCAAGACCGCCCTTCTGGGCAGCCAATATCCCGTAATGGATGTCTTCAATGCCCTTCAGGCTGTGGGCATCGGGATTGATAGCTATCCAGGCGCCTTTTTCGAGCGCGTATTCGATCCAGGTCCAATCCAGATCCAGTCGGTAAGGGTTGGCATTGAGTTCAAGTGCTACCTGATTGGCCGCACAGGCATCAATAATTTTCCGGTGATCAACCGGATAACCCGCTCGGGAGAGGAGTAAACGGCCGGTAGGGTGTCCCAGGATATTCGTAGCGGGGTGCTCGATAGCCCGAATCAGCCGCTGGGTAGCTTTTTGCTCGTCCATCTTCAAATGAGCATGGATGGAAGCAATCACAAAATCAAAACCCTTTAGGAATTCGTCGGAATAATCCAGCCCGCCATCGTACAAAATATCGCACTCGATCCCCTTCAGGATGCGAAAACCATCGGTATAAGTTTGGTTGAGTCGGTCAATTTCTTCGAACTGCTGCAACACCCGCTCCTCTTTCAGTCCATTGGCGTAGAAAGCCGAACGGGAATGGTCGGTGATGCCAAAATAGGCAAAACCTTTTTCGCGGACCGCCTTGGCCATGGTCTCCAACGACTCCTGCCCATCGCTGTAAGTACTGTGGGCATGCAATAGCCCTTTGATATCCCCCTCTGTGATCCAGCCAAAACGGGGCTTGTCGAGCAGACTACCTTTTTCCCGAAGGGGCGCAGGCACAAAAGGAAGACCCGCCTTGTGAAAAACAGCAGCCTCGTTTTCGATGCCCGTCCAGTCGAAATTCGGAAATTTTTCGTTAAACCGCTGGTAAAATGCTTCGCTGGAACTGTGTGTAAACAAAACTTTGGGGAAGTGCTCGCCTTCGGCAAAAAAGAGCTGCACGGGATATCCGTCCGGGGTTCTGGCACTTATGCCCCCCTTGAGCAGCACAGGCGTATCCAACAAGCCGGCAAACACCCCCATATCCTCCGGTATCGCTCCGCCAAGCAGCAATTCGATTTTTTCAAGGGTCGGACTATGTCGGGCATAATCCCCGCAAAAAGCCATGGGGCGATTCGGCAGCACCTGTTGTAAAGCAGCCAGCAATCGCTGTCCGGGAACCTCCAGGGTAGCAAAATGAAAGAAACCCCTGTTCTGCTGAAAATACTCGATCGCCTGTTTCAGTTCGGCCTGAATTTTTTTCCCAAACCCCTTCAACTCCAGCAAGCGGTTCTCGTGGATGGCATACAACAACTCCCCCATATCCTCTACCTCCAGCTGCTTCCAGATCACCCCGAGCTTTTTTGGTCCTAAGCCTCTGATCTCCAACATATCCTGAATCCCCGCCGGGGTTTTATCCCTATATTTTTCCAGGGTCTGCATCTTTCCGGTCTGCAACAATTCCTGGATCTTATCCCCGATAGCTTTCCCTATGCCCTTGATCGCCGACAGTTCCTCCGCACTCAAATCGCCCAGCGGCGTATCGAGCTTCCGGATCGTCAGGTAAGCATTCTGGTAAGATCGGATCTTGAACGGATTCTCGCCGTGCAATTCCATGAGATTGGCGAGAAGGTTGAATTCCCTGGCAATGGCCTTATTTGTCATCATCGGTCTGCTACGCTGTTGTCCGCACAAATTAATAGTTTTTGTGGGTACTTGCCGGAGGACCCGTCCACAAATTGCCGGGGTGGGCAGATTTTTTATTATAAAAAATTGAATATCAAACAATTAAAGCACAGGTGCAAGGCACCTTAAAGTGCCTTGCACCTAGAATACCCTTATTAATACCTCAAGGTTCGAAAAAGTAACCACTATGAAGGAACCCGCTGCAAGTATTATACCATCTCCGGAGCCAGGCGGCGTATAAGTTGCATTAAGCTCGAAGCCTGGTGCCGGCCAGCGATCTCCTGCAGCGTAGTTTTGGCTTCCTCGGCTCCTATATTCCCTTCCTTGTACTGCGACAAATGGTAGATAGCGGGGATATTGGGCTGATAACCAGCCTTATTGCGGTGCGACTGATCCTTCACCAGCAGTTCATGCTTTCGGATGGCTTTGATGATCTTTTCATATTGCCCCTGGTACAGCAAGGCCTCCAGGTAATGAGAAAAAAAGAGGTGCCAACGCTGCGAAAGAACCTCTTTTGCATACGCTTTCAAAAAGGTATCCCCATAGCCTTCGGCATTTTTGTGCAACCCGTTTTTGTTCAGCGCCCCCATGTAATAGGCCACAAAACTGACCCGGTTAAACATATTCTGGGTGTTTCTCATCTCGGGTGCCGCCTGCCGCATCAGTTCGAGCGCTTGCTGATGTTTTTCCAATTTGAGCAGCACCGAACACAAATTATTGACATACAGGATATAATCATGCGTTTTTTCCCGAATGGACAGGTACCCAAAGAAAGCAGCCTGGTCGTACTCTCCGAAACTCGAATGCAACAGGAGTCGGTTGATGTAGTAATTGACGAGGAGTCGCTTGGAATAATACTTGCCCTCACGAAGCTGCCGATCCAGGTAGTCGTACTTTTCCCGCAACAGATCGTACTTGCGGTAATTAAAACTGATAAAAGTGAGTCGGATCAAGGCCATGTGGCGCTGGATACCCTCTACCTGTTCGTTGTAAAAAACCTCTTGAAGCCAGGACTCCCATTTGGCTGAAGTGGATGCCCCTCCGGAATATTGCCGTACAATGTCATTGGTAGCCCGATGCAGACGATCCCCCGTTTCACGGGAAAAAGTATAAGCGGCAGCATATTGCTCGAGGAAGCCATGCACGACTTCGTAATCCGGATACCGCAAGCGGATCAGCAGGAAATGCCGGTACAGTTGCAGCAACTCAAAAAATTTCGAGAAAAAAAAACCGGGATGGCGATAATTCCGAACCGCCTTTAGCAAAGCCTTTTCATCCGTCCAGTCAATGGCATCGGTCATGATTTTTTTCTCCAGCTCCAACATCCACTTGTAATGCGCATCTACATCAATTTCCTCCAGCCGATCCTGAATCCAATTTTTTAAATGCGAATATTTCCGCTTGTCAATCGAGGTGTCATAAGGCGAAAACTGACCAATATGACGGCAATTGTAGTCCACCAAGCGCAAAATTTCTAATTTCTGTGCATCCTCAAATTGCTGCACCGACATCAAATACGCCGTTTCGTGCGGCAACAACTGATTGGCAAAATCCGTGAATTTCTGGAGCTGGATTTTCTTCATTCCCTACCGGATTAACCCACTAATCCACCGTCCACACTCAATACCGCTCCCGTAATGAACGCCGCATCGTCCGATGCCAAAAACAAATACGCATTCGCAATATCAATGGCCTCCCCCATCCGACCCAGCGGAGATTTGTCCAAAATCCCGGCCATAACCTCGTCCGGTATGGTTTCTATCATTTCTGTGCGGATAAAACCAGGCGCTACAGCATTGACCGTAATGCCCTTACGGCCAAATTCCCTGGCCCATACTTTCGTCATGCCGATTACCCCAGCCTTGGATGCCACGTAGTTCGTCTGACCAAAATTCCCGTACAACCCGACAATCGAAGAGGCGTTTAAGATCCGACCCCAACCCCGGTCAGCCATTACCGGATATACCGCCTTCGTACAATTAAATACTCCCGTAAGATTGACGTCAATCACCTGCTGCCACTGCTGCATCGTCATCTTCTTCAAGGAAGCATCACGCGTGATCCCCGCATTGTTGATCAAAATGTCAATGCCCCCAAAAGCATCCACCACCTGCTGCACCGCCAGGTTGACCGCATCGGCATCCGTGGTGTCCACCCGGTAATAGCGCACATCTGCTCCCTCGTTTCGAAGCTGCAGCGCTAAACCCCTGCCCGCCTCATCGTCAATGTCCCAAATCGCGACCGCACATCCCTGCGCTACAAACAAACGAGTAGTCTCCTTGCCTATCCCCTTAGCGCCACCGGTAATGATCGCAACCTTGTTTTTTAATTTTTGCATGTGTCAATTTTTTTCTTCGCCAATTTATCATTTTGCATCTGCCCTTATCCCCTTAACTGCCTCAAGCTATAGAATGAATAAACTATGACTATTTTGTTTTTTTTGGTAAAAATTTAATGTAAATCAAATTTAATCAACTATTTATGTCTAAAAATAACAACTATGACTATTTTTTTTGCAAGTGTAGTACACAAAATAAAATTATCTTTGGAACAAATTGTTTTATACGCATGAAAAATTTGCCAATTCTATTCCTGCTTTTTTTTGTTGGGCAAACTTGGGCTCAACCCTTGGATGTGATGACAATGGATACTTTTGAGCTTCGAAAGGTTAGGGTAAACGACTCGCTGAGTTTGGCCTATGTGGATGAGGGCACAGGTGCCCAAACCCTGCTGTTTGTACATGGTCTGGGCAGCTACCAAAAGGCCTGGCTGAAAAATATTCCGGCTTTGTCCGGGCAGTATCGCTGTATTGCGGTGGATCTGCCGGGCTACGGGACCTCGGACGGGATATCAGGTGGATATGCGATGACCTTTTTTGCATCGGTACTGGCGGATTTTATTCGAACCCTGCAACTCGAAAGGGTGGTTTTGGTGGGGCACTCGATGGGCGGACAAATTGCCCTGCACCTGGCACTGGCGGCACCCGATTTGCTGTCTCGTCTGGTTTTGGTTGCTCCTGCAGGATTTGAGCTGTTTTCAGCTCAGGAAAAGTTGTGGTTCCAACAGGTATATACCCCTGCCTGGGTAGCTGCTGCTACCCCTGAACAAATTAGATCGAATTTCAAATTGAATTTTTTCCGGATGCCGGAAGACGCAAATCTTATGATCGAAGACAGGATACGGCTGAGCAGCGACCCGGGATTCGACGCGTACTGTGCGATGGTTCCTCGTTGTGTCCAGGGGATGCTGGAGGAACCGGTGCTGGAGCGACTATCCGACATCCGCCTTCCTTCCCTGATCGTTTTTGGTGCAGAAGACATCTTGATTCCCAACCGCTTGCTGCATCCCGGCCTAACGACCCAACAGGTAGCCGAAACAGGCCGGGACAAGCTTCCGGATAGCCGCCTGATCATGGTTCCTGAGGCGGGTCACTTTGTACAATGGGAAAAGGCAACCGAGGTAAATCAGGCCATTTTGGATTTTTTGAAAAACTGATGAACTGCGGCAGCAGCTTCCCGACCCTCTTGGATAGCCCAAACAACCAATGATTGTCCGCGCCTGTTATCGCCTGCGGCAAAAATCCCCGGCACAGGGGTTCGGTATTGTCGGGTTTGAATGTTACCTCGTTCGTCCAGGGGTAGTCCTAAATCCGCAAGCAACCGGCTTTTTTCGGTATGCACAAAGCCAATGGCGAGTAAGGCCAGTTCACAGGGAATCTCCCTTTGGGTGTCGGGAAGTTCCACCAAGGTGTTTCTGCCACTTTGCGGATCCTTTTCCCAAACGACATCTACCACCTGAAGTCCTTTCAGTTGGCCGTTTTCATCCCTGACAAAGGCTTTCGCCAATACAGCCCACTCCCGCACACAACCTTCTTCGTGTGAACTGCTGCTGCGCAATACCATAGGCCACTCGGGCCAACTGAGCGGAGAACGGGTCTGCGGCGGCTTCGCCAACAATTCGATCTGCGTAACGGAATGGGCACCCTGACGACGACTGGTCCCTACACAGTCCGCTCCGGTATCTCCCCCGCCAATGACCACCACATTTTTGCCGCCGGCATGCAACTCCCCACCAGCTGGTACAGGCATTCCCTGAACCCTCCTGTTTTGCTGCTCCAGGAAATCCATGGCAAAAGCAACTCCCTCCAGTTCCCTTCCCGGAATCGGAAGATCTCTGGGGGTAGTTGAACCCGTACAAAGGACGACCGCATCGTAGGACGACCGCAATTCCGCTGCTGTGATATCCACTCCGACGTTTACGGAGGATTGAAATGTAATACCGGAGGCTTCCATCATTTCAAGGCGTCGGTCAATGACCCATTTTTCCAATTTGAAATCGGGAATTCCGTACCGAAGCAATCCACCAATGGCATCCTGGCGCTCAAAAACCGTCACCTGATAACCCAGACTGCGCAACTGGCCGGCAGCGGCCAGACCTGCCGGACCGGAACCAATCACGGCAACCTGCTCGGCACGTTCCACCACAGGCAACTCGGGCTTGACCCAGCCATTTTCATAAGCCGTTTCGATGATCGTTTTTTCAATGTGCTCAATGGCCACAGCATCCTGATTGATCGAAAGCACACAAGCTGCCTCACAGGGAGCCGGACAAATTCTTCCGGTAAATTCCGGAAAATTGTTGGTGGAAGCCAGAATGTCGTAAGCCTGCTGCCAGTTTTCATCCTGCACCGCCTCATTGAATTCGGGAATGATATTGCCCAGAGGGCAGCCATTGTGGCAAAACGGGATGCCGCAATCCATACAACGAGAAGCCTGCTCCACCGTTTTTTCCAGCGGAAAAGCTTCGTAAATTTCTGCATAATCCTGCACGCGCAACTCGGGATCCCTGCTGGCGGGAAGTTCTCTTTTATAGGTTAGAAAGCCTGTTGGTCTTGACATAGCTAAGGTTTTCAATTATTTTATGATAGCCGTGTGTATGGCGATTTCGAAACCAGTTTTGCGGGCCTGCAACACCCTTTTCAAATCTGCGGGCATGACCTTCACAAACGCAAACCTTTCCTGATCCCAGTTTTCGATAACCGCCAAAGCTTTTTTGCTGCCTGTATAGGCAAAATGGTTCCGGATCATGCGCAGCAGGATCAGCAGGTCTTTGTCGTGGGGCTGCTCTGCGGCCACCATGGCCGTATTCAGTTTCTGGACAAACTGTTGCTCGGGGTCATACACATAGGCAATACCGCCGCTCATACCCGCTCCAAAGTTCTTGCCCGTGTCGCCCAGAATAACGACGACTCCTCCGGTCATGTACTCGCAAGCGTGGTCACCTACGCCCTCTACCACTACCTTCGCTCCCGAATTGCGCACGCAGAAACGCTCTCCTGCCTTGCCCCGGAGATAAGCCTCGCCCGAGGTTGCCCCATAAAAAGCTACATTGCCGATGATGATGTTACGGGAAGGTTCAAAAACGGCGTCCCGATCGGGGACGACAATCAAACGACCACCGGACAAACCTTTTCCTACATAGTCATTGGCTTCTCCCTCGAGGGTAAACTGAATGCCAGGTGCGGCAAAAGCCCCGAAACTCTGTCCGGCGGAGCCCCTGAACCTGCAGGCAATACTGGCATCCGGCAATCCGGCTGCCCCATATCTCTTAGTCAGTTCGTGCGACAACATGGTTCCGGTTGCCCGATCCGTATTTTTGATCGTAAACACCCCTTCCACCTTGCTGCCGGTACTTAGGGCTACATCGAGCCGTTCGATGAGTTTTCGGTCGAGTACCTCGTCAATCCCGTGGTCCTGCGCTTCTGACTTGTAGGTAATACGGCCTTCTAAGGAAGGATCCCGGTACAGCAGGGCACTCAAATCCAGGTTCTGGTACTTCCAATTGGCCGTCTGTGGGGGTAACGCGAGTTTGTCCGTTCTGCCCACCATCTCCTCGATCGTCCGAAAGCCCAGGTCAGCCATGATCTGGCGCAGATCCTCTGCCAAAAAGCGGAAAAAATTGACCACGTAGTCCGGATCGGCATTGAATCGCTTGCGCAGCTCAGGATCCTGGGTGGCAATACCCACCGGGCAGGTGTTGAGATGACATTTGCGCATCAGGATACACCCCTCGACCACCAGAGCAGCCGTGGCAACGCTCCATTCCTCTGCGCCGAGTAAAGTCGCAATGGCAATATCGCGCCCTGTGCGCAACTGTCCGTCGGTCTGCAGGACTACCCGCTTGCGCAGATCATTTCTGAGAAGGGTCTGATGGCTTTCCGCCAAACCCAGCTCCCAGGGCAAGCCGGCATGTCGGATAGAACTCAGCGGAGAAGCCCCCGTGCCCCCATCGTGGCCGGAGATCATAATCACATCGGCATGGGCCTTGGCTACCCCGGAAGCAATGATGCCTACCCCCGCCTTAGAAACCAATTTAACACTAATCCGGGCACTGGGATTGGCATTTTTTAAATCAAAAATCAGCTGTGCCAGGTCCTCGATGGAATAAATATCGTGGTGGGGAGGCGGAGAAATCAAGCCTACTCCAGGGGTTGCATGCCGCACCCGACCTATCCACTCATCTACCTTGTGTGCAGGCAACTGACCGCCCTCTCCCGGCTTGGCTCCCTGCGCCATTTTGATCTGAATTTCATCTGCACTCGCCAGGTAGTCTATCGTCACCCCAAAGCGCCCCGATGCCACCTGCTTGATCGCAGAACGCTGAGACGACCCATCGGGTCGGAGCACATACCGCTCCGGATCCTCTCCGCCCTCTCCACTGTTGCTCTTCGCACCAATTCGGTTCATAGCAATCGCCAGTGTCGTGTGTGCCTCATGCGAAATCGAACCAAACGACATCGCACCCGTAGAAAAGCGCTTCATGATAGCCTCCGCCGGCTCTACCAATTCCAGGGGTATGCGCTCGCCCGGTTTGAAATCCAATAATCCCCTCAGCGTCATAGCTTTTTGATTATTGGCATTGACCTCCGCCGCATACTTATCGTAAGCCACGCGATCATTAGCGCGGGTAGCCACCTGAAGGTGGTGAATAGCGCGCGGCGTCAACAGGTGCTGCTCCCCCTCCTTTTTCCATTGGTAAATCCCTCCGGGCTGCAAAGAACCTTCGCCTGCTCTCCCCTCCGGAAAAGCTTGTGCATACCGGGACAGCATCTCCCTGCCAATGCCCTCGAAACCCAATCCTCCGATGCGGGACACCGCTCCGGTAAAACAACGCGCTACGACCTCTTGGTGCAAGCCCAATATTTCGAAGGTTTGGGCACCCTGATAAGATTGCAGGGTGGAAATGCCAATTTTAGACATCACTTTCAGCAAACCTTTTTCTACCGACTTGGTGTACTTGTATATCTTTTCCGGCGTACCCAGCATTTCACAAACAAGATGTGGAAATATCGCGCTCGCGCCAAAACTAATCAAAGCAGCAAAATGATGGATCTCCCAGCAATCGCCCGCAGCTACCAGCAGCGAACAATTGCCCCGAAGTTGTTCCCGCACCAAGTGATGGTGTATGGCTCCAACTGCCATCAATGAGGGAATGGGAACCTGTCCCATTCCGGCAGACTGGTCACTCAGTACCAATATATTGGAACCCGATGCTGCCAGCGTCGCCGCTTGAGCACAAATCCGAGTCAATGCCGATTCCAGTCCGACAGCCCCCTCCCCAACAGGGTAGCAAATATCTATCATGGCCGTCTGAAAGTCGGGATGGCGAATCCCCAACACCTTCCGATAGCCCTTATCGTCTAAAACAGGTCCTTCTAAATGAATAAACCGGGTTCGATCGGCATGCAAATCAAAAACCTGCCCGGCATGTCCCAACATCGCATGCAAAGACATAAACGAAGCCTCCCGGATGGGATCTATCGGAGGATTGGTTACCTGCGCAAACAACTGCCGGAAATAATTGGCCAGGTGCTGCGGTTTTTCCGACAACACCGCCAGCGGAACATCCAACCCCATAGACCCCACAGGCTCCTGGCCCTCCTGCGCCATAGGTTCGATAATGTACTTAAGATCCTCCCGGCTATATCCGAATAATTGCTGCCGCGTGGACAAAGGAAGGGGGTTGGTCTCGGCTTCCGCCGCGGGTAAGGGCAAAGCATCCAGCGCGATACGCCCCTTATCCAGCCACTCCTGATAAGGATGCGCACGGCAGATCTCCTCCTTTAATTCGCCGTCTTGGATCAAACGCTTCGCCTCCAGATCCACCAACAACATTTTGCCCGACTGCAGCCGCCCCTTTTCGATTACCCTCGACTGATCAACCGGTAATGCTCCTGCTTCGGAAGCTACAATCAAGGTGTTATCGTCCATCAGACAGTACCGGGAAGGCCGAAGACCGTTGCGGTCCAGCATGGCTCCCACATACTTGCGGCCATCCGTAAATACCAGAGAAGCCGGTCCATCCCAAGGCTCCATCATCGTCTTGTGATAAGCATAAAACGATTGCTTATAGGCAGGAAGCTCGGGGTCATTCTCCCATGCCTCAGGGATCATCATCATAAGTGCATGCGGCAAGGAAAAGCCGCCGCGCACCAAAGCTTCCAACACATTGTCGAAATAAGCAGAATCAGACTGACCGTCCCGGCAAACCGGTAACACTCCAGCCCATTCTTCCGCCGTAAACACTCCAGGTTGCAAGCCCTTTTCCCTGGACTTCCACCAGTTGAGGTTGCCCGTCACTGTATTGATCTCCCCATTGTGAGCCAGCATCCGGAAAGGCTGAGCCAGACTCCAGCGCGGAGTCGTATTGGTCGAAAACCGGGAGTGAATCAGCGCAAAGGAAGATGTAAAGCGCTCATCACTCAAATCCGGGAAATAAACAGGAAGCTGATAAGTCGTCAGCATCCCCTTATACACCACCGTACGACTACTCAACGAAGCAAGGTAAAAATCTCCACCCGCATCGGGCAAAGCCCGCAAAACAGCATGCGTCAGCTGATGCGCCATCACAAACAAACGCCGCTCCAGTTCTTCCTCCGAAGCCGATTCCCGCATCCGCACAAACAACTGCTCCATCACCGGTTGGGTAGCCCTGGCACTATCTCCCAGACTCCCGTCAAGCACGGGAACCGAACGATACCCCAGCACCACAAACCCCAAATCCTCCACCACCTTGACAATCAGCGCCTTTATCGCATCGCGTATCGCTTCATCCAACGGCAAAAAAAGCATCCCCAATCCATAAGCCCCCGCTTCAGGTAACTCAAAGGCTACCGAAGCCCTCAAAAATGCATCCGGAATCTGTACCATAATCCCTGCCCCATCACCCGTATTCGCCTCACACCCACACGCACCCCGATGCTCCATGTTCGACAACATCAGCAAAGCATCGCGAACCAGCGCATGACTACGCGTTCCATCCATGCGCACAATCATCCCCGTACCACAGGAATCTTTTTCCAAAGAAGGGGTATATAGCCCCTGGTCACTACTTAACATAGGCAGTATTTTTTCAAACAAAAAATGGGTTTTGGTTTTGTTTCGGTCAGGCAAGTCTAAACTTAGCGTGAGATTAGTCGGAAGGTTAAATTATTCAAAAAAATCTAAAATACAGACCTTATTTTTTGATTTTTTACGAAATCCAAAACAAAAAAATATAGAAATCGCAAATGAAGAAAACTGATGCTGAACAAAAAACACAACAATCCCTAACAATTGAGTCAACCCATCTATTTTAACCTTTAAAAACTATGCTAATCAATGATTTATTAAAATTAAAAAACAAAAAAAACTGCATAGTCCAAAGGTCTTTTCTGATTAAAGGGGGTTTCTTTTTTTACAGCGATCCTTACTTTAGAGTTGCCAAATTAATTTTTACAGTTCCATAAAATCTGTGTATTTGATTTGGTAGCTAGCTGCGAAACAGAAAAAAGTTTTAACCTTCACCAAAACCTTCTTGTAGTATGAAAAGCATTTTTACATTAATATTGGCCTTTGGGCTGATGCTGACCGGTTTTGCCCAGCAGGGCACCATCAGCGGAACCATCACCGATCTCAACGGGGAGGCGTTACCGGGCGCCAACGTGTTGGTTTTGAGTACCAGCAAGGGTACGGCCGCTGACTTGGATGGCAAATACAGTCTTTCGCTGGCTCCGGGAACCTATACCCTGATCGCCTCCTTTACCGGTTTTTCCAGTCTGGAAAAGGTAGCCGAAGTAAAAGCGGGAGAAACGGTTACTTTAGACTTTGGATTGACCGAAGGGTTTTCGCTAAACACGGTTGTGGTTTCGGGCAGTAAAACTGTGGAAAAAATCACGGAAAGTCCGGCGACGATAGAAACGGTTTTGGCTGAGGAGATCGAGGCTTATGCGGGTAACCCGGCCGAGTTGATCGCCCGTCAGAAGGGGATTGATTATTTCCGGGCAGGGGCGGCGATTGCCGGTTTCAACATCCGGGGATTCAATTCGAACTTCAACTCGAAAAACATGCAGGTCAATGATGGGAGGTTTTCTACGCTGGTGGCAACCGGTCTTCCACTGGGCCCGCTATCTACCGTGGTCAAGGAGGATGTAGAGCGGTTTGAGGTGATTCTCGGTCCCAATGCTACGCTGTATGGCCCCAACGCGCACAATGGTTTGATCAATACGATCACAAAGGATCCGCGCAGGTACCAGGGTACGACTTTCGCGGCCAACCTGGGTGTAAATGGTGACGGTGCCGGGTTTTATTCTGCCCGATTCCGACACGCACAGGTTGTCAGTGATAAGTTTGCCTACAAAATCACGGGTGCTTACACCCAAACGGAGGAGTTTGAGTATTCCGACTCTGTGTTTATTGACCGGGTAGGCAGGTTTAATGCCAATGGACAACCGATACCCGACGGACAGGCGGAAGGCTATAACGAGCTGGAGTTGGACAGGGGGATTGACTTTGTGCAGACCGAAGCGTCGTTGATTTATAGTCCGACCGACAAACTGGATGTTACCCTGAACGGAGGATTCAGCAACAGCAATTATTTGTCTGCTACCAACGTGGGTCGCAACCAGATCAAAGACTGGCAAATTTTTTATGGTCAGCTCAAACTGAGTGGCGACAACTGGTTTGCACAGGTCTATCACACGGGTAGTCGCACCGACAGCACCTACTCCATTGACGAGCGCACCAAACAATACTACCGCGGCCTTTCTGCAGGACTGAGCGATGCACAGGCACGGGGACCTCAGTCCTATGCCAGCGGCGCCCTGTTCAGCGATGCATCCAGTCGCTGGAATGCGGAGTTTCAATACAACAATACTTTTGGCAAACTGAGCATGATCGCCGGACTGCAATGGCAAAACGACCGTGCTAATAGTCTTGGAACTTACCTGATCGAGGATGCTTCCAATAGCTACTGGAACGGCGACGCCATTGTAGTCAACCAATACGGTGGCTATGCGCACTTTACTTACGACTTCAACGGAGGCTGGCGTGCGCTTGCTGCGGCTCGATTGGACTATCACGATGTGTATGAGTTTAACGTGGTTCCGAAATTCGGTTTGTTGAAAGTGGGCGACAAAGGCACCTGGCGACTTACCTATGGCAAAGGGATTGCTGCTCCGACCATCTTCAATATGTTTACCAAAATATTCGGTGGCCTGATCCTGGGCAACTCCGATGGATTCACCTTGTCGGATGGCAGTGTGATCGAGCCACAGGCAGTAGAGGAGATTCAGACTTTTGAAACCGGATACCGCGGAGAGCTGGTGAAAAATAAGTTCTTTTTGGATGTGAATGCCTATTACAACATCAACAAAAACTTCCTGAGCCCGGCAGTATCAATTACCCCGTTGGCTTTTGCAGGTGGTCCTATTGTAACCCAGCGCGGCGACCGACCCATCGGCGAGTTCCAACGCGGTATTTTCCAGCCCGGTGACTTCGTAGCTACCTATGTCAATTTCGGGGAAGTCAATACTTATGGATTAGACCTGGGATTGACCTACTATTTCTCCCCACAGTTGAGTGCGTATGCCAACTATTCTTACTTCGACTGGTCAGTAGATGAAGATAACGCCGACAATGACTTCACCAAAGACGGCAGAATCAACGAACTGGATATTCTGGTAAATGCTCCAACCCATAAATTCAACCTCGGATTGGACTACCGCGGGGATAAGTTCTTCGGCAGTATCTTCGGCCGCTGGGTACAGGCGTATAACTACTTCTCCAGCTTCCAGATTGCTTCCGAAACCTTGACCGACGAAAACGGACAGCCGTTGTTGTACCGCGGCAAACCGATCATCGAAAATGCGCGCAGCGCAGATACGTTCAACTATGGTCCTCTGGGTGACTTCTTCACCATAGACCTTAGCTTCGGCTATCGTTTCAACGAAAAATTCATCCTCTCTGCAGCAGCCAGCAACCTTTTCAATCAGGAACTGCGAGAGTTTACCGCAACGGCACCCACAAAAGGCTTATATACCTTGCAATTGCAGATAAATTTACCTCCAAGCAAGAAGAAATAACCTGGATTAATGCTTAATATGAGGTAGTATTTGCCCACGGGCAGATACTACCTTTAATTTTACTCGTGCTGAAAAAAATAGCCTATGATTGATATTGGCAAAGTGCTTTCGGGTCACGGCAAGTACAAACCCGAGCATCCGGCTTTTGTTTGCGGGGACACCCGCTGGACTTTCCGCGAACTTGATCTGCGCACCAATCAGGTCGCCCACGCTTTTCTCCAGGCCGGCCTGGGCAAAGGTAGCCACATCGCCACCCTGTTGCCCAATGGAAGACCCCTTTATGAGATCTATTGGGCTGCTGCCAAAATAGGAGCGGTAGTGGTGCCTTTGAGCCCACTGTTGAGAGGATCCGGATTGCACAATCTGCTGGTCAGTGCAGATTTGTCGCTCATTGTGACCACCGGAGATATGCTGCCCCATTTGTATGCCTTGCCGGCTGCCACATCCGATTTTTTCTCCACCCGCATCTGGTGTACTGACGAAGTAGTAACAGCACGCGCCATTGCATACGAAGAAAAATGTGCAGCAGCACCCCATACCCCACCTCCGGATCCTGGTATGCTGCCCGCTGATTTGTACAATATTATATACAGCAGCGGAACTACTGGCGAACCCAAAGGCATCATGATCAGCCATCAGGTCAGGGCCTTGTACATGAGCTTGTTTGCCAACTATTTTAGAATCCAACCGGAAAGTACCATCCTACACAGTGGATCTATTATTTTTAATGGTGCCTTCCTGACCCTCATGCCTTCGATGTTCTTGGGGGCTACTTATATCCTGCAGGAACACTTTGAGGTAAAAGAGGTCATTCATGCAATTCGAACCGAGAAGGTTACCCATACTACCCTGGTTCCCTCCCAGATTGTCCAAATGCTGGAGGATCCCGACTTTACCCGCGACAACCTGCCCTCCCTGGAGATGATCATGACTGTTGGCGCGCCCTTGCACCCGGCACACAAAAAAGCATTGGACGAGCGTATCCCCGGAGTCTTTTATGAGTTATACGGTCTGACCGAAGGCTTCATGACCATTTTGGACAAATTTGATTACCCTCGCAAGGGAGCCTCTGTTGGATATCCACCCTCTCTGATGGAAATAAAAATCGTGGACGAGAAAGGTACAGCCCTGTCCCCCAACGAAATTGGAGAAATTACCGGTCGGGGGCCTCTACTCATGCAGGGATATTACAAAAAACCCGAACTTACCGCCGAAGCCATAAAAGATGGCTGGTTATATACAGGTGATTTGGGCTACCTCGATGACGACGGGTTTCTGTTTCTTACCGGCAGGAAAAAAGACCTGATTATCTCCGGCAGTGTAAATGTATATCCGCAGGACATCGAGGCCATTTTGGTCAAACACCCTGCGGTAAAAGATGCGGCTGTTTTTGGGGCACCCCACGAACGTTGGGGGGAGACCCCGGTAGCCGCGGTATTGTGCAAAACAACATCCCGGCCCGATCCGGAGGAACTGCTACACTGGGTCAATGAACGGGTGGAAGCCCGATTCCAAAAACTGAGCAATTTGTTTATCCTGGAAGATTTCCCCCGAAATGTAGCAGGCAAAACCCTCAAAAGAGAAATCAGGGATGCTTACTTAAAGCGACAAATGGATGGAACATTACATTAAGACGAACCAAATTACCGTGCATTGCCTCGATTATCCCGGCGATGCTCCCCATACATTGGTGCTGCTGCACGGACTTTCCGCCAATGCTGCCTGCTTCGAAGGACTAATGTCCGCCGGTCTGAGCCAACTGGCCAGAGTGGTGTCCATTGACCTGAGGGGCAGGGGGAAAAGCGACAAGCCCGAAGGCCCCTACTCGATGGAAGCACATGCGGCAGACGTCATAGCCGTCATAGAGGCATTACAATTGGAAAATATCATCCTGGGCGGACACTCGTTTGGTGCCCTGCTCAGCGTATATATCGCTGCACAATATCCCCAATATGCCCGGAAGGTCATCATCATGGATGCAGCGGCCCGGCTGCACGAAAATGTGCAGGCTATGGTGGCTCCTTCTACCCTTAGGCTCCAGCAACCGCCTTATGCTTCTTTCGATGCTTTTCGAGATCACATCCGACAAGCCGAGTACCTGGACGGCATCTGGAATCCCGAAATGGAGGCTTACTACGTGGCAGATGTGGAAACCCTTCCCGATGGCAGGGTACAACACCGCTCCAGTTTTGAGCATATCCAAATGGCCATACAAGGACTCCTGGGGAGCGGAATTGACTGGATTTCCCTGATTCGGCAGGTAGAACAACCCGCCCTGCTGATTCAGGCCGATGGCGTATATGCCCTGGGAGCACCCATTTTGCCGGAGGCATACGCAAGGGAAACCGTCGCCATGTTGCCCGATGGCAGATTTGTACAGGTGCCCGGCAATCATTTTACCATGCTGTACGAAACCGGCGCCCGCGCCATCGTAGCAGCTATTCAGACTTTTTTGGCAGAGAAAAAATAAAACTATGACGCTTGCCTGGATCTTGTTTGCGATCTACCTCGGTGGAACGGCCTGGTTGGGCTGGTTGGGTTTCAAAAAGACCCGCGACTTCGGGAGTTTTGCCATCGGCAGTGGAGATATGTCTCCGCTTGTGGTAGGCATCACCCTCGCAGCCAGTACTGCCTCGGCTTCTACTTTCATTATCAATCCCGGTTTTGTATATGTGGACGGCTGGGCTGCCTGGATGCACTTGGCGGGCTCGGTATATCTCGGCTTTGTCGGCATGCTGATCCTACTGTCGTTCCGGTTCCGCCGCATCGGAGCTGCCAGTCAGGCCCTCACGATTCCGGACTGGATCGGAAAGCGCTACAGCTCGAAAAATTTCGCGCTCTATTTTTCTATCGTCAACCTCTTTTCTTTTGCCTTTATCGTGTTACTCGTGGGTGGAATTTCCATTGTCATGCAAAAACTCCTGCAAGTCAATAACGAAACCGCCCTGATGATTACCCTGGTTTTTGTGACAGCTTATGTTTTCCTGGGAGGAACCTACGCACATGTCTATACCAATGTATTTCAAGGCTCTCTGATGATCCTTGTGACGCTGATGGTCGTGTATTCGGGTCTGGTGATCATGCTGAAAAGCGATCCTCCCTTTTGGCAGCAGGTTGCGGCTATAGATCCCAATCTCGTCAAACTGGTCAATCCGGAAAGCAAACTCTACAATGACTTCTTTTCTATCTACGTGTCCGGCTTTTTGATTGGGGCAGCGCTGGTATGCCAACCCCATATTCTGACCAAAGCGCTTTACGTGAAGTCCGACCAGGCCGTGAAAAGATATATCGGAGTATTTGGAATAGGTTTCTTTTTGTTTCTATTACTATTGCTGGTTGGATTCTGGGCGAGAGTTGCCGTCCCCGCAGAAGCCCTTATGGATCCGACTACCGGGGCATTTCGGCAAGATCTTGTCATGACCGTCTATTTGCAGCAGGTTTTTCCCGACTGGGTGTTTACCCTGATCAGCATCGTCCTGCTGGCCGCAGCGATGTCCACACTCGACGGACTACTCGTGGGGATTTCTACCATCACCGCCAATGACTTTGTCCTCAACCTGATGAACCGCTTTGGTGCCGGAAAAAGAAGTCCTGAGGCTCAGATGCGCATCGCCTACCGCGCCAGCCACCTCGTGCTGATTTTGCTTGCGGTAAGTGTCTATTTCGTCAACCTGCATCCGCCCAAACTTTTGGGTATTTTCGGTCAAACCGGAGTCTATGGACTGGTTTTGGCAACCGTTCCTCCCCTGCTCATGGGCGTCCTTTTTGAAAAGGTCTCCATGACGCTCGTGTGGATTGCCTCTCTTGTGGCCATTGTCATCCACTTTGGATTGTTTTTTTACGGTACCACCCTTTTCCCGGAATCCGGGCTGGCCTTTGGCAATCCGGGTCTTACAGGCGCCATCGCCCTGCTCCTCAGCAATACGCCGGTTGTACTGGCCACCTGGTGGACCAACAAAAGACGTCCAACCGTATGAACAACGCACGCATACTGGGTTCCGGAGTAGGGGTTCCGCCTACCGTTTACCCCAACAGTTGGTTTGATGCGATATTTGACAAACCGGTAGGCCCATGGCTGGAAGAAAACTTGAACATCTATCAACGATATTGGTGCAGCGAAACGGAAGGTCTGTTGGACCTTGCCGAACAAGCAGCACGGGAGGCGCTGGCCAATACCGGCATCCGACCCGCTCAACTCGACCTGATCATACTGGCTACCGATACCCCGGAGGTGACCTCCCCCGCTTCTTCCGCCGCCTTGCAGCACCGACTCGGAGCCGGACAAGCAGCCACTTTCGACCTTAACAATGCCTGCGCAGGTTTTCTCAACGGTCTCGATATTGCAGCAAAGTTTATCCGACAAGATTCAGATTTTCAAACTATTATGGTGATCGGAGCCTATGCTGTGAGCAAATTTCTGGATAAAAAGGACAAAAAAACTGCTACGATCTTCGGCGATGGTGCGGGTGCAGTTATCCTGGGGGCTACCCCTTCGGGAAAAGGATATCTCGGGAGTAAATTCATCACCGACGGAAGTTATTTTGATTATATGGGCATCTACCAAGATGTTCTGGAAGCGCGGGAAAAGTTTCCCGAAGACCTTAATAGCAAAACCTGGACACAACTGATCCGGGACTTGGGCCAAAAAATAGAGGTTCCCGTATCAGACTTTAACCATTTCTTCTTTACCCAGATCAATGTTCAAAGTATTCAGCACACCCTTCAGGCCCTGGAATGTGCTCCCGAACTTAGCCACAACATCATGCACCGATACGCCTATACCGGGGCAGCTTGCCTGCCCATGGCCTTCCACGACGCCTGGCAACAGGGCAAGATACATTCCGGTGAAACTATCGCATTTGTAGGCTCGGGTGCCGGAGCGGCATTTGGAGCTACCGCATTTGTGATTTAAGGCAGCCCTTAAAAAAAAGGGGGGAGTAACATTCAAGTTACTCCCCCCTTTTTTTAGCGTTATCGGACAATCGTTACATCCCCCCGAATGATCTTTCCATTGGCCAGATCCAAACGAAGAATGTAATAGTAAGTTCCCGTAGGAAGATCCTCCCCGGCGGTGTTGGTACCCTGCCAGTTGTTGAGATAAGGCTTCGCCTCAAACACGATGTCGCCCCAGCGGTTGAAAATAATCATTTCATTGTCCGGGAAAGCGTTCGGGCTGGCCAATAAGGCATCAAATACAAATGCATCGTTCAGCCCATCACCGTTGGGCGTAATGCCATTTGGCATACTATCTCGGCTCACCTCAGGATTGTCATCTGCCTCTATTGTAATCTCAACCTGTGCCTCAGAACAGTTATCCGGGCACAACACACTGCAAATACGGTACGTAAAAGTATCTACACCTACCAAACCAGGTTTAGCCGCATAAACCCCCATGCCATTGTCAAAACCAGACAAATCACCCAATTTCGGATTGCTTACCAGTTCAATAGCATACGCACCCACCCCTTCAAGGATATCATTGGCTGCCAGGTTAATGTTGACCGCCGCTGTACCAAAAGGTAAGGTATAACGGTCATCCCTCGCCTCCGGCGCAGCAATCAGGGTCACGACTACCGAGTCGGAACTGTAATTTTCACATCCCTCTCCCGAAAGCGACCACACAAAAGTATTACTACCTGTCCTTAAGTTACTTACAAAAGTTACCGGATCCAAAGGCATATCCAACATGGCAGTTCCCCCGCTGCTCACGCGCCATGCCCCCGTCACGCCAACAGGCAACTCGGCGTTGAGGGTAGCACCGTCTTCACAGACCTGTACATCTTCACCCGCCATAGCCTGCGGCAAATTATCGGTACTCAGGTTAACCATTACGGTTGCCGTATCCGAACAGCCATTATCAGGATTGGTTACCACGAGCGCATATACGCCGGCCGCATTTATGGTAGGCATCAGGCTGGTATCGTTTTCAATCGTTCCGCTGCCGCCGACAACCACCCATTGGTAGATAAAGTTTTCTCCCGAAGAGGATTCTGTACCATCCAAGGTAAGCGTGCCTCCGCACTCCAGCTCACCTGCCTCTGCAATTACCGCCCCCGGTGTTTCAGCATCAGCCGTAACGGTTATGGTGTCCATTGCAGAACATCCATTGTTGCTGAGCATCAGTTCCAGTACATACTGACCCGGACCACTCACTACGGCAACCAAATCATTCGTATCGGCCGGAGTAACCGTATTGGCCGGGTTGACCGATGTCCAAACCGGGGTAAACTGACTTGGCAAAAACGACCTTTTGGCACTGATCACCGCAGTTTGCTCCTGGCAACTGATCACCGGCGCTGCATCAAAAATGACTACCGGCAGCGATTGGTTCGACTCCACAAATACCGTATCCTTAGTAAAACAACCCGTCGCACCATTGGTGATGGTTAGTTCGTAAAATCCTTCTTCTACTACGTTGATCACCAGAGGATTACCCGTTTCTTTTATCGTAAGATCATTGAAATCAAGCCCTCTCCAATCCGCTGTAAAGCCCGTTCCGAAATCCGACCCCATGGCATCCAGGGTAATAATATCTTCAGCACAGGTCAGCGTCCCGGGATCCTTGATCACAATTTTGGGGATCGCCACATTGGCAATGACCTGCACCTGGTCTGTAGCAGTACAGCCATTTCTGGTATCGGTAACCGTTAATTCGTAGATCCCTGGAAGGGTTACGAGTGTGGAGTCGTCAAACGGAGGGCGGGTTTCGCCGCCTTCCTGGATAGCTGCCCAGGCGTACCGGAAAAAAGCGCCCTGGGAACTTGCTCCGCCGATTAACACCGTGTCGCTGTTGCATCCGATAAATTTGTCCACCCCGGCATCCGCTACCGGTTCGGTAAAGTTTTCTGTCACTTCAAACGTGGCTGTACCTACGCAATCGTTGTCTGTATTGCGCACCAAAACTTGGTACAAACCGCCTTTGTCCACCGAAACGTTGAGCTGGTTGGTAGGAGAAACAATCCGGCCACTGTTGTTGATGGTTCTCCATTCAACCGAGAAGTTTGCAATATCCTCCAATACAGATGCGACCAGGGCTATGGTATCAAACGCACAACCAATCTGAAATGCCGGCTCGGCAATGCTTACCGTAGGCGTGTTGGCATCTTTAACGACTTCGATCACCTCCCTGGCCGTACAACCTGTGGCGGAATTGGTCAGTTCAAAAACGTATAGGCCAGGCTCGTTTACCCCAATATTATAGGTGTTTTCCCCAATGATCACCCCGTCTTTTATCCATGCGTTGGAAAAACCGGAGCCACTGGAAGAGCCCGTGGCATCCAGTACGATAGACTGGGTGGTACAATTCAAGGCGATAGAATCTTCCAGCACAATGCTGGGAAGTTCCCGGATGTCTGTTACGACAATCGTGTCCCTGGCGGTACAAAAACGATCAAGATCGTTAACGACGACCTGATACATTCCGGGGCCACCCAGCACCACTCTAAGGTCTTCCCTGGAACTGGTAATATTACCCCCATCCAAGGTGAGCCATTCAATGGTGTAGTTGGTCGCATCGGTCTGTGCCAATACCACCAACGAATCGGCAGCACAGTCGAACTCCAAATCAGGTCCTGCGTTGATTTCAGGAAAGTCGTTACCCGGCGATACCGTCACAGTATCGGTAACACTACAGCCGGTAAAGTCATCTCTACCGGTCACAATATACTGCCCGGCCTGACTGACGGTTACGGTGTTGCTAAAGCTAATCGTATCTCCACTTAAAGTAGTCCACACAAATTCTGCCGGAGGGCCGGGGATCTCAAAGGCTGCAAAGATAGTCCTGGGTTCTCCCCCACAGGCCAAATTCACATCCGGAGAATTCATCACCGGTGGCGCAGTGCGATCGTTGACCCGCACCGTATCGGTAGCAAAACAACCATTGTCGTTGCGGGTAACCTGCAATACGTAAGTACCCACGGCAGTCACCAGCGGATTGTACAGATTCTCCTGACCAGGAGTAACCATCCCGCCATCGGGACTGCTCCAGGCATAAGAAACCAGATTCCGTTGGGTGGTATCCGCACGCAACTGTGCTGTGGACACCGCACAGGTAATAGCCCGATCAGACCCTGCATTGGCAGTAGGAACCAAATCAGGCGTCACTACCACCGTGTCCCTGGCCTGACAACCAAATTCTGTGTGGGTCACGGTGAGGATATAAGTTCCCGGACTGGTTGCCACATAAGAACTGGAAGTGCCCAGGACAT
>JANQWK010000063.1 GCA_030729925.1 Saprospiraceae bacterium
AGCATTCGCTGTCAGGATGCGGATGGCAGGATTTGGGTGCAATACGAGGATGGAAGTAACTTAGGATTCAGGGTTTTTGACGAATACGACAGAAGCATATTGGACGATTCCGTTTTTTTGCCGGATGGCGTAGATATTAATGCCATCAAGGATGTAACAACGGATACCCGAGGGGATTTTTTCTTGCTGACTGTAACAGGAGAGCTTTGGCAGTACCCGAACGAAGATCGGGAGTGGCAAAGGCAGGCCGGTTGCATTAGCCCGGATTTTAGTTTTGCGTTTCCGAAGAACAACAGCGGTGGGATATGGATAATCAGTGAGATGGCCAATGGTGAAGCGCATCGGGTTTTAGGTCATTGGATACCGGGTCGGCTGGATTATTTCGACATAGAAGACCTCATTTATGTAGCCAGTACAGAACCGGAGAAGCTGTTTTGCGTGACCAAAACCGGTTTGGGCTTGTTGTACGAAACTGGCGACTTTGAACGGATCGCTTTGGAGTCTTTATTTCCCGGATTTGATTTGGGTAACGATGGAATGAGAAGCTACAACAGCAGTTTTGGCTATAACCGATATACCGGAGATATGTTTTTGTTGTATAATGGCGAACTTAAGCTTGCCAACTGGAAGACGGGCTTGCCGTATAACATCCCCAAACAGCCCTTTTTACAATCCACGTACACAGGAACGTTTGACAGCGATAACAGTATTTGGTTTGGCAGTTTGGAGGGTTTAAAACAACTGGAATTCCGGATTAATGCTTTCGATCGCATTCAATGGAAGGATCCTTCCATGGATCAGTTTTCCCACGAGTATTCTGTCAGGGGTATCGCCGCGTGCCCTAACGGGCAAATTTTCTTTTCTGCCAATAATTACCTTTGGAGCTACGATCCGCTGTCGAGGGTTACCGAGCGATTGCTTTTTACGAACAATGGAACCTCTGACGTGATCTGGGACGCTGATAATAGTCGGATATGGATGCTGGGTAATGGAGAATTAGTTGGTTATGATCCCTTTGGGAAAAGGGTTGAAACATACCCTATTCCCGAAGCTGCGAGTAACGGATACACTTTTGGTCTCTATAGCATGGGTGATTCCTTGTTTTTGTCGAATTCCCATGGAGGTTGGGTGCTACACCTGGCGGATAGAAGGTTTGAGCCGTTTGGGGCTTATGGGGATTTTCCTGAGGTAAAAACGGCAGATATTTACGGTTTTTTTGAGTATAGTCCTACCGTATTGTGGTTGTACTCCAATCAGGGGATTTACCGCTGGGAAAAAGGAGGAGCGATCACGGCGCATTATTCTGTTTTCGGGGAAGGGGAATATTACATTCCGGCACTGGATATCCGACATATACATCGGGATACAAACGGGGTCATTTGGTTGGCCAGCAGAGAGGGGTTGGTTCGCTGGGAGCCGGAATTGGAGCGATCCCAGTTAATTACAGAAGCAGAAGGACTGTACGACAGTAACCTGTATGGGATTTTTGAAGACCGGCATGGTTTTTTGTGGTTGAGCAGCAATTATGGGATCATTCAATACCACAAAGCCACCGGCATAAGCAGGAATTTTACCACAGAACATGGAATTTCCCACAACGAGTTTAACCGAATTTCCCACGAGCAGGATGAGAATGGCTATATCTATTTTGGAAGTTTGAACGGGATCACCCGGTTTCATCCGGATGACTTTGTGTTTGATCCGGGTAATTTGGCAGCCAAAAGCGTAGATCTCGTTTCGTTGGCGTTGTTTGATCGAAAACAGGGCGTTGAAGTGCCAAAAACGGAATCTTTTTTTGCCGACAGGCGCATTGACATTCTTCCCCGGGAGATCAACCTCAATGCTTCATTTGCCGTAAACGATTACGACATTGCAGGGGGTGTAAGCTACGCGTATCGCTTGCTGGATGGAAAGAATGACCAGTGGATAGAGATGGCTTCTCCTGCGTTACAAATTCCCAGCTTGCCTTACGGAAAATACGATATTGAAATCCGCGCACGTGACGGCGATCTGGAATTTAAGGACAGCTACCTTCGGATTCCGTTAAATGTTATTCCGCCGCTGTATTTGCGCCCGTGGTTTATCTTGACTGGTATCCTCGGCTGTTTTGCAGTGCTGGTCTGGATTGCGATCCGAAAGATCCGGCTGCGCGATGAACAAAACCGGATTCTGCAGGAACTGGTTGAAAAGAGTACCGCCCAAATTAGAGCCGACAAACAACTCATTGAGGACCAGGCAGCCGAGCTGCAACGTCAAAACCTGGAAAAAGATCGTTTTTTTGCGAATATCAGCCATGAGTTCCGGACCCCGATTGCTTTGATCCTGGGGCCGGCAGGGTTATTGGAAGAGCGGTTCAGGCCCTCGAGCAGGGAATTTGGCTTGCTGCAGACCATAAAACATAATGCCCAGCGGCTGTTAAAGCTGATCAACGATATCCTGATTTTGTCGAAGCTGGATTACAGTCCCTTGCTTCCCCAGGAAGACGTATTAGATATCAACGCATTATTTGAGGAGATCAGCGGAGAGTTTGAGAGTTTGTTTGCGCGTAAGCAGGTAATCTTCAAGAAAGCTTATCGGGAGGATGAGGCTATATGGATAAAGTCAGACAAGCAGTTTTTGAAAATGATTTTGCACAACCTCCT
>JANQWK010000064.1 GCA_030729925.1 Saprospiraceae bacterium
GCATTCGCTGTCAGGATGCGGATGGCAGGATTTGGGTGCAATACGAGGATGGAAACGGCTCTGGGTTCAAGGTGTTCGACGAATACGACAGAAGCGAATGGAGTACTCTAGTTTTTTTCCCGGAGGGAATAGACCTGAATGGGGTAAAGGATGTAACGATTGACGAAAAGGGCGACTTTTTTTTGCTGACCCGAACGGGAGAACTTTGGCGACATGCGTACGAGGGGGGAGCGTGGCAAGGGGAAGCTACGTGCATTAGCCCTGACTTTAGTTTTGCGTTCCCTATGCAAAACAGTAGTGGGGTATGGATGATCAGTGAGATGGCTAATCGGGAAACGCATCGGGTTTTGGGTCATTGGACACCGGATCGGTTGCGCTATTTCGACATAAAAGACCTCATTCACGTTGCCGACACAGAATCGGATGAGCTGCTTTGTGTGACCAAAAACAGCTTGGGCTTACTGCATAAAAATGGCGACTTTGAACGGATTACTTTGGAGACTTTGTTTCCCGGAATTGATTTGGATAACGATGGAATCAGAAGCTACAACAGCAGTTTTGGCTACAACCGACATACTGGAGATGTGTTTTTGTTGTATGGTGGGAAGCTTGAGCTTGCCAATTTGAGGACGGGTTTGCCGTACACCAGCCCCAAACAGCCCTTTTTACAGTCCACGTACACAGGAACGTTTGACAGCGACAACAGTATTTGGTTTGGCAGTTTGGAGGGCTTAAAGCAACTGGAATTCGGGGTCAATGCTTTCGATCGCATACAATGGAAGGATGCTTCCAAGGATGAGTTCTCCCATGAGTATTCTATCAGGGGTATTGCTGCGTGCCCTAACGGGCAGATTTTCTTTTCTGCCAATAATTATCTTTGGAGCTACGATCCGCTGTCGAGGGTTACCGAACAATTGCTTTTTACCAACAATGGAACCTCCGATGTGATCTGGGACGCTGTCAATAGTCGGATATGGGTACTGGGCAATCAATTGATTGCTTATGATCCCTTTGGGAAAACAGTTGATACCTACAGCGTTCTTGATACGGACGGCAATGGATACACTTTTGGGCTCTACAGCATGGGTGATTCTTTGTTGGTGTCGAACTCCAGCGGGAGTTGGTGGTCACGCTTTGCGGAAAAAGATTTTGTTCCGTTCACTGGTTATGGGGATTTTCCTGACTTTCAAACAGCAGAGGTCTATGGTTTTTTTGAGTATAGTCCGACCGTATTGTGGCTGTACTCCAATCAAGGGATTTACCGCTGGGAAAAAGGAGGGGAGATCACGGCGCATTATTCTGTTTTTGGGGAAGGGGAAAATTACATTCCGGCACTGGATATCCGGCATATACATCGGGACGAAAACGGAGTGATTTGGTTGGCCAGCAGAGAGGGGTTGGTTCGCTGGGAGCCGGAATTGGAGCGATCCCAACTTATTACAGAAGCGGAAGGACTGTACGACAGTAACCTGTATGGGATTTTTGAAGACCGGCACGGTTTTTTGTGGTTGAGCAGCAATTATGGGATCATTCAATACCACAAAGCTACGGGCATAAGCAGAAATTTTACAACGGAACATGGTATCTCTCACAATGAGTTTAACCGAATTTCCCACGAGCAGGACGCCAACGGGTATATTTATTTTGGAAGTTTGAACGGGATCACCCGGTTTGATCCGGATGACTTTGTGTTTGATCCGGACAAGCTGGCAGCCAAAAGAATAGACCTTGTTTCGCTGGTGTTGTACGATCGCCAAGAGGGTGTAGAGGTAGCAAAAACGGGATCTTTTTTTGCCGACAGGCGCATTGACATCCTTCCCCGGGAGATCAACCTCAATGCTTCATTTGCCGTAAACGATTACGACATTGCAGGAGGAGTGAGTTATGCATATCGGCTGGGAGACGGAAAGCACAACCAGTGGATAGAAATGACCACTTCTGCCTTACAAATTCCTACCTTGCCCTACGGGAAATACGATATTGAAATTCGAGCGAGGGATAGGGATCTGGAATTTAGTGACAGCTATCTTCGGATTCCGGTAAATGTTATTGCACCGCTGTATCTGCGCCCCTGGTTTATCTTCACGGGTTCGATTGGCTTGATTGCAGGGCTGATTTGGGGTGGAGTGAGCCAGATCCGGCGGCGCGATGAACAAAACCGGATTCTGCAGGAACTGGTTGAAAAGAGCACTGCCAAAATTACCGCCGACAAACAACTCATTGAGGAGCAGGCAGCCGAGCTGCAACGCCAAAACCTGGAAAAAGACCATTTTTTTGCGAATATCAGCCATGAGTTCCGCACCCCGATTGCTTTGATCCTGGGGCCGGCAGGGTTATTGGAAGAGCGATTCAAACCCTCGAGCAGGGAATTTGGCTTGCTGCAGACCATAAAAAGCAATGCCCAGCGGTTGTTGAAACTGATCAATGATATCCTGATTTTGTCGAAGCTGGATTACAGCCCCTTGCTACCCCAGGAAGAAGCATTGGATATCAACGCATTATTTGAGGAGATCAGCGGAGAGTTTGAGAGTTTGTTTGTGCGTAAGCAGGTAATCTTCAAGAAAGCTTATCCGGAGGATGAGCCTATATGGATAAAGTCAGACAAGCAGTTTTTGAAAATGATTTTGCACAACCTCCT